>NZ_JAJUWS010000032.1 GCF_021390475.1 Streptomyces sp. ST2-7A
GTGTCCGCCCCCGCCGGGCGTCCGCCGGGCCGGCCGTCGGTCCGATCCGGCTCGGACCGACGGCCGGGCCGGTGGGGGGGCATCGCGTGCGACGCCCCCGCACCGGTGCTCAGGACAGGCCGCGCACGTGCGGGCCGACCACCGAGGACCAGGCGTACCCGGAGTGGGCGTCCCAGTTGGTGGACCAGGTCATCGCCCCACGCAGTTCGGGGTAGAGCCGGGGCGGGGTGAAGGAGCCGCAGTTGGTGCCCCGGGTCAGGCAGTCCAGTGCCCGGTTGACCGTCTCGGGGGAGACGTAGCCGTTGCCGGCGGCGCGCGGCGAGGCCGGGACCCCGAGGCCCACCTGGGAGGCGTCCAGCCCGCTCTCCAACTGGATGCAGGCCAGGGCGGTGAGGAAGTCGACGCTCCCGACCGAGTACACCCGGTTGTCGCAGCCCATCATGCCGCCGCTGTTGTAGTACTGCATGTTGACCACGGTCAGGAAGTCCCGGGTGTTCAGGGCCAGCTTGAAGTACTCGGTACCGGTGTGCTGCATGTCGATGGTCTGCGGAGCCATCGTGTAGACGAGGTCGTCGCCGACCGAGGCGTGGATGTCCCGCATCGCCTGTGTCAGGTACGTGGCGTTGATGCCGTGTTCGAGGTCGATGTCCACCCCGTCGAACCCGTACTCGGCCATCAGGGCGAGGGTGCTGTCGGCGAAGCGGCGGGCCGAGGCGGCGTCGTTGACGATGACGTTGCCCACCTCGCCGCCGACCGAGATGATCACCGAGACGCCCTCCGCCCGCTTGGCGGCGATGTCGTCCTTGAACTCCTGCTCGGAGGAGTAGCCCAGCGAGGGATCGAGGTTGAACTCGATCTCACCGGTGTTGGGGGTGGCGTCGGCGAAGGAGACCGCGATGATGTCGAAGTCCCGGGGCACGTCCCGCAGCTTCTGGATCACCGAGTTGTTGTCGAAGTTGTGCCAGTAACCGGTCACCGCGTGGCGCGGCACACCGGGGCCGTTCCCACCGCCGGGCGCCGGTCGGGTGGTCGCCGAGACCTCGACGGACGGCTCGGACTCCCCGCTCGCGTTCTCCGCCGTCACCCGCATCCGGTAGGTGGTGTCGGGGGAGAGCCCGCCGACGGTGGCGGAGGTGCCGGTCACGCTCTGCCGGCGCTCGCCCTCCACCGCCACGTGGTAGCGCTCCGTTCCCTCGACCGCCTGCCACTCCAGGGTGACGGAGGTGGACGTGGTGGCGGTGACGCTCACCCCGCCGGGTGCGGCGGGTGGCTCGGTCGGCGGGTCCACGGGCGGATCCACCGGCCCGCCCTCGCCCGGGTCGCCGGTCAGCACCAGATCGTCCACCCCGTAGGCGTCGGTGCCGTACCAGCCGTGGGTGAAGACGGTCAGCTCCTCGGTGCCGGGGCCGGTGGTCACCGTCAGGTTCAGTTCCTGCCAGGCGCCCGAGCCGGGCGTCCAGGTGGAGACCTGCTCGGTGCCCGGGCCCACCGCGCCGAGGAAGGCGTAGCCGCCCCGCACCCAACCGCTGAGCCGGTACTCGGAACCGGGCCGCACGCTCACGGTCTGTTCGCACCGGGCGTTGTCCGAACCGGCCGGGGTGGCGGCCAGGGCGCCGCTTCCGCTGCGCACCGGATTCGACACCACGGCACCGGAGCCGGCGCTGCAACTCCACCCGGTGAGGCCGGACTCGAAGCCGGGGTTGACGAGCAGGTTGTCGGACCCGCTCGTCCCGGCGGCCGTCTCGCCGGCCGTCGCGATGCCGGGCAGGCCGGTGAGGATCAGGGCGCCGGCCGCGCCGCCGGTCGCGAGGGCGGCGAGCAGCCGTCCGCGACGGGGGCGTCGTCGGTGGGCGGTTCGGTCGGACTGGTGTGGTGTCACGTCGTGGGTCTCCCTGAACTCTCGTGTGGGGGGCGGGGAAACGGTGCGATGCGGTGCGGTGAGGGTGGTGGGGTGTGCGGACGACCGACCCGGGGCGTGCTGCGGCCCGGGGGAGAAGGACTCGGGGCGCGGGGTGGGGCGTCAGGGGGCCGGGTGGGGCCGCGGGGGTCTCCGACGGAGGGCGTGCCGGTGCCCACGTGTGACGCACCGTGGCCACCGCTCACCGGCACAATGGTCCAGACCAATCACCCTGTCAAGGGCGTGCGCACGACCCCGTTCCGTCGGAACGGATCGCGGATGGGGTGGTAGGAGGACGTTTCGGGCGGGAACGATCCCCCCATAAGGCGGACTTGAGTCACGCTTGAACCCACCTTCGGGCGGCATCCCTCACCCGGATCCCTCCCGGCCGTACCACGGAGAACCCGGGAACGTCGGAGAACACACGCACACACCGTCACCGGTCACCCGGCCGCGCCACTCCCCGGCATGCGCCGCCGACCCACCGAACGGCATCAACCGGTAACCGTCCGACGCTGGTTCACCACCCCGGGAAGTCGTTAAGCTGCCCATCTGGCAGACCCAACCGCAAGCGACGGCCGGCCCGGCCCGGGGGGAGCGGCACATGCCGATGGCGATCGCGGTGACCGGTGCCGATCTGGTGCTCCCGGCCACCGACCAACGAACACCGGGGGCCCATGTCCTCACCCCTCCCGGTGAGCAGGACTTCGAGACCGCGCTGGCCGAGGCCGCCGACCTGGTGGACCGTCACGGCCACTACCTGATCGTCCACTCCCGCACCCTGCCCCGTGCCCACCTGCACCGCCTGCACGCGGTCCGCGCGATGCTGGAGTCCGACCGGATCGCCCTGCTGTCCTGCGACCTGCCGCCGCTGGGAATGGCGGTGTTGGCCCGTCAGCTGCGCCAGCTCTCCGTCTGCGACTTCGGCCCCGGCATCCTGGCCTCCGCCGGTCGCCTCCTCGCCCACTACATCTGGACCGGTGCGCTCCTGGGCACCACCAGGAGTCTCTCCCGGCTGCCCGTCGAACTCCCCGCCGACCGGCCCCGTCCCCGCGGCGGCACCTGCGCGGTACTGGCCGCCCCGCGCCCCGTGGTGGCCCCCGATGGGGAGTTCCCGGAGGGGCCACAGTTCGCCACCTCCCTCACCTACGCCACCGGCAGCCTCGCCAGTGACCGCGTGATCGGTGAACTCGCCCCCACCTGGCGGGTCGGTTCCCTGCACGCCGTCGCCCTACCGGCCGACTCGCCCTCCTGGTGGGGCACCCCCCGGATGGTCGAGTTCGCCGCCGCCATCCCCGACATCGCCCCGCTGTACCAGATGGTCGGCTCCGTCCGCCGGGAGCACTGCCACTGGTGCGGGTTGACCATCATCGGTGACCTGTGTGCCTTCTGTCGGGCACCGGTCCCCGCCCCCGCCGCCGATCGTCACCCCCGGGCCCTGACCGGCCCGACCCGCCGCGCCCTGACCTGACCCGACCGTCCGATCCCGAGCCGTTTCGACCCCGACCGTCCGCCCCCGAGCCCTGCCGGCCCCGACCCGCGACGTCCGGATCCCCCGCCGCTTCCTCCGACCGCCCGGAGGCCGGGATCCCCGCGCCCCGTCCCGATGGAGAACCGACCCCATGAACGCTCGCCGGCGACGCGGTGTCGTCCTGCTGACCTTCTCGGCACTGCTCGCCCTCGCCGCCTTCCTCGCGGTCCTCGCCGTGGTCCGCGACGCCCAGTCCAAGGTCGGCCCCGAGGCCACCGCCTACGAGGTCGCCGAGGAGATCGAGCCCCACCAACCGCTGGATCCCGCCTGGTTCACCGAGGTCAGCCTCCCCGAGCGGTACATACCCGACTCCGCCGTCACCGACCTGTCCGACATCGGGGACATGGTCGCCGTCGGTCCGCTGTCCCCCGGCTCCCTCCTGCAGCGCGACATGATCGCCCCCGTGCCGGAACTCGCCGAGGGCGAGCAGGAGATCGCCGTCCTGATCGACGCCTCCACCGGCGTGGGCGGCAAGATCCGGCCCGGCTCCACCATCAACCTCTACGCCGCCTACACCGTCGAGGACACCGAGGGGGACTCCGACCGCCGGTACGAGATGGTCCGCCTGATGGTCGACAACGCGCGGGTGATCGAGGTCGGCGACCTCACCGACGTGGAGCAGGACCGAGTCCGCACGCAGGCCGTGCCCATCACCTTCGCCCTCGACCACCTCGACGCCCAGCGCGTCACCTTCGCCGAGGCCTTCGCCGAACAGATCCGCCTCGCCCTGGTCGCCCCCGGCGACGAGCGCGAGATCCCCGAGGAGGAGCGCACCTACACGATCATCGGCGACCTGCTGGAAAACCCGCACATTGATCCCCTCCAGTTCTTCCAGGATTGAGCAGGCCCCCGATGACCACGCGCGTTCTCCCCGCCTCCGGTGACCCCGACCTCGCCCGGGCCATGATCACCCTGGTCGGCCAACTGCCCGGGCTGGAGCCCACCCGGGCCGTCCCCGACTCCGTCGCCCTGCTCGACACCCTCGGCGCCCTGGCGGCCGGCAACCCCGTGGACCTGCCCGAGGTCGTCCTGGTCCACGAGTCCATCGGCCCGATGCCGGCCCTGGAACTGGTCCGCGAGGTCGCGATGCGGTTCCCGGCCGTCGGCGTCGTCCTCGCCACCGCCGACCCCACCGCCGGCCTGTACTCCGCCGCCATGGACGCCGGCGCCCGCGGCCTGATCGCCGTGCCGCTCGAGCGCGAGGAACTCGGCGCCCGACTCGCCGCCGCCGCGCAGTGGGCCTCGGGCGTGCGCGGCCACCTCGGCCTGGGCACCGTGCCGGTCGAGACCGGCCCCGCCGGCCGGCTGATCACCGTCTCCGGCGCCAAGGGCGGGGTGGGCGCCACCCTCCTCGCCTGCCAACTCGCCCTCGCCGCACACCAACACGGCCCCACCACCGACTCCACCACGGGAGGCGGCGGACGCGGCGTCGCCCTGGTCGATCTCGACCTGCTCGGCGGCGACATCGGTTCCTACTTCGACGTCCAGTTCCGCCGCTCGGTCGCCGACCTCGCCGGACTCCCGGACATCTCCGCCCAGGTCCTGGCCGAGGCGGTCTTCCCGCACGAGACCGGTCTGTCGCTGCTGATCGCCCCCGCCGAGGGCGAGCGCGGCGAGGAGGTCAGCGAGGACTCCACCCGCCGTCTGCTCAACGCCGTCCGCGCCCGCTACGACACCGTGATCGTGGACTGCGGGTCCCACACCAGCCCCGCCGGCGCCACCGCCGTCGAGGTCGCCGAGACCGCCCTGCTGGTGACCACCCCCGACGTGATCGCGGTGCGGGCGGTCAACCGCACCGTGCGGATGTGGGACCGACTGCACATCCGCAAGCCGCGCGAGCTGCTCACCGTGGTCAACCGCCACGGCCGCACCGGGCCCGTGCAGCCGCAGCTGATCTCCCGCATCACCGGCACCCCGGTGGCGAACTCCGTCATCCCGGCCGGCTTCCGGGAGTTGCAGGACGCCCAGGATTCCGGCCGCATCCAGGACCTCGACCCGCGCGGGGGCGTGCGCCGCGCCATGTGGGCCCTCGCGGCGGAGATCGGCCTGGCCGACGCCGACGCGGTGGCGCCCGCCGGACGCAGGAAGGGGAAACGCCTGTGAGGACCCCCATCGCGCCGGGGCGCGGCACGCTCCCGGACCACCCGCCGTCCCCCTCGCCCGGACACGTCCCCGCGGTCGGGTCCGCCGTGTCCGCCGCCGACGTGGGGGAGGGCGCCGGGGAGGGCGGGGAGCGGGGCGCCACGTCCCGGGACCGGGGAGCGGTCATGGTCGAGTTCGCCGGCCTCTTCCCCCTCGTGCTCCTGATGATCGCCGTCATCTGGCAGGCCGTACTCATCGGCCACGCCTTCTCCCTCGCCGGCAACGCCGCCGATGAGGGCGCCCGGGCCGGCGCCGCCGCCCGCTCCGGGGCCGAGACGGCGTGCAACGAGGCGGCCCGGGCCAACCTGCCCGGCTCCTGGCAGGCCACCATCTCCTGTCCCTCCTCGGGTCTGGTGCGCACCGCCGAGGTCCGGCTCCGGGTGCCGATGATGTTCCCCGGTGCGATCAACCTGCCGATCGAGGTCACCGGCCGGGCCGGTGCCGCCGAGGAGGGCTGAGCCGTGACCCCCGCGCCCGCCCAGCGCCCGGGCACCCCCGGGCCGGCCGAGCCCCCCGGGCCGACCGCCCCCGGGAACCGACCCCGATGCGCCGGCCCACCCGGCGGCCCACACGCCCGGCGCGACCGTCAGCGCGGCGTCACCGCCGTGGAGTTCGCCGGCTGGCTGCCGATCCTGCTGATCGTCGCGTTCGCCGGCATCCAGCTCGGCGTCGCCGGCTTCGCCGTGCAACAGGCGGGGTCCGCCGCCCGCGCCGCCGCCCGGGTCGCCTCCCAGGAGGAGGTCGGCCACCGCTGGGCCGAGGCCGGCCGGGCCGCCACCAGCGACTGGCTGTCGGTCTCCCTGAGCATGGGAGAGGCGTGCGGGGACGTGGCCACGGTGACCGCGAGCGTCGAGGTGCCCTCCGTGATGCCGTTCCTGCCGAGCCCGGGTACCGCCCGACGGACCGTCACCATGCCCTGCGACTAGCCCCGCCCGCCCCATCGGCGAGGGGAAAGCCCCTCGCCGGCACCAGGAACCACCGGGAGACACACCATGGGCCTCAGGTCCCGCCTCGCCGGCCGGGAGGAGACCACCACCGACGGTCACGGGGACGGTCGGCTGGTCGCCGACTACCGCGCCAAACTCCTCCGGGAGATCGACCTCGCCGAGATGTCCTCCCTGGGCACCGTCGAACGCCGGGATCGCCTCGAGCGCGTCCTCGGCCACATCCTCAGCCGGGAGGGCCCCGTTCTCTCCCCGCAGCAGCGCGGTCTGCTCATCCGACGGGTGGTGGACGAGGCCCTGGGCCTGGGCATCCTCGAACCCCTCCTGGAGGACGCCTCCGTCACCGAGATCATGGTCAACGGCCCCGACCAGATCTTCGTCGAACGCGCCGGCCGCGTGGAACGCCTGCCGCTGCGCTTCGCCTCCGACGAACAGCTCATGCAGACCATCGAGCGCATCGTCTCCACCGTCAACCGACGCGTGGACGAGGCCAACCCCATGGTCGACGCCCGCCTGCCCACCGGCGAACGCGTCAACGTCATCATTCCGCCGCTCTCCCTGACCGGCGCCACCCTCACCATCCGCCGCTTTCCCCGCGCCTACACCCTGCGCGAACTCGTCGACTTCGGCACCCTGGACGAGCCGATCCTGCTGCTGCTCGCCGCCCTGGTCCGCGCCAAACTCAACGTCATCGTCTCCGGCGGTACCGGTTCCGGGAAGACCACCCTGCTCAACGCCCTCTCCGGCCTCATCCCCGAGGGCGAACGCATCGTCACCGTCGAGGACGCGGCCGAACTCCAACTCCAGCAGAGCCACGTCATCCGCCTGGAGTCCCGGCCCCCCAACGTCGAGGGACGCGGCGAGATCACCATCCGCGACCTGGTGCGCAACTCGCTGCGGATGCGCCCCGACCGCATCATCGTCGGCGAGGTCCGCGGTGGGGAAACCCTCGACATGCTCCAGGCCATGTCCACCGGCCACGACGGTTCACTCGCCACCGTCCACGCCAACAGCGCCGACGACGCCCTCATGCGCCTGCAGACACTCGCCTCCATGTCGGAGCTGCAGGTGCCCTTCGAGGCCCTGCGCGACCAGATCAACAGCGCCGTGGACGTCATCGTCCAACTCGTCCGCAACCCCGACGGCACCCGCCGCGTCGCCGAGGTCGTCGCCCTCACCAGCCGGGGACGCCAACCGTTCCGCGTCGCGGACCTGGCCCGCTTCGACACCGAGCCGATGACCGCCGACAGCCGCGTCCACGGAGCCTTCCGGCACCACCCGGTCCCCCGCGGCCTCGCCGACCGCCTGCACCGGGCCGGGGAGCGCATCCCGCCCGTCTTCGGGGTCCACCTCGACGACGACCACCTCACCACCAGGGAAGCCCGCTGACATGGCCCACATCCCACCGGCGGCACCCCTCCCGCACCTGGCGGTCGCGCTCCCGGACCGGCTGCCGCAGCTCGCCCTCGGCCTCACCCTGCTGGCCCTCGTCGTCGCCGTCGCGGGCGTCCAGATGTGGGCCGCCGGGCGGGCCCGCCGCAAAGCCCTGGTGCGCCGCCTCGCCGGCCCCTCCCCGGAGCCCGGTGACGCGGTCCCGCTGTCCGCCCTCGTCGGGCGGACCCCGCACGGCCGCCGGCGCCGCTTCCCCACGCTGGAGCGTCGGCTGCACGACACCCGCCTCGGCCGCACCCTCCGCCTGCGACTGGCCGCCGGCGGCCTGGACATCGGCCCCGCCGAGTACCTGGTGTACGCGCTCGCAGCCGTGGTCGCCCTGTGGCTGATCGGCGGCGCGCTCCTGTCACCGTTCTTCGGCCCGATCTTCGCCCTGATCGGCCTCTGGGCCGTCAACTCCTTCCTGGAGTGGCAGCGCACCCGCCGCAACGAGCGCTTCATCGCCCAACTCCCGGAACTCTCCCGCCTCATCGCCAACGGCACCGCCGCCGGACTGGCACTGCGCACCGCCCTGTCCATGGCCGCCGAGGAGATGGAGGACCCGGCCGGTGCCGAACTCGCCGTCGTCGCCAACCAACTCGCCATGGGTCGCCCCCTGGAGGAGGCCCTGGGTGAACTCGGTGAGCGGCTGCCCTCCCGCGAACTGAACGTCCTGCTCACCACTCTGACCCTCGCCAACCGGGCCGGCGGCGCCATCGTCGACTCCCTGCGCAACCTCACCCAAACCCTGGAGGAGCGCAAGGAGACCCGACGCGAGGTCCGCACCATGCTGGCGGAGGTCAACGCCACCGCCGTCACCGTGCCCACCATCGGGCTGGGCGCGCTGCTGCTGATCAACACGATGGCCGATGGCGCCATGGACCGCATCACCGAGAGCGGTGTCGGCCGAATCGTCCTGCTCATCGCGCTGGGGCTCTACCTGCTCGGCTTCGTCGTGATCCGCCGGCTGGGGCGCATCGACATCTGAGCCCCGGGCTCGTTCCTCCCCCGACCCGATCGACCCGCCCACCGATCGACCCGCCCCGACCATCGCCCCCGACCGAACGCCGGAGCCCGCCGTGACCGACCTCGCCCCGCTGCTGCCACTCCTGCTCGGCCTGGTCGCGGCCGCCGCCGTACTCGGCCTCGTCGCCGGCATCCGTGCCCTGCGCGCCGGCACCCCACTGCCCCCCGACCTCGTCCTCGCACTGGAGATCGGCTCGAGCCGGGTGTCCGCCGGCGGCTCCGCCGTCGACCGCCTCGGTATGCGGATGTCCCCCCTGCTGTTGCGCCTGATGGGCCCCGCCGCCGTCGAACGCAAGCGACGCCGCATCGACCAGGCCGGCAACCCCGGCGGGTTGACCCTCGATCGCTACGCCGCCCGTCGTGCCGTGTACGGCCTCTTCGGTCTGCTCCTGGCGCCGATCTTCCTCGCCGCCGGACAGCCCTTGTTCGCCGTCCTCGGCCTGGCCTTCGGTCTCCTCGCCGCCGACGCCCTGATCTGGCAGGGCGCCCGGGCCCGCAAGGAGGCGATCGAACGAACCCTCCCCGACTTCCTGGACGTCCTCGCGGTGGTCGTCTCCGCCGGCCTCGGCTTCCGACAGGCCCTCGAACGCGTCTCCTCCCGTTACACCGGCCCGTGGGCCGACGAGATCCGCATCACCCTGCGCCAGATGGACATGGGGGTCTCCCGCCGCCAGGCCTTCGACGAACTGCGGCGGCGCAACGACTCCGAACCCGTCAACCAGTTCGTCTCCGCGCTCCAGCAGGGAGAGGAACTCGGCTCGCCGATCGCCGACACCCTGGTCCAGATCGCCGCCGACATGCGGCGCACCGACGCCCAGAACGCCCGCCGCCGCGCCGCCCGGGCCATTCCCAAGGCGACCATGGCCACCCTGGTCTTCATGGTCCCGGCGACCATGATCATCATCATCGCCGGGATGATCCTCGGCTCAGGGACCGACTTCTTCGCCATCCTCGGCGAGGACTGAGCCGACCCCGGTCGGGGCGGTGTTCGCGGAAACGGGGTTCTCCGGGAGACGTGCGGGTCGCCCCACCGGGTCGGGCGACCCCCGGGTGGCATCACATCGGCGTCTGCTCCCCACCCGGGGCGGGCGGCCCCTGTGCGTCCCCCTCCAACGACGCCTCGTACTCACGGTCCAGCGCGGAGAACTCCTCGATCACCATGTCGGCGATCTCCTTGAGTCCCGACAACTGGTCGTCGATCCGCTGCCGACCGTCCCGCCAGTTCGAGACGAAATCCTCCAGCGCCTTGCGCACCGAGGAGTCACCGATGTCGTCCTCGTAGTTCTCCATGGTTCGGCCGGTGGCGTTCATGCGGGTGCGCACGGACTCCAACTCCCCGCCGAACTCCTCCAGCATCTCGTAGGGAACCTTCAGGTCGTTGTCGCTCACCTCGAAAACACCCCCTCGGCCCCGCGGGGCCGCGCTCGTCGAACGGAAAGGACCAACGGACGAAAGATCGAATCGGACGGGTGGAGAGGGAGGGCAGAGGAAAGGGGAACGCGTGACCTCCGGCGGGGTGCGCCGCCGGAGGACGACACCGGCGGCGCCGGGGAACCGGCCACTCAGACGAACCGGAAGGTCGAGGCCACCGCGTCGAACACGTCGAGGAAGGAATCGGCCAACTCCAGGGTATGGCTGCTCCCCGCCACCAGGGCCACCCGGTTCGCGCTGCCCGGCACGGGGATGAAGGTCTGCGACAACACCACCCGCATCGGACGAGGATCCTGACGGAACCTGATGTCCTCCACGCCCTCGGTGCGCGCCACGATTCCCACCTCCGGGATCTCCACCGTGGACACCCGGCGCCACGGGTCGCCCTCCCGACGGGCGGTGACCTCCTTCAACTGCCCCGCGATCGCGCGCGGATCCGTGGACAACGCGGCCCCGGTGGAGGTGCGCGCGTCGAGCAGGGAAACCGTCATCGAAGCCGTCACCGGCACCTCGCCGCCGAAGGTGTCCGCCATGCAACCGATCCAGGCCGCCCCCGAGTCCCTGGCCTCCTTCGCCTGCCGACGCAGGAACGAGGCGATGGTCTCGGCATGCTCGGCCAGCCGAGGGTTGGCCCGCACCCGCTCCCGCACCAGACGCCGGATCCCCTCCTCCCGGGTCTCCGGCCGGATGTCGAACTCCCACCAGGTGTCCGGCACCTTGATGTGGAAGCCCTCCCGCTCCACCGCGACGGTGTCCACCCACTTGCCGCCCGAGTCGCCGACCATGACTTCCCTCCCCGCGGGCGTCCCCCGCACCGAACCCTCCACGGGGCTCCGACGGCGTCACCGCCGGAACGGTTGTACGCGCCCCGTTTCCACTCCGTCACCGTACCCGGGGGTGACCAACAGGCCAACGCCCGGTCCCGTTCCGGTACCGACCTTCGGCCATCCACTGCCCAAGTGGGGCAAGGTGTGGCACAGTCAGTTGCGATGAGTTCACTGGGTGGTTCGGGGGGAGGGACGGCATGGAACACGACTCGTCCCCCGCACCCGGGAACACCGTGAACGAGGACCGCGGCCACCTCGGCCGCCACGACCGGGGCACCGCACCCCGGATGGCGCCACCGACCGACGGCTCTCCCGCGCCCGGGAGAAACCCGTCGGCACGGGGTAGGGAATCGACAGCCGCGCAGGGGGCGGCTGGAAGAGAGGTTCACCATGACCAGAGTGCTGTTGGAGTGGAGACACCGCGTCGCCGGTCGGCTGGGGTCCGCCTCCCCGGACCGCGGCGCCGGCTTCGTCGAGTACGCCGGCCTACTCCTCCTCATAGCCGCGGTTGTGGTGACGGTGTTCGGCTTGGGCTTGGATACCCAAATCGCCAATGCGGTGCAGCGAGCGGTCAACTCCGTCCTCAACCTCTGACAGGAAAGCCCGGGCGATATTCGGTCTTCGACCGTGGTGCGGCTTTTCCGCTGTACATCTGGTTGATCAGTACCGGGCTCTTCGCCATGTTGGCTTTCTTCGTTTTCGCCCAGGCGGCGGCTTTGCGTGGCTCGGGTCAGTCGGCTGCGGACGCCGCCGCTCTGGCGGCCGTACGCGAGGCACGGGATAACCTCTACGAGGAATTCCTGGCCGCAGCGGGTGAGGATGGGGTCGACCTGGCAGAGATCATCGCCGGAGATTCCTTTGCCGTGGGTTCGGCCTGCGGGGAGGCGCAAAGACTGGCGGCCCGGAACGGTGCCACCTTGGCCGAATGCTCCCCCCTTTCCGGTCGTCTTGGCTATACGGTGTTCGTTGAAACCGGCAGCGAAGTGAATCAAACGGTTATTCCTGGCGTGGGTGGACAGAGGGCTCGTGCCGAAGCCACGGCGGTTATGGAGTCACTTTGCGATATCCGGGAGGGGGAAGCCGATGATGATTTTCCCGAGCTCTCCTGTGATGGTGAATCCTGGTGGCTCGACCCCGATGAGGAAGTCACGGGGATTGAACCCCGGGATCTCTTCGGGATTCGCTTGGAAGACTAGTCATGCGCACCTGTTTGCAAAGGGACCGGGACGATGAATCTCCGTGAGGGTAAAACGCGCCTCATTCTGGCTGCGGTGCTTTTGGGATTGGCCTTGATCGTCATCATGGTCAGTTGTGGGGGAGATAACGGCGACTCCAATTCCGATGCGGGAGCGGGGCAGTCGGATGATTCCAGCTCTCCTGGTGAGTCCGGCGGTGATTCAGAAGGAGAGGGAGGGGCTCCGGAGGGTTCATCTTTCATCGCCAGCGTCACCGGAGAGGGCGGTATCACGCTCAACTTCACGCGCGCCGAGCGAGAGGAGGGTGGATTCCTGACCGTGGAGGGAACGATCCAGAATTCAACTTCCGATACGTGGGTTGACCTTGCCTGGCGCGGGGCGGAGCGAGAGCTTTCGGCGAATGGCTTCTCCATGGCCGGCGCCACCCTCACGGCCAAGTCGGAGGGCAAGCGTTATCTGATTCTTCGGGACACCACGGGGCGCTGCCTGTGTACTGGTTTCGGCAATGGAGTGAGTCCGGGCGAAACGGTGGAGTGGTTCGCTCAGTTCCCTGCCCCCGATGCCGCAACGAATGAGGTCGACTTCCAGATCGGTCGCATGCCGACCGTTACCATCGAGATTCGCTAGGAGTGACACCATGCGAGACATGCGTGCAAAAACTCCGGGGCGGGTGGTCGCCGTGGTCGCGGTCACGGTGGTCGCCCTGGGGATCGGGGCGCCCGCCTTCGCGGACGAGAACGGGGAGTACGAGCAGCCTCCCGGTTACGAAGCCCCCGCGCCGCCGCAGATCGACGCCAATGCCCCCGGCTTGATGTTGGGGGACGGGGCGACCCTCGCGGACCCCAGGGTGTTGGACATCAAGTTCGTGATCGAGGACACGGGTACGCCGCCCGCCCCCACTCCCGAACCGGAGAGCCCGGCTCCTCCCGCCGATGACGAGGAAGAGGGCGGGGCCGAGGAGGAAGAGCCACCCGCACGGGAGGAAACCCCGGAAACGGATGAGGGGACGGAGGTCGACAGCGTGGGTGAGACCCGGGAGGAACGCACGGGCAACCAACGCAAGTTCACTCTTCAGACCGACGTGATCTTCGACAAGAACAGCGACGTTGTCAGCGACGACGCGAGAGCGGCTCTCGAGGTGGTCGCAGAGGCGATCGCCGAGCATTCGCCCCGCGAGGTGAACGTTTTCGGTTTCACCGACAACCTGGGCTCCTACGATCACGGCGTGACGCTCTCCAACAACCGTGCTCGCAACACCCAACAGGTTCTGGTGGAACTGCTGGACGACCCGTCCGGGATCAACTTCAACGTCCGCGGTTACAGCGAGGATTACCCGCTTTACGACAACAGTACCGATGAGGGACGGCAGAAGAATCGGCGGGTGGAAATCTCCTGGCCCAGTTCCTGAACCGACCGATTCGGCCGAAGTCCTCTCCTCGCTCCCGACATCCCGGTTATCGCCGGGCCCCTCGGCCGGCCCGGTCGCCGGAGCGTTTCCGGCGTTTCGTCGTGGCGGGCCGGCCCGGGAGAAGCGCGACCCGACCGTGGGCGGGAACCGCGCGTACCGGCCGGGGCCCGGTCGAGCCCCGCCGGGCCCTCTCCGGCAGCCGGGGCCATTCCGACGACGCCCGGCGCCCCGATGGCTCGTGACCCGGCCCCGGGACGTGCCGAACCCGGGTGGGGACGAGCGTTGTGGCTCACCGTGACGATCTCCGTTCGTCGCCCGGATACCCGGATCGTCGCACGGGACCGCCGCGTCGACGGGGTCGGTGCGATATCGGTATCGACTTCGTCGATGGACCGCTCCGACGCGGTCCCCGGAGCGGTCCATCGATGGAGGGTGGGGGATGGCCCGTGCGACGGGTCACCCGGGAGGGGGCGGGATGTCCGGAAGTGGTCTCGGGGCGTGCCGATCGCCGAACGGCACCGGAGGGACGTGCGGTCGGTCACACCGGGTCGTCACCCCACATGACCAGCACGTCACGCTCAATTGATGTCGCACGACAACTGTCTGCGAGAGTGGGGACATTCGTGGCGGAACGGACGTTGGCGGGGTGTGTCGCGGCCCTCCCCGCGGCGCCGTCGGTGCGGTATCGTGCAGGTACCACGCACGGCCGGCGTCGTCACTCCCACCCCGACGAACGCCGGCGGGGCGGCCTCGTGAGCCAACCCCCCCGGCTCCGACCCCGCCCCATCCGTCGGGCCGGTCTGCCCTCTCCCCCCACTCGGGCAGGCCGGCCCGCCATCCTTTCCCCGCTCCGTGACATCACGGAAAGTCACCATTTGGTGATGGCCTCCGGTGGTGTCGTCCGTGCGTCCTTTCCCGACCCCGTACCTCGCGGACCCGGTGGAACGGCCCCGCCCGCCCCGTGATCGGCGCCCGTCCCGGCCCGGCCGGCACCGGCGCCGTTACGCTCGGGCCGTGCATCCCGTGCTGTTCGTGACCGCCGCCCTGTTCGGGGCCGTGACCGGTGCCCTGACACCGCGCGCGGTCCACCGACTCTCGGTGCCCCCGGGGGAGTCGTGGCGGTCCACGGCTCCCGATGGCGAGCCGCTTCCCGCCGGCCCGCGCGGATGGATCGGGACCCGCCCCGGGGCCGGCCCGGCGCGTCCCGCTCTGGTGGGTGCGGTGTGCGCGGCTCTGTTGGCCGCGGCCTGCGGTCCGGTACCCGAGACGGTGGTCTGGTTGCTCCTGCTGCCCGGCGCGATGGTCCTGGCGGCGGTGGACATCGCGGTGCTCCGCCTTCCGGACGTCCTCACCCTGCCCCTAGCGGCGCTCGCCGTGGTCGGTACCGGGATCGCGGCGCTGCTGCCGGGCGCGCAGGGATCCTGGCTCCGGGCGGTGGTGGCGGCGGCGGTGCTGGCCGCCGTGTTCTTCGTCATGGCGCTGATCAGTCCCGCCGGTATGGGGCTGGGAGACGTGAAGTTGGCTCCCGCGCTCGGCGCGGCGTTGGGATGGTACGGCTGGGACGTCCTGCTGACCGGTGTGTTCGCCGGCTTCCTGCTCGCGGCCTGCTACGCCCTCTTCCTGGTGGCGGCGAAGGGAGCGGGTCGGCGCACGGAGTTCTGCATGGGGCCGTTCCTGGCGCTGGGTGCGTTGGTCGGGGTGGTGATCGGAGGGCTCGCGGTCTGAGCGGTGTCCCGGCGGACCCACCAGTATCTGTGAGCCCGTCCGTCCCGTCCGTCTCCCGCCCTTCCCGCCCGGGGGCGTCCGGAGCATTCGGAACGTCCACCGCACCGGTCCCCTTCATCTCCATGGATCAGGGCTTCCCGGGCGGGCGGGGCCGGCAAGCGAAGAACGCGCGAAGCGACCGGGAACACGTGGCGAAGGGTCCGTGTCGCTTCCACGGTCGCCCGCCGGGGATGGGTTACCGTGGAACTCCCCCCCTCGGGCCGGTCCGTATCCCCCCCACGGACCGGCCCGTTTTCTTGTGCCCTCCTCCCGGTGGTCCGTCGGCGAGGGGCCCGGCCGGCGGTCTCCGGGGCGGGTTCGGCTCCCTCCGCCGGGTGTACTCTGGCGCCTGGCACGGCACGGAGGGGCTGGACGGACGCGATGAAGAGCACGCTGCGCCGCTGGGCGGTCAGGTTGTATGCCCGGCGAGTCGGCGGGCGGTTGGACACCGATCGGGTGCCCAAGCACATCGGGGTCATCCTGGACGGCAACCGCCGCTGGGCCCGCGAGTCCGGGGGTACCGCGAGCCAGGGCCACCGGGCGGGGGCGGCGAAGATCCGCGAATTGCTCGGCTGGTGCGCCGAGACCGAGGTCGAGGTCGTCACCCTCTGGCTGCTCTCCACGGACAACCTCAGTCGTCCCAAGGAGGAGCTCGTCCCCCTGCTGACCATCGTCGAGGGCGCGGTGCGCGACCTCGCCGAGGACGGACGCTGGCGGGTGCACCACGTCGGGGCCACGGAGGTGCTTCCCGAGCGCACCCGGAAGGTTCTGCGGGAGGCCCAGGAGGCCACCGCCGGTCGCTCCGGCATAGTGGTCAACGTAGCCGTCGGCTACGGTGGTCGGCAGGAGATCACCGACGCCGTGCGATCGCTGCTCGCCAAGCGGGCGGCCGAGGGGGAGAGCCTGGAGCGGGTCGCCGAGACGCTCGGTGTCGAGGACATCTCCGAGCACCTCTACACCCGTGGCCAGCCCGACCCCGACCTGGTGATCCGCACCAGCGGTGAGCAGCGGCTCTCGGGCTTCATGCTCTGGCAGAGCGCCCACTCCGAGTACTACTTCTGCGAGGTCCACTGGCCGGCCTTCCGGAAGGTGGACTTCCTGCGGGCGCTGCGGGACTACTCCGCCCGCCACCGACGCTACGGGCAGTGAGACGGGGCGCGCGGTGTGACCCCGCGGCGCCTTCCACTCCGCGGGGCGCTCCCGGGCCTCGTCCCGCGCCTTCCGTGCCCCGTTCCCGCACCGGAGCCCGCGCCTGACCGGAGCCCGCGCTCCCGGGGCCCGCGCCCCCGACCGGGACCCGCTCCGGTCCGCCCGGTGACGGGCCCGCCGGCACCGGTCCACCGATCGTCCGGGCCGGCCGGTGTCGCTCCCCGGCCCCCTTCCCGTCGACTCCCTGCCGCTCCGAATTCCCGCACCCGTTCGAGGCCGGGAGCGCTGCCCGCGCATGACCGTCGGATCCGGGGGGCATGTTGTGGGCGGACCGATGCACTGCCCTCGGTCCGCCGGGAGGTCCGTTTGCGCACCGCCGAACACGCGAAGGGCCGGTCCGCGGCCCGCGCACAGCGGGTCCCGACCGGCCGATCCCTCGGTGCCGGGCGTGCCCGGCCGCTCCCGCCGGCCTCCCCCGCCCCGGCTCCCTCCGCACACCCCCGCCCGCGTCCGCGCGGACACGTTCGGTTTCGGGGGGCCGCCGGCTCCCCGAAGCCGGCGTGTGCCCCGGGCGCGAGCAGTGGTGGTGCGGACGGGACCCTTGTGCGCGGGACTCACCGATCGGGACGTCCGTGCCTCGTCGCCGAGCTTCACCGACCTCATTCGAGGGGGTTCGTCCACACGTGGTGACCAGCAAGAAGCGCCCCTCCGACCGGCGCATGTACGTCCTCGACACCAGTGTTCTGCTCGCCGACCCGTCGGCCCTGACCCGCTTCGACGAGCACGAGGTGGTGCTCCCCGTCGTGGTGATCTCGGAGCTGGAGGCCAAGCGACATCACCCGGAACTGGGCTACTTCGCCCGCCAGGTGCTGCGGCGGCTCGACGACCACCGCGTACGGCACGGCCGGCTGGACGAGCCGTTGCCCATCGGTGAACTGGGTGGAACCCTGCGGGTCGAGTTGAACCACTCGGATCCCACCATCCTCCCCCCCACCATGCTCAACGACCGGGGTCGGCTGGCCGACAACGACTCCCGGATCCTGGCGGTGGCCCGCAACCTCCAGGCCGAGGGGCACGACGTCACGGTCGTCTCCAAGGACCTGCCGCTGCGCATCAAGGCGTCGTCGGTGGGTCTGCGGGCGGAGGAGTACCGGGCCGAATTGGCGATCACCGAGTCCGGGTGGACCGGGATGACGGAGGTCACCCTGCCCGGCGACGCGGTGGACGAGCTCTTCGCGGCCGAGTACGCCCGCGATCCCTCGGTGGAGGAACTGCCCGTGCACACCGGGCTGATGATCACCTCCGAGCGGGGGCGCGCGCTGGGGCGCGTGACCGCCGACGGGGGCATCCGGCTGGTGCGCGGGGACCGGGAGGCGTTCGGTATCCACGGCCGCAGCGCGGAGCAGCGGGTGGCGCTCGACCTGCTCTCCGACCCCGAGGTGGGCATCGTCTCGTTGGGCGGGCGCGCGGGAACCGGCAAGTCCGCGCTGGCGTTGTGCGCCGGCCTGGAGGCGGTCATGGAGCGCCGGGCGCACTCCAAGGTGATGGTCTTCCGACCGTTGTACGCGGTGGGGGGGCAGGACCTGGGTTACCTGCCGGGCTCCGAGGCCGAGAAGATGAGCCCTTGGGCGCAGGCGGTCTTCGACACCCTCTCGGCGGTGACCTCGCGCGAGGTGATCGAGGAGATCACAGCCCGGGGGATGCTCGAGGTGCTGCCGCTGACCCACATCCGGGGGCGTTCGCTGCACGACGCCTTCGTGATCGTGGACGAGGCGCAGTCATTGGAGCGGAATGTGCTGCTGACCGTGTTGTCCCGGATCGGTCAGGGCTCCCGGGTGGTGCTCACCCACGACGTGGCGCAGCGCGACAACCTACGGGTGGGGCGGTACGACGGGGTGGCGGCGGTGGTCGAGCGGCTGAAGGGGCATCCGCTCTTCGCGCACATCACGCTGAACCGTTCGGAGCGCTCGCCGATCGCGGCACTGGTCACGGAGATGCTGGAGGAGGGGCCCATCTGACCCGTCCCCGAACCCCTCCCGGGGCCGGTCGCCGCCCGCGGTGGCCGGCCCCGGGCCGTCTCCCGTGCCCGGCGGCGGTTCGGGTGCCGCCGGGGAGGGGCGAAAGAGTGACGGGGCGACGGGGGAGGGGAGGGTGGGGGAGGCGCGGGGCGGGAGGGGTCACCCAACCCCGACGAACAACACGGCGCGGTGGAGGGGCTGCGGCGGACATCGAGCGACGACCCCGGCCCGCCGGGTGCCGGAACCTCCGGAGTCGTGACGAGGGAGTCCCGGTGGGCTCCGACGAGTCGCCATCCGATTTCCCGTCAATCACCCTTTTCGGGCGCTTTCATCGGATCCGCGACCCGATGGGCGCGGAGGAGGGGAAAGGGTGAAAAGCAGATGGAAAAGGAGGGTCTGCATTCGTTCGATTTCTCGAGTGGGCGGAAGAGTAGCGCTCAATCGAGGAATTATCGCTCGGTTTCCGCAAGTTCATGTTCACAAACCGCGTGTGAGCTTTCCCACATGGTCACGGATTGCTTTCGGTATGGCGTCTCCGGCAGGGTGTGCCTCTGTCAGGCCCCGCATACGGCACCACCGCGGCGCCGAACCGATCCGCCGGCAGGTGGATCGGCCCCGGCTCGCGGCGCACACCTCACAACTGAACAGGCGTCAGCCGTATGCCGCCCGAGTACCACGCGGGTTCCGATCGCCCTCGGGCGCCGGAACCGCACCGGGCCCGTGCCTCCGTCACCGGACACCCGGAGGAGGCCCGCGTCAGGGGCACGATTGCGCCCGCGAGGTCACCCGCGTGGGCGCTGGTGGAAGGAAACCGTGTGAACCGGATGTCTGTCCGGGGCTTCGCAGTCGCGTCGGCCACCGCGGTGACCACCGTCGGCGCTGCCGTCGGTGTCGCCTCCGGGGACGAGCTCGGTGGCGTGGACACCCTGGAGGTCATCGCGGCCGACTCCTCGGCCCTGACGGCCGACGCGTCGCTGCTGGTCGACATTCCCGCCGCGCCGCCCCATGCGCAGGTCGCCTCCCTGACCCGCCAGGCGGAGTTCCAGGGTGAGGTCGCCCGGTCCGCGACCAAGCAGGCCGCCGAGGAGGCGGCTCGGCTGAAGGCGGCGGAGGACGCCGCCGCGAAGCGCGAGGCCGCCGAGCGGGAGGCCCGCGAGAAGGCCGAGCGCGAGGCGAAGGAGAAGGCGGAGCGCGAGGCGAGGGAGGCCGCCGAAGCCGCGGAGGTGGCCGCCGCGAGTGCCCCGCAGGCCGCGGCCGCCGCGCCCGTGCAGGCCTCGTACACCAAGGCCGAGATCCAGGCGATGGCCATGGAGATCGTCGGCGCCGGTCAGTACCAGTGCTTCTCCAACATCATCGAACGCGAGTCGGGGTGGAACCACACCGCGACCAACCCCAGTTCGGGTGCCTACGGCCTGGTGCAGGCGTTGCCGGCGAGCAAGCTGGCCTCGGCCGGCGCCGACTGGCGCACCAACCCCGCCACCCAGATCAAATGGGGTCTGAACTACATGAACGAGCGCTACGGCAGCCCCTGTGGTGCCTGGGATTTCTGGCAGGCCAACCACTGGTACTGAGCCGATGACGAGTCGGTACCGGGCGGCGGGCACACCGGCTGCCCGGACCGTCACCGCTTCGTGATCAACCCCGAGGGCCCCCGCGTCGTCCCACGACGCGGGGGCCCTCGGGAGTTCCGGCCGTGCCCACCCCCGTTCGGGGGATCGACAGGGTAACGTCGGACCCCCGGTTCCCGACGGTCGACCGCCGTGCGGGCGCGGAGGAGACGGATCAGGGGGAGTCCCGGAGCGGCCCGCGGCCTCCGGGGGGAAGAGGTGAGCGAGCGATGTCCGCATTCGAGCGGCTGAGGTCAGGTCTGTCGCGGGTGGCCGACCGTTTCTTCACTTACCGTGACGCGGCCGAGCGCGAGCGCGAGCGACGTGAGCAGGAGGCGGCCCGTCGGGTGGAGGAGGACCCGCGGTCACCCGAGCGCACCACGGCGGGCGCGGGCGCGGAGGCAGCCGATCCGACGGCCGGCGGGGGCCACGACGCGGCGGTGGCCGCCGAACGCCCGATGGTGGAGGGCGACGAGGACACCCGACCGACCCGGGCCCGCACCTCCGCCGCCAGTATCGCCGCCGCGCACAAGGACGCCCGCGCCGACGTGGAGGCCGGGCACGTCCCGCCCACCGGGTACCACCCCGGCGCGAGTCCGGCCGCCGGCGGCGTGCCGAACCGGCCGACCCCGGCCGAGGCGCTGCCCTGGGGTCTTCGGGTGGCCTCCGAACTCGGCTGGCGGTTGCTGGTCATCGCGGCGACGGTGTGGATCCTCGTCCAGGTGATCGGCGCGATCAGTCTCCTGGTGATCTCCTTCGCGGCCGGTCTGTTGATCACCGCCCTGCTGCAACCCTTCACCGGGCGGCTCAAGCGGATGGGCCTGGGGCGCGGCGCGGCCACGGCGGTGACCTCCTTCACCGGGTTCGGCGTGATCGGCCTGGGCGGCTGGTTCGTGGTCTGGCAGGTGATGGAGAACGTCGAGGACCTGGTCGAGAGCGTCACCGAGGGCATCAACGAGCTGCGCGACTGGGTACTGGACAGTCCTTTCGGGGTCTCCGACGAGGACATGACCCAGGTGGTCGACAACGTCAACCAGTGGATCGGCGAGCACAGCGCCGAACTGACCACCGCCGGCCTCGAGGGTGCCAACTACGCGGTGCGCTTCTTCACCGGTGCCGGTGTGACCCTCTTCGTGGTGCTCTTCCTGCTCTACGACGGGCGCAACATCTGGTACTGGTTCCTGAAGTTCATCCCGGCCTCCGCCCGTCCGGCCGTCGCCGGCGCCGGGCCGCGCGCCTGGATCACCCTCACCGGTTACGTCCGGGGCACGCTGCTGGTGGCGCTCATCGACGCCATCGGTATCGGCCTGGGTCTGTACATCCTGCAGGTGCCGATGGCGGTGCCGCTGGCGGTGATCGTCTTCCTGACGGCCTTCGTGCCGATTCTGGGCGCCATCCTCTCCGGCGCGCTGGCCGTACTGGTGGCGCTGGTGACCGAGGGCTTCATCACCGCCGTGCTGGTGCTCGGAGTGGTGCTGCTGGTCCAGCAGATCGAGAGCCAGATCCTGCAACCCTTCATCCTGGGCCGCCTGGTCCGGGTGCACCCGCTGGCGGTGGTGCTGACGGTGACGGCGGGCACGCTGCTCGCGGGCATCCCCGGCGCCGTGGTGGCGGTCCCGCTGGTGGCGGTGCTCAACACGGTGGTGACCTATCTGAGCGCCTACCACGATCAGGTGGTGGTCCGCTCCGATCCCCGGCGCAGTGGCGCCACCATCGCGGCCCTGGCCCCCGGGTCGGAGTCGGGGGGGTCCGACGCTCCGGCCTCCGACCCCGGTGCGCGCCCCGGCTCCGACGACGACACCCGGGGGGACGGCCGCGGTTCCTGACCCGCGGTCCCGGGAACCTCCCCGACGAGCCGGCGGCCCGCCCCGGCCGACGCCCCTCCGGCGCCGGTCGGAGCGGGCCGTTCGCCGTACGGGTCCCGGCCGGCACCTCTCCGGCGCCGACCGCGTCGGCTCAGTCCGGCGTCCCGGCCCATCCCGCGCGCGGCGGGTGGCGCTCCTCCAGCAGGGTCCGCAGCCGTCGGGTGTCGGACGCGGTCCACCCCTCGGGCTCGACGATCGCCGCCCAGGCGTCCACGGGGTTGGCGCCGTACCGGTGGCCGTGCGGGGCGGGGGCCCCGTAGGAGACGGCCATGTCCACGGTGGTCTGCCAGAAGGTGACGAAGGGGAACCAGTCGATGGCCCCGGTGACATCGGGTCCCAGTGGTTCGTTCATCCATTCCGGGCGGCGGAACAGCAGGTCGGGGGACCACCACACGACCGGGTCCGAGGCGTTCTGCAGGTAGATCACCCGGGGGTGGGCCCAGTCGGCGCCGCCGCGGGCCAGGTCGGTCTCCGGGAACTGGGCGAACCGCACGTGCTCGCCCCCCCTCCAGACGGGCCGCCACACGGGGCTGTCGGGGTCCCGGTCGTCGGTGAGTCCGCCGTGGATGGGGGAGGCGTCGGGCGGGCCGACCAGCAGCCCGCCGTCCATCCGGTCCACCAGGTCGTCGATGTCGGTGAAGGCAGCCTCGATCGCCTGCACCCCCATGCTCTCGCCGCTCACCAGGAGCAGCGGTCGGGTGTCCTCCGGTTGGCGGGACCAGCGCTCGTGCACCGCGTCCACCAGCGCCCGGGTGGAGTCCCCGGCCTCCTGTTGATCCACCACGAACGACATCCAGCTCGGCAGGTGGGAGTACTGCACGGCCACCACCGCGCTGTCACCGCCGGTCATGTACTCCAGTGCCTCCACGGTGGTGGGGTTGATCCAGCCGGTGCCCGTGGTGCCGGCGATCAGCAGCACCGAGCGGTCGAAGGCCCCGGTGCGCTCCAGTTCCCGCACCGCCAGTTCCGCGCCCTCCCGGTGGGTCTCGTGGGCGGCGCGCCCGACGTAGACGCGCACCGGCTGAAGGGCCGGGGCGCCGGTGAGGGCGGAGATCTCCCGGGCCGAGAGGACGGTTCCGGTGAAGGTGCGGCCCTTGTTGCCCAGCCGCTCCCAGGAGACGAGTGAGTCGGGGCTGCCGGAGACCAGAGGCGAGTACGGGCGCAGCACGCCGGGGTCGGTACTCGCGTCCTTGGTCGCGGCGATTCGCTCGGCGACGGTCAGTACGCCGCGTTCGAAGACCAGGTCCCGGCCGGTGAAGACGACCAGCAGGCTGCTGAGGAGCACGGCCAGCGCCACCGCCACGGGGCCGGGCACGAAACGGTGCAGGACCTCGATCAGCAGCCGGGTGCCCAGGCGGATGCCGCGCGCGACCGTCAGCAGGGCCAGTGCCACGGCCAGACTGATCAGCGCGATCATCAGCGAGTGCCAGGTGAGGGCGGGGGGCAGTGCCTGCAGCCGGCGCAGTTCGCGCTGCATGTCGGCGCTGCGCGACAGCAGGAAGATCACCAGCGGCGGGGTCAGCAGGTGGAAGCCGAGCCAGCAGCGGGCCCGGACGGTCTCGTCGGGGCGCCAGGGGGCCAGCCTGCGGTACAGCGTGGCGAGGAGGGCGCCGAGGCCGTACCCGATCGCGGCGGTGATGCCACCGATCACGCCCTGCAGGTACCACGGACGCGGGACCAGCGAGGGGGTCAGCGAGAGCCAGAAGAAGGAGAGGGCGACCAGGCAGGCGAAGAGGTCGGGCCAGCGCCGGACCAGCCATCGGGGGTCACCGCGGTCGACCAGCGGGCGACGCAGGACTCGCAGGGCGGTGCGCCGGGCCCGGGAGGGCCATCGGGAGTCGGGGCCGACGCGGTCGCCGAAGGGGACGTTCGGGCTCGGTGCGGGACCCGATCCCGGGCCCGCTCCGCCTGCGGTGTACAGCATCGCTCCCTCCCCCGTTCCCGTGCCACCGGCGGGTGTGTCCTCGTGGTGCCCGGGTGGTGGCCCGGGGGCGGCGGCAACTCACGCTAGGGGATCGGACGCCGTCCGGGGGCCGGACGTTGCTCCGGGGCCGGATTGTGACCAGCCGTCCACCGGACGGCCCCGCGTGCCGGCGCGCGGTGGAGGCGCGAACGGCGTGCGGGCGGGGCGGGATCGGCGCGGGGGTACCCACCTCGACTACACACCCCATGTATACGTGATGTGTATAGTGGCTCGCATGTCCATCAGTCACACGTTGCTCGGCCTGCTGGAAAGCGGCCCCAGCCACGGATACGACCTGAAGCGGGCCTTCGACGCCCGCTTCGGTCACGACAAGCCCCTCCACTACGGGCAGGTCTACTCGACCATGTCCCGCCTACTGAAGAACGGCCTCGTCGAGGTCGACGGCGTCGAGGCCGGTGAGGGTCCCGATCGCAAGCGGTACGCCATCACCGACGCCGGCGTCACCGATGTCGCCGAGTGGCTCGACCGGCCCGAGAAGCCCGAGCCCTACCTGCGCAGCACCCTGTACACCAAGGTCGTGCTGGCGCTGCTCACCCGGCGCGACGCCGCCGCCCTGTTGGACACCCAGCGCGCGGAGCACCTGCGGCTGATGCGTGAACTGACCCGCCGCAAGTCCGGCGGCGACCTGGCCGACCAGCTCATCTGCGACCACGCGCTGTTCCACCTGGAGGCGGACCTGCGGTGGCTGGAACTCACCGCCGCCCGCCTCGACCGACTCGCCGCGGAGGTGGCCCGACCGTGACCACCGCCCTGCTCACCGCCACCGGTCTGCACAAGACCTACGGCGCCACCCCCGCCCTGGCCGGCGCCGACTTCTCGGTGTCCGCCGGCGAGATCGTCGCCATCATGGGGCCCTCGGGCTCCGGCAAGTCCACCCTGCTGCACTGCCTGGCCGGGATCGTCCCGCCGGACTCCGGCAGCGTCCGTTTCGACGGCCGCGAGTTGTCCGAGCTCTCCGACGCCGGACGCAGCGCCCTGCGCCGCTCCGCCTTCGGTTTCGTCTTCCAGTTCGGCCACCTGGTGCCCGAGCTGACCTGTCGGGAGAACGTCGCCCTCCCACTGCGCCTCAACGGCGTGCGCCGCCGCGAGGCCGAGCGCCGCGCCGACGAGTGGCTGGAGCGCCTGGAGGTGGACAACGTGGCCGACCACCGGCCCGGTACCGTCTCCGGCGGCCAGGGGCAGCGGGTCGCCGTGGCCCGGGCCCTGGTCGGCCGCCCGCGCGTGCTCTTCGCCGACGAACCCACCGGTGCCCTGGACTCCCTCAACGGCGAACGGGTGATGGAGCTGTTCACCGAGGCCGCCCGCACCACCGGCGCGGCCATCGTGCTGGTCACCCACGAATCCCGGGTGGCCGCCTGGTCCGACCGCGAGATCGTCGTGCGCGACGGCATCGCCCGGGACCCGGTGGGTGTCGCGTGACCGGGCCCGAGCGCCCCCCGGGCGCCACCGGCCCCGCCACCGGCCCCACAACCCTGCGCGACCGCCCCACCACCGATCCCGCCCGTCCCCTTCCCGGGGCACCGGCGTTCCCCGATCCGCCCGGACCGGTGGCCCAGTGGGTCCGGGACCTGTGGATGGGGGTGCGCTTCGCCCTGTTCGGTGGCCGGGAGGGACTGCTGCGCACCTCTCTCACCGCGCTCGGCGTCGGCTGCGGTGTCGCGGTGCTGCTGCTGGCCGCGGCGATCCCCAACCTGATGGCAGGCCGGGAGGACCGCAACGCGGCCCGTGCCCACGACTACAGCTCGGCCGCCTCGGGGGAACTCGCCCCCGGCGCCGGGACCGTGCTGCTCATCGCCGAGAGCACGCAGTTCCGCGGCGAGTGGGTCGTCGGCCGGATCCTCCACGCCGAGGGCGACGACCCCGCCCTGCCACCGGGGATCACCGAGGTTCCGGCCCCCGGCACCATGGCCGTCTCCCCGGCCCTGCGCGACCTCCTCGAATCCCCCGACGCCCCCCTGCTGACGCCCCGCATCCCCTATGAGCCGGTCGGCCTCATCGGGGACGAGGGTCTCGCCGGCCCCGACGACTTGGTCTGGTACGCGGGGGACCCGACACTCGTCGAGCGCGTCGCCGACGGCGAGGACGTCGAGCGGGTGGACTCCTTCGGCGTCCGGGCACCGACAACGCCGCTCGACCCCGTTCTGTTGCTCCTGTTGGTCGTCGGTTGCGTGGTGCTGCTGCTGCCGGTGGGCGCGTTCATCGCCACCGCCGTGCGGTTGGGCGGTGAGCGCCGGGACCGCCGTCTGGCGGCGCTCCGTCTGCTGGGCACCGACGTGCGCGCCACCCACCGCATCGCGGCCGGGGAGGCCATGGCCGGTGCCCTGGCAGGCCTGCTGGTGGGGACGGTGGTCTTCCTGTTGGGCCGCAACCTGCTCGCCGAGTTCCGGATCTTCGGCTTCAGCGCCTTCGCCGGGGACGCGATCCCGGCGTGGCCGATCGCCCTGCTGATCCTGATCGGCGTGCCGATGGCCGCCGTGATGGTCACCCTTCAGGCCATGCGCCGGGTGGCCGTGGAGCCGCTGGGCGTGGTGCGCACCTCCACCCCCCGGCGCCGCCGGTTGTGGTGGCGACTGCTGCCGCCGGTCGCCGGTCTCGCCCTGTTGCTGCCCATGATGCTCTCGGACAGCGAGGAACCGCAGGTGGGCACGGGGGAGATCTGGCAGGTGGCGGCGGGCATCGTGCTCCTGCTGGTCGGGGCCACCGCCGTTCTTCCGTGGCTGGTCGAGGCCCTCACCGGGCGCCTGCGCGGCGGCCCGGTATCGTTCCAACTCGCCGTGCGCCGACTGCAACTGGACTCCGGCTCCGCCAGCCGTGCGGTCAGCGGCGTCACCATCGCCGTCGCCGGGGCGGTCGCCCTGCAGATGTTCCTCACCGGCATCGCCGGACAGTTCTCCGAGGAGACCGGGATGGGGGAGAACTCCCCGAGCCTGAGGTTCAGCACCACCCCCGGGGAGGCGGCGGACGCCCTGGCGAACCTCGACGCGTTGTCGGGGGTCACCGGTGTGACGGGGGTCGTCGGATACGTCCAGGAGTACGTGCCCCACCTCGACGACGAGGAGATGTGGACCCAGATCACCATCGCCGACTGCGCCGCTCTCGTCCGTGTCATCGAGACGGACGGTTGCGCCGACGGTGATGTCTTCCTGGTGACGAGCGAGGAGGGGACCGTGAATATCGAGCCGGGCGGCTCCGTCAACCTCGCCACCACCCATGATTCCGCCACCGGTGAGCCGTTGGGCACCGATCCGGAACCGTGGACGGTCCCGGCGGAGACCCCCCGGGTGGCCGTGCGCGAGGACGGTGACCTCGGATACATGCCGTCCGGCATCTACACCACCCCGGCGGCGTTCGCTCCCGAACGGCTTCCCAGCCCTCGGGCCGAGGCCGAACTGTTCACGGACCCGACGGTGGCGGACGTCGCCGAGCACGTGCGCAACGCCGCCATCGACCTGGGGTCGAACACGTACCTCTTCGAGTTGTCGCCGACCATCTACAACGACACCTTCGACGACCTGCGCCGGGCGCTGTACGCGGGTGCCGTGATCGTCATGATCCTGATCGGCGCGTCGCTGGCGATCTCCACCCTGGAGCAGATGCGCGAGCGTCGCCGATTGCTGTCGGTCCTGGTCGCCTTCGGTACCCGCCGCTCGACCCTGGCCGGTTCGGTGCTGTGGCAGACCGCGCTGCCGGTCGCGCTCGGCCTCCTCCTCGCCCTGGTGGGCGGGATGGGTCTGGGGGCGGTCCTGCTGACCATGGTGGACGTACCGGTGGCCATCGACGTCCCGTCCATGGTGGTGATGGTCGCCGCCGGTGCCGCCGTCATCCTCGCGGCGACGCTGGCCGGAATGCCGTCGCTGTACCGGATGATGCGCCCGCAGGGGCTGCGCACCGAATGACGGCGGGGAGTCCGGGGTCCTTGTCCCATCCCGGCCCTCCCCGTGCCGCCCGGGCACGATCGACGCGGACCCCACGGGGGTGGGATCGCGTCGGTCGCGCCCGGCACCCCGCCGGTGGTCCCGCCCCCTCCCTCCCCGAGGGGCGGGACCACCGGCGTCGAGGGTGTCCGCGGACCCCGGGGTGTCCGGGGTCACGGTGACCCCGCGCCCCGGCCACTCGGGGGCGTTCTAGGCTGGTGCCCGCGCCGTCGCCGCCGCGTGTCGGTGACGCGCGTCCGGCGGTGGGTGCCCGACGCGCCGGGCACGCCGGGACGCCGGACACGCGAGACGAGACAACGGAAGGCCGCCATGCCCGAGTTCTCCCACACCGACCTGCTGCCCGTCGGCGAGGACACCACCCCCTACCGCCTGATCACCACCGAGGGGGTAGGGACCGTCGAGGCGGCCGGGCGCACCTTCCTGCGCGTCGAGCCCGGGGCGCTGCGCCTGCTGGCCGCCGAGGCCATGCACGACATCGCGCACTACCTGCGCCCCGACCACCTCACCCAGCTGCGGCGCATCCTGGACGACCCCGAGGCGTCGCCCAACGACCGCTTCGTCGCCCTGGACCTGCTCAAGAACGCCAACATCTCCGCCGCCGGCGTGCTCCCCATGTGCCAGGACACCGGAACCGCCATCGTCATGGGCAAGCGAGGTCAGAACGTCCTCACCGAGGGCGGGGACGCCGAGGCCCTGTCGCGGGGCGTGTACGACGCCTACACGAAGCTGAACCTGCGCTACTCCCAGCTCGCGCCGCTCACCATGTGGGAGGAGCGCAACACCGGCACCAACCTGCCCGCGCAGATCGAGCTGTACGCGGCCGACGGCGCCTCCTACGACTTCCTCTTCATGGCCAAGGGCGGCGGCTCGGCCAACAAGTCCTTCCTCTACCAGGAGACCAAGGCCGTCCTCAACGAGCGCGCCATGATGCGCTTCCTGGAGGAGAAGATCCGCTCCCTGGGTACCGCAGCCTGTCCGCCGTACCACCTGGCGATCGTGGTCGGCGGCACCTCCGCCGAGTACGCGCTCAAGACCGCCAAGTACGCCTCCGCGCACTACCTGGACGCGCTGCCCACCGAGGGCTCGCCCGCCGGCCACGGCTTCCGCGACCTCGGGATGGAGGAGCGGGTCTTCCAACTCACCCGCGAGTTGGGCATCGGCGCGCAGTTCGGCGGCAAGTACTTCTGCCACGACGTGCGGGTGGTCCGGCTGCCCCGGCACGGCGCCTCCTGCCCGGTCGCGCTGGCCGTCTCCTGCTCCGCCGACCGGCAGGCCCGGGCCCGGATCACCGCCGAGGGCGTCTTCCTGGAGCGGTTGGAGACCGACCCGGCCCGCTTCCTGCCCGACACCACCGACGAGCAGCTGGAGACCGCCGGGGACGTGGTGCGGATCGACCTCACCCGGCCGATGGCCGAGATCCGCGCGGAGCTGAGCCGGCACCCGGTCAAGACCCGGCTCTCGCTCACCGGCCCCCTGGTGGTCGCCCGGGACATCGCGCACGCGAAGATCCAGGAGCGGCTGGACGCCGGTGAGGGGATGCCCGACTACCTGCGCGACCACGCCGTCTACTACGCGGGTCCGGCCAAGACCCCGGAGGGCTACGCGTCGGGTTCCTTCGGCCCGACCACCGCCGGCCGGATGGACTCCTACGTGGAGCGGTTCCAGGCCGCCGGCGGCTCGATGGTGATGCTCGCCAAGGGCAACCGGTCCCGGCAGGTCACCGAGGCGTGCGAGCGGCACGGCGGCTTCTACCTCGGGTCCATCGGCGGGCCGGCCGCCCGGCTCGCGCGGGACTGCATCAGGAAGGTCGAGGTCCTGGAGTACCCGGAGCTGGGCATGGAGGCGGTCTGGCGGATCGAGGTGGAGGACTTCCCGGCGTTCATCGTGGTGGACGACAAGGGCAACGACTTCTTCACCGACCCCGCCCTCGAGCAACCCTTCGTGACCTCCATCCCGGTGCGCTCCGGCTCCTGAGCCCGCACCCCGGCGCGCGCCGTCGGGGGCGAACAGGGATGCGCCCCGGCGCGCGGCTTCCACCGCGCGCCGGGGCGCCCGCGTTAGGTTCGGGACCATGAGCGCATCCACACCGGAACAGGGACGGGATCGGGGCCGGGAGCCGGCCGCGGCGACGAACACCGGGGCCGGCGGCGCCCCCGACACCGACCCGGCGACGGACTTCCGCGTCGAACACGACTCCATGGGGGAGGTGCGGGTGCCCGCCCGTGCCCGGTGGGGCGCGCAGACCCAGCGCGCGGTGGAGAACTTCCCTCTCTCCGGGCAGCGGCTGGAGCCCGCCCAGATCGCCGCCCTGGCCCGGATCAAGGCCGCCGCGGCCGTGGTCAACGGCCGGCTCGGCGTACTGCCCGCCGACCTCGCCGACGCGATCGCCGGGGCGGCCCGCGAGGTGGCCGACGGCCGCCGGGACGACCACTTCCCGGTGGACGTCTACCAGACCGGCTCGGGCACCTCCTCCAACATGAACGCCAACGAGGTGATCGCCTCCCTCGCGGCCGAACGCCTCGGCCGGTCGGTCCACCCCAACGACCACGTCAACGCGAGCCAGTCCTCCAACGACGTCTTCCCCTCCTCCATCCACGTCGCCGCCGTCGGGGCCGTGCTGCGGGAGCTGATCCCCGCACTGGAGCACCTCGCCGACACCCTGGCCCGCCGGGCCGAGGAGTTCACCGACGTGGTCAAGGCCGGCCGCACCCATCTCATGGACGCCACCCCGGTCACCCTGGGGCAGGAATTCGCCGGTTACGCCGCCCAGGTCCGGTACGGGGTCGCGCGGCTGCGCGACGCCCTGCCCCGCCTCGCCGAGTTGCCGCTGGGCGGCACGGCGGTGGGCACCGGCATCAACACCCCGGCCGGCTTCGCGGAGGCCGTCGTCGCCGAGCTGACCGCCGACACCGGCCTGCCGCTGACCGGCGCCCGCGACCGGTTCGAGGCCCAGGGCGCCCGCGACGCCGTGGTCGAGACCTCCGGCCAACTGCGGACCGTGGCCGTCTCCCTCACCAAGATCTGCAACGACCTGCGCTGGATGGGGTCGGGCCCGCGCACCGGCCTGGCCGAGATCACCCTGCCGGACCTGCAGCCCGGCTCCTCGATCATGCCCGGCAAGGTCAACCCGGTGGTGCCCGAGGCGGTGCTGATGATCGCCGCCCGGGTGATCGGCAACGACACCACGATCACCGTCGCCGGCGCCTCCGGGAACTTCGAGCTGAACGTCATGCTCCCGGTGCTCGGCACGAGCCTGCTGGAGTCGATCCGGCTGCTGTCCTCCGGGTCCCGGCTGCTCGCCGACCGCACCGTGGAGGGTCTGGTCGCGAACACCGACCGCTGCCGGGAGTACGCCGAGTCCTCCCCGTCCGTGGTCACCCCGCTCAACCGGTACCTGGGGTACGAGGAGGCCGCCCGGATCGTGAAGCGGTCCCTGGCGGAGCGCGTCACCATCCGGCAGGCCGTGATCGACGCCGGCCATGTGGAACGCGGCACGCTCACCGAGGAGCAGTTGGACCGGGCTCTGGACGTCCTCTCGATGACCCGACCCACCGACCCGGAGCCGGGGTAGGGGCATTCGGGGACACCGGCGGCATCGGGGAAACCCGGAGAACGCGACCGACGGGGACGGGGCGCCCCGGCGCCGGAGGCGGCGCGGCCGACCGGCCGCGCGCCCCGCGGCATCCCGGAGCGACACCGCGCGGGAGGTCGGGAAGGGGCCGGGGGAGCCGGCCCCCGGGGCCCCGGGGAGAAGGGCCGGGAGTCTCCCGGGACCCCGGACGGCACGCGCCGACAACCCCCGGGCACACGCCCCTCCGGCCCCGTCCCCGCCGTCCGTGCGCCGCTCCCCGCGCCCGCGCGGAAGCCCGAGGGGAATGTGGCGGGATCCCCGGGAGGCGAGGGGGCGTGCGCCTATCCTTCACATATGACGACACAGCGCGAGCCCGGGACGGGCGCCGACGGCGCGACGTCGCACCCGCGCTGGCAGCCCGGCGACCACATCCTGTGGCGCTACCGGGCCAACGGCGCGTCCGACGTCCACATCTGCCGGCCGGTGACCGTCGTCCGGGACACCCCCGACCTGCTCGCCGTCTGGCTGGCCCCCGGCACCCCCTGCGTGCGTCCCCGCCTCCTGGACGGCACCCCCGTCCACCTCGAGCCGTTGGAGACCCGCTACACCAAGCCCCGGGGCCCGGTGCCGACCACCTGGAGCGGCACCGGTGTGCTGAAGTTGGCGCGCCCCGGTGACCCCTGGTCGGTGTGGCTGTTCTGGGAACCGGGGTGGCGTTTCAAGAACTGGTACGTCAACCTGGAGGAGCCGCTGCGGCGCTGGTCGGGAGGGGTGGACTCGGAGGACCACTTCCTGGACATCGCGGTCTATCCGGACCGGCACTGGGAATGGCGGGACGAGGACGAATTCGACCAGGCACTCTCGGTGGGCCTGATCGACCCCGGGCAGGCCGATCGGGTGCGCCGGGCCGGCCGCGAGGCCACCCGGCTCATCGGCCGCTGGGGCAGCCCGTTCTCCGAGCGGTGGACCGAGTGGCGCCCCGCGCCCGGGTGGGGTACGCCCCGGTTGCCGCCCGATTGGCACCGACCCCCGGGGCCGCCGGTGGCGGACGAAGGGTTGCCGGGGACCATCGCTCCGTCCCGTGCCTCTTGAAACGGACCCGGTGCCGACCCGTAGGATCAGCCCTCACCACCACGAACACATCATCAGGAGAGGCTCCGTCACATGATTCGTCCGGTCCGTTCCCCCGGCCCGGCCGTCCCGTGCACCGCCCTCCCGACGCCCGGAAACCCGCTTCCCGGGGGCGCGGTGGGGGGTCGGACCCGCCCCGCGCGCGCCCCGGCGGCCCGTCGCGACCCGTGCCCGCGCTCCCCGGGGGGGCCGCCCCTCCACCCCCACCCAGCACGCCAGATCCCGCCCGGACGGATGGACACCCCCTCGTGACGGATCCGACTCCCCCGCAGCCCGCCGGTCACCGGACGCCCCCGTCCGCGTCTGCCGACACGGCGTCCCTCCCGCACGCCCGGCTGCTGGCGGAGCCGGGCGAGGACGCGGCGCGGCGTCTCGAGGAAGCCGGTCCGGTCGGCGGGAACGGTGACACGGCCGGACCCGCCACGGGACACGGCGGCACGGTGCGGTACGGCGTCGGCACCGGCTCGCTCTCCCACGCCGAACGGCTGCGCTTCATCGGCTCGGCCACCCGCCGCATCGCGCGCGGCAACGACCTGGACGAGATCGTCCTCGGCCTGTGCCGGGCGACCGTCCAGACCTTCGCCGACGCCATCCTGGTCTACCTACAGGACCCCCTGCCGGTCGGTGACGAGGCGCCCCCCGATCGGGTGGTGCTGCGCCTGCGCCGCATCGATCGCCTTCCGGAGAACCTGGCGCGGATCCGGGAGGAGAGCGGCGGGGGAACGGCCGAGGAGTCCGTGTTGCCCGCCTGGAGCGGTGCCAACCCCCGACTGGAACTCGATCCCACCGGGCCGCTGGGCGAGGTGCTCAGGGCGGTCCGACCGGTCTTCGCCGAGTCGCCCACGGCCCGCGCCGCGCTGCGCGAACTCACCGGCAGCATCGGACTGCCCGAGGACGACCGCGCCATCATCGCCCCGCTGCGCGGTCGGCGCCGGGTCATCGGCGTGACCGTCCTGCTGCGCCGTGCCCACCGGGACGCCTTCGAGCGCGACGACCTCCAGGTCGCCCAGCAGCTGGCCACCCACGCCGCCCTGGGCGTGGACAAGGCGGTGCTGTACGGGCGGGAGGCGTCCATCGCGGACGAACTGCAGCGCACCATGCTGCCGGACACCCTGCCCCCCTCGCCCGGCGTGAAACTGACCCGCCGATACGCCGCCGCCGCGCAGTCCGCCCGGGTGGGCGGCGACTGGTACGACGCGATCCCGCTGCCGCGCAGCCGGGTGGCGCTGGTGGTCGGCGACGTGATGGGGCACTCCACCACCTCCGCCGCCATCATGGGCCAGTTGCGCACCACCGTGCAGACCCTGGCCGGGCTCGATCTGCCCCCGCAGGAGGTCCTGCACCACCTGGAGGAGCAGGCCCAGCGCCTGGGCAGCGACCGCATGGCCACCTGCCTGTACGCGGTCTACGACCCGGTGGAGCGCACCATCACGGCCGCCAACGCCGGTCACCCGCCGCCGGTGATGCTGTTCGCCGACGGCACCACCGAGTTGATCGAGTTGCCGCCCAACGCCCCCATCGGCGTCGGCGGGGTGGACTTCGAGCCGGTGGAGGACATCCCGGCCCCGCCCGGCTCCACCCTCGTGCTCTACACCGACGGGTTGGTGGAGTCCCGCACCCGCGACGTCATGGACGGCGTGGCGTTCCTGCGGGAGAAGCTCACCGATATCGCCCGCATGACCCGACCCGGCGCGGCCGTCCCGCTGGAGCCGATGTGCGACGAGATCCTGGACATCGTCGGGCCCGGTGACCGGGACGACGACATCGCGCTGCTGGTCGCCCGATTGGAGGGCATCGCGCAGGAGAACGTCGCCGCCCTGCGGATGCCGCCCGCGCCGGAGTCGGTGCGCGACGCCCGCCGGTTGGTGCGCGAGAGCCTGCGCCGCTGGGAACTGGAGGACCTCCTGGACTCCGCCGAGCTCCTGGTCAGCGAGGTGGTGACGAACGCCGTCCGGTACGCCGAACGCCCCGTGACGCTGCGGCTGTTGCGTTCCGGTTCACTGCGCTGCGAAGTCGGCGACGACGTGCCGCTGCTGCCGCGTCCCCGTCGCGCCGGACCCGACGAGGAGGGTGGTCGGGGACTCTTCCTGGTCGAGGAGTTGGCCCGCACCTGGGGCGCCACCCGGCTGGGCACCGGCAAGGTGGTCTGGTTCGAGATGGACCTCCCGCCGGGTGCCGCGGTGCCCGTCGTCGAGGACGCCGACGCGGAGGGATGAGCGGCCCCGTCCCCGTGAGGGGGCGACCCCGTCGGGCTGGTCGCGATGTATCGCGTTCGCTATCCTGGCAGGGTGACCGAACAGCGCCCCGGAGAGCCGGGGGACCGCCGCCCCGTTCCCGCCGACACCCCGGCCCCACCCCCCGGGATGCGTGCCTCGGATGCCGACCGCGACCGGGTGGCGGACATCCTCCGTGAAGCCCTGGCCGAGGGTCGATTGGACGCCGAGGAGCACGCCGATCGCATCGACGCGGTCTACCGCGCCCGCACCCGCGCCGAACTCGAGCCCCTGGTACGCGACCTGCCCGCCGGTCAGCCGCTCGCCCCGCCCCCACCCGGGCCCGCGCCCGGGGCACCCGCGCCGGGTGGCGCGAGGCGCAACGTCATCGCGGTGCTCGGCGGCGCGGAGCGGCAGGGGCGTTGGCGGGTGGGCGGCCGGGTCAACGCCGTGGCCTTCCTCGGCGGGGTGGAACTCGACCTGACGCAGGCACTCTTCGAGCGGCAGGTGGTGACCCTCAACGTCACCGCCGTGCTCGGTGGGGTGGAGATCAAGGTCCCCGAGAACGTCACGGTGCGCGGCTCCGGCACCGGTGTCCTCGGCGGGTTCTCGATGCGGGAACACGAGTCCTCCGACCCGAACGCCCCGGTCCTGGTCATCCGGGGTCTCGCCGTGCTCGGCGGCGTGGACGTCAGCCGGGTCTCCGGCGAGCAGGTGCACGACCTGCGCGACCCCGACCGCGACCGCGACTGACGACCCCCGGCGCCGTGCCGGGGCGCCCGGTTCCGGTGCCGCGCGGGCGGACGCGCCGGCGAACGGCCGACGGAGCCCCCGGGGTCCCGCGCCCACCGGGCGTCGGGACCCCTCGCGATCCGGCGTTTTGGCTCTCCGTGCATAAGCGTGCGCGCAGCGGGTAGGGCAGAGAGACCGTCACCCGTATGGCCGCACTCCGGCCGGCGGGGGCCAGGGTCGGCCGCCGTCGCACGGGTGGCGACCCGTCATCGCGAGAGCGACCCCGGTAGCCGTCGTCAGGAGTTGACCGTGCTGCATCCGCCGCCCGAGTCGTGGTCCCCCGCTGCCCCGGCGCAGCGCGCCCGGAAGGAGCCCGCGGGGCCCTGGCACTCGGAGGCCGCCTGCCGGCGGGACGAGGCGGGGCTGTTCTTCGCCCCCTCCAGGGAACCCACCGCCCACCGTCTCTCCCGCGAGCAGGCCGCCAAGGCGGTGTGCGCCCGCTGTCCCGTCCTGCTGGCCTGCCGTGAGCACGCCCTGGACCAGCCGGAGCCCTACGGGGTGTGGGGCGGTCTGACCGCAGCCGAACGCCGTGTGGTGCTCGGCCGGCGGCGTCGCCGGGAGGCGACCGAGGCCACCCCACCGGTGGGGCGCATCGCCTGAAGGCCGGACCGCCGGGGGAGCCGAAGGGGTGCCGGTGTCCGAGTCACCGGGGCATCCGGCCTCCCGCCGGGTACGCGGTCGGCGGTTCCACGGTCGGCGGTTCCCGGGAACGCGCCCCGGCCGGGTCGGTGGCATGGGCCGCGCCCGGCCCGTCCCCGCCCCGCCGATTCCTCCGACGGGGAGAGCGGGCCCCGTGGTCTTCCGGATCGACGGGTACCCGTCGATCCGGCTTCCACACCCCCCGGCCTCCACGAGCCGGGTTCCCGGCCGCCGCCCCCGGATCCGCCGGCCCCCGCACGGGTCCGGCGAATCCGGGGGTCTCGATCCGGGGCACACCCCCATGGACGGCTCGGCTGGACGGCTCAGCGAGCCCGCTCGAAGTCGATCGCGCTGTAGGCGCGCAGCTTCGACAGCCGGTGCGTGGAGTCGATCTGACGGATCGTTCCCGATTTGGAACGCATCACCAGGGACTGCGTGGTCGCGGTCTCCGCGCGGTACCGCACCCCGCGCAGGAGTTCGCCGTCGGTGATGCCGGTGGCGACGAAGAAGACGTTGTCGCCGCGCACCAGGTCATCGGTGAGCAGTACCCGGTCCGGGTCGTGGCCCGCGTCCAGGGCGCGCCGTCGCTCGTCCTCGTCGCGCGGCCACAGCCGGCCCTGGATGGTGCCGCCCAGGCATTTCATGGCGCACGCCGCGATGATGCCCTCGGGGGTGCCGCCGATGCCCAGCATCAGGTCCACGCCGGTGCCCTCGCGGGCGGCCATGATCGCGCCCGCGACGTCGCCGTCGGAGATCAACCTGATCCGGGCGCCGGCCTCCCGCACCTCCTTGACCAGGTTGTCGTGGCGGGGGCGGTCCAGGACCACCACGGTCACGTCATCGGTCGCGCACCCCTTGGCCTTGGCCACCCGCCGGATGTTCACGGCCGCCGGGGCGTTGATGTCCACGAACTCGGCGGCCTCGGGGCCGGCGGCCAACTTTTCCATGTAGAAGACGGCGCTGGGGTCGAACATCGCGCCCCGGTCGGCCACCGCCAGTACCGACACGGCGTTGCCCATGCCCTTGGCGGTGAGGGTGGTGCCCTCCACCGGGTCGACCGCCACGTCGCACTCGGCGCCGGTGCCGTCGCCGACCCGCTCGCCGTTGTAGAGCATCGGGGCCTCGTCCTTCTCGCCCTCGCCGATGACGACCACGCCGTTCATCGAGACGGTGGAGACGAGGGTGCGCATGGCGCGGACGGCGGCGCCGTCCGCGCCGTTCTTGTCGCCCCGGCCGACCCAGCGGCCGGAGGCCATGGCCCCGGCCTCGGTGACCCGCACCAGTTCCAGGGCGAGGTTGCGATCCGGGGCCTCGGGACTGACCTCCAGGGGAGGCGGGAGGTGATGATCTGACATGACGCACCTTTCTGGGCGTCCGCGCGGCCCGGGGCCGCGGAGGGCTGAGGGTTCCCTCGACTCTATCCGCCTCTCGTACACCTGAGCATCAGGTACCTCCGATGAGCGATGCCGCTCGGCCGGAAACGGCGTCGGGAGGGGTCCCGCCCGATCCACGACCGGCATGAGGGACCATGGAGGAGTGAGCGGGAACGGAGACCGGAGCGGAATCGAGACCACGGCGACCGGGGCGGCGGGGGAGACCCCCGACGCGCCGGGGGAGCCGGCCGGTGGCGCGGAGGTGCCCGGGAGCACCGTGGACGCCCCGGTCCCGGCCGACGCGGCCCCCCGGCCCGGCGGTGGGCGCGGCCTGGCCGGCAAGTCGGTCCGCGACATGGTGCTGTCCATGGCCGTGCTGCTGTTGGGCGTCTTCTTCGTCTACCTCTTCGTCCCCAACGATCCCTCGCAGGACCCGGTCCGCCCGGTGGAGTACCGGGTGGAGGCGAACACCGCCTCCCGGGCGGCCCCCTACGAACTGCTGACCCCCCGGGACCTGCCGGAGGAGTGGCGGGCCACCTCGGTGCGCTACCGCGCGGCGGACGAGCACGGCGCCGTGTGGCGCCTGGGCTTCATGGACCCGGAGAACGAGTACGCCGCCCTCGCCCAGACCGACACCGTCGGCGGCGAGGAGGACGCCCCCTTCGTGGTCGATCTCACCCGGGGCGCGCGGGAGACCGGTGAGACGGTGCGCATCGGCGACCGCGAGTGGGCCTGGATGACCGGCGACCGCTACGACGCGCTGGTCTCCACCGGCCCGGACGGGACCGTCGTCGTCACCGGCACGGCGCCGCGCGAGCGGTTGGAGTTCTTCGCCGGGTCCCTGGAGCCCTGGGAGATCGCGGATCCCTCCGCCGGGAACTGAACCGACCGGTGCCCCGCGGGGTGTCCGCGTCCCCCGGCTCACCCCGGCTCACCCCGGCCCGGTCGTGAAGGCTCGGCCGGGGGAGGGTCGGGCCCCGGGACCCCTCGGGCGCCGCGGAAGCCGCCACCCCACCGCCCGGTTCGGGCGGAGGGGTGGCGGCTTCCGTCGCCTGCCGCGGCGGCTCGACCCCGATGCCCCGGGGGCCTTGAACGACATCGCGCCCGGGCCGTCCTACCCGATGGGGTCGGCGGCCCGGGCGCGGAACGCGACCGTCGGCGCGCGGCGGGTGCCCGGCGGGAGCCGGGCACCGGCTCACAGGACGGTGGCGGCCTCCTCGAAGGACAGGCGCGGGTTGCGGGGGAAGAAGGCGCTCTCGCCCGGCTTGCCGAAGTTCACCACGATCAGCACCTTCTGCTTGCCGTCGCCGAAGAACTCCTTGTTGATGCCCTCGGCGTCGAAGCCGGTCATCGGGCCGGCGGCGAGCCCGGCGGCCCGGATGCCGAGGATGAGGTAGCCGGCCTGCAGGGTGGCGTTCAGCGCGGCGGAGCCGACGCGGGCCTCCGGCTCGGAGAAGAGGCCGTCCTTCAGGTCGGGCATCACCGGGAAGAGCCGAGGCAGGTGCTCGTGGAACTCGGTGTCCATGGAGAGGATCGCGGTCGCCGGGGCGGTCTCGGTCTTGCCCTGGTTGCCACCCATGAGGTGCGGGATCAGCCGGGCCCGGGCCTCGGCGGAGCGCAGCACGGTCAGGCGGAGCGGCGACTGGTTGAAGGCCGTGGGGGCCAGCTTGACCAGGTCGTAGATCTCCCGGATCTGCTCCTCGGAGACCGGCTCGTCGGAGAAGGTGTGGGCGGTCTGCGCCTCGCGGAACAGCAGGTCCAGGGCCTTGTCGTCGAGGGCGAAGCTCATCGGTGTGCCTTTCCGGGGTTGTTGAATGTTGTACTACCCATTTTGGGGCGAGGTGCTTGAATCTTCAACTTACCTCGTGGTTCTTGAACCTTCAAGTCAACTCGGAGTGGTTCGGCTCACTCCTCCGCTCGCCCCTCCGCCCCGGCACCCCCGTCGGGGTCCTCCCCGGAGGACTCCTCGCCGTCGTCCCCCTCCCGCCGCCCGTCCCGCTCGACCGCCGCGTCCAGCCGGGCCCGGGCCCCTTCCAGCCACTGCCGGCAGATTCCCGCCAACTCCTCGCCCCGCTCCCACAGGGCCAGCGACTCCTCCAGCGTCGAACCGCCCGCCTCCAATCGGCGCACGACCGTCACCAGCTCGTCCCGCGCCTGCTCGTACCCCATCACGCCGTCCCGCGGCTCCCCGCCGCCGGCCGATGCCGGGACCCCGCTCCCGCTGTCCGTCCCGCTGCCCGTCTCGCTCCGCGTCATGTCGGTCAGCCTAGGACCCACCGCCGACACCTGATTCCGCCGCCGACCACGGCGCGTCGGCGGTCCCGCCGTCCGACGCGCCCCCGGCCGTCGCCCCGTCCCCCACCGGCACCGCGCCCACCGTGATCCCCAGCTCGCCGTCGGCCAGCCGCGCCCGCAACTCCTCACCCACCACGGCCCCCGCCGCCGAGCGCAGCACCGAACCGTCCGGGCGCCGCAGCACCGCGTACCCGCGCCGCAGGGTCGCCGCCGGCGACAGCGCCACCACCCGGGCCGCCGTGTGCGTCAGCTCCGCCTCCGCCCGGTCCAGCAGGTGCCCCAGCGTCCGCCGCCCCCGCTCCACCGCCATCACCAGACGCTCCTCGTGGGCCTCCACCAGCCGGTGCGGCTCGGCCATCACCGGCCGGTCCAGCGTGGTCCGCAGGCCGCGCTCCTCGCGATCCACCAGCGCCCGCGCGCACCACCGGGCGCGCTCGCGCAGCTGTTCCACCCGCGCCAACTCCTCGTTGACCTCCGGGACCACCCGTTTGGCGGCGTCCGTCGGGGTCGAGGCCCGCAGATCCGCCACCAGGTCCAGCAGCGGCGAGTCCGGCTCGTGCCCGATCGCGGAGACCACCGGCGTCGTGCACGCCGCCACGGCCCGCACCAGGGCCTCGTCGGAGAACGGCAGCAGATCCTCCACACTGCCGCCGCCCCGGGCCACCACGATCACCTCCACCGACGGGTCGGCGTCCAACTCCCGCACCGCCTCGACCACCTGCGGCACCGCGTGCACCCCCTGCACCGCGACGTTCCGCACCGCGAACCGCACCGCCGGCCAGCGCGCCCGGGCGTTCTCCAGTACGTCCCGCTCCGCCGCCGACGCCCGACCGGTCACCAGACCGATCCGCCCCGGCAGGAACGGCAACCGCCGCTTGCGCTCCGGCGCGAACAACCCCTCCGCCGCCAACTCCCGCTTCAGCCGCTCCAACCGCGCCAACAGCTCTCCGACCCCCACCGCGCGGATCTCCGTGGCCCGCAACGACAACTGCCCCCGGGGCGCGTACCACTCGGGCTTGCCCAGCACCACCACCCGGGCGCCCTCGGTCACCGCGTCCGCGACCCGGTCGAAGACCGCTCGGAAGCAGGTGACGGTCAACGAGATGTCCTGCGCCGGGTCGCGCAGCGTCAGGAAGACGACCCCCGCTCCCGGGCGACGGCTGAGTTGGGTGATCTGCCCCTCCACCCACACCTCGCCCAACCGGTCGATCCACTCGCCGATGAGCCGGGAGACCCGCCCGACGGGTACCGGGGACTCGGGTGATGTCCGCATAGCCATGGCGCCACGCTAGTGCCCGTCACCGACACCCCCGTCGTCCCGTCGCCGACACGTTCCGTCGGGGCATCCGGCCGACCTTCGGCACCGACCCGCGCCGACGGTCGCGGTCCGTCCGGGTCCCGATCTCCCCGACCGCCCCGGGAACCCCGCCCCGCCGCGCGTGTCGCCGTTCGAGCGCCGGTCGGGGGCCCCGGGACCCCCGATGCCGCCCTCCCCCCTTCCCGGTGGACTCGTACGATGGACGGCATGAGTGATTCCCGCGCCGCCGGCCGCCGTGTCCTGCTCGCCGCCCCCCGTGGTTACTGCGCCGGGGTGGACCGTGCCGTCGTCGCCGTGGAGCAGGCGTTGGAGCAGTACGGTGCCCCGGTCTACGTCCGGCACGAGATCGTGCACAACAAGTACGTCGTCCGCACCCTGGAGAAGAAGGGCGCGATCTTCGTCGAGGAGACCTCCGAGGTCCCCGAGGGTGAGATCGTCATCTTCTCCGCCCACGGTGTCGCGCCCGAGGTCCACCGCGAGGCCGAGCGCGGCAAGCTCGCCACCGTCGACGCGACCTGTCCGCTGGTGACCAAGGTGCACAAGGAAGCCGTCCGCTTCGCCCGTGAGGACTACGACATCCTCCTCATCGGACACGAGGGCCACGAGGAGGTCATCGGCACCACCGGCGAGGCCCCCGACCACATCCAGCTGGTGGACGGTCCGAAGGACGTGGGGAACGTCGAGGTGCGCGACCCGGAGAAGGTCGTCTGGCTCTCCCAGACCACGCTCTCGGTCGACGAGACCATGGAGACCGTGGGCGCGCTCAAGACCCGCTTCCCGCAGCTGATCAGCCCGCCCAGCGACGACATCTGCTACGCCACCCAGAACCGGCAGACCGCGATCAAGGAGATCGCCGACCGCTCGGACCTGGTGCTGGTCGTGGGGTCGAGGAACTCCTCCAACTCCGTCCGGATGGTCGAGGTCGCCCTCGGCGCCGGCGCCCGCACCGCGCACCTGGTCGACAACGCCTCCGAGATCGACGAGGCGTGGCTCGAGGGCGTGGGGACCATCGGCCTGTCCTCCGGCGCCTCGGTGCCCGAGGTCCTGGTCGAGGGGGTCATGGAGTGGCTCGCCGAGCGTGGCTTCGACGACGTGGAGGTCGTCCAGCCGGTCACCGAGCACATCCGTTTCTCGCTGCCCAAGGAGCTGCGCCGCGACCTGCGGGCCGAGGCGAAGGCCAGGCTGGAGGCCTGACCCGGGCCGACTCCGGCGACCCGGAGCCGGATGACGCCGGCCGCTCGCCGTGCTCGCCCGTCCCTCCCGCGGAAGCCCCTCCGCTCCGCTCCGTTCGCCGGCCCGCTCCGTTCCACGGGGTTCCCCGGGCCCGTTTCCGTCCCGTCGCCGCGGCGGTCCCACCGACGGCGGGACGGAAACGGGCCCGCCGACCGTTCGGAGCGGGACGCCCCCGGGGGCGCCGGTCCGTCTCAGCGCCGGGCCGCCGCCCGACGGCGGCGCAGCGTTCGGGCGGCACCCCGGACCAGGACGATCACCACCGCCAACAGCGTTCCCGAGAACAGCCACGGCGCGCCGAACGCCAGGGTGGCCGGCAGATCGTCGAAACCCTCGGCCGCGACGGCGCCCAACGCGAAGGCGATCGGCGCGGCCACCGGGGCGCAGATCAGGTCGGCCGGTCGGACCATGAGGGCCACCGTCAGACAGGCCAGCAGGAAAACGACCCCGTGCAGGGTCGGGACCCCGCCGGCCAGTCGGCTCAGCCAGCCGACCGCGACCATCGCCGCGCCGGTGAGGACGCCGCAGCCCAGGCCGGTCAGGACCGGGCGGGGGAGACGGGCGGCGCGGACCGTCCGGGTCAGGCGGGCCAGGGCGTCGACCACCGGCGGCCGGTGACCACGGCCGGCCCGCGGTTCCGGTCGGGGCCGGGGGGGCGGGCCGGGACGGGACGGGCCGCCGGCGGGCCGGGGCACCCCGGCGGGGCGGGTGGGTCGACGCACCGTTCCGAAGGGTGGCCGAGCGTGTTCGGTCGTGTGCGTACTGTGCTCCACGTCGACCAACGTAAGTCCCCTTCCCCGCCTCGATCGGCGGAGACACGCGCATTCCATCGTTTTGTCGATCTTTTGCACGGGTGGTCACCCCGGACTCCGGGGCGCCCGCGGTGCCGGTGGAACCGGGATCACCCTCGTCCGGCCCATCGGCCCGGGCCCCGCGCCTACAATGAGGGTTCGCCCTCCGTTCCCCTCCTACGCCCGGGAAGTCCCACGTGTCGCTCACGATCGGAATCGTCGGCCTGCCGAACGTCGGCAAGTCGACCCTGTTCAACGCCCTGACCAAGAACGACGTGCTGGCGGCCAACTACCCGTTCGCCACGATCGAGCCGAACGTGGGCGTCGTGGGCGTCCCCGACCCCCGGCTGACGAAGCTCGCCGAGATCTTCGGCTCCGAGCGCGTCCTGCCGGCCACCGTCGACTTCGTGGACATCGCCGGCATCGTGCGCGGCGCCAGCGAGGGCGAGGGACTGGGCAACAAGTTCCTGCACAACATCCGCGAGTCGGACGCCATCTGCCAGGTGGTGCGCGCCTTCCGCGACGACAACGTCGTGCACGTGGACGGCAAGGTCTCCCCGAAGGACGACATCGAGACCATCAACACCGAGCTGATCCTCGCCGACCTGCAGACCGTCGAGAAGGTTCTGCCGCGCCTGGCGAAGGAGGCCCGGGTCAAGAAGGACCGGCAGCCGATCCTCAGGGCGGTCGAGGACGCGAAGGCGATCCTCGAGGAGGGCCGCACCCTCTTCTCCGCCGGCATCCGCCAGGGCACCGAGGCCGTCGAGCCGCTGCGGGAGCTGCACCTGCTCACCGTCAAGCCGTTCCTCTACGTCTTCAACGTGGACGAGGAGGAGCTGACCGACGAGGCATTCCAGGCCGAACAGCGCGCCCTCGTGGCCCCGGCCGAGGCGGTCTTCCTCAACGCCAAGCTCGAATCCGACCTCGGCGAGCTGGACGACGAGGAGGCGCTGGAACTGCTGCGGTCCGTGGGGCAGGAGGAGCCGGGCCTGGCCACCCTCGCCCGCGCCGGCTTCGAGACCCTGGGCCTGCAGACCTACCTCACCGCCGGGCCCAAGGAGGCCCGCGCCTGGACGATCAAGCGTGGCGCGACCGCCCCGGAGGCCGCCGGCGTCATCCACACCGACTTCCAGAAGGGCTTCATCAAGGCCGAGATCGTCTCCTACGACGAACTGGTCGAGGCCGGCTCCCTGGTCGAGGCCCGCGCCAAGGGCCGTGCCCGCATGGAGGGCAAGGAGTACGTCATGCGCGACGGCGACGTGGTGGAGTTCCGCTTCAACGTGTAGCGGTTGATTCCTTGATCTACCGAGATGCGGGTTGGATGGTAAAACCCCAGGTCAGGGGCCAGATATTCCGGTCTGGCCCCTTCCTGTTTTCTCTTGCGGATTCCGGCTGTTTCCGGGCCACGTGCTGACTTGGCGCTGACTCGTCGGCGGGGAGCTGTTCGGTCCTGACCTGGGGCTATGACAGCGCTGAGTACCCTTACTCAACCCTGAGTGGGCTGTCGCGCTGCGCGTGTAGATGAGCAGCCTTCTCCCAGTCGCATGCGGTGCACCGCCTGAGGTAGTAGTCCCCGGGGCCCAGCTCTTCCAGCGCCGCGTGCTCGGTGCACGGGGTGTAGTTGTTGCGGTCCCGGACGCGATCGCATGTGGCATCCGCGGAGTGGTAGACGGTCTGCTTGGGCCCCGGCGTGGCCCGGACAAAGCAGGGCATGCTGAGACTGCTCTCCGCCACCCGGGCCATGGCCTGCTCGATCTCGGCCAGTTCCGCGCCGAGCTTGTCTCGCCTCCTCTTCTCCTCCTCGTGGTACTCGCTGAGGATCTTGAGTTTGCGCATCCGAAGCTTGTTCATTTCCTCGTCGTTCATGACCCCTCCTAAGAAGTCTTACGGATGACTAGCACTTCCTATCAGCTCTGGGCTGGCCTGCGTCAGGGAACAGAGAAAGATCTGTCGGGCCCGCTAGCCGTCAGGGTTTCCCGTTCCGGAAAGCCGGGGAGCTTGCCCCGCATGTCAGCCGGTCGGGAGCATCGGCCACAGGCGAGGGCCGTCGACCTGAAGGGGAAGCCGTGGGCGCACCACTGTGGAAACTGTCGGGAGATCCGGACTGCAAGAACGGCACCTGCCCCACCCTGTGGGGCACGGCCGACGGCAAGGAGTACGTCGTACAGGGTTACGTGACCAACGACCCTGAGCGGCTGGCGCAGCTCGACCTGCCCGAGGGTGAGACGGCGGTCATGGTCCCCGCGGCCGTGCTGGAGGAGTACTTCCGTGCTCACCGGTGAGGAGTTCGGGCGCCTCTTCGACACGTTCGAGCGGACCGCGTTCCGGCTGGAGACGCTGGCTGAGTACGACGTGGAGGAGGAGCGCGGGGAGATCGCGCGCTTCTTGGCCGGCGAGGACATGGGGCCGGAGTGGGACGACAACCCGTGGGTGCGGTCCATGACCGACAAGGGCAAGCAGGTGTCCCGCGTCCACGTCCTGCGCTCCCCGCTGACTGACTACCCGCGCTACGAGCTGGCGGCCTACCCCGGCAACATCAAGGCCGGTGAGTCGATCGGCATTATCGACCTGGCCGAGCAGGACGTGGACGGTCTGCCCGACCACGACTTCTGGCTCTTCGACGACTGCGACGTCTACCGGATGCACTACACCCCCGAGGGCCGGTTCCTCGGCGGCGAACTCCTCCCCGCCGACCGCCTCCCGGCCTACCGGGGATACCGGGACCTGGCGCTCTCCCGAGCCGTGCCGTTCGCGACCTACCGGGAGCGGCACCACTGACCACGGAATCCCTCGGAAGAGCACTGCGGACACTGCGAGAGGCGTCGGGACTGACCGGCAGCGCAGTGGCCCGTAGGGCTTCCATGTCCGCAGCCAAGCTCTCGAAGATCGAGAACGGCCGGACCATGCCCACGGTGCGAGACGTCGACCTCGTCCTGTCCGCCCTCGGGGTGTCCGAGGAGGCCAAGGAACAGTTCCTCGCGGCGGCCCGAGTCGAGGCCACGGAACCACGGCGTGGCGCCTGCTGCGCCGTATGGGGGCGTGGAAGCACCAGAACACGATCAAGGGCATCGAGGCCAACACGAAGGCACTCAGGCTGTTCCAGGGACAGCTCATCCCTGGTCTTCTCCAGACTCCTGAGTACGCCACGGCGGTGTTCTCACTGCCTCCGGCTCTGCCGGACGAGACCAAGGTACGGACAGTGGCGGCACGGCTGGAACGGCAGACCGTGCTGTATGAGGACGCGCGGTCGTTCCACTTCGTCATCTGCGAGCACGTACTGCGGTGGCTGATCTGCGAGCCGGCCGTCATGGCCGTACAACTCGACCGGCTCGCGTCCCTGTCCCAGCTCCCCGCCGTGTCCATCGGTGTCGTTCCTCAAGCGGGCCGGAAGCCGGACTTCCCCATGACCTGTTTCAGCATCCACGACGACAGCCTCGTCATCGTCGAGACCTTCCACTCGGAGGTGACGACACGGGATCCGCGGGACGTCCAGACGTACGTCGACACGTTCGACAGGTTCGCCGCGGTGGCGCTCTATGGCGACGACATGCGCAGCCTCGTCGAGGGCATCCGGGACGAGTTCTTGCGGCAACAGGAAAGAGGCTAGGCCCGGCAAGTGGGCAACCCGACGATGTTGGATCAAGGAGATCGGAGTCGGGAGAGCCATGCGAACAAGCGCCAGCACCCAGTCGGGACCCGTGTACCTGCCCCTGCCCGGCGCCCAGCCTGAGCCGGTTTCGGGCTGTCGGCACTGCCTGGACGCTCACCAGGTCGGGGTCGTGCAGGAAGACCGCCGGTTTGATGAAGGGGATCCCCGCCTCGGGGATGCCCGCCGCACGCGCGGCACGTTCCAGCTGAGCCTTCAGCTCCTTGGCCTTGAGATCGGTGAGGTGCAGCGGGTTGCGCAGCGTCCGCACACGGTCGCCGTGGAACTGCCATGTGTCGCCCCGGTTCACCACCCTGCCCGGGTGCCCCTTCAGCTCCAGCAGATAGACGCCCCCGGGCAAGGCGATCAGCAGATCGCACTCGTTGACCCGCCCGGTGACCCCGGTGAACCGGAACGTCGCCCACGCCCGGTACGGCTCGGCGTTCGGCATCAGCCGTCGCACGTGCTCCAGGCCCTCCTGCTCCCACCGGAAACCGGATCGGCAGGGCTGGAACCAGTGCTCGCGCCGCGATGGGGGGCCGGGCTTCGCAGCGGTCGGAGTCACGGGGAGTCCTCCGGTTAGGGGCGTGGGGGCGTAACGGGACAAGACTAGCGACGTCGTTCGGAGGACCTGCGCCTGTTCACAGGGACGGGCCGGCGGTCGGCTTATCGGCACGGCTTCGACGCCGGTGCCGGACGCCGGGGCGGAGCACGATGGCGGTCTCCATGGCTGCACGGTCGTGGCCGCGGTGCTGTGGGGCGGAGCGGCTGTGGACCCTCGGGGTATCGGATCGCATGTGTCCGGTACCGGCCACTCCCCACACACGGCGGTAACACCGTGGCCTGGTCGCGGTATGGTCAAGGCGAAGAAGGTCACGATCACGCAGCCGGTGGGGCTGCTGGAGAGCGTGAAGGCGCACACGGACAACGTCTCCGGTTACATCACCGAGCGGGCCGAGCGGCGCAGGCTCCTGCGGGGGGAGTTGGACCACTATCAAGAGGGGTTCGGGACGTTCACCCACCGTCGCCGAGGAGGCCTCGTGGGGTGTCGTGCGGACCGTGTTCCTCGACGTTTCCCGACGCGACGGTCCCGCCCGAGACTCCGGGTCCACCGCCCCGGGAGGAAACCGGGCCGGGCCCGAGGGGATCGGTTCCGAGGAGAAAGGCACGGAAGCGTATGGAGCTCACCGTTTTCGGGGCGACCGGCGGTACCGGCACCCACGTGGTCCGTCAGGCGTTGGAAGCCGGTCACCGGGTGACGGCCGTGGTGCGTGATCCGACAGCGTTGACGGTCCGGCACGAAGCGCTGGAGGTGCGGGTTGCCGACGTGACCGATCCGCGACTGCTGGAGCCGCTCCTGAGGGGGCGGAAGGCCGCGATCTCCGCCCTCGGTGCCCGCGGCAACGCCGGGGCGGGGATCGTCTCGGTGGCGACCCGGGCGATCGTGGAGGCGGCACGAAACTGTGGAACTCGGCGGTTCCTCGCGGTGAGCGCCGCTCCGGTCGGTCCGGTCCCCCCGGGGGAGAGTCCGCTGTTGCGCACCGTCGTGCGGCCCCTGGTCTCCCGGGCGTTTCGGCCGCAGTACGACGATCTCGCGGTGATGGAGGAGATCATTCGGAGCAGTGCCCTGGACTGGACGATCCTTCGTCCCCCACGCCTGTTGGATCGGCCCCTGTCGCGGAAGTACCGCAGGGTCATCGGTGGGAACGTGCCGCGGTCCGGTTCCATTTCCCGGGCCGATCTCGCCCATGCCCTCCTGTCGATGGTGGACGATCCGACGACGGTGCGGCAGCCGGTGGGCATCGCACGTTGAGTTCTCGGCCCGCCCGGTCCTTTTCCGGGATCCCGGTTTCCCCGGGGGTCGGGTGAACGGTTCGGGTGGGGACCCGACGCAACCCCTGCCACCGGCACACCCGCGCTGTGCCGGTGGGGCCCGGCGGGGGCGCGGAGGCACATGCCGTGGCGCGGGGGCCGGCCCGGCCCGCTGTCCCCGGTGGGTGGAAGAAGACGGTGCCCCTCGCTCGGCCTTTCGGGTGAACATGGAGCCGACCCTTGCGTGCCATCACCCCGGGTTGTCAATCTGTTGCTCTCAGTGCTGACCGTTCGGGTCGGGAGCAGCTTCGGGAGGACCCGTGTCGGTGGGAGAGCAGCCCGCTTATCTCCGCGTCGCCGAGGATCTGCGCCGGCAGATCCGGGAGGGCGTTCTCGCGCCGCACACCCGGCTGCCCTCGCAGGCGGACATCCGGACGGTCTACGGCGTCTCGGACACCGTGGCGCTGGAGGCGCGGCGGGTGCTGATGGCCGAGGGGCTGGTGGAGGGCCGCTCGGGGTCGGGGACCTACGTTCGGGAGCGGCCCGAGACCCGGCGCGTGCACCGCAGCGCGCACCGTCCGGCGGGGGAGTGCTCGCCGTTCCGGCAGGAGCAGGCGGACGAGCGGGTGCGCGGCGTGTGGGAGGCCGAGAGCGAACGGAGCACGGCCGGGCCGGGGGTGGCGCGCCGGTTGGCGGTGGAGGCGGGGGAGGCGGTGATGTGCACGCGGTACCTGTACCGGGTGGCGGACGGCCCGATGATGCTGTCCACCTCCTGGGAGCCGCTGCGGCTGACCGGTCGGACCCCGGTGGTGCTGCCGGAGGAGGGTCCGCTGGCGGGGCGCGGGGTGGTGGAGCGGATGGCGGAGATCGACCTCGTGGTGGACAACGTGGAGGAGGAGGTGGGGGCGCGGCCCGGTGGGGTGGACGAGGTGGAGGTACTGGGCGGCCGACCGGGCCGGCTGATGATCGTGGTCAGCCGGACCTTCCGCGCCGGCAGTCTGCCGGTGGAGACGGCCGACCTGGTGGTACCGGCCGATCGGTACCGGATCGCGTATCACCTGCCGGTGCGATGACGCGTCGGCCCCGGCGGGCCGTCGGGGAGGTGGACCTCGAACCAGACGGTCTTGCCCGCCGGGTCCCGGCGGGTGCCCCAGCGGTGGGATTCCAGGGAGACCAGGTGCAGGCCCCGGCCGTTCTCCTCCTCGGGGCTCGCGCGGCGCGGCAGCGGAGGGTCGGGGAGGGGGTCGGAGACCTCCACGAGCAGTGACCCACCGCGCACCAGACGCACCCCGATGGGTCCGTGCGCGTACCGCAGGGCGTTGGTGACCAGTTCGCTGACCAGCAGGACCACCGAGTCCTCCACGGAGGACAGACCCCAGTCGCGCAGCGTGTGCCGGACGGCGGAGCGGGCTCGGCGGACGCTGTGGCCGCGGGCCGGGAAGACCCAGGAGGCGCTGTCACCCGGTGAGAGTTCGCCGAGTTGGACGGCGAGCAGCGCGATGTCGTCCTCGGCGCCGTGGCCGGGCCGACCGACCTCCGGGACCAGGGCGTCCAGCACCGTGTCGCACAACTTCTCCAGGGAGATCTCCCCGCCGCCGGGGCCGGTGAGGGTCTCGCAGAGCCGGTCCAGGCCGTCGGTGATGTCCTCCCCGCGTTTCTCGATCAGACCGTCGGTGTACAAAACGAGCACCGAACCGGCGGGGACGTGGGCCCGGATCTCCTCGTGGCCGGTGTCGGGCAGCCCGATCGGTGGGCCGTCCGGCACGTCGACCGGCCGGGCCACCAGCCGGCCGGTGGCCTCCTCGCGGGTGACCAGCACCGGTGGGACGTGGCCGGCCTTGGCGATGGCGCACTCGCCGGTGGCCGGGTCGTGCACGGCGTACAGGCAGGTGGCCATCATCGGGTCGTCGGGACCGGCGGCGAGGTCGTCGGAGAGGCGGTTGACGCGCTCCAGGAGCTCGGCCGGGGGCAGGTCGAGGTCGGCGAGGGTGCGCACGGCGGTGCGCAGCCGTCCCATGGTGGCGGCGGCGCGCAGACCGTGGCCCATCACGTCGCCCACGACGAAGGCGACCCGGCCGCCGGCCAGTGGGATGACGTCGAACCAGTCGCCACCCACCTCGGCGCGGCTGCTGCCGGGCACGTACCGGAAGCCGATCCGCACGCCCGGCGGCTCGGGAACGGTCTGCGGCAGCAGGCTCCGCTGCAGCATCACGGCGGCCTCCCGCTCGCGGGCGTAGAGCCGGGCGTTGTCCAGCGAGACGCTGGCCCGTCCGGCGATCTCCTCGGCGAGGGCGAGGTCGTCCGCGTCGAAGCCCGCGCGGCGACCGGCACGGCTGATGACGAGCAGGCCGAGCACCTTCCCGCGGGCCCGCAGCGGGACGACCATCAGGGAGTGGATGCCCAGGCCGGTGGCGGCGGTGACCTTCGGGTCGTCGGGGCTGGTGGCCTCGGCGATGGCCTCGGCGGAGTCCAGGAGGCGGGCGCGTCCACCGGCGAGCACCTTCCCGAAGACGGACTCGGGGGTGAAGCGCACCGTCTCGCGCAGGCCGAGCATCCGGTCGACCTCGGGGCTGTGTCGTTTGGCGGCGACGGCGGCCTGCACCAGGGGGGTGTGACGGGGACGGTCCCCGTTGCCCCCGTCGCCGTCGAGGAAGGCGGAGGGCAGCATGACCCCGGCGTAGTCGCAGAACCGGGGGACGAGCAGATGGGCGAGGGAGTCGGCGACGGGGGCGACCTCGAGCAGGTCGCCCAGGGCGGCGCCGATGTCGTCGAGGAGGGCGAGGCGTTGACGGGCCCGCTCGATCTTCTCGGTGGCCTCCCGGCGTTCGGTGATGTCCATGACGGTGCAGCTGACGCCGTGGACCCGGCCGGTGCGGTCGGTGAGCCGGCCGAAGGAGACGGACCGGGCGCCGCGCCGGTCGGGGGAGAGGGTGACCAGGTCGATGACGGAGTGACCGGAGGCGAGGACCTCGCGCTGTACGGCGTCGATCTGCGGCCCCATGTGGTCGGGCAGGACCTCGAGGACGGTCCGGTCGATCAGGTCCTGGGGGCCGACTCCGCACAGGCGGGAGAGGGATTCGTTGACCCGTACGAAGCGCTGTTCGGTGTCGAAGAGGGCGATGCCCAGGGGAGAGGCGGTGAAGAGGGCGTCGAGGGCGGCGAGTTCCTGTTCGATTCCGGCCAGCAGACTGGTCTCGACGAGGTTGGCGAGAACGAAGGGGGACCCGTCGGGACGGCGCATCAGGGAGCCGCGTCCCTCGACCTCCACGGTTCGGCCGTCCAGGTGACGCAGAGGGATCACGCCCCGCCAGGAGCCGGTGCGCAGGAGTTCCCGGTATACGTTCCCGGCCCCCCCGGTCAGCGCGCACGGGGAGGCCACGAAGTCGGTGACGGGGCGACCGAGGACGAGGGAGTCGGGCCATCCGAGGACGCGTTCCGCGACCGGACTCCACAGCAGGATCCGGCCACCGGGGTCCAGGATGACGACGCCGATGCGCAGGACGTCCAGGAGAGGCCGCGGGGCACCGGGTGCCGTGGAACCGGCGGGCGGGACCTCGTCCCGCGGACTCTCCGCACTCGTGCTCACGTCGTACCACGTCCCCGCTCGGGCCCCACCGCGTGGTCCGCGGTCGGGTCGGACTCGCACCCGTACCCCCGATTGTGCCGGGGATCAGCGAGGTGCGCTGTCCGCCCGCTCGACGCGTTCCACCAGATAGCGGCCGGAGTCCGCCGGGCGTACGCCCGCGCCCTCCTCCAGCCTGCGGATCAGACGCTGGGCCTCCGCACGCGTGGCGCAGCGTCCGATGCGGTAGCGGTGCCCGTTCTCGTCCTGGCGCACCACCTGCCACGGACTCGGATTGCCGTCGTTCATCACTCACCCCCTGGGCGCATATGCCGGACCCTACGCCGGCACCTGTGTTCACGCCTACGAAAACCTGTTCCACGGGGCGGGAACCGGACAGGCCCGGGCCCCTCCGGCACGGGGCGACACGGGGAGCCGACGGACCGTCACCGGACAGCGTAGGTGGTCGGCCGGCACGGGGTGTCAACCCCGGGTGACGGGGGTGTTTCCGCCGGTGAAACGGGGCGCGGCGGGGTGGCCCCATCCACCGGGCATCACATTTCGCGCACCTCTCTCCCATCCGTCGATCACCCTTCGCCCACCTCCCCGCTCCGGTGCACGCCCGGGCGTGCGCCCGGCGCGTTTTCTTCCACGCGCGCCGGATGGCCGGTGGACGGCCGGATGCGCCCCGGCGTATCCGGCCCTCCACCGGTCGGGTGAGATCCGACGCCCGTGACGCCGTGTCCGCTACGCGCCGGGCCCCGGGTGGCCTTCGCTGGCGGTGGGTGTGATCAGAGGTCGATCGGAGCACCCGGGTCACGTCGGAGGGAAGAACATGCTGGGACGGTCGAGCGACGCCGGTGCCCGGACACCGGCGCGAGCCGGGAGCGCGGGTTCCCGGAGGCGCGCCGTCCGCCTCCTCGCGGGCGCTCTCCTGCTACCGCTGCTGCTGGTCGGCTGTTCCTCCGACCCCGGGGAGCGGGACGGGGCCGAGGCGCTCCTCTCCGCGGTCCCCGCCGCCGACCGGGACCGGCTGCGCGAGGGCGGCTCCCTGGTCTGGGCGGTGGACGACCTGCCCGCCACCCTCAACGTCTTCCGCTACGACGCGGACATCGTGACCGACCGGGTCACGGTCGGCCTGCTGCCCCGCCTCTTCGTCACCGACGAGCGGGGGCGCCAGCGCCCCGATCCCGATTACCTGCGCTCGGCGGACGCCACGCCGGAGGACGGCGGGTGGCGGATCGTCTACTCGCTCAACCCCCGGGCGGTCTGGAGCGACGGCGAACCGGTGGGCGCCGAGGACTTCATCGCCCAGTGGAAGGCGCTCAACGGCTCCGACAACTCCTACTGGAGCGCTCGCAACGCCGGCTACGAGAGGATCTCGAAGGTGACGGCCGGTCCCGGCGAGCACGAGGTCACCGTCCTGACCGGGGACACCGTGGCCGACTGGCGCGCCCTCTTCACCCCGCTGTACCCCCGCTCCCTCACCGGCGACCCCGCCGAGTTCAACGCGGGCGCCCGGGACGGTCTCCCGGCCACCGCCGGCCCCTTCGCGCTGGACGGGCTGGACCGGGCGGGCGGCCGGATGACGCTGACCCGGGACGAGGGCTGGTGGGGCGACCGGGCGCTGCTGGACGAACTGGTCTACCTGCGGGTGCCCCCGCACCGCCGACTGGAGGAGCTGGGCCGGGGCACGGTGCACGTGGCCGAGGTGAACGCGGTCGAGGCCGAACGGGTGCTCGCGGCGGCGGGTACCCCCTCCCGGGGCGGGGGCGTGGACAGCCCGCACGCTCCCCCCGGACCGGCGGACACGGGGTCCGGCGAGGACACGGAGGCCGACGAGGACACCGGCGCCGCCCCCGACGCCGCCCCGGATACCGACGACGGCCGCGGGGCCTCCGCCGCCGGCCCGCCGGGGAACGGCCCCGGCGCGGGCGGGTCCGGCGCGGGCGGGTCCGGCATCGAGGCCGCCGAGGCACCCGGCACCGCCGCGCTCTCCGTCGGCCGGGACCTCACCGCCCACCTCGCCCGCTGGGGGGACGCCCGGCTCGCGGCCGCCGTGCCCGACGCCCCGTCGGCCGCCGCGACCGGCGTCGACCGGGCCGCCGAACGGTACGCCCGCGCCCTCGTCACCGCCCAGCGCTCCCGGGACCGGGCCTTCGCCCTGAACGAGGAGAGCGCCCGCGAACACCTCGCCCGCCACACCGTCCACCGTGCCTACGGGCCGTCCTGGACGCAGTTGGCGATCAACGGTTCCTCCCCGACCCTGCGCGACGAGCGGGTGCGCCGGGCCCTGGCCCTGGCGCTGGACCGGGAGGCCCCGGCGACGAGGGTGCACGGCGCGGCCGGCCTCCCGCCGCGTCCGCTGGGGCACCACCTGTGGGTGCCGGCCCAGGAGGAGTACCGGGACCACGGCGGCGCGCTGGGGGAGACCGGCCCCCGGGCCGCCGCCGAGGTGCTGGAGGCCGTGGGCTGGCACCGGGTCCCCGGCGGTGGGCGCGGCGTCGGCGCGGACCGGGGGCCGACCGCCGGGCCCGGGACGGAGGCAGGGGCCTCCCCGGCGGCCGGGCCCCCCGCCCCGGCCGGCGCGGCCGGCCCCCGCGCGCTGTTCCGCGTCGCCGACCCGCTGACCACCGCGGAACAGGGTGTCGCGATGCTGCGCCGCGCCGCCGTGGACGCCCGGGCCGCCGCCGCGGGGGCCGGCCGCGGTGAGCGCGCCCGCCTGGAGCGGGCGGCGGACGACGCCGAGCGGGCCGCCGACGCGGCGAACCGGGAGGCCGAGCGGCTCGCCGCGGAGGCCGCCGCGGCGGTCCGGGTGAAGGAGGGAACGCCGCTGCGGTTGGACTTCGTCCTTCCGGAGGCCGGCACGGGTACCGAACGGGACCACGGCATCGAGGAGCTGCACACCGTGGCGGACCTGATCACGGAGGCACTCACCGAGGTGGGCGTATTGGTGGACCGGGTCGAGGTGCCGGCCGACACCTACCTCTCCGAGCGCGTCCCGTCCGGGAACTTCGACCTGGCGTTGTACTCCTGGCCGGCCACGCCGTTCCCGGCGACCGACGCCCACCCGGTCCACGCCAAGCCGCAGGCCGTCCCGGGTGGTGAGGTGTTCGTCCGGCAGAACTACACCCGGGTGGGCACCGACCACATCGACCAGCTGTTGGAGGAGGCCGCCACGGAGCCGGACGACGGGCGCCGCGCCGAGCTGTTGCACCGCGCCGACCTGCGGATCTGGGCGGTGGCGGGGTCGATCCCGCTGTACCAACGGCCGGAGCTGGTGGCGGCGGAGCGGGACCTGGCCAACGTGGGCGCCTTCGGGCTGGCCACCCCGCGGCCACAGGACTTCGGCCGCCTGCGCTGAGCGGGGAACCGGCCCGGGCACGGGGCGGACGGCGGGGGCGGCGTGGAACGCGCGGGCCGTCCCCGGGAGGGCACCGTACGATGTGGAAGGGCCGGGGCAGGAATTCGCCGGGCCACGTCACCGACTCGCCGGGGATCCACCCGCCGGGGGACAACCGCTATTCGGGAGAAGTTCCGCCAGCCATGCCCACGCGCCACGACATCCGCAATGTCGCCATCGTCGCCCATGTCGACCACGGCAAGACGACCCTGGTCGACGCCATGCTCAAGCAGGCGGGGGCCTTCGCCGCCCACCAGCACGTGGACGACCGGGTCATGGACTCCGGCGACCTCGAGCGCGAGAAGGGCATCACCATTCTCGCGAAGAACACCGCCGTCCGGTACCACCCCAAGGGGGGTGGGGACCCGGTGGTCATCAACATCATCGACACCCCCGGCCACGCCGACTTCGGCGGCGAGGTGGAGCGCGGCCTGTCCATGGTGGACGCCGTGGTCCTGCTGGTGGACGCCTCGGAGGGACCGCTGCCGCAGACCCGGTTCGTGCTGCGCAAGGCGCTGCAGGCCCGCCTGCCGGTGATCCTGTGCGTCAACAAGACGGACCGGCCCGACGCCCGCATCTCCGAGGTGCTCAACGAGTCCTACGACCTGTTCCTGGACCTGGACGCGGACGAGGAGCAGATCGAGTTCCCCATCGTCTACGCCTGCGCCCGGGACGGTGTCGCCTCCCGCACCCAGCCGGCCGACGGCACGGTGCCGGAGGACAGCGACAGCCTCGAGCCGCTGTTCTCCACGCTGCTGGAGTCGGTGCCGGCGCCGGTGTACGACGAGGAGGCCCCGCTCCAGGCGCACGTGACCAACCTGGACGCGGACAACTTCCTCGGCCGGATCGCGCTGTGCCGCATCCAGCAGGGCGAGCTGCGCAAGGGGCAGACCGTGGCGTGGATGCGCCGCGACGGCTCGGTGCAGAGCGTGCGGCTCACCGAGCTGCTGATGACCGACGCGCTCACCCGCAAGCCGGCCGAGAAGGCCGGCCCCGGTGACATCTGCGCGGTGGCGGGCATCCCCGACATCATGATCGGCGAGACGCTGGCCGACCCGGAGAACCCGGTGGCGCTGCCCCTGATTCAGGTGGACGAGCCGGCCATCTCGATGACCATCGGCACCAACAACTCCCCTCTGGTGGGCAAGGGCGGCAAGGGCCACAAGGTGACCGCGCGCCTGGTGAAGGACCGCCTGGACCGGGAGTTGATCGGCAACGTCTCGCTGCGGGTACTGCCGACCGAGCGGCCGGACGCCTGGGAGGTGCAGGGCCGCGGCGAGCTGGCGCTGGCCATCCTGGTGGAGACGATGCGCCGGGAGGGCTTCGAGCTGACGGTCGGTCGTCCCGAGGTGGTGACCCGGGAGGTCGACGGCCGGGTGCACGAGCCGATCGAGCGGATGACGATCGACGTGCCCGAGGAGCACCTGGGGGCGATCACCCAGCTGATGGCGTCCCGCAAGGGGCGCATGGAGACCATGACCAACCACGGCTCGGGTTGGGTGCGGATGGAGTTCCTGGTGCCCTCCCGGGGACTGATCGGGTTCCGCACCGAGTTCCTGACCGAGACCCGGGGCACCGGGATCGCGCACGGCATCTTCGAGCGCTACGAGCCGTGGGTGGGGGAGCTGCGCACCCGTAACAGCGGTTCCCTGGTGGCGGACCGGCCGGGGCCGGCCACGCCGTACGCGATGCTCAACCTCCAGGAGCGGGGCGTCATCTTCGTGGAGCCCGGTACCGAGGTGTACGAGGGCATGATCGTCGGTGAGAACTCCCGTGCCGACGACATGGACGTGAACATCACCAAGGAGAAGAAGCTCACCAACATGCGGGCGGCCTCCGCCGACACCACCGAGAACCTGGTGCCGCCGCGCAGGCTGTCGCTGGAGCAGTCGCTGGAGTTCTGCCGGGACGACGAGTGTGTCGAGGTCACGCCGAACGAGGTGCGGATCCGCAAGGTGGTGCTCGATCAGCGTCAGCGGGCCCGGTCGGCCTCCCGGGCCAAGCACGCCTGAGCCTTCGCGATTCGCTCGCGGGAACATTCGCGGCGGCCCCACACCGGTCTTTCGGTGTCGGGCCGCCGCGTTGTGCGGGGTGCCTTCCCGTGGCCCCGGGGTCCGTTGCCGGCGGCCGGCTGCCCTCCCGTGCCGGATCGTCCGCCGGGAGCCGTGTCATATGCGCTGGGTGAGGAAAACCCCGAGAAGCCCGGGGAATCATCCCCCGATCGTCACGCAGTGAAGTTTCTTCGCCTTCCGTCCACAAAATGATTGCAATGTGAACATGTCAAGGGGGGCAAAGCGGGCAGAGGTCCACACCTGTTCGATGTGCGGACACCTTCGCGTGTCACGCGTCACAATGGCACGTTTGAACCCCTCGGGACTGCTGAAGTATCGCCGTATTTGTCTGTTTTGGTGTTCGCTCCGTCATCACATTGTGATCTGAAATGGTGCAGGGGACTTCGTTTGGGTCGCATAGTGGTTCAGGTTGCGATCGACCGTTCGGGCCTTCCGCGGGAGGGCGATACCCGGCTTCTCGATCGCATGGCGCCGAACACGACGGGTGTGAAGACTTCGCGTGTGCGGCGCCCCATGCTTCGAGCGAACTCTCCGAAGGAGGCAGGCCCATGCGCGGTACGCGCAGCGCCAAGTGGGTGGCAGGTGCGATAGGCGTGGCTCTGGCCGCGACCGCCTGTGGTGGCAGCGACGACAGCGGCAACGGCAACGGCAACGGTGGCGGCGGTGAGGGCGGTGGCTCCGCGTCGGCGGTCTTCTCCGTCGACGCCGGCGAGCCCCAGAACCCGCTGATCCCGACCGACACCAACGAGCAGTACGGTGCCCTGGTCATCGACAACGTCTTCGCCAACCTGGTCGACTTCGACGACGAGGGCGACCTGGTCTACACCGCCGCCGAGTCCATCGAGGCCAACGAGGACGCCACCGAGTGGACCGTCACCCTCCGCGAGGGCTGGACCTTCCATGACGGCGAGGCCGTGACCGCCGAGTCCTACGTCAACGCGTGGAACTGGGCCGCCCAGCTGTCCAACAACCAGAAGAACAGCTACTGGTTCGCGGACATCGAGGGCTACGACGAGGTCCACCCGGAGGAGGGTGACGCCACCGCCGAGGAGATGTCCGGCCTGGAGGTCGTCGACGAGCTGACCTTCACCGTCACCCTCTCCTCCCCGGTCTCGTACTTCAACTACAAGCTGGGTTACAACCCCTTCACCCCGCTGCCCAGCAGCTTCTACGAGGACACCGAGGCCTTCGGCCAGAAGCCGATCGGCAACGGCCCGTACAAGTTCGCTTCCTGGGAGCGCGACTCCAAGATCACCCTCGAGGCCTACGAGGACTACGCGGGCGAGAACAAGGCGCAGAACGACGGCGTCGAGCTCGTCAACTACAACAACCTCAACGCGGCCTACAACGACCTGCTCTCGGACAGCCTCGACATCCTGCGTCTGGTCGACCCCCAGAACCTGCCGGTCTTCAAGGACGACCTGGGCGACCGGGCCATCTCCCAGCCGTACATGGCCAACCAGACCCTGGTCCCGGTCTTCTACAGCGAGACCTGGGAGGACACCGACCCGCGCGTCCTGCAGGGTCTGTCGATGGCCATCGACCGCGAGACCATCGTCTCCACCGTGATGAACGACTCGGTGACCGTCGCGACCGGTTTCGTCGCCCCCGGCGCCATGGGCTTCCAGGAGAACGCCGGCGGCGAGGTCATGGAGTTCGACCCGGAGCGCGCCAAGGACCTCATCGATGAGGCCGGTGGCGTCCCCGGTGACGAGATCACCATCCAGTACAACGCCGACGGTGGTCACGAGGCCTGGGTGACCGCGGTCTGCAACAGCATCCGCCAGAACACCGGCGTCGAGTGCACCGGCGACGCCAAGCCGGACTTCCAGACCGACCTCAACGCGCGTGACGCGCAGGAGGTCGAGTCGATGTACCGCGGTGGCTGGATCGCCGACTACCCGCTGAACGTCTCCTTCATGAAGGAGCTGTACGGCACCGGTTCCTCCGCCAACACCGGCTTCTTCTCCAACGAGGAGGTGGACGCCCTCTTCGCCGAGGGTGACTCCGCCGCCTCCCTCGAGGAGACCGTGGCCGCCTACCAGGAGGCCGAGAAGGTGCTCTTCGAGCACATGCCGGCCATCCCGCTGTGGCACCAGGGTGTCAACGGCGGCTTCTCCCAGAACGTGGAGAACGTCCGCTTCAGCGTCACCGGTCAGCCGATCCTGACCGAGGTCACCGTCAAGTAAGGCCGCACCGACGGGCGCCCCGGCACCCGGGGCGCCCCCGGCCACGGCCCCACCCGGCCGTGGGCCGCGGAGAGCGACGGGCCGCACCACCCGCACCCCGGGCGGGCGGCCCGTCGCTCCCGTGATCCGACACATCCGAGTTGGAGGAACGATGGGGCGCTATGTCGTACGCCGACTGCTCCAGATGATTCCCGTCTTCATCGGGGCCACCCTGTTGGTCTTCCTGATGATGTACGCACTGCCCGGCGACCCCGTTCGGGCCCTGTGGGGCGAGCGCAGCGTCGACCAGGCGCAGATCGCGGCGATGAAGGCCGACCTGGGTCTGGACCTGCCGCTGTGGCACCAGTACCTCAACTACCTCCTCGGGCTGCTCCAGGGGGACTTCGGTACCCAGATCGCCAGCGGCCGTCCGGTGATCGACGTGATCACCTCGGCGCTCCCCGCGACCCTGCGGCTGACCGCGCTGGCCTTCCTGATCACCGTCGTGCTGGGTGTGGGTCTCGGCGTGATCGCCGGTCTGCGCCGCGGCGGCAAGACGGACCGGATGATCCTGTTCGTCACCCTGCTCTTCATCTCGGTGCCGGTCTTCGTGATCGGTTACCTGTACCAGGTCTTCTTCGCGCACAACCTCGGCTGGGCCCGCCCCACCGTGCAGGACCCCACCGCCTGGAGCCAGTTGATTCTCCCGGCCATGGTCCTGGCCTCGCTCTCGCTGGCCTACGTGGCGCGTCTGACCCGCACCTCGGTCGCCGAGAACAAGCGCGCCGACTACATGCGCACCGCCCGCGCCAAGGGTCTGACCGGCCGCCGCGCGGTGAGCGTGCACCTGATGCGCAACTCCCTCATCCCGGTGGTCACCTTCCTGGGCGTGGACATCGGCAACCTCATGGCCGGGGCGATCGTCACCGAGGGCATCTTCAACGTCAACGGCATCGGCAGCGCCGTCTACCGCGCGCTGTCCTACCGCGAGGGGGCGACGGTCGTCGGCATCGTCACCTTCATGATCCTCGTCTACCTCGTCGTGACCCTGCTCGTCGACCTGCTGTACGCCGTGCTGGACCCGAGGATTCGCTATGCCTGACGTCCCGATGAAGGCCACCCCCGAGGCCGCCTCCCTGAAGGCCACCCAGCCGGCGGTGCCCGCGCCGATCGACGCGCAGCCCGAGTCCGGGCCCGCGCCGGGCAAGCCGCGCAGTCTGTGGTCGGACGCCTGGCACGACCTGCGCCGCAAACCGTCATTCCTGATCTCCGCCGGGTTGATCCTGCTCTTCCTGACGATCGCGGCGTTCCCCGGCCTGTTCACCGACATGAGCCCGCGCGACGGCGACCTGACGCAGTTCTACCTGCAGAAGCCGCAACTCACGCACTTCTTCGCACCCGAGTGGCTCGGGTACGACGCGCAGGGCCGCAGCATCTACGCCCGCATCATCCACGGCACCCGGGCCTCGATCATCATCGGTCTGACGGTGACCGCGATCGTCTTCGTGCTGGGCAGCCTGGTGGGGATGCTCGCCGGATACTTCGGCGGCTGGGTGGACACCGTGCTCTCCCGCATCGTGGACACCTTCATGGGCATCCCCTTCCTGCTGGGCGCCATGGTCATCCTGGTCTCCTTCGACGTGCGCGGCCCGCTGGTGATCTCGCTGGCCCTCGCCGTCCTGGGATGGACGACCATCGCCCGGGTGATGCGCGGTTCGGTCATCCAGGTCAAGCAGGCCGACTACGTGCAGGCCGCCCGTTCACTGGGCGCCGGTACCTCCCGGATCCTGCTGCGACACATCCTGCCCAACGCCATCGCTCCGGTGATCGTGGTGGCGATGATCGCCCTCGGCGGCTACATCTCGGCCGAGGCCACCCTGTCCTACCTGGGTATCGGCCTCGCCGACCCGGCGGTCTCCTGGGGTGGGGACATCAACTTCGGCAAGGACTCGATCCGGGTCGCCTCGCACGTGTTGATCTTCCCCTCGATCATGCTCAGCACCACGATCCTGGCGTTCCTGATGATGGGCGACGCCGTGCGCGACGCCCTCGACCCCAAGCTGCGCTGAGGGAGGCGTACCGCATGAGCGACCGTACCGAACGGCCGACGGCCGACGAGCCGAACGCGACCACCGGCACCACCGGTCCCGTCGAGGCGTCCCCCTCCGCGGCCGGGACGGCCGGGACGACCGGGGAGACCGACCTCGAGAAGGGCGCCCGGACGGCGGAGGGCGCCGCCGGGGGCACCCCACTGCTGGAGGTCCGTGATCTGGCGGTGGAGTTCCGCACCCGGGAGGGGGTGGCGCGGGCGGTCAACGGGGTGAGTTACTCCGTGAACGCCGGTGAGACCCTGGCGGTGTTGGGTGAGTCGGGGTCGGGGAAGTCGGTGACCGCGCAGGCGATCATGGGCATCCTGGACACCCCGCCCGGCCGCATCGCCGGCGGCGAGATCCGCTTCCGCGGCGAGGATCTCCTCACCCTCTCCGAGGACAGGCGTCGCGCGATCCGCGGTGATCGCATCGCGATGATTTTCCAGGATGCCCTTTCCTCTCTCAATCCGGTGTTGTCGGTGGGGTATCAGTTGGGGGAGATGTTCCGGGTTCATCGTGGGGCTTCGCGTCGGGAGGCGCGGGATCGTGCGGTGGAGTTGATGGATCGGGTGCGGATTCCGGCGGCCCGGGAGCGGGTGAATGATTATCCGCATCAGTTCTCGGGTGGTATGCGTCAGCGGATCATGATCGCGATGGCGTTGGCGTTGGAGCCGGATCTGATCATCGCGGATGAGCCGACGACGGCTTTGGATGTGACGGTTCAGGCGCAGGTGATGGAGTTGCTCGCGGAGTTGCAGCGGGAGTTCCGGATGGGGCTGATCCTGATCACGCATGATTTGGGTGTGGTGGCGGATGTGGCGGATCGGATCGCGGTGATGTACGCGGGTCGGATCGTGGAGACGGCTCCGGTGAAGGAGTTGTACGCGGCTCCGGCGCATCCGTACACGAAGGGTTTGTTGGAGTCGATTCCGCGTCTGGACCACAAGGGCAAGGAGTTGTACGCCATCAAGGGCCTACCGCCGAGCCTTACGGCGCTGCCCGCCGGCTGCTCCTTCCACCCCCGCTGCCCCATGGCCGAGGAGCGCTGCACCACCGAGAGCCCGCCGCTGCACACCGTCCTCGACACCTCCGAGGCCCCCGTCCCGGGACGGGACAGCGCCTGCCATTACTGGAAGGAGACCCTCCATGGCTGACACCGCGCGCGAGCCCATTCTCGAGGTCCGTGACCTGGTGAAGCATTTCCCGTTGACGCGGGGTGTGTTGTTCAGGCGGCAGGTGGGTGCGGTCAAGGCGGTGGACGGTATCTCCTTCGAGTTGTTCCGGGGGGAGACCCTGGGCATCGTGGGGGAGTCGGGGTGTGGGAAGTCGACCGTGGCGAAGCTGTTGATGAATTTGGAGCAGCCGACGTCGGGTGGGATCTTCTACAAGGGTGAGGACATCACGAAGCTGTCGGGGCGGGCGCTCAGGGCGGTGCGGCGGAACATTCAGATGGTGTTCCAGGATCCGTACACCTCCTTGAATCCGCGGATGACGGTGGGTGACATCATCGGTGAGCCGTTCGATATTCATCCGGAGGTGGCGCCGAAGGGGGATCGGCGGGCGAAGGTCCGTGAGTTGTTGGACGTGGTGGGGCTCAATCCGGAGTACATCAACCGGTATCCGCACCAGTTCTCCGGTGGTCAGCGGCAGCGGATCGGGATCGCTCGGGGTCTGGCGCTGAATCCGGAGATCATCATCTGCGACGAGCCGGTCTCGGCGTTGGACGTGTCGGTGCAGGCCCAGGTCATCAACCTGATGGAACGCCTCCAGGACGAATTCGAACTGAGCTATCTGTTCATCGCCCACGACCTGTCCATCGTCCGGCACATCTCCGACCGCGTCGGCGTGATGTATCTCGGGCGGATGGCCGAGATCGGGACGGACCGGGAGATCTACGATCACCCGACCCACCCGTACACGCAGGCGCTGCTCTCCGCGGTCCCGGTCCCCGACCCCGAACTGCGCGATCGCCGGGATCGGATCATCCTCCACGGCGACGTGCCGTCCCCGGCCAACCCGCCCTCCGGCTGTCGCTTCCGCACCCGCTGCTGGAAGGCCGAACAGCGCTGCGCGGAGGAGACCCCGCTGCTGGCGGTGCCCGAGGTGCTGCGCGACGCCGAGGGTCCGGTGCGCCACTCGTCGGCCTGCCACTTCGCCGAGGAGCGCACGGTGGTTCCCACCTGAGGAACCCCTCCGCGTGCCCGCCGTCACGGCCGGCACCGCGCGATCGTTTGGGCCGTCCACTTCAGCCGCCTGCCGCCTGCCGCCTGCCGCCTGCCGCCTGCCGCCCGCGCCCCGTCACCGTGCCCGGCCGCCGGTCGCCGGTCGCCTCCGGCATCCGCACCCACCCCCTCTCATGGGGCATTCGAGGGTTTTTCGGGATGAAATCACCGGGCCCGCCCGCCCTCCTCCCCCCGACCCGGTCCGTCGGCCGTTCTCATGGGGACTGAATGTGATCATCGGTCATCCAGGAGGCACTCCATGCGCCCAGCAGGTCGGCCCCACCGAATCCTGGTCGGGGCGACGGCCCTCGCCCTCGCCCTCGCGGCGTGCGGCGGGGGTGACGACGGGGGAGGAGGTGAGGCCGCGCAGAACAGCGGTGACCTGATCCGTGCCTCCTGGGGGGAGCCGCAGAACGAACTCGAACCCGCCAACACCAACGAGGTGCAGGGCGGCAAGGTCCTGGACATGGCCTTCCGGGGCCTGAAGCGCTACAACCCGGAGACCGCCGAGGCCGAGGACGCCGTCGCCGAGTCCATCGAGACCGACGACCAGCAGACCTTCACCATCACCCTGAACGAGGACTGGACCTTCCACGACGGCACGCCGGTCACCGCCAACTCCTTCGTGGACGCCTGGAACTACGGTGCCAACATCGAGAACGCGCAGATCGGCAGCTACTTCTTCGAGTTCATCCAGGGGTACGACGACGTCCACCCCACCGATGAGGGCGCCGAGCCGACCGCCGACACCATGAGCGGCCTGGAGGTGATCGACGACCACACCTTCACCGTCACGCTCGACGAGCCGTTCTCGCTGTGGCCCGAGACCCTCGGCTACTCCGCCTACGCGCCCCTCCCCGAGGCGTTCTTCGAGGACCGCGAAGCCTGGCTGCGCCAACCGATCGGCAACGGCCCCTACCGTATCGACACCTACGACCCCGGCCAGGGCATGACCCTCCTCCCCTTCGAGGAGTACGCCGGGGACGACGGGGCCGACAACGACGGTGTGCAGTTGGTCGTCTACACCGACAACTCCACCGCCTACACCGACCTCCAGGCCGGGAACCTCGACGTCATCGACGACATCCCCGCCGCCCAGCTGCGGAACGCGGAGCAGGACCTCGACGGCCGATACATCAACGAGCCGGCCGGCATCATCCAGACCGTCTCCTTCCCGCTCTACGACGAGGCGTGGGAAGGGGAGGAGGCCGCGGCGATCCGGCGTGGGCTGTCGATGGCGATCAACCGCGAGGAGATCACCGAGCGGATCTTCCAGGGAACCCGCACCCCCGCCACCGACTTCACCTCGCCCGTCCTCGGCGAGGCCGGCGGCTACGACGAGGAGCTGTGCGGCGAGGTCTGCGAGTACGACCCCGAACGCGCCCGCGAGCTGATCGAGGAGGCGGGCGGACTGCCCGGAGGCACCGTCACCCTCAGCTCCAACGTGGACACCGGATCCCACCGGCAGTGGATGGACGCCGCCTGCAACAGCATCAACAACGCGCTCGGCGACACCGGGGCCTGCACCGTCACCCCGGTGCCGACCTTCGCCGACTACCGCAACCGGGTCACCGGGCGCGAGATGACCGGCATGTTCCGCACCGGCTGGCAGATGGACTACCCGCTGATCCAGAACTTCCTGCAGCCGATCTTCTACTCGACCGGCTCCTCCAACGACAGCGGCTACGACAACCCGGACTTCGACGAGCTGGTGGACCGGGCCAACCGCGCGGACGACGACGAGGAGGCCGTGGACCTCTTCGACCAGGCACAGGCACTGCTGGTCGAGGACCTGCCCGCCATCCCGCTGTGGTACCAGAACGGCATCGCCGGCTACTCCGAGCGGGTGGACAACGTCACCCTCAACCCGTTCTCGGTCCCCGTCTACACCGAGATCACCGTCAACTGACCGGGGGTGGGCCGGGGGCCGGGCACCCGCCCGACCCCCGGCCGTCCCGTTCCCCCGTCCCCGAGGAGGGCCCGTGGGGCGTTACGTCGTCCGGCGCCTGTTCCAGATGATTCCGGTGTTCATCGGCGCCACCTTCCTGATCTTCCTGATGGTCTACGCGCTCGGCGACCCCGTCGTCGGGCTCTTCGGGGACCGGGCCCCCGACCCGGCCACCGCCGCCCGTCTGCGCGCCGAGTTCAACCTCGACCAGCCCGTGTGGCGTCAGTACCTGCTCTACCTGGGACAGATCCTCACCGGCGACTTCGGCACCGCCTTCAACGGCCAACCCGTCATCGAGCTGATGGCCCGCGCCTTCCCGATCAGCTTCCGGCTGATGCTGGTGGCCCTCGTCTTCGAGATCCTGCTGGGCATCACCCTGGGGGTCGTCTCCGGTCTGCGCCGGGGCGGTGGCGTGGACACCACCGTCCTGCTGCTCACCCTGGTGGTGATCGCCATCCCCACCTTCGTGCTCGGCACCACGCTGCAGTTCTTCCTCGGCGTGGAACTGGACTGGATCAACCCCGCCGTGGGCCCGGAGGCCCGACTGGACGAGTTGATCGTCCCCGGCATGATCCTCGCCCTGGTCTCGCTGGCCTACGTCACCCGTCTGACCCGCACCTCGGTCGCCGAGAACAAGCGCGCCGACTACATCCGCACCGCGATCGCCAAGGGCCTGCCGCGCCGCCGGATCACCACCCGGCACCTGCTGCGCAACTCGCTCATCCCGGTGGTCACCTACCTCGGCGCCGACATCGGCACCCTGATGGCCGGGGCCATCGTCACCGAGCGCATCTTCAACATCCAGGGCGTCGGCTACCAGCTCTACCAGGGCATCCTGCGACAGAACTCACCCACGGTCGTCGGCTTCGTGACCGTCCTGGTGCTGATCTTCCTGCTGGCCAACCTGCTCGTCGACCTGCTGTACGCCGTGCTCGACCCGAGGATCCGCTATGCCTGAGCAGCGCGACACCCCCGGTCCCCTCGCCGCGCGGGAGGAGGCCGGCGCCGAGGCGCTGATGGTCTCCGCCACCCCGGAGGAGACGACCCGCAGCCTGGGTTCCGACGCCTGGCACGACCTGCGCCGCAACCCGATCTTCATCGTCTCCGGGCTCCTCATCCTCTTTCTGGCGGTCATCGCGATCCACCCCTCGCTGATCGCGACCCGGGACCCGCTCTTCTGCGAACTGGGCCGTTCCCTGGACGGCCCCGCTCCCGGCCATTGGTTCGGCTTCGACGCGCAGGGCTGCGACGTCTACACCCGCACCGTGTACGGGGCGCGGGCCTCGATCGCGGTCGGGGTCTGCGCCACCCTCGGGGTGGCGCTGCTCGGCGCCGTGATCGGTGGTCTCGCCGGCTTCTACGGTGGGATCTGGGACTCCCTGCTCTCCCGCGCCACCGACATCTTCTTCGCCATCCCGCTGATCCTGGGCGCGATCGTCTTCCTGAGCATGATCACGCTGACCGGCATCTGGCCGGTGGTGCTGGTGATCGCCGTGCTCGGCTGGCCGCAGATCGCCCGCATCGCCCGGGGGGCGGTGATCACGGCCAAGCAGCACGACTACGTCCAGGCGGCCCGGGCCCTGGGGGCGGGGAACGGCCGGATGCTGCTGCGGCACATCCTGCCCAACGCGGTGGCGCCGGTGATCGTGATGTCCACGATCATGCTCGGCACCTTCATCGCGCTGGAGGCCACGCTGAGCTTCCTCGGAGTGGGGCTCCAGCCCCCCACCGTGTCCTGGGGCGCGGACATCTCGGCCGCCTCGGACGGTATGCAGTTCCGCAACGCCCCGCACATCCTGCTCTACCCGGCGGCGGCGCTGAGTCTGACGGTCCTGGCCTTCATCATGATGGGCGACGCCGTGCGCGACGCACTCGACCCCAAGCTGCGCTGAGGAGGGACGGGGATGTCACACGACGCGGGCGCGGCCGACACCGCGGATGCAAACGGCGCCGTCGGGGGCGCCCCGCTGTTGGAGGTCCGTGATCTGGCGGTGGAGTTCCGCACCCGGGAGGGGGTGGCGCGGGCGGTCAACGGGGTGAGTTACTCCGTGAACGCCGGTGAGACCCTGGCGGTATTGGGTGAGTCGGGGTCGGGGAAGTCGGTGACCGCGCAGGCGATCATGGGCATCCTGGACACCCCGCCCGGCCGCGTCGCCGGCGGACGGGTGCTGTTCCGGGGACGGGACCTGCTGACCGCCCCGGAGGAGGAACGGCGCCGCTTGCGCGGCGAGCGAATGGCGATGATTTTCCAGGATGCCCTTTCCTCTCTCAATCCGGTGTTGTCGGTGGGGTATCAGTTGGGGGAGATGTTCCGGGTTCATCGTGGGGCTTCGCGTCGGGAGGCGCGGGATCGTGCGGTGGAGTTGATGGATCGGGTGCGGATTCCGGCGGCCCGGGAGCGGGTGAATGATTATCCGCATCAGTTCTCGGGTGGTATGCGTCAGCGGATCATGATCGCGATGGCGTTGGCGTTGGAGCCGGATCTGATCATCGCGGATGAGCCGACGACGGCTTTGGATGTGACGGTTCAGGCGCAGGTGATGGAGTTGCTCGCGGAGTTGCAGCGGGAGTTCCGGATGGGGCTGATCCTGATCACGCATGATTTGGGTGTGGTGGCGGATGTGGCGGATCGGATCGCGGTGATGTACGCGGGTCGGATCGTGGAGACGGCTCCGGTGAAGGAGTTGTACGCGGCTCCGGCGCATCCGTACACGAAGGGTTTGTTGGAGTCGATTCCGCGTCTGGACCACAAGGGCAAGGAGTTGTACGCCATCAAGGGCCTACCGCCGAATCCGCTGAACATTCCACCGGGGTGCCCCTTCCATCCGCGCTGTCCGCGGGCCGTGGATATCTGCGTGCGGGAACGCCCCGCCCTGGAGCCGCCCGCCCCCGGCCGCACCAGTGCCTGCCACTTCCGCGAGGAGGTCATCGATGACCGTGCCTGATCCGGAACCGGTGCTGCGGGTCCGTGACCTGGTGAAGCATTTCCCGTTGACGCGGGGTGTGTTGTTCAGGCGGCAGGTGGGTGCGGTCAAGGCGGTGGACGGTATCTCCTTCGAGTTGTTCCGGGGGGAGACCCTGGGCATCGTGGGGGAGTCGGGGTGTGGGAAGTCGACCGTGGCGAAGCTGTTGATGAATTTGGAGCAGCCGACGTCGGGTGGGATCTTCTACAAGGGTGAGGACATCACGAAGCTGTCGGGGCGGGCGCTCAGGGCGGTGCGGCGGAACATTCAGATGGTGTTCCAGGATCCGTACACCTCCTTGAATCCGCGGATGACGGTGGGTGACATCATCGGTGAGCCGTTCGATATTCATCCGGAGGTGGCGCCGAAGGGGGATCGGCGGGCGAAGGTCCGTGAGTTGTTGGACGTGGTGGGGCTCAATCCGGAGTACATCAACCGGTATCCGCACCAGTTCTCCGGTGGTCAGCGGCAGCGGATCGGGATCGCTCGGGGTCTGGCGCTGAATCCGGAGATCATCATCTGCGACGAGCCGGTCTCGGCGTTGGACGTGTCGGTGCAGGCCCAGGTCATCAACCTGATGGAACGCCTCCAGGACGAATTCGGCCTCTCCTACATGATGATCGCGCACGACCTCTCGGTGGTGCGTCACATCTCCGACCGGGTGGGGGTCATGTATCTGGGAAAGCTCGTGGAGATCGGGACGGACCTGGAGATCTACGATCACCCGACCCACCCGTACACCCGGGCGCTGCTCTCCGCGGTCCCGGTCCCCGACCCCGAACTGCGCGATCGCCGGGAGCGGATCATCCTCCACGGCGACGTGCCCTCGCCCACCGACCCGCCCTCCGGCTGCCACTTCCGCACCCGCTGCTGGAAGGCGCGGGAACGGTGCGCCCGGGAGGAGCCGCCACTGGCCGTGCCGGAAGGCTTCGAGGAGGCGGAGGGCCCGGTGCGCCATCCGTCGGCCTGTCACTTCGCCGAGGAGAAGCCCCGGGGGGCGGGGGCCTGAGGCCGCGGTGGACCCGGCTCCCGTCGTCTCCCGTCCCGGCGCGACCACGCGCGCCGGTCGACCGCCATCCGTTCTCCGGAGAGGAGGGGTCGGACACGGGAACGGGACGGACATCGGTCCGCCCCGTTCCCGTTCCACGGCACCCGCACGGCCGTACACCCAGCAGTCTGTGGTGTCCGCATATCGGTACCGGGTCCACGGGGTTGCCGCCGTGTAAATCACCGATGCGCCCGATACATGGGGGTTTTCCGGAGGTTGGGTGTGTCAAATGTGTTATCAATGTGATCAAATTATGTGCCCATTCGGGGGCGATCCGCCGGAAACGACCGGGAACCGGGTTGAGCCGGCGTGATTCCGACGGGGCAACCGGGGGGAGGGTCGGTGCGCGCAAGTCCTTCGAGGGTGTGCGCCCCCGGCTTGCTTCCGTGCACCGGCCCGTGACGTCTCACGGATAGTTATGATCACTCGCGATGAGTGGGTAGAACCCTCGTGCTCTCCCGCTCCCGTGCGGGGGCGCCGACCGCCGTCGGCACCCGGCGCGGACCCGACCCGATCCCGACCCCCGCTTCCCCCGATCGCTCGTGGAGGTACTCGCCGTGGCCCTCTCCGTATCCGCGGTGCTCCTGCTGGGTATCGTCGTCTTCCTGCTGATCAAGAAGCAGGGTCTCAAGGCGCTGCACGCCGTGGTCTGCATCATCCTCGGCTTCTACCTGGCCAGCTCCAACCTGGCGCCGACCATCAACGAACTGACCAACAGCGTCGCGGGCATGATCAACAACCTGAGCTTCTGATCCGGGGGGAGCCGGATCGTCCCCTCGGGGCGGTCCGGTCCGACCCGATCGGTGGGCATAGGCTCGTCTCATGAACACCGGTGCCCCCGGGGTGCTCCTGGTCCACGCGCACCCCGACGACGAGACCATCACCAACGGCGTCACCATGGCCGCCGCGGTGGCCGCCGGCCGACGGGTGACCCTCGTCACCTGCACCCTCGGCGAGGAGGGCGAGGTCATTCCCCCGGACCTCGCCCATCTGGCTCCCGACCGGGAGGACCGTCTCGGGTCGCACCGGGTCGGGGAGTTGGTCGCCGCGATGGCCGAACTGGGTGTCACGGACCACCGTTTCCTCGGCGGCCCCGGCCGCTGGCGCGACTCCGGGATGATGGGCGCCCCGCAGAACGAGCACCCCGACTCGCTGTGGCGTGCCGATGACGACGAGGCGGCCGGGGCGCTGGCCGCGATCATCCGTGAGACGCGCCCCGCCGTCCTGGTCACCTACGACCCGAACGGCGGTTACGGGCACCCCGACCACATCCGCGCCCACCGCCTCGCCGACCGCGCCGTCGAACTGGCCGCCGCCCCCGGCCCCGACACCCACCGGGTGCCCCGGGTCCTGTGGACCTGCGTGCCGCGTTCCGTCGCCGAGACGGCCCTGTCCGCCCTGCGCGCCGCCGGACCCGGCCGGTTCGCCGGGATCGCCGACCTCGACGCGATCCCCGGAGTGGTCGACGACGAGCAGGTCGTGGTCACGGTCGCCGGCGGTCCCCGCGAGATCGCCGCGAAGAAGGCCGCCATGCGCGCCCACGCCACCCAGATCGATGTGGGGGAGGAGGAGGTCGAGGGGGTCGGTCCCGTCTTCGCCCTCTCCAACGGACTGGTCCAACCGCTCTGGACCACCGAGTGGTTCCGTCTCGGGGCCGGTTCCCCGCCCCCACCCGGCGCGGACGACCCGTGTGCCGGGTTGGAATCCTCCGCCGACTCCGCCGACTCCCCGGGAGGGGACCGGTGACCACCCTCCGCTTCCTCGGATACGCCGGACTCCTCCTGCTCGGCGCGGTGGTGGCCGCCGCCGGCGCCATCGTCCAGGGCGCCGCCTCCCCGCTCGGACTCGTGCTCGCCCTCGCGGCGGGCGCGGGCGCCTGCTGGGGTGGCGCGCTGCTGCTCGGCACCCGTGCCGGTGCGGCGCTGCCCGCCGCCGGGTGGGGGCTGACCGTGTTGCTGCTCACCCTCACCCGCCCGCGCGGCGACTTCGTCTTCGCGGCGGGGGCGGGAAGCTACCTCTTCCTGTTCGGCGGGATGTTGCTGGTCGCCTGCTGCGCGGCGCTCGCCCCCGTCCGGCACACGGCGTCCGCGCCCGCACGCCCGCTGTTCGCCCCCCGCCGACCGGTGTCCGAACGTCGGGGGGAACCCCGCCCACCGCGCCGGTGATTCCCGGACGGCGGATTCCGGCGTTCGCCGCTCCCGTTGACGCGCGGAGCCCGGGCCGGACGCGTGTGGTGACGGCCCGCCGACTCCCGGTGGACCTCCCGCTGACGGTTCGTCGTCCCCCGGTTTTTCCCCGGCGTCCTCCGTGCCCGGGGAACGCACCCGGGCCTCCCCCGGACGGGTACCGGGGCGGCCGGCGCACCCTCCCGGGCCGGGTAACGTGGTCGGGTCGATCGCCCGTCAACTCCCCGGGGCCTCCGGGGTGATCGGCGCGCCCCCGAGCCTCCGGGCCTCCTCCGGGAACCCGCGGTGGGCGTCGCCGCGTCCCCGCCGGGGAAACCCGTCGCGTCCGTCGCGCCCCCGACCACCGGGTTCGCGTCGACGTTCGACGAGGGTGGACAATCCCGTGCTCGGGAGATACCACGAACCGCACCCCAGTATGGTGGGGCTCGCCGTCCGGCTCCGGCTGCGCGCCGGGTCGGTTGGTGACACCAATCGGGAGAACCTGCCTTGAGTCGTGAAACAGACACCCCGGCCCCCGGCCCCGCCGGCCGCGAGCCGTACGGCCGGCCCGGTCCGGCCGACGCCGGTGACGGGGACGTCGCCGGCGCCCCCGCGGAGAAGAAGACCGAGACCACGGTGACGACCCGGATCCGGATCAACATCCCCGGTTCCCGGCCGATCCCACCGGTGGTGGTGCGCGAGCAGGTCACCGACACCGGCCCGGCCGTGTCCGGGACCGAGGGCGGTGGGTCCGAGGGAGCTCCGCCCCCCGCGCCCCCCGCCTCCCCCGAGCGGCCGGGCGGCACCGCTCGTCCGGCGGGCGGCACCAACGGCGCGGGCAGGAAGACCAGCTCCTGGTTCGAGCCCCGCAAGTCCGGGCCCCCCGGAGCCACCCCGCCGAGGGGCACTCCCGCCCCTCCGGTGGGCGGTGCGGCCGGCGGTACCAATGGCGTGGGGATC
>NZ_JAJUWS010000033.1 GCF_021390475.1 Streptomyces sp. ST2-7A
ACCGTGCCGTCGGGGGTGACGGTCTTGGTGAGGCGGTCGTGGGCGTCCCAGGTGTGGTGCCAGGTGTCGGGGGTGCGGGAGATGCGGGTGACGGTGCGGCGGATCACCCGACCGGCCGCGTCGTAGGTGTAGCGGGTGCGCCCGGCGCGGGCCAGCAGGGTGCCGGTGTAGGCGCGTTCCCCGACCGCTTCGGCCGGTAGTCCGGGGGCGGTGGCGGCCGTTTGGTCGCCGGTGGGGTTGTAGGTGTACGCCTCGGTGCCGGCCGGGCCGGTCAGGTTCGTGGGGCGCCCGATCGCATCCAGGGTGAGCGTGGTGGTGCCCGTGGCGTCGGTGACGGCGGTGGGGTAGCCGTCCGCGCGGTGGGTCCAGCGTTTGTGGTGCAGACGCCGGTCACCGGCACCGGTGAGGACCTGCTCGACCATCCGCCCGGCCGCATCATGGCCGGTGGTGAGGGTCAGAACGTCGCCGATACGGCGCTCAGTTTCCTGCCCGGTGGCGTTGCGGGTGAAGGTCAGGGCCTGCTCTCCGGAAATCAGACCGATGGGACGTCCCGCGGTGTCATGGGTCCATCGGCTGGTGTGGCCGGTGGGGGTGGTGCGGGAGAGCAGGTTCCCCACCGGATCCACGGTCAGGGTCAGGGTATGGCCGTTGACCGTCTCACCGAGGAGATTCCCAACCGGATCGTGGGTGCGGGACAGCTCCACTCCCGGTGCGGTTGCGGCAACGATTCGCCCGCTCCTGTCGTGGGTCCAGGTGGTGGTCTCGCCGGTATCGGTCGTGGCCGAGATCGGTTGACCGAGCACGTCGTGGACGTAGTCGATGGATTGCCCCGCCGGGTTCGTCTGACGGACCAAGTGGCCGGCGGCGTCGTATTCGCGGGTGGTGGTGCGGCCGTCGTAGTCGGTCTCGGCGACCACACGGCCGGCCGGATCGAGGGTGTAGGTCCAGGTATGACCGTCGGGGGCGGTGACGGCGGTGATGTTCAACTCGGTGTCACGGGTGAGGACATACCGCGCGCCATCGGCAGTCGTCTGCGAGACCGGCAGGTCGAACGGGCCGTAGGCCCAGGCGGTGATCCCGCCGTTCTCGTCGGTGTGGGTCAGGCAGTTGCCCTCCGCATCCCACTCCCAGGACTCGACGTGTCCCAGGGGGTCGGTGCGGCGCACCGGCTTGCCCTCCGGTGACCACTCCATCCGGGTGATCGCCCCCAGCGGATCGGTGATGGAGGTGGGGCGACCGAAAGCGTCCCGGTCCAGGGCCGTGGTCGCGCCCAGCGGATCGACCACCGCTACCGGCAGTCCGGCGGGGTCGGTGTCGATGCGGGTGATCGCGCCGAGTGTGTCGGTGATGGTGGCGGGGGCACCGGTGGGGTGATGTGTCCAGGTGGTGCGGTGCCCGGCCGGGTCGATGACAGTCGTTCGGTTGCCCCGCTCGTCGAACTCCTGGCGCCAGGTGGTGCCGTCGGCCTCGGTGATCGCGGTGGGCAGGCCCAGGTCGTTGTACTCCGCGTGGATCTCGTGGTCGTCGGGACGGATAACGGTGGTCGGGTCACCGTGCTCGTTACGGACGTAGCGGGTGGTGTGACCGAGAGGATCGGTGACCGACAGGAGATGGTCGTAGCGGTCCCATGTGCGGCGGGTGGTGTGGCCCAGCGGATCGGTCTCCGCCACGAGCTGGAAACTGTCGTTGAACTGGTAGACCGTGGGGTAGCCGCGTGCCGCGTGGGCGGTGGTGCGGTGGTTGGCGGTGTCGTACTCGTAGCGGTACTCGAAGACCCGCCCCGAGCCGGTACCGAAGACACATCGGCCCGCCTGGTCGTATTCGTAGCGGTACCAGGTGTTGTTGCGGTCCTCCCACCGAATCAACCGGTCGTGCTCGTCGTACCAGAAGCGCAGCGGCAGGCCGGAAGAGTTGAAGACGCGCGCGAGGTTCCCCGCGTCGTCGTAGTCGAAGGCCAACAGGATGGGTTGTTCGGGTGCGGAGAGCAGCCGGTAGGAGGTGATGCGCCGGTCCACCACCGCCACGCCGATGCGGTAGCCACCCGAGTGGGTGACCTCGACCGGCTCGCCGTGCTCGTTGTGGCGGATCTCGATGCGGTTTTCGTTGCGGTCGGTGATCGACACCAGCGGCAGCTCGTTACCCGGCGCACCGGGCACGGGGCCGAAGTGCAGCGTCCTCCCCGACTCGCGCTGGTGAATCGTCAGCGGGGAGCCGGGCCGGCCGTCCCAGGCCAGTCCCCAGCGCGGACCCTCCACCGGCATCACCGGATCATCCGGATTCCGGGTGGGGACGGGGTAGACCAGGGTCATGCCGTCGGCGGTGCGAAAGCACACCTCCCGGGCGTCCAACTCCAGACGTTGATCCAGCGTGGAGGACCACGACCTACCGAACAGCCGCCCCGCCCGGTAGGTGGAGATGTGGTGGCGTTCCAGCAGCAGGGGCAGGACGCCGGGCAGGTCGATGTCGGTGGCCGGGAGCAGGACCTCGCCGGTGGCGAAGTCCACCGGGTCATCGGAGGTGTTCTTCCCCGCTGCCGGACGCCCCTCCTGTCGGACCTGCCGGCCCTGTCCCCTCGCCCCCCGCGCCATGCCCAACGTGGCGGTCTTCGCACCGGCGGAGGCCAAACGCCCGCCGGGCACGCAGTCCAACAACGCGAATCCGACATCCCACAAACTCGCCTCGCCGTTGGCGTAGTCGATCAACGTGTCCGCGAGGATGATCAACGAGGCCGCCAGGATCAACCCCCACACCAACGGCCCACCCAACACCAACGCCACAATGCTCAACACCGTGACGACAACCTGGGCGACGGCGACGATGGTGTCCCAGTTGTCCACCACCCAATCCGCGGCCTTCTGCCACCACTTGCGATTCGGGATCCCCGCCTCGGAAGCCTCCTCCAGATCCGCCTTGCAGCGCTGGGCGGCCTCCTCGCGCAACTCCTTGGCCTGACCCGCCAACGCGATCGCCAGATCCAACTTCCCCCGCGCGTCGGTGACCGCGCTCTCGGCGTTGCCCTGATCGCTCTCCGCATCCGTCAACGCCCGGCGGACCTCGGCCGCCACCTCACCCTCATCCGGCGGCTCCGCCGCCTCCTCCGCATCCTCCAGAGCGGAGGTGGCCCGCTCCAACCACGACTGCGCGGTGGAGAGTTCTTCACGGGCCTCGATCGCCTCGGCAAGCGCCCGATCCGCGTCCGTCTGTGCCTCGCGCAACTTCGGCGCGTACGTCAACAACGCCTGCGCGGCCAGGTCGTAGGAGGTGTGCAGCTTGTCCAGATCCGGCGGCAGCTTGTCGAAACGATCCCGATACGCTTCCGCACTCTCCCCCACAAACGTGGCGAGCGCCCCCTCCTCACCCATCGACCGCACCTTGCCCAGAGCGGTGAACACATCGTCGGCGAACTCCTCCAACTCACCGCCCAGACGCTCGATGCGATCCGGATCCCCCGGCGCCGGATCCGAGGACATCCCCACCGGCGACCAATCAGACGCCCGCGCCACGGAACCCCCCGTTTCCCGAACTCCCCCATCACCGGTGGCCGGTGACGCCATCGGTCATCCACTATGTCGTGCCCCCGCGAAGCCCGGAACAACGGGTGGGCACGTGGGTACGAGTTGACACGCGGCCGACCTTTCCGGCACCGGGTTCCCCGGCGCCGGTGAGCACCGCCGGAAGCCGATGGCTCGGGGTGGGCTCCTCCCGTTCACCGGGTGTCGGTGGACCGGCAGCCGGTGGGTCGGCAGCCTTGAGAAGGACTGGAACAGCGAGAACCTTCCCACCCACCCACCACAAACCCGGCATCACTCGTGCGGGTGACTTCGCCGGCTTCGCGGTCCGATGGGGGGTTATGGTCGCTTCCGACAACCCCACAACGCATTCGGCCCCCGTCCGGGATTAGCGGTCCCGGCCGAGGGCCTGACCAATCAGGAACGAGACCTTCCCGATGGCTGGCAACCAGCGTAGCCCGATCATGTCCGGGCTCATGCACCTCCGGGCCAAATTCACCCGGAACTTCACGATTCTTCCCAACTTCCTGTTGCGCAGGCGCGGCAGTGCCGTCGTCCTTGGCGTCGCCGTCTACCTGTTCTCGCTGCCCGAGGGCACGCCGATGAGCATCGAGCGACTGTGCCGGCACTTCACCGAGGGGCGCGTGCGGATCAGCCGCGCGCTGCGCGAACTGGAAGAGGACGGCTACCTCGAACGCCGCCTGTACCGCCTGGCCGACGGCACCGTGCGCACCCGCTTCGTCCTCCGCCACCTCCCCGAGGCGGCGAAGAGGTTCGCGGAGGCGGGAGGAGGCGCTCTCTCCGTCGAGGAGCCGGCGCCCGGGCCCGAGCCCCTTCCGGCGCCGGCGCCCGCTCCGACTCCCGCGCCACGACCGGTGTCCCGGCCGGAGGCGGATGTCCGGCCGGCTTCGGTGACGTGTCCCGCGCCCGTCGTCTCCGCGCCCCGGGTCGAACCCGTACCGGTGGAGAGGCCGGCTCTCTCGACTGTTCCGGCGGCCCGCGTCACGCCCACGTCCGTTCCCGTCGGGGCCCCGACTGTCACGGGCGCCCCCGTCCCCGCGCCCCGGGTCGCGGAGGCCGCGCCGGAGCGGGTGCCCGCCGATGGTGCCGGTCCGACCGAGAAGACGGTTGCCGACCGGTCGTCCGCCCCGGCCCCGGTGGTGGCCGCCGCGCCGCGTCCCTCCTCCGCCGAGCAGGACCCCGCGCTCGGGCCGGAGGCCGGGTGTCGGGAGCCGGTCGCCTCGACCGTCGCGCCGACACGGCCGGAGGTCGAGAGAGGGCCGGCCCGGCCGGTGAGCCGGGCCGCGCGGACGGTCCTGGACTCCCTGGCCGACCACGACCCCCGGCTCCTGCTCTCCGAGCGCGAACTCCACGACCTCGCCCCGACCGTGGACACGTGGCTGGCACGCGGCGCACGGCTCGACGAGATCACCCGTGCCCTCACCGCCAACCTGCCACGGCCCCTCACCCACCGACCCGCCCGACTCCTGGCCCACCGCCTGACCGCGTTCCTGCCGGCCCCACGGTCGACCCGGACCGCACCGACCGGCGCTCCCCCACCGGTCGCACCACTCCCGCCATGGCGCACCTGCGCCCGCTGCGATCGCGTGGCCTTCCGAAGCGCCGTCCACACCCTGTGCACAACCTGCCGCGAGGCACCGCCGGACTCCGTGTCCGACTCCCGTCGGCAGCGTCCCGAATCCGACGGTCGACGTGCGGGGGTGAGGAGGCGCCGGCCCCACCACACGGTTCCCTCGTGACGAGCCGCCGCCTCTTCCCACCCTCCCCGGGCACGTCGTGATCCCGGTGAGTCCTCGGTGCGTCGAGGACGCCCACACCGAGACCTCGCCCACACCCTCGGATCCTGCCGAACTCACCGCGCCCGACCGGCCGCTGTGGGGTGGTCGGGTGACGGCGTGGGTTCGGTGAGGAACCAATGCCTCCGGTTTTCCGGGGGATGGGTGGGGCCGGCACCTGTCGGGGGCGCTCGGTACCGTATCGGGGTCGTAACCCCTTGTATCGAGTGGAGCAGGGCATGAGTGGCGGAACGTCGAGGAACGGTCGGTTGCGGACGGTCGTGGCGGGAGTAGCGGGGGCCGCGCTGCTGCTGACCGGGTGCTCCTCCTCTGACACGGGCGAGGAGAACGACCCCATCGCGGGCGCGGAGACCGCCCCGGCGGAACCCGTCGAGGAGGAGGCGGACGACGAGGCGAACGGCGGCGACGAGGCCGCCGAGGAGCCGGAGGACTCCATCGAGCGACCGGAGATCGACCTCGGGGACGACTTGGAGAACGTCTACGAGGACAAGGAGACCGGCGACCCGGTCAAGGACGCCATCCTCCGCGACAGCCAAGGGTTCCAGGACGCCGTGGCGGAGGGCCTCGTTCACCACGAGACGAATCGCCCGGCGATGACCTTCTACCTCACCGGTGAGGCCCTCGCCAACTCGGTCCAACTGGTGCAATCAGCCATCGACCAAGGGCTCTCCTCCACCGGCACAAGCATGTATTTCGGTTACGAGGTCACGATGTACGACGACAGCTCGGCGGGTGTTCTCTTCTGTCGTGACTTCAGGGATGTGGCGACCATTGACGCGGAGACCGGTGAAGTCGTCGAAGAGGCCAACGCCTCGGCAAAAGCGTCCCAGTACGTCACCCGAGTCGAGTTGAATGACGGCGGCGTGTGGCAGACCACGGAGTACCACTTCTACCGAGAGGCCGAGGAATGCAACTGAAATTCCGCGGGCTTGGTGGAGTGACCGCGGGAAGCCTGCTCATCGTTCTGGCGCTCCCCGACCTCGCTCGTGCCGATCTCACCGACGGGGACATGGCGGGGATTCCCCCGCCCGAGGCTCCGCCCCGGACGGGTGGCGGGGGTGGCGGTGGGGGGATCCACGCGGAGGCGCGGATCGTGTTCACCTCCACCGGGGAGGGGAACCCTGCGCCGTTGGTCTCCGCCACCTCCTGGTCCCCACCGGCCTGCTACTACGCCCCCCTCTACACCCCCGATGAGATGCGGGCCAAGGAGGACGACTGGCTGCGCCACATGACGGTGGACTCCCCTCACGAGGAGGAGGTCCAGACCGACACCCGGCACCGGTACGACGACCTCTTCGAGGAGGACGGGGAGTTCCCCGACTTCCACGCCGATCGCTCGGGTGAGGGGATGTTCTGGTCCCGGGTGATCAACCGCGACCACCCCGACCGGGCCGCCCAGTACTCGTGTGAGCCGCGCCTGTTCCGGGTGGACTTCGGCGACCCGCCGCCGGGCCCTGGCGTGGTGGACACCGCCACCCTGGCCGCCCTGGCCCGGGAGTACACCCGGGTCCCGGAGACCGAGGTGATCCTCAACCCCGAGAACAACCAGGTGGTCAACCTCCCCTCCTGGGTGTGGCTGGAGGAAGCCGCCTTCGAGCCGGTGACCGTGCGCGCCGAGCTGCCGGACTACGGGATCTGGGCCGAGACCGTCGCCACCCCCCACACCCTGCACCTGAGCCCGGGCACCCCCGACGCCACGCTCCACCCCGCCTCCGGCCGCTGCGACGCCCGCAGCGGACGCATCGGCGAGCCCTGGAGCCGGGGCAGGAGCGGCGAGGAACCGCCCTGCGGCATCACCTACCTGCGCTCCACCACCGCCGGCACCCCCCACACCATGCGGGCCACCCTCGTCTGGGGCGTGACCTGGACCGACTCCCTCGGCGGCGGGGACACACTCCCCGACGGCGAGTACGACACCACCCTCGACGTGACCGTCGACGAAGTCCAAACCGTCGTCCGATAACGACAAGGACCCGACACACGCACCTCGCGTGCCCCGCCTCCTCCCGGCCGGGGGAATCCGGGAGGACCGGCCCGGGCGTCGGTACCGGCCGACACGACGGGACGCCGTGTGTCCCGGACCGGCCTCGCCGCCCGCGCCCGACGCACCGCTCCGGGCACCGCCCGTGTCGTCCCGGCCGGACTCACCCGCCTGTCGCTCAGCGCTCCCCGAGGCGGACCCGGCGCCCCGGGAAGTCGTGCCTCCGCCGGCTCTATAGCCGCACCCCGGGCAACCGGGAAGTTGTCACCATCGGTCGTTCCCGGTCGTCCCCGATCAGAGAGGAACGCCACCGCGCATCCGCCCGCCGGCCGGGTGGGGACAGTCCGGTTGTGGACACCGTCCGGAGGGCGAACGGGGGGTGCTACGGCGGTTACATGGGGACGGGCCCCACGGAAGCCGGCCCCGCGCGTCGCGGGCGTCCCGCCGTTCCGCCCCGAAGGGGGTCGGGCCCTTCCGGCCGACCCGACCGGGCGTCCGCCGGCAGGATGGCGGGTGCCCGCTCCGGGGGCCACCCGGATCGGAGGACCCCGATGACACGTGTCGCGCACCCCACGGCTCCCCGCCTCGTCCTGGTCGGTGCCCGGGGCGCCCGGGGCACCGCCCTCCGGGAACTGATCGAGGAACGGGGCCCCGGCACGGGGTACCGGGAGTTGCGATTGGTCGACCCCAACGGCCGGCGCCACCCGGTCGGGAGCCGCCGCGACCCGGTGCTCCCCCTGGAGGAGAAGGTCTTCGAGGACGCCGATGTCGTCTTCCTGTGCGCGGGAGTCGGGGTCAGCCGCCGCTGGGCGCGTCCGGCCGCGCGCCGCGGCGCCCTGGTTATCGACACCACGGACGCCTTTCCCGGCGATCCGGGGGTTCCGTCGGTGGTGCCCGAGGTCAACGGTCGGACGGCGGAGCGGTGTCCCTCCGGGACCGTCCTCGCCTCCCCCGGCCCGATGGCCGTGGCACTGGCCCGGGTGTTGCACGGCATCGAACGGGACTTCGGAGTGCGGCAGGTGGTGGTGAGCACCTATCAGGCCGCCTCGGACGAGGGGCACCGCGGGGTGGAGGAGTTGCTGGAGGGCAGCGAGTTGGCTCTGCGGGATCCGGACGCCGATCCGCCCTCGGAGTGCTTCCGCCCGCCGCTGGCCTTCAACGTGGTGCCGGCGGTGGGCGGCCCGGTACCCGACCGGTTCACCACCGAGGAGCAACGGTTGCTGCGGGAGACCCGTCGCGTGCTGGGCCGACCCAGGTTGAACCTGACGGTGACCTGCGTGAGCGTGCCCGTGGTCGGCGGGCACTCGGCGGCACTGTTCGTACAGGCCGAGGTGCCGACAGCGCGACGGGCGCTGGTGCGGATGTTGGACTCCCTCCCCGGGATAGTGGTTCACGACTCGGGCGCGCCCCGGGCGGCGCCGACACCGTTGACCGCCGGGGATCCGGACTCGGTGCACGTGGGGCGGGTGCGGGTGGTGCCGCACGATCCGCGAGGTTTCTGGCTGTGGTTGACGCTGGATGACCTGCGGGCGGGATGTGCCCGGAACGCCCTGGGGATCGCCGAGGCGTATCTCGCCCGGCGGCGGGCCCCGGTGCCGGTGCCGGTGTCCGAGGGGGGATGAGCGGGCGGCACAGCCCGGTGCGGTCGGACGTGGTTTCGGTCGCGTGTGGTTTCGGTCGCGTGTGGTTCCGGACCGCCACGGTTCCGGTCGCACCCGGTGCGGCCGGGCGTGGTACTCACCGGACCCCACCTCGACACCCGGATCCCACCACTGCCCGGACCCCACCACCGCCCGGATCCCCGGCACCCACCACCCGTCGTGCCGGGAACCCCCGACCACGCGACCGCGCGCCCACCGGCTCGGACACCCTCGCCATCGGTACCTCGCGCCACATGCCCGAGCCGGCAGGGCCCGTGCGGCATCGAGTCGGCCACCCATAGCCGTCCGTCCCCCGGCCCATCGGGTTCGAGGAGTGGGCGTGGCGCCCCGACGCGACCCCGGCACCCGGCACCCGGCACCCGGCACCCGGCACCCGGCACCCGGCACCCGGCACCACACGACCGCGCACCCCCGCCGGTGATCGTCTCCGGTCGGGGGTGCGCGGTCGTGTGCGGGAGGATGTCGCCTTCGGCGAACGGGGTCGCCTCAGGCCGTGGTCGCCGCCGGGGGCGCGGTGTCCCACTGGTCGTCGGCGAGGTCCCACTGGTCGTCGGCGAAGCGAAGCTTCGTCTCGGCCGCCCCGACCCCCCGGGCGGCGGGGGCGGTGCCGGCGGCGGAGCCGAGGACCCCGGCGACGAGGAGTGCCGCCGAAAGGGCCGTCACGGACCGGAGGAAGTGGGAAAGACCGGAAAGCTGGTGCCGAGCGCAATTCATCGTATCTCCAGTGATACTGCGATAGGGATGTCGGCCATCGGGCACACCCTCAGATTGCCGGCGACGACGTTCCCGTTCGATACGTCCGCGGTGTCCTATGCTGGAGTGGCAACTTGTGGATCGCGGCGGAATGTCGAGCCCTGAGGGAGCCGTGGACGAGCCACCGCTGTTGGACGAGTTCGCCGTGGACGTCTACCGGGCCGCGGTGCGCTGCGGCGCCTTCGCCGACGAGGCGATCGCCGAGGAGCTGGGGGTGGGGGTCGCACGGGTCGCGGAGGCCCGCAAAGCCCTGGAGGAGCTGCGGTTACTCGGGCCGCTCGGCGAGGACGGGAAGACCCGGATGCCCCTCGATCCGGAGATCGTCGAGGCGGAGTTGATCTCCCCGCTCGAAATGGCGATCGTCGAACGGCGTCGTCGGATCGTCCGCATCCACGAACAGCTTCGCTCACTCGGGCAGCTTTATCGCTCAATCGAGCAATTACGGTACGCGGAGAATTCCATCCGCGTCCTCGACGACGCCGCCGAGGTGCGCCGGGAGATCGAACTCGCCCGTCACCGCTGCACCCGGGAACGCATGAGCCTGCAACCCGGCGGCGGTCGGTCGGCCGAACTCCTCCAACACGATCTGGCCCAGACCCGGGAGCTGCTCAGGCGCGGTGTCCGCATCCGGACCCTCTACCAGCACACCGCCCGCGCGAGTCTGGCGACCCGGGCCTACGTCAGACGGGTCGGCGAGGAGGGCGGCGAGGTCCGTACCGCCGAGGAACTCACCGAACGCATCATCATCTACGACCGGCGCATCGCCTTCGTCCCGAAGGAACGCGACGGGCGGGAGGCCCCCGGCGCCGCCGTGGTCACCGACCCCACCATGGTCGCCTACCTGTGCCGGTCCTTCGAGGCCGCCTGGCAGGTGGCGCAGCCCTTCGTCCCCGCCGACGCGGAGCCGACGACCGGTTCCGGCGAACGACAGACCGGCACCGAGCTTCGCGACTCGATCCTGCGCCTGATGTCGATGGGGTTGAAGGACGAGGTGATCGCCCGCCGGCTGGGGATGGCCACCCGCACCTGTCGCCGTTACATCTCCGCCCTGATGGACGAACTCGGCGCCACCAGCCGCTTCCAGGCCGGTCTGATGATCGGTCGGCAGGGGGCGGCGGGGGAACGGGACGGCGACGTGCTTCCCGGTGGCGCCGGGACGACCACCACCGGCTGAGCCGGGCCGTCCGCGCCCCGGGGCCCCTTCGGGTACCCCGCCGCCGACCGCCCGCCCACGGGCCGGTGGCGGCACGGATCCGCCGACGGGCCGGGCTGGCACTCCGGCCACTCCCGGACCGGGCCCTCCCGGCCGGTGAAGCCCCCGGGGGCCGGCGACGGCGGGGGCGGTGCTCCCATCGGGGCGGCCGGTGCCGCCACGCCCCGTGCCGGCGGTACCGACCCCGTGCGGGCCCCGGGTCGGCGGAGCCGTTCCCATCCTCCCCGGTACATTCCGCCCGACCCGACGCACCCGACGCGGCGTTCCCGGACCGGCACCCGCGGACCGGCACCCGCGACCCGGCGTTCCGGTACGCCCGGTCCGTCGGCCGGCGCCACCCGCCTCCCCCCGGGGCCTCCGGGGCCGTGCCCGGAACCGCGCGCTGTCCACTTCCGGCCGGACCGGCACCGGACGCCGGTCACGCCTCGTGCGCCCTCCCGGTCGCGTGCCACCGTGTGGTTCACGGACCGCCGGCGGAGACGCCGGGGTCCCTCCGCACCCGGCGCACTCCGGCCGGCGACCACTCCGTCATCCCACGCCCTCCCCGGGGCACGGCATGACGAGGACCTCGCATGGGAGACACCGATGGCACACCTGATCGGCCTCGACGAGGCCGAGGCAATGGACGTCGACACCGTCCACGACCTGTACCGCACGTACATCAACAAGAGCCAGGTCCGGCTGATGACCTCCTTCGGGTTCGGTCGGGAGCTGGTCGACCGCGCCGAGGGCGCCTACATCCACACCCGGGACGGCCGCCGCATCCTCGACTTCACCGGCGGCGTCGGCGTGCTGAACCACGGGCACAACCACCCCCGGGTCCTGGCCGCCCGCCAACGCTTCCAGGAGCGGCGGCGGATGGAGGTCCACAAGACCTACTTCTCGCCCTATCTCGCCGCGCTGGGCCACAACCTCGCGCAGATCCTGCCCGGTGACCTCAACCGGTCGTTCCTGCCCAACTCCGGGGCCGAGGCCGTCGAAGGAGCCGTGAAGCTGGCGTACAAGTACCACGGCGGCACCCGGCGGCAGGTGCTGCGCTCGGACATCGCCTTCCACGGCAAGCTGCTGGGTTCCGGCGGCCTGACCGGCAGCGCGCAGAACCACTTCGACTTCCCCACCATCCCCGGCATCCGCGCCTTCCGGTACGACGACCTCGACTCGGTGCGCGAGGCGCTGGCCGAGGCGCGGGACGCGAAGGGGCGCAGCGATGTCTACGCGCTGCTGATCGAGCCGTTCAGCGCCTCCACCATGCGGTGGTGCTCGGAGGAGTTCCTGCGCGGGGTGCGCGAGCTGTGCGCGGCCGAGGACATCGTGTTGATCTTCGACGAGATCTACACCGGGTGGGGCAAGACCGGGAGCATGTTCCACTTCACCCGCTACGAGGGGCTGATCCCGGACATCGTCACCACCTCGAAGTCCTTCGGTGGCGGCAAGTCCTCGATCTCGGCGTTCGTGGCGCGCGACGCGCTCTTCCGCAAGGCGTACGACAACATGACGGACGCCATGATGCAGAGCACCAGCACCACCTACTACGGCTTCGGGGAGGAGACCGCCACCGCGATCGAGGCGATCGCCGTCGCGGTCGAGGAGGACTTCCCCGCCCGGGCCAGGGCCATCGAGGAGGTGCTGACGCCGGGACTGGAACGCATCCGGAAGACCTACCCGGACGTCGTCACCGATGTCGCCGGCGCCGGGGCCCTGCACGGTGTCTTCCTCTCCGGTGGGCCGAAGGTGCTGGACCTGGTCGGGAAGCTGCCGGTCGGCGGCCCCGCCAAGGATCCCCTGCTGCGCACGAAGATCATCACGGCGGCGGTGATCGACACCCTCTACCGCAAGCACGACATCTACGCCTACTACACCCTGAACGGGCGCAGCCCCCTGGTGGTCAGTCCGCCGTTGGTGGCGGGACGCGAGGAGTGCGAACGGTTCCTCGACGCCCTGGAGGCCACCCTCGCCGAGGGCATGGGCCGGCTGGTGGGGCGCTTCATGCGGGAGCGGGTGAGCTCGCTGTGGTGACCCGACCCGTTCCCGGAACCACCGACATCCCCGTGCCCGCCGGGGCCGAGGCGCCGATGCCGGCGCCGGCCGAACTCCCCGCCCGGGTGACGGTGACCGGCGCGGCCGGCGTCCTCGGCTCACACCTGGTCGAACGGCTGCTGAAGGAGGGTCGGGAGGTCCGCGCCTTCGACCTGCGGCCGGTGCCGGAGGCCACCGGGCTGACGTCCCTGAGCGGCGACATCCGCGACCGGCGGGCCGTCGCGGAGGCGCTGCGCGACACCGACGCCCTCGTCCACTGCGCCTCCGCCCTGCCCAGCTATCCGGCCCAGCAGATCCGCTCGATCGTCGTCAAGGGCACCACCGCGGTGCTGGAGGCGGCGCGGGCCGCCGGCGTGCCCCGGGTGGTGCACATCTCCTCGACCGCCGTCTACGGCCTGCCCAAACTGGTCCCGACCCCGGAGGACCATCCGCGCGAGCCCGTGGACACCTACAGCTCCGCGAAGGCGGAGGCCGAGGTGATCGCCGAACGGTACCGCGCCGAGGGGATGCTCCTGCCGATCCTGCGACCCAAGACCTTCCTCGGGCCGGGCCGGATGGGGCTGTTCGACATGCTCTTCGAGTGGGCGGAGGAGGGACGCAACTTCCCCGTGCTGGGCCGGGGCGACGTGCGCACCCAGATGCTCGCGCTGCGGGACCTGGTCGAGGCGGTGGTGACCGTGCTGCGCGCGCCGGAGGCGCCGGCCAACGACACCTACAACATCGGGGCCGCCCGATTCGGCACCCTCCGCGAGGACTTCCAGGCAGTGCTCGACGCCGCCGGCCACGGCAGGCGTGTGGTGTCCGTGCCCGGCCGGCCGGCCGTGGCGGTGCTGCGAGGACTGGAGCGCACGGGGCTCTCCCCGGTGTACGGGCGGCTGCTGTTCAAGCTGCTGGACGACTCGTACGTGAGCGTGGACAAGGCGCGGGAGCGGCTCGGTTTCGAGCCCTTGATGAGCAACCGCGAGGCGATCCTGCAGACCTACGACTGGTGGCGCGAGCGGCGTGCCGCGGTGGCCGCCGCCGGGCCCCCGGCGGTGGCCGGGTCCGGGAAGGACGGCCCGGCCAAGGGCGGCCGGACCAGTACGGATCCCTGGAAGCAGGGTGTGCTGCGCATGGCGAAGGTCTTCTTCTGAACCGTTCCGGCAGGCCCGTTCCGTCCCGCCCGATCCCCGCCCGATCCGCTTCCGTTCCCTCTTCCTCCGCCCCGTTCCGGTTCCACGAGGAGTGACATGGCATGTTCGTGACAGAACTGCGCCCCACCCATCCCCCCGACGGCCCACCGCCCCGGGGGGACCGGCCGGGCGCCCCGCCCACCGACCCGTCCGGTGGGAAAACCGCCGACGGGGCCGCCGACAACCCCCCGGCGCGGGCCCGCTGGTGCCTCGGCACCCGCCTGCTGGTGGGCGCCGGCGCACTGTGGACGGTCTTCCTCTCACTGCACCTGCTGCTCACCGACCGCTGGTGGCCGTGGCTGGTCATCGAGGCCACGCCACCCGTGGCGTTCCTCGCGATCCCCCTGCTGCTGCTCGCCGCGTCCCCTCTGGCCCGCCCGGTGCGCCGGTGGCTGGCGCCGGCCCTCCTGGTCCCCGTCCTGGTCGGGGCCCACCTGGCCGGCTACGGCCCCGGCTGGGGCAACCCGGACCCGGGCGCGGCGCACGGAGCGGCGGGCGAGGAGATCACCGTCTTCTCCTGGAACGCCGACTACTGGGACATGGACGACGACCCCGACGCCTTCCACGCCTTCCTGCGCGAACAGGACGCCGATGTCTACCTGTTGCAGGAGTACCTGCACTGGGAGGGCGAGGACCCGATCCTCATCGACGACACCGAACGGCTGCGGGAGGAGTTCCCCGACCACGAGATCGTCGTGGAGGGCGAGCTGATCACCCTCTCCCGGCTGCCGGTCGTCGCCGTGCACCACCGATCCGTGCCCGACCGGGAGAACGCCTGGTACTGGCAGGGGAGGAAGACCCAGCGCACCGACGTGCTCGTCGGTGACACCACGCTGTCCCTGTACAACAGCCACCTCCCGGTGCCCTTCCGGGTCGGCGACAACCCGCTGTCCGAGCGCTTCCGTTCCTTCCTGGCCCAACAACACCAGTGGCGCACCGAGGAGTTGGACTGGTTGCGGAAGGACCTGGCGGACAATCCGCACCCGGCGGTGGTCACCGGTGACTTCAACTCCCCCTGGATGGGCAGCCTGATCGACCTCGGTCCCGACGTCCGGACGCACACCCCCGAGCGGGGCCCGGCGCCCGCCACCTCCTGGCCGACCGCCGACTACCCCCTGCCCCGCCTGTGGCGGCTGGACTGGCTCTTCACCTCCGGGGACATCCCGGTCACCGGATACCGCTTCGGCGGGGGCGCCGAATTCTCCGACCACAGCGCCCAGGAGATCCGGCTGCTCGTCCCCTGACCGGGCCCCGCGCGCCCCGGCACCTCCCAAGCGCCCCGACGCCGGTCGCCGGTCGCCGGTCACCGGAAACACCGCACCACACCACCGCTCCGCCCTGCCCGAAACCCGTCCGCGCCACCCGACTCACACCCACGAGAGGGACACACCATGACGCAACCCGACAGGTTCCACGTGACGGTGATGCTGGACTACTACGCCCCCTACGTCAGCGGCCTCACCGAGGCGGCCCGCCTCACCGCCGAGGGCATGGCCGCCCGCGGCTGGGACGTCGCCGTCGTCTGCGCCCAACACGACCCGGTCCTGCCGGAGTACGAGGTCATCAACGGCGTCCACGTCTTCCGCGCCCCCGTGCTGGCCCGGGTCAGCCGGGGTTTCATCGCCCCCCGTCTCCCCCTCCTCGCCGGACGGCTGGCCGCCCGCTCGGACATCCTTCACATCCACCTGCCCAACCCCGAGGCGGCCTTCGTCGCGGCCCTGCGGCGGAAGGCACGGCTCGTGGTGACCTACCACATCGACGCCTTCCTGCCGGACGGCCTCGTGAACCGCTTCGGGATGCGAATGGTCGACGAGTCGTGCCGGGCCGCGATCCGCCGCGCCGACCTGGTCATCACCAACAGCGAGGACCAGGCCCGTGGTTCGCGGATCTGGCCGACCATCCGGCGCCGCGAACTGCGCCCCATCCCCTCCCCCTGCGTGGACCGCAACGGCGGCACCCCCCGGATGCGGGAGGGCGAGGGGCTGCACATCGGCTTCATGGGCCGGATCACCGTCGACAAGGGCATCGAGTACCTCATCCGCGCCTTCCGCGGCCTCGACGACCCCGCCGCCCGGCTGCTGATCGCCGGCGACCACACCACCGTCGCGGGCGGCAGCAACATCGAGCAGCTGCGGCGCGAGGCCGGGGACGACCCGCGCATCCGCTTCACCGGCCTGCTGCGCGGCGAACGGGTCCGGGACTTCTACGCCTCCATCGACGTGTTCGCGCTCCCCTCCGTCTCCGAGTCCTTCGGCATCGTGCAGGTGGAGGCCATGATGTCGGGCACCCCGTCGGTCACCACCGACCTGCCCGGCTCCCGCTACCCCGTCGAGGTCACCGGCTTCGGCCGGCTGATCCCTCCGCGCGACCCCACCGCCCTGCGCGAGGCGCTGCTGGAGATGGCGGCGCTGCCGGCCGAGGCCCGCCGGGAGGGCAGCGAACTCGCCACGAAGCTGTTCGGCGGGGACGCCTTCCTCGACGCCCACGAAGAGGCGTACCGGAGCCTGTTGCCCAGCGACACGAAAGCACTGCTGTGAGGCCCCCGGGCGAGACGGGCGTGGTGGACCACCACGCCCCGAGCGGCGGCGGATCGGCCCTCCGAACCCGGCCGGTCGTGGCGGAGGACACCGCCGTGACGGAGGAGACGGCCGGCACGGGCGAAAGAGCCGGCGTCACCGGTTGGACCGCGTCGCCGGCGACGAACCCCGTGCCGTCGAATCCACCCCGAAGCGGGCGGGGCCCCACCCCGTACCCCGCCGGGCGGTCGGGGGGCACCCGGCCCCGCCCCCCGGCGCCACCCCCGGCACCCGCCCGACGCTCCCGGCTGCCGGCCGGGGTGGAGCTGCTGCGCCCCCGCCAGTGGGTGAAGAACGTCTTCGTGCTCCTCGCCCCCCTGGCGGTGGCCCCGGCGACACTGTCGGAGCGACCGGGACAGGCCCTCGCGGCGCTGATCGCCTTCATCGCCGCCTCGGCCTCCGTCTACGTGCTCAACGACTGGATGGACCGGCACCGGGACCGGGCCCACCCGCGCAAACGCCGGCGCCCGCTGGCCGACGGTCGGATCGGACCCGGCGGGGCCCTGGCCCTGGGCGCCGCGTGCCTGGCGGTGCTCGCGGTCGCCGCCACCCTGCTGCCGGTGGGCGCCCGGTACGCGGTCGCCGGCTACCTCGCGCTGAACCTGCTGTACTGCCTGGCGCTCAAGCACCACTCGCTGGTGGACATCAGCGTCGTGGCCGCCGGGTTCTTGCTGCGCGCGGTGGCGGGTTGCCTCGCGGTCGCCGCCCCCCTCGATCCGGCCCTGCTCATCTGCGTGTACTGCGCCTGCCTGCTGCTCTCCCTGGGCAAACGGCGCCACGAGCTGGCTGCGGCGCACCGGGACGGCCGGGGCACCGTCCACCGACCCGCGCTCGCCGGATACTCCCTGCCGCTGCTCGACCAGCTGATGGTCGTCCTGGTGACCGCCTCGCTCATCGGCTACGAGCTGCACGTGCTCTCGCTGGACCATCCCAACTCCGCCGCCCTGGCCGTGGTCACCGTTCCGTTCACCGTCTTCGCCCTGTGCCGCTACCTCCAGCTGGTGACCGTGGAACGCGGCGGCGGCGAACCGGGGCGGGACGTGCTGCGGGACCGGCCGCTGGTGATCAACGCCGTGCTGTGGCTGCTGTGTCTGACCGTCGGACGACTCCTGTGAGGTACCCCGCCGTGAACCCCGCCACCGAACACGCCATCGACCGGGTCGCCGAGCAGGTGGGCGAACCCCCCACCGGGCACACCCCCGCGCCCGTCGGGGAGCCGCGCCCGGGCACCGACCCGGCCGAGCGCCCCCTCGTCTCCGTCATCATCCCCAACCACAACTACGCGCGGACCCTGCCGCTGTGCCTGCGGGCCGTCGCCGAACAGAGCTACCCGCGCGTCGAGATCGTGGTCGTGGACGACGGCAGCACCGACAACTCCCCGCGCATCGCCGAGGAGTTCCCCTGCACTCTGGTGCGCACCTCCAACGCCGGCGTCTCCGCCGCCCGCAACACCGGCGTGCGGCACAGCAAGGGCTCCATCCTCTTCTTCCTGGACTCCGACATCGCGCTGCGCCCCGACGCCGTCGAACGCGCCGTCGACCTGCTGGAATCCGACCCCGACATCGGCTTCGTCTGCGGCAACTACGACGACGTGCCGCTGATCGACGACGGATGGGTGGAGCGGTACAAGGTGCTCCACGGCCACCACTGGCGCCGGCGCACCGCCGGCGACGTGCGGGCCGCCTACTTCTCCATCGGCGCGATGCCCCGGGAGACGTACGAACGGGCGGGACCGCTGGACGAGACCCTGCGGGACACCGAGGACGTCGAGTACGGCGCCCGGCTGGCCCCGCTGGCCCGGGTCGTCCTGGATCCGCGCATCGTGGGCCGCCACGACGACGACGACCGCCTCGGCGTGCTGCTGCGCAAGCAGTACCGGCGCTCGGTGCCGCTGGTGGCGCTCTTCGCCGACCGGGAGCGCGCCCGTCCCGGACTCTCCGACACCGCCCACCAGCCGCTCGCCGTCACCGGCACCGCCCTGATCGGCGCGGGGCTCCTCGGCGCGGCCCGCCGCCCCCGGGCGGGGGCGGCGGTGGCCGGCGTCGGACTCGGCCTCTTCACCGTCGCGGAACGCGGGATGCTGCGGCTGATCCGGGACCGGGCCGGAACGCGCGCGCTCCCCGCGATGGCGGCGCTGCACCTGATGACCCACGTCACCACCGGTGCCGCCGCCCTGGTGGGGGTCGGGCGATGGGCCCTGTCCCCGGCCTTCCGGCGGCGGTACCGGAACCCGGGGGCCGCCTCCCCGGCCGGGGAGGGGAGGTGAGCGACCCGCGCACGGCGGCGGGATCGACCCGGCCCGGCGGCCCCGCCGTCGCGGTTCCGGTTCCGGGCACGGAACCGGAACCGGGGGCCGGCGGGCCCCCGGGACCGCGACCCGGCCCGGCCCCGCCGACCGGTCGGGTCCTAGCGGGCCGAACCCCGGCCGGCCGCTGCCTCGACGCGCTCCGCGCGGCCCTGCGCCGCCCCCTCGTCCGGCACACCCTGACCGTGCTGTTGGTGGTGGCGTGCGCCGGTTTCCTGGCCCACTCCCTGGCCGCCGACCGGGCGGCGGCCGAGGCGGCGGTCGGCCGGCTCGGGCCCGTGCTGCCGCTCGCCCTGCTGCCCGCCCTGGTCGGCCTGTGGCTGACCGCGCTGTCCTGGCGCGAGCCCCTCCAGTCCCTCTCCGGGCCGATGACGCGGCTGAGCGCCGTCCAGCTCTTCGCGGCGGGAAGTCTGGGCAAGTACGTGCCGGGTGTGATGTGGTCCATCGTGCTCCAGGTCCGCCTGGCCGCCTCCTCGGGCATCACGGTCCTGCACTTCACCGCCGCCTTCGGCCTCTACGGCGCGGTCGCCCTGGCCACCGGCGCCGCCCTCGGCGCCCCGACGCTGCTGGGGTTGCTGTACGGCGGCGGCGCCGCGCTCGCCTCCGCGGGCGCGGCCGTCCTCGTGCTGCTCGCCATGCCGTGGCTGCTGGGCGCCGCGATGCGCCTGGCCCGCAGGCTGCCCGCGCTGGGCCGGCGGCTCGCCGAGGTTCCGGCCGGCGTGCTGCGCCGTTCGGTGTGGCTGTGCGCGGTGTCCTGGGTGATCACCGGTCTCCACCTGTGGGTGCTGGTCGTCGCGCTGGGCGCCGACCCGATGGCGGCGCTGATCCCCTGCGTGGGCGGGTTCGCCCTGGCCACCGCCCTGGCGAGCCTGGTGGTGATCCTGCCGGACGGCATCGGGGTGCGGGAGGCCCTGCTCGCCGTCGCGTTGGTGCCGTTGCTCCCCGTCCCGGAGGCCGCGGCGGCCGCGGCGGCCAGCCGGCTGGTTCTCGCCGCGGCCGATGTCCTCGCCTTCGGCTACGGGACTATCGTCGGCCGCCGCCCACCGTCCCCCGGGGACCGGCGGCCGGCGGCCGTCGATCACCCGGAGGTCGGCGCGTCCCCCGGGACCTCCCCCGGGACGCGCCGCCCGCGGGTCGGACCGCCGAACCCGACCCCGAACCGGAGACCACCGACCGTCGCACACCGGACCCGCGACCGTTCGAGCCGCTGAACGCCCGACGGGCCAACGCCCGAACCACGAACCACACCTCACGAACACCCGAACCACGAAAGGGACACCCCCGTGCTCACCACCCCGTACGGCACCACCGTCCTGGAACGACTGCGCGGCGAGCGGGCCGCGCTCGGCACGATGTACTTCGGCACCACCGTGGACGAGAAGACCTCCTTCGCCCTCCTCGACCGCTGGGTCGAGCGCGGTGGACGGGTCCTGGACACCGCCAACTGCTACGCCTTCTGGGCACCGGACGGTACCGGCGAGGAGTCCGAGCTGCTCATCGGCCGCTGGATGGCCGAACGCGGCGCCCGCGACGACGTGCTGATCACCAGCAAGGTGGGTTGCCTGCCCGACCCGCTGGACGGACCCTTCCCGGAGTCGGCCGAGGGCCTGGGTCCGGACGTGATCCGCCGACAGCTCGACCTGAGCGCCGAACGACTCGGGTGTTCGTCCATCGACCTGTACCTCACCCACGCCGACGATCCGTCGGTCCCGCTCGCCGACACCCTGGGGGCCCTCTCCGAGGCGGTCCGCTCGGGCCGGGTCGGCGTGATCGGCGCCAGCAACACCGACGCCGCGCGGATGCGGGAGGCCGAGGCCCTGGCGGCGGCGGACGACTCCCTGGCCGCGCCGCGCGTGGTGCAGATGCGCCACTCCTACCTGTGGCCGGACCCCGGTCACAACATCGCCCCGCAGCGCCCCCTGGACCGTGACCTCGTGGCGTGGGCGGCGGAGCACGACGGTGTCCTCCAGGGGTACTCGCCGCTGCTCCAGGGCGCGTTGACCCGTCCCGACCGGCAGCTCTCCCCGGAGTACCGCGACGGGACGAACGAGCGTCGCCTGCGCCTGTTGCGGGAACTCGCCGACCGGATGGGCGTCACCGCCAACCAGGTTGCGCTGGCCTGGATGGTCGGCGGACAGCGGCCGGTGATGCCGGTGCTCGGCGTCAGCCGACTCGAGCAGTTGGACGAGGCGATGGACGCCCTCGACCTCGAACTGCCCGGGGAGGTCCGCGCCGAACTCGACGCCCTCGCCCCGCTGGGCCGCATGGCCTGAGTCCCGACCGCCCGGCCCCGCCCTCCCCGACGAGAGGGCCGGGGCCCGGCGGTGGGTGCCAGCTCACCCCCGGGAGGACCTCGTCAGCGGCGTGGTGTGCCGGGCCACCAGCAGCCGTGCCTCCTCGATCTCCTCCGGGGAGGCGAACAGCCGTTTGGAGAGCACCATCACGGGCGCGGAGATCCCCCGGGAGCCGAGCAGCACGAGACAGCGCCCCGTCTCCGCCCGGTGGGGAAAGCCTCCCAGCCCGTCGTGAACGTCGAGAGCGCGTCGCCCGCCTCGATTCCGGCGTCGTGGATACGGACGCGGCACTCGCCGCGTGCCGCCGCCCGGGCGTCCAGCCGCCGCAGCCTCAGGCGGTCCGCCGCCCACCCCATCACGCCTCCGATCAGGGGGCCGGCGCCGAGAAGGCCGGCGTACCGCGCCCACTCCCGATCCGGGAGAAGCCACGCGGCCACCACGCACCCACCCGCGATCACCAACACCACGGCGAGACCCCACCGCAGGGCACGCATGCCCCTGCGGGCCCGCATCCCGTCCCACAGATCCCGCCCGGTGACCCGTCCGGCCACCTCCACCGCCCGCACACCGCACTCCCCTCCGTGCCGCCGCGCTCCTCGCGGCGGGACATCCGGAAGTCTCCCGGGTCGCACCGACGCCCCCGGGCGGCCGTGTGGAGGAACGGCCGCCCGGGGGCGTGGGGCACCCACGACCGGGTCAGTTGATCCACGCCTCCAGGCGAATCGTCCCGACACCGTCGTTGAAACAGCGGAATCGGGACCAGGAGCCGTTGGCGACGCCACTCTCCCCCCGTGCCATGCACTCCCGCTGCGCCACGCCGGAGGAGCCGGTGTAGAAGAAGTAATCCACCACCTGCCAGCCGAACGACGCGGTCTCGCCGACCGCCCCGGAGGCCGTGCCGCCCGCCGGGGCGGCGGTCGCGGGACCGGCCAGCATCGCGCCGCCGCCGGCGAACACCGCCACGGCGACCACCGAGGTCGATAATCTCCCGAGCCACTTGCGTGTCATGCGAACCTCCGGGATCGGGGGTGGGCCGGAGGCCCACCGCACCCGGTAAGGCTGCCCCGACACCGACGCCCCGACACCCCGCCCGGGGGCGGGCGCCCAGGGTGACACCATCCCAACGCTCCGGGTGATCACCACATCGTGCCCCGCGACCCGGAAGAGTCGGTATGGTCCCGGCATCGGACTTGAAGGGGCACTCGCCGTCATGCGGCCACCGCCCCTTCCTTCTTTCCCCTTCCGCCATTTTTCCCCTTCCGCCATTTCCTCGGGCGCCCACCCCTTCAGGACGGGCCGACGGGCAGGGGCGACGCCACCAGGTGGATCACCTCATCAGGTGAATTCCGCACTCCCTCACCCCGCGCCGCCGCGGCGGGCGAGGGCGGCGCGCAGGTCCTCCGCCCGGCGGGCCGGGTCGCGGGCCTCCGTGGCGCCGGCGATGTGGGCGTCGGGGCGGATCAGCAGGGCGGTGCGTCGGTCGGGGTTGGCCCACCGGACGTGCCACACCCGGTCCGCGTCCGGCGTGCCGGCGAACGGTGAGGGCTCCCCCGCCGGTGTGACCAGCACGAACCGGCCGGCCCGCAGCACCCCGTACAGCCGCGACGGGGCCCGTCCGGTGTCCGACGGCCCGCCGGGGGCACCGCCCGGGAAACCGTCGGCCAACGCGAGGTCGGGGGCCTGGCGGCCGACGAGCGGGTGCGCCCCGCGCTCGGCTCGGTAGCCGAGCCCGATGCCGGTGACCTGGCCCAGCCCTCGGTCGCGCAGCGCCGGGGTGTCGGCGAACAGTCGGACGGCGAGGTCGCGCACGGCCCGGGCCGGCGCCGGGCGGAGCACGGCCGCGCGCAGCAGCGCACCGCTGCTGCGCAGCGCCAACGCGCCGATCGGGTGCCGTTCGGCGTGGTAGGTGTCCAGCAGGTCCCCGGCTCCGGGACGGCCCTCCAGCGCGGCGACGAGCTTCCAGGAGAGGTTGCCCGCGTCCTGGAGCCCGGTGTTCATGCCCTGGCCGCCGGCCGGGGAGTGCACGTGCGCCGCGTCCCCGGCGAGGAAGACCCGCCCCACGCGGTAGGTCGGCACCTGCCGTTCCTCGCTGCGCAGTCGGGAGAGCCACTGCGCGTCGCGCATGCCGAAGTCGGTGCCCAGCACGCGGCGGGTGATCTCCCGGAGTTCGTCGAGGTCGACGGGGGTGTCCTCCGGGACCTCGTTGCGCGGGTCCCAGCCGACGACGCGGTACCGGCCGTCGCCGAAGGAGGCGATGAGGGCGAAGGCGTTGTCACGGGCGTCCGCCCTCACCGGTCCCTGCGGCGGGCCTGCGAGCCGGACGTCGGCCAGGACGAGGGAGGCGGGGAAGGTCTGCCCGGGGAACGGCAGGCCGACCGCCTCGCGGACGGTGCTGCGGTGGCCGTCGGTGCCCACCACCCAGCGGGCACGCAGGGCATCCCCCGTCCCCCCGCCGGCGTTCCCGTCCCCGCCGGCCCCGGACGAGCCGGCACGGCGCACCCGCACCGTCACCGCCGCCTCCCACTGCTCCACCCCGATCGCCTCGGTGCCGTACCGGATGTCCGCGCCGGCCTTCCGCGCCCGGCGCTCCAGCAGTCGCTCGACCTCGTACTGCGGGGTGACCAACAGAAACGGGAACCGGGTGCGCAGCCCGGTGAGGTCGAGTTCGACGCCGGCGATCCCGCGCGGCCGGGCCACCCGCCGACCCCGGTCGATCAGGTCGTCGGCGAGGCCGCGCGCGTCGAGGTACTCCAGGGTGCGGGCGTGCACGGCCAGGGCCCGGGTGAGGTTGGAGAGCCCGGGCGGACGGCGTTCCAGCAGCACCACGGACCGCCCGGCCGCCGCCAGGTCCCCGGCGAGCAGCAGCCCGACGGGTCCGGCTCCCACCACGATCACCTCGGCGTCCATGCCCCGCTCCCTCCTCGGTGGTCCCGGCGCGCGCCCGCCGCACGCCCGGTCCACCCCTGGTTCCCCGCCCCGCCCGTCCCACTCCGGGAAATCGAGACGGGGCGCCGGATCCGGGCCCGAGGGCTCCCCTCACCGAAGGGAGGCGATGAGGACGATGAGGACGACGATGGCCAGGATCGCCGCGCCCCCGCCCCCCAACACCAACCAGGCCGGATCCACCCGGGGGCGGGCCCCGGTTTCCCCCGCCTCCGACGGTCTCCCACCGGTCGTCGGCATAGGTGACGGGGGTGACGGGAGTGGCGAAGGTGACGGGGGTGGGGGCGCGGGTGGTTGTCGGGGGAGGTCGGGGGTCCGCCGGACGGGCCGGTCGGCCAGGTGGCGGACGACCCGTCGCCACGCCTCGGGGGGAAGGTCGGGAGGACGGCCGGTGACCGGTTCCAGCACGGCGTGGCGGAGCCAGGGGTCCGCCACGTGGTCCGGCGCGTCGAGCGCGGCGCGGAACAGCACGTCCAGGTCGTGGCGGTACCGGTCGTCCCGGGCCAGGGGGGCGACGGTCCGGGTGAACAGGTCGGCCAGCCGGCGGATGTCCTCCTCCCCACGGCCCCACCGCTCGTGGCCGTCCCCGGCGCCCTCCAGCAGGCGGGGGAGCAGGCGGAGCACTTGTCCGCACACCTCGTGCCGCGCCCGCGGGCCCCGGATCTCCGCCCGCGTCGCGTCGGCCAGCCGGTCGAGCCGCTCGTTCACCTCCTGCCGGGACATGTCGTGGGCCCGCCCGAGTTCCTCCAGGTGCAGGCGGTCGGCCCGGTCCTCGGGGTCGTGCGGGTCGGCCCGGTCGTGGGGGGCGTGCCCCTCGTACGGGGCGTGCGGGGCACGCCCGTCGTACACGGTCGAGCCGCCCGGGAGGTGGGACGCAGGGGCGTCCCAACCGGCGTGGCGCCCCGCGTGATCGGGTCGGGGACGCGCCGGGGGCTCACCGGCACGGTGACGGGTGGGGGCGGCGCCGGGGCCCGGGGTGTCCGCGCGCGAGGGGCCGGGACCGGTGTATCCCGCCCCGTCGGCCCGTCGCGGCGTGGCCCGCCCCTCCGGCGGAACGGGTTCCTGCTCCGCCGGGGAGCGACGGATCGGCCGGGCGTCCCCCCGCGCACCACCCCGGAGCCGCCGCTCCAACCATTCGCACCGATCGGGCCATCCCATGTCGGTGGACCGGGGCAGCCACGTGTCCAGCGCGGGCGTCGCCGACCGTTTGCCGACGTTCCGCAGCATCTCCTCCACCAACCGGCGGGCCGACTCGTGCTCGGAGCCGTTCCCGGGCGGTTGGGCGCCGTCAAGCCTGGCCGGCGCGTCGGCTCCACCCTGCCCCGCCTCCCAGCGCGGTACGCAGGTCAGGTCCAGGGGGTGGGTGTCGGTCGTGTCGTGGGTGGCGAACGTCCACGGTCTGCCCCTCCAGGTGCCGAAGAGAAGGTGCAGCCCGAGGTACAGGACGGGGACCGACTCGTGGTCGGGCAGGAGGGAGCGGGAGTCGTCGACGAGCAGCGACACCCGTCGCGCCGGGTCGCGCAGCCAGGTGGCGGTGACCGCCGCCAGGGCGTCCCCGACCCGGTGCAGTTCGGCGGACAAGTCCTCCCGGAACGTGCTCCCGAACGCGATGACCCGGTCGGCGGACAGTAGCGGTAACGCCCCCCACCCCCCGCCCTCGGCGTCCACCGGGGTTCTCGCGAGGCGCCGGGTGAGGCCCAGGCACACCGGCGTGGTCAGGACGTCCGCCGATCCCGTGAGCACCAGGCTCTCGGTACTGGGGCGACCGGCACCGTCCGTGTGGGGCCGTCGGGCGATGAGCGCCACGTTCCCCTCCGGGGTCGTGATGCGCACGAAACTCCGGCGCCCCTCGTGGTTGTCCGGGACCCAGAGCAGGGGTGAGATGTGCGCCCCGAGGCGCTCGGCAGCTTCCCTGGAGCAGGAGGCCGCGACCGGTCCCATGCCGGTGCGCGGGATGCCGTGGTTGCCCCCCCACCGGAACAGGACCTGATCCACGGCGCCCCCACCGGCCACCGGCCGTCCGCCCGCCGGCCGGTTGTCCGCACCTCCCGGGGGCCCGGGACGGCCCGGCTGCCCGGAGGACTCCGGCCGTTTCGATCGATGGGTGTCGCTCATCGCGGCTCCCCTCCCCCCGCGGGTTCCGTTCCGCCGCCGAGGACATCCGCCCCGCTCGGCAGCGGGATCAGACCGTTCATCGCCAGCAGTGAGACCAACGGCCCCAGGACCCTGCGGGCCTCGGCGCCGGCCGGGTACCGTCCGGCGTCGTCCCGGGCCCCGGTCGCGGAGGCGACGTGCAGGGTGCAGCGGCGGATCGTGTCGAAGGGACTCAGCCACGCCTGGCCGGCGTGTCGGCGCAGGAAGCCGTACACGTCCCCGCTCTCCTCCCGGATCAGGTCGGGGTCCAGGCCGGTGGGCTCCGGTTCTGCCCACCACCGGTCGACGGGTGGGTGGAATCGCAGGAGGTCCGCCTTGCCGACCACCATCGCCGCCGTGATGTCGCTGTACGGGCCGTTCCGGGGAAGTCGGTCCAGGACGGTGGCGAAGGCCGGGTCCCCGTTCGGGTTCACTTCCAGGTTCATCGGTTTCCGCAGGTGGTCCAGGTGGGGCAGGGGCAGGGCCGACAGCGGGTCCACGACGAAGATCATGGCGTCGACCCCGAGCAGGAACCGCAGGGCCCCGTCGGTCCGCACGAGGTCCTCACCGGCCAGGTCGAAGAAGGCGACCGGCCGGGTCCTCCCCCCGGCGTCGGTGATCAGCAGGGCCTCCTCGAAACGGGCGAACCCGTTCATCGTCTCGGTGTGTCCCAGCACCCGTCCGGCGCGCAGCGGCTGCACCCGATCGCGCACGAACCGCGCGTGCTGTTCCGGGTTGACCGACCGCCAGGTGAGACCGTGGGGTTCGAGGCCGCCGTCGATGATCTCCGCGATAATCCGGGTCAGCAGGTGGCTCTTGCCGCTGGCGGACGCCCCGACCATCGCCACCGTCAAGGGCCGGCCGTGCACCAGGTGGGGCACGGCGATGAAGTGTTCGGGGGAGCGGGGATCGGCCGAGCACCGTTGCACCGCGCCCCGCAGGATGTCCTCCCGGCTCAGGACGTTGTCCAACTCGGCCGGGTCCAGGGGTTGGTACTGCTTTCTGCTGTCGGTGACGAACAGCGCGTGCGGATCGAACCGGATGGTCCGCAGGCAGTGGGGGCAGAGCACCTCCCCGGTCGACTCCCCCGGGGCCCCGCCGTCCTCCCCCTCCGGCGGTCGCGGGGGTGAGGTGGAGGCGACCCGCCGTTTGAGCCGCAGCGTCTCCTCGAACGCCTGCCGGTGGGGGTGGGGCGCCCCGCCGTCCCCCGGGGGGCGGACCGGTCTCCGGCCGGCTCCGGGGAACAGGCGGTCGAGCAGTTCCGTCGGAGTGGGGCGGTCCGCCGCCAGGGGCGCGAAGGCGCCCCGCAGCATCCCGTCGAGCACCCGGTACTCGGCGAGGTCGGGAGGGGGTCCGTCCGGGGGGCCCGGTCGACCCGACGCCATCCGGTAGAGCACCCGGGCGGCGCTCCAGACCATGTCCCCGACCTCGACGAGCCCCCGCCCGGCACCCTGTTCGGGGGAACGGTAGGGCTTCCGGCCCCACGGACTCCGGGGGCGGCCGACGGTCTCCGCGCCCTCCAGTCCCCAGAGCTGGACCGACGAGCCGTCCCAGAAGACCGTCGCGGGGGAGATCCCGCGCAGAACCAGCGAGAGATCCTCCAGGACACACAGGGCGGACACCAGTCCCCGGGCCAGGGCTCGTTGATCGGTCGCGGACATCACCCGGGTGACCGACAGGAGCGTGCCCCGGGGCGGGGCGTACAGCAGGAAGGGTTCGCCGGTGTCCGTCTCGTGGCCGAGCGGTTCCGGGAAAAGAGCGGCGTGCTCCGTGCCGGCGAGCGCCCCGTGCAATCCGAGGGCGGCGCGGATCTCCGTGTCCAGCAGGGCCCGCGTCGCCGAGTCGGACGCCCGTTCGGGGACCGGCCGCACCCGGAGGCAGCGTTGCCTCCCCTCCCCGAGCAGGACCGGGCCCACCAGGTGGGGCAGCGAGGGGTCCCGGAGCCGCTCCGGGCCGATCCGGGCGGTGGTGACCCGGCGCCGGCCGGCGGGGTCGGTGAAGGCGAGGGGGGTCCCCGGCTCGACCTCCCGTCCGGCCGACGGGCGGTGGGGTGTGGTCGTCACAGGTCCCCACCGTCCCACCGACCGTCCGGACCGGTGCGACCGGTGCCGGGGAGGTCGCCGAGCGGGTGGGCCCCGGTGTCCTCGTCCTCACGGCTCTGCACGGTGACGACCGTGCCGAGCCGCAGGGGGGTGAGACGCAGGATGCCCGCGTAACGCCCCGAGGAGGTCCACAGGAGGTCACCGGGGAGCGCGGTGCCCCCGGCCGTGGTGCCGGCGAACTCCTCGCGCATCGCCCGTGGGGCGAACCTGATCCACACCGCCGCCGAGGGGTCCCGGCCGAGCGAGGACAGCTGCTCCGGGGAGGAGAGCTGGACGACGGCCCGACGGTCCGCCTCGGCCCCCACCACGTCGGCGACCCTTCCCGGGTCGGTGCCCAGCAGGCGGGCCGAGGCGGGACGCGCCCGGTGCGGGGATCCGAACGGCGGCGGCACCACCACGCCGTTGTGGCGCAGATGCCGGCGGGCCCGTGCCAGCAACTCCCGGACCCGCTCCTCCGTGCTCCGGACGGCGACCGCGCCGGCGCTGCCGCGCACGACGGCGCCCCAGTGGGGGGCCAGGGCGAGGAGAACCGCTTGTCGCAGGTCGTCACCGAGCGCGGAGACCAGGTCCGGGCCGCCCTCCCCCGCCTCCCGGTCGAGCCAGTGCGGGGTGCCGGCCCCCCGGTCCCCCGGGGGGTCTGTCGCGGCTTCCCGGTCGCCGGGGCCACCGGGGCCATCGGGGTCGGGACGGTCCCGGGGCCCGGGGAGGCCGGGGTCCCCGGACGGCGTCCACGCCTCCGTGGGAGTCTCCCCCCACCGGACTCCCGGCGGCTCGTCCCCGAGGGCGGCGGGGTCCCCGTTGAACCGGTGCCGTTCCCCCCACCCCCGCTCTCCCCGCCCCGGGGCCTCCCACTCGTGTGTCGACCAGCCCTGCGCGGCCCAGTCCTCCTCCGCCGGGTCCCCGCCCGGCTCCGGGGGGAACCACGAGACGACGGGCGACGATCCGTTCCCCTCCGCCGCTCCCCGGGCCAGCCGGACCGGGGACGGGCGCGGCGGCCGGGCCTCCCGCGCCGCCGCCGAGGCCGTGGCCAGCAGCATCCCGGCGACCGCCCGGGCGGCGTCGGCACAGTCCAGCCGTTCCCCGACGGCCCAGCACTCCCGCGCGACCCCGGCGACCCCGGCGTCGGTGTCCTCCAGTTCCCGGCGCAGCCGGGCGATCCCCGCGTGCGCGCCGGAGGAGGCGACCATCGCCCGCCACCAGCGCCGCACCACCAGCACCATCGTCACGCCCCCCACCACCGCGGCGAGGGCCCCCCACCCGAGCGGGGGCCGGAGCGGGTGCGCCACCGCCACACCGCCGGCCGCCCCGAGGAAGGCGGCGGCGATCGCGACCGGGGCGCACCGCGCGAACCGGCGGGTCGTGTCCCCCGCCCCCCCGAGGTTCCGGGAGGCGCGGACGCCGGCCAGCACGGCGATCGCGAACAGCAGCGGGAGCAGGACGGCGAGCGGCGCGTACGGACCGTGCCACAGCGCGCCGAGGAACCCGCCGAGGGCACCGCCGCCGATCATCACCGGGGCGACGGGGGCCGGGGCGGCCGCCGCCGGATCGTGGCCCGACCCGTCGCCCGACCGGGCGGCCCGGTCGGGCGACGGGTCGCCAGCGGGCACCGGGTCCATCCGTCCGGCCAGCACGGTGAGGCACCGGGCGACCGTGCGAAGGGGAGTCCCCCGCTCCAGGAGCCGTTCGGTGAAGTCCCGGAGCGCCTCCCCCGCCCGGTCCCCCACCCCCTCGGCCGGGGGAACCCGCACCCCGAGGAGGTGCAGCCGGGTGCCCGCCGCGGCCGGTGAGGACTCCACGTCGAGGCTCTCCCGACGGGCCCGGTCGGCGAGGTCCCGGTACCCGGCCAGTGCCTCGTCGGCCCGCTCCCGGTTCTCCTCCGGCGCCCGGGGGCCCGTGCTCCGCCACAGGGCGGAGAGCAAGCGCGCCGCCTCCAGATCCTCCTCCATCACGTCGAGCGCCTCCCGACAGGCGCGATACAGGGTGTCGGCCCGGCCGCCCGGTTCCCGGTGCGTCCCCTCCCCGCCCACCCGGCGGGTCATCAGGTCCCGCAGGGAGGAGGGTGGTTCGACGCCCTCCCACGGGGATCCCCCCGCGCCCGGTGCGCCGTCGTCCTCCTCGCCGGCGAAGCGCACGAGGGCATCGCGCCAGGCCCGCTCGCGCACCTCGGGGGAGACGTCCTGCTCGACCAGGCGCACGCCCGGCGAGGCGACCCCGTCGGGCGTGGCGGCGAGCGCGTCCAACACCTCGGCGAACACGTCGGGGATCGAGAGCAGGTCCACGAGGACGGCCAGCGCCCCCGGGTCGTCGGGGGCGCCCCGCTCCCGCGGGGTGCGACCGGCCTGCAGGTCGTCCGCCCACACCAGGGCGATGCCGGGGGACCGCAGGACGGACGGGCGGACCAACCGGTCCCGCCGACGCTCCTCCCCGGCCCCCCGCCCGGTGGGGGCCTCCCCGACGACGAGGACGAGGATCCGGACCTCCTCGGCCTCCGGGTGGGTGGCGATCACCTCGTACTGCCGCCGGTGCGCCGACAGGCCCTCCGGGGTGTCCACGACCAGGAAGGCGGTGTCACCGGTGTCCGAGGGGTCGTCCGGCGCCGATCGGCGGTCGATCTCGGCCCGCAGCGCGGCGTGGTCGAGCAGCCGTTCTCCATCGGAGCGCAGGTCCAGGGGGATGACGGAGCCGACGGTGGGGACGGTCCTCATCACCGATCACCGCCGGTGCCGGGGGCGCGGTGGTCGTCACCGGAAGGAGACCCCGAGGGGGATCCGGAGGAGAATCCGACGGGGGAGTCCCACCGGTCGGCCCCGGCGGCGGGGGAGTCCCCGGGGAAGTCCCCAAAGCCGTTCCCGTGGGGACGGTCACGGTCCCCCGGGTGGGGTTCGGCCCGGCCCGGGAAGCCTCCGGTCCGCGGCGCGGTGCCCCAATCGTCCTCGTCGTCGTCGGGGGCGACCGGCGCGCGGAAGGGCTCCGCGAGCGGGCCCGACAGCGACTCCCCCCGCACGTGATCGAGGAGAGTGCGCAGGGTGGGCTGGATCGCGCCCTCCCGCCCGAAGGGGGTGTCCAGCGCGTCCGGCAGCGTCCGGGTCCAGAACTCCCACAGCGGTGCGATCCAGCGTTCGGTCCGCTCCCCGGACTCCCGCCGGTACCGTTCCAGGAGTTCCACCTGTCGGGGGGCGATCTTCTCCACCAGGTCGAGGAAGAGGGGGTCGGGTTCGGCGGTGCCGCCGGACAGGGCCGCCGGGCGGACCTCCATCAGCGTGCGGCAGTAGTCCTCGACGGTGCGCTCGTGGTCCACGACGGTCCAGCGCTCATAGGTGCGCAGCAGGTCGGCCCAGCTCGACACCCCGCCGGAGAACTCCCCCGGACGCAGCGTCACGCTCGGCGCGTCGGGGGCCCGTCCGGGGTGTAGGCGCAGCCGCACCCGCCTCGGCGAGGCCGGATCGCCGTCCACCACCTCCACCTGGCCGTTCCACATGCAGCACAGCAGGTTGTGCAGGATGACGCGACGGTCCTCCTCGGAACTCACCAGCCAGTGGTCGCGGTGGCCGAGCCGCTGTCGCCAGGCGAGCAGGTCCTGGGGCTGCTCCTCCTTCCGGGCCCTGGCCCAGCGCCGCAGCAGCGTGCGGGCCTCGGGCACCTGGAGCAGCCCCATCTCGCTGCGGAAGAGCACGACGGTGATCGACTCGCTGTCCACCCCCTGATAGGTCACCGTCCCGCCGGCCGGCAGCCGCAGCACCTTGCCCAGGTGGTCCTCCACCCGGCCCCGGGAACGGACCCGGGGGTAGGTGACCAGCACCCGCAGGGGGCCGGTCCCCTCGGGGACGAACCCGACCGGGAGCAGCCCGCTCAGCTTGCGGGAGAACAACTCGAGCGCCTCCCGGGTCACCTTGCCGTCGCTCTCCGCGTCCCCCGCGGCCGCCGACAGGAGGGTGGCCATCGACGGCAGCAGGGGGCGCTCCTCCCGGTGCTCGCCGCTCTCGACGAAGAGCCGGGTGAGCCGGCTCTCCACCATCCTCTTCACCTTCGCCACGGCGGCGTTCGGGTCGCGGCGGGCGGCGGCGTGGGCGTCGCGCCAGGCGTTCCCGTCGACCATGGCGAGCAGGAGCACGCCCTCGCCCTCGTGCTCCTCGACCCCCTCCTGTCGGGCGAGCCTCTTGACCACGTCCTCGTAGAAGTGCGCGAGGTTGCGCTGGGGCGGCAGCAGGTACGAGACGCCGGTGCGGTCCTCGTACAGCTCACGGCTCTTGCGGGCGGCCGTCCCCCGCTCCCCTTCCGCCCGTTCCAGCAGGGCCCTCGTCAGCCCCCGGACGTCGACGACGGCCCCCTCGGCCCGCGACCAGCGGCGCCGCTGCTCCCACCAGGCGCGGTGCCACAGGACGCGGGCGCGCCACCGGTACCACTCGTCCTGTGCCCGCAGGGTCGCCTGCACGTCGTCGTCGCCCCAGCGCACCGGGGCCATCCCGGCCATCGCGCCCCGCAGTCGGGGGATCGTCGGGGGCTGGGTGGTGATGTCCGGCGGGGCGGGGGGCTCGGCGGCCCGGTTCTCCAACATGCCGAGGAACCCCAGACGCACGATGGCGTTCGCGCTCCCGGGGTCGCCCCGCAGGACGCGTTCGGCCTGGAAGGGGTCCACCTTCCCGAGGAGTTTCTCCACGGCCGGGCCGGGGGCGAAGCCGTGGACCATCGAGGGGACCTCGCGGTCGAGCGAGGCACGGAGGTTGTGCAGCGCCCGCTCCATGTCCTCCTGCCGTTCCCGCAGTGCCTGCTCGACGGCCCTGGCACCACGCGGCACCGGGTCGGGCTCGGGCAGGTCCTCCGGTCGGCGGTGCCAGAGGTCCTCGATGTGGGAGTCGACGAAGAGTTGACGGATCATCTCCCTGGCCTCGTCGACGGGAACGGCGCGCTGCCGGTCCGACAGTTCCCCCACAGCCTGTGAGAGCAGGCGTCCGGCGACCAGATCGGCCAGCGGCTCGACCGGCACGGTCATGGAGGCGACCAGACTGGTGGAGACGCCCTGACGGCCGATGCCCGTGGCCGAGGGCAGGGCGCGGTGCACTCCGCGGTTGATGAAGTTCGCGGCGAAGGTCTGGTGGTCGTCGGTGCCCGTCGTCTCCCGGCCGCCCGGGGCGTCCGCCCCCAGTTCGGTGCCGATCAGGGACATCACCAGGGAGACGATGGAGCGGCGCAGGTCGTCCGCGCGGATTCCGGCCGTCGGGCTGAACAGGAAGGCGGTGGGCAACGCCCCGGTGCCCATCCGGATCGTCGTGGCACCGGGATAGCGGAGGGCGTCGCCGGCACCGTGCTCCGAGTCGCCGAGTTCGGCGTTCTCCGTCGGCGCGTTCTGGCTGTCCACCAGGCGGAACAGGTCGACGAGCGCCCGGGCGCCGTTGAGCTCCATCTCCCGTCCGTCGCCGTTGGTCCCGGCGAACGCCGACGGCATCATGACCAGGGGGTAGATCTTGACGCCCTCGAAGTGGCGGAGCCGGAAGGCGTGGTCGATCAGGTGCAGGTAGTCCAGGAAGATGCCGGCGCCGGTCCCGCCGGCGACGGAGAACGCCACGAAGACGTCGCATCCCGTGGTGTGGCCGCCGCCGAGTTCGCCCAGGTCTCCGGTGGACCTGGCGATCGTGTCGATCGCGTCGAGCAGGGGCTGCAGGATCGGGTTGAGGCCGTGCCGCAGCGTGGCGAAGAGCGCGGCCCGCCCGACGGTGGGCAGCTGACCCGCGCCGTTGCGCAACGGCGTGATCCTCGGCTCCCCCTCGCGGGGCGGGAGCCAGCCGGCGACCTCGTCGCGCAGCCCCGCCCTCAGCGTCCTGGTCACCTCCGGTGAGCTGTCGAAGTTCGGCAGCAGGTCGTGGGTCGCCCGTGAGGTGGAGGCGTAGGCGGGTCGCAGCGCGGCGTCCACCGTGAAGCGGGGAAGACGCTGCAAGTCGGTCTCGCTGTAGTCAGCGTACACGAACTGCAGACAGCCGGGCAGTTGGTGGGGCGCGTAGCCGTTCAGTCGGGTGAGGTCGGTGCCGTCCGGACCGCACAGTTCCGCGCGGAGTCGGTTCTCCAGCTCGGCGCCGATCAGGCCGCCGGTGCCGCCCAGTCCGACGAACAGCATCGGTTGGAAGATCTTCACTGGTTTCTCCCCCCGGGGTCGGGTCGCCGACCCCGTGATGGTGGTGGTGATGGCGCGGGTCCGGTGCCCGCGTGGCGCGTCCGTCGCCGGTGCGTGCGGCGGTGGTGGTTCCGCCGGTCGGGGGCCGCCGGGCGGGGCTCCCGCCCGGGAGGGCCGGGATGCGCCGGCCCTCCCGGGCGCGGTCACAGGTCGGGGTCGGGGGCTCCGGGCCGTCCCGTGGCCGCGCCGGTCGGGACGGCGGGACGTGTGTCGGGCCGGCGGCCCCCGGAGGTCCGGGAGCCGGCCTCGGCGGTGAGGTTCACTCCGTCGCCGAGCGGCACCCCTCCCCCGGGGGGCACCGGGAAACGGGCCCTGTCGGTCCGCTTGCGCAGCACCGGCGAGCCGGCGGCGTCGCGCCGGATCGCGTACCGCCCGTCGCGACGCCGCTCGATGCGCGGCGCACCGCCGGAGCGAACGACGTCGAACCCGTACCAGCCCCCGTCCCGGGAGGTGATCCGGTGCTCGCCGATGACGTCGCCGGTCCCGTCCAGCAGCCGGAGCACCAGACCGTGCGGGTCCCGGACGGTCCGGCGTCGCCGCATCAGGAGCACCACCGCGCCGACGAGGACGGCGAGCAGCGCCCCCGCCCCCGCCAGGAGCCCGCGGTACCTCTCCCAGGGGCCGGGCTCGGGGGTGACCGGTACGGACAGGATGTGGTGGTCCAGGACCCGGTCCCCGTCGTCCGCGTCAAGGACCCCGACGGTGGCCTCCAGCCGCAGTCCCTTCCCGGTGAGGTCGTCCCCGAAGAGGGGCGCGGGCGCCACCTCCAGGGTCACCTCCCGGCGCGTCGCCTCGCCGGGCTCCACCACGATCTCGGCGGGGGTCACGGTGAGCAGGCCCGCCTGCACGTCGGTGACGGACAGGCGCAGCGTCCGGGGGGTGTCCCCGGTGTTCCGCACGCTCAGGGTCCCGCCGATCACCCCGCCGGGGTGGGTCCGCTCCCCGGTCAGGGCGAGGGTGGCGGTCACGGTCGGCGAGACGGGGGCGACGCGTCCGCTCTCGGTGCGGGTGTCGGCGTTCAACCCCGGCACCGTGAGGGTGGCGGTGGCGCTCAGGACGCCGTCGGCGCTCTCCGGCACCGTCACCACGCCCGCGAACGCGCCGTCCCCGCCCACGGGGTCCGGGGTCTCGCCGTCGTCGGCGAGGTCCAGCTCCACGGGGTCGAAGCCGTCGCCGGTCAGCTCGCCCTCCACCCGCAGGCCGGCGTAGTCCCGCGGGTCGTCGATCCCGTACCCCTCGCGGGTCTGCAGGCGCATCGTCACCACGACCTCCCGGCCGGGACGCGGCGAGGGCGGGTCCATGGTGATCGCGCCGCGCAACTCGCCCTGCCACAGCACGCTGAGACCGACCGGTAGGGAACGGTGCCCCTCGGGGGCCTCGGCCCGCACCCGCCAGGTACCGGGCAGGGGATTGACGATCCGCAGCGCCTCGACGGTGCCGGAGGCCCCCGCCAGCTCGAAGTCGGAGTCGCCGTGGGTGCCGATGGTGGGGACCTCGTGGCCGGTGGGGTCCAGGTAGGTGATCTCCACCTCCGGATCACCCTTGTCCACGACGATGCTGCCCACGGTGGCGAGGGGGGAGATGTCGATCTCCATCGTGGCGGGCGGCCGTTCGCTGGGCCCCTCCTGGTGGCGCAGGCAGTGGGCGGCGGCGAAGATCTCCTCCAGCACCGGTCCGACATCGGCGGCGTCCGACAACCTGGCCGCTCTCGGCCGGGCCGAGGGCAGCTCGACGCAGCCGTCCTGGTATCCGCCGGCGGCGATGCGCTCGAGCTGCGCCTCGTCGGGCTCCGGGCCGAAGCCCAGCGGCCAGATCTGCACGCCCTGTTCGGCGGCTTTGCGGAGTTCCTCCTCCAGCTGCCGCTCGCCCTCGGCCTCCCGGTGCGCGGGGTGCCCGTAGTTCTCACTGTCGACGACGTCCATCTTCCCGTCGGTCAGCAGGAACAGCACGCGGGGCACCGAGGGGTCGGTCCCCTCGGTCAGTTCGTGCACCCCCTGCCGGATCGCGCTCGGGAAGTCGGTCCCGGTGCCCTCCCCCGCCCCGCGGATGCGCAGTTCCGCGACGCACGCGGCGATCGCCTCGCGGCCGGAGGCGTCCAGCCGCGTCCTCGGACAGGCGGGATCCACCGCGCTCTGACCCTTGTCCTCGGCCGCGGCGAACCCGAAGACGGTGACGTGCGAGGCGGAGGAGACGTCTCCCAGCGCGATGCGGGTGGCGGCGGCCTTCTCCGCCTCCAGGTCCGCCGGGGTGAGGCTGGCCGACACGTCCACCGCCACGACGTACTCCACAGCCGTGCCGGCCGGTCGGGGGTCCGCCACCGGCATCGGGTCGGGGCCGGTCGGAACGGCGAGCGCCCACGGCAGTGCCAGGGTGCACAGGAGCCCCGCGACGGTCCGGGAACCGCGCCGGGTGCCCGGCCCCCCACCGGCTCCCGGACTTCCTCTACCCGATCCTCTTCCCCTGCGTATGGTCATGGGTTCTCCCCCTCGGAGATCGTTCGCGCCCTCGGGACGCGGATGCGTGGGTGTGTCCGGGCGATGGCCGTCGCCCGGACGACGGGTCACGGCGCGGTCAGGCCCCAGACGAGGGCGAGCGTCACCGAGCAGGCCAGGCCGACCACTCCCCAACGGATGGCCCGGTACTTCGCGGAGAGGATGAAGCTGACGTCCACTGCCTGGACGAGCAGCCACCCGACGGGGTCGCGCCCGGCCTCGGTCACCTCAGAGGTCAACCGGCCGAGGTCCTGCGGGGGCACGAGGTCGCCGAAGAACGTCACCCCCGACCGCTCGCGCACGGTGCGGGTGCGCGGCATGAGCGCCCGTACCAGGGCGGTCACCGCGAGCGTCCAGCACACGCCGGCGGCCACCAGGACGAGGTCGAGCGGCCCCTGCCAGGCCGGGTTGCCCCGCAGCCCGATCAGGAGCACCGGCAGCGCCAGGGACCCGGAGACCAGGACGGACACCTTCGTGTCCGCGCGCCCCAGGTCCTCCCGGACGGTGGTCAGCAGGCGTTCCGCGACCCGCTCCCCCGCGGGGGGGCCCGCCCCGGGCGCGGGTGTGGCGGTCACCGTTCGTCCCCCCACGGCCACGGCTCGTCCCGGACCCCGTGGAGGGACCCTTCCCGGTCCCCGTCCCGGTCGTGCCCGGCCCCGGGGTCCCGGTCGGCCCGGTCCACCGGGGTGGGGTCCCCCGTGGTGGAGCCGTCCCCCGGGTCAGCCGGTGGCCCGGGGGACGGCTCCAGCGCCCACTCCGGGGTGAAGCCCTCCGGCCCGGCGGACCACGGGTCCGCGGGGTCCCGCGCAGGCGGGCCCGACGAAGCGCCTCCGAGGGGATGGCGACCGCGGTCGACGAGGTCCAGGACCCGGGCCTCCACCTCGTGCGAGTGGATCCGCCCCTCGTCGACCATGGCCAGCAGGCGGGTCAGGTACTCCTTCTCGTCCTGCCGGCCCTCCTGGCGGATCTTCTCCATGAACTCCTTGGCCGCCGCGGGCTCGGCCGCCAGCATGTAGGCGAGCTGTTCCAGCCGGCCGCCCCGGAGCATGTCGCGGAACATCTCCTGCCGAACCCGGGTCACCTCGATCCCGGCCCGGACCTCCCGGATGTCCTCCACATGGCCGATCGTCCTGTCGTCCGTCCTCAGGCGGACGAACAGCCTTATTCGCAGCCCAAGTTCGGAGCCCAGGTCGTTCCACCGCCCGTCGGCGCAGCGTCGGGTGAGAAGCCGCTCGGCCTCTTCCGCCCGGGCCACGGGGAACTCCGAGGAGACCTCGCGCAACCTCTCCAGGACGGGGGCCCTCAGCCGTTCGGCGACATCCGTCACCACCTCCACCGCCACCCGGTGGGGGTCGCCGACCGTCCACTGGATGTCGACCTCCGCCGTGAAGAAGGTCGCCCCGCCGGCGGCCGGCAACTCCATCCGGAGCATCGTCAGAAAGGTTCCGCCGGCGATCTCGCACACGGTGCGCGGGCGGGCCAGCGCCTTCCTCCCGTGGTGGGTGGTCCCGGTGACGGTCACGACGCTGTGGCCGCCGTTGGCGTAGAACAGCACCGAGGTCGTCCGGGCACTCGTGTGCCGGAACGGTTTCGACGGAACGTACTCCCGCAGGAAGGGGCCGGCGAGGGTGTTGCCGGGCGCCGGCCCGGCGGGCGCGTTCGGGTGGCCGTCATCGAACATGGTTCTCCCCCTTCGGCGATCCGCGGCCCGCGGGAACGGCCAGCCACCACAGGGAGCGGGCCCGGTCCTCGGGCAGCGGATCGTCCCGGTCGTTCATCATCCGGCGCAACAGCCAGTCCAGCCGTTGCAGTTCGTGCTTCTCCCGCACCAGGTGGGGCAGCAGCTCCGCCAAGCCCGGCCGGGTCCGTTCCATGCCGTCCGCGCGCACCGCGGAGCGGAGCAGCGACTCCAACGCGTCGAGCGCCGCGTCCCGGGAACGGGGCGTGTCGAGCGCGACCCGGAGAGGGGCGGCCATGACGGGCACCAGCCCGGGATGAACCGCCGCGAGGGCGAGCGGCAGGGGCTGGTCGCGGCGCTCGCCCAACGGCGAGTCGGGGCCCTCCGCCAACACCTCGTTCACCTCGGTGGCGGCGAACCTCACCACGGTCACCAGACCCAGGTCCCGGTACTCCTCGCGCCGGTGGCGCACCCAGGCCGCCACGCGCTCCATCACCTTTCCCGCCTCGGACGACGCCATCAACCGCACCGTGTTGAACGAGGCCACCGCCACCCCGGCGCCCTCCCCCCGGGTGCCCGTACGGGCCAGGGCGTCCAGGGCCTCCTCCGTTCCCGGGGCGGCGTTCCCGTAGCCCAGGGTCATCGCCGCGGTCCAGCGCAGCGCCGCCGACTCGCTCCGGCTCCAGTCGTCGACCAATTTGTGCACCGCGGGGCGGTGGGAGGGGTGACCGGCCACCTGGTCCATCGCCGTGGCGGCGAAGAACCTCCGCCGGGTGGCCCTCGCCCGGGCCAGCGGTCGGATCAACTCCCCGTGGCCGTGATCGAAGTCCCGGACGCACAGCTCCCCCGCCGCCACGGCCGCCCGCATCCACACCCCGGGGCGGGGGTCGTCCGCCAACAACCGCAACCAGCGCACCATCGGTGCCCGCACCGGGAAATGCCGGTCCCAGACCTCGGCCAGCACCGCCGAGGGCAGGGCCGCGCCCCGGTACCAGACCAGACCGGCCTCCACCTCCGCCCCGGCCACCTCCGTCCGCCCCCGCCGGAGGTCGGCCCGGGCGAGCACGAGGTCCGTGTCCGGGTCGTCGCAGAACAACGGTCGGGCCGGGGTGGTGTCCGGATCGGCCTGTACGGACAGTTCCCAGGTCAGGAGGTGGGCCGCGGAGGCCACCACGCCGTACGGCACGCCACCCAGCACGGCGAGGGCCAGCCGGAACGCCACGGGGTGGAACAACGAGGCCGCCGACGGCCCGACCACACCCCTTTCCGCGCCGGTCCGGGGCACGGCCGAGCCCCGGTCCACACCGGTGAACCACTCCCGGGCCTGGCGCGCGGCCAGGTCCCGGCAACCGGCCAGCAGTTCCTCGTCGGTGATCGCGCCCGTCACCCGGCCGGCGAGCAGGGAGGCCAGGACCTCGACCTCGGCGGGCCGCAGATCCTCCAGGCCGATGGCGTTCCCCACCTCCTCGGCGTCCGCCCGCGCGAGCGCCGACGCCAGCAGCTCACCCGGATCGGGGCGGGCGCCGTCACCGGTACCGCTGCCGGCGGCCGGGGGGACGTGCTCCCGGAGTCGATCGCGCAGGCGGGCGGTGAGGAGTTCGCGGGTGGGGACGGGCAGACAGGTCATGCCGTAGCGGCCGGCCATCAGGGCGTTGGCGGCGGAGCCGATCGTCACCACGATCACGGCGAACGCCCGTCGCCCGGCCAGCGAGGCGGCCAGACCGTCCAGGTCCAACGCGTCGGGCGGGGCGGAACCGGGACCGGCGGGAGGAAGCTCCACCAGGTAACCCCTGCCGGGGGCGGTGCCCGACGTCCTGGGGGCGTCCGGGTCACCGGCGTCATCCGCGTCACCGAGCAGCTCCACCAACCCGCGCACCCCGTGCTCCGGATCGGCCCGGTGCACCCGTGCCCCGGAACCGGTGGGGGTCCCTCCCCCGGCGGCTCCGGCGGTGACCTCGTCGAGCAGGCAGAGCGCCGTCATGGTGCGCCCCGTGCCCGGCGCCGCGCCCAGCACCAGCAACCGGCGGGTGCGCAGCGCCTCGCGCAGCCGCACATACCCCTCCGGCTCCACGTGGAGCCGTCGCAGCCCGCGCAGTTCCTCCTCGGGAACGGGCCCGCTGCGCATCCGCGTGCCCGGCCGGTGGGCGTCCAGCCTCAGATGGATGTCACCGATGTGGGCGCTGCTGATGTAGGAGCGGTCGATGGTGTTCAGATCCCGCCCGGCCTCGAACAACCTGCGGCCGGTGCGCCGTGCGGCGGCCGCGGCGGCCAGGACAGCGGGACCGTCCCCGCCGTCCTCCGCGTCCTCGCCCTCCCCGGCTCCCCCGGCACGGAGGGGGTCCCGGGTGTGCTCCCGGAACCGCTCGGCGGCACGCGCCCGCTCCCGGGCCTCCTCCTCACCCCGCCCCGCCCCCTCATCGGCATCCGCCGGCTCCCCCGGAGGGGCGGGAGCCGGCTCCCCGGCCCCGTCCCCGTCCCGGGGGCGGCCGTCCACGGGACCCTCCGGTCGCCGCTCCTCGCCCGGCGTCACCGGTTCCCCCCGTCCCCGGGCTCGCGGACGACGCGGCCGATGTGCACCGGCTGGTGATAGGTGTTGCCGTCGTGCCGGGACAGATCACCGCCGGCGAGGTACACGTCGCGGGCGGCTGTCACGGTCTGCGTCACCCCGGGGGCGGTGTCCGGGACGCGCGCGGAAGCGGGGCGCGGGGCCGGGTCGGTGCCCCCGGTGCCGCCTCCGGTGTCCGCGTCGGGGTCGGGCGCCGGGCCCCCCGGCCCGGGCTCCTCCCCCTCCGCCGGCAGGGCCGGAGTCGGCCGGCCGGGCAGGTGGAACCAGGCTCTGGTGGCGCCCTCCTTGAAGTCCTGGCGAGCGGGGGAATACCGCGCCGGTTCGATGAACTTCCCGCCGCCGGCCACCACGTCCTCGTACAGGGAGGACGAGACCACCACCACCATGTCGGCCCCCTCGGCGTCCAACAGCCGCCGGGAGAGCTGCGAGTCGGCCAGCCGGCAGGCGAGGTCGACCGCCCGCCCGCTGATGCCGTGCGGGTCGTGACGGACCGGCCCGACGTGCATCCCCACCCGCAGCCCCAGGGGGACACGCAGGGCCCGGTTCGTCTCGCGCAGGGCCTCGTGCGCCTCCACCACCCACAGGCCGAGCAGGCGGGTGACGGGTATCCCACCGCTCACCGAGACCAGCACCCCGTCCCCGCGGTCCTCCAGGTGCAGGTCCTCCCGTCCCACCCCGGCGTGTGCGAACGCCGTCCCCACGATCCCGTGGACATCGGCCCGCATCCGCGGCTTGTCCGCGTCCCCGTACGACCCGGAGCGCCGCGCGTCGACGCTGATCACCGACTCGTAGAGCGCTTCGCTGCCGTCCCCGGCGTCTTTCACCCCAACCCCCTCATGACATCCGCCGTTCTCATGACATCCGTCGTCGCTCGTTGCCCGACGTCCCACCAGGCTCGCCCCGTGGAACGGGGTCGTCTGTAGCCGTTTACACACCCGCCCCGGGAGTTCAGTCCGAATGGCCCTCGGCGAGCAGGGAGAGCAACCGGGGGTCGAGGATCTCCACCACCCGGTTCCCGGTGCGCACGATCCCCTGCTCCCTCAGGAGTCGGAGCGCCTTCGCCACGGCCTCCCTGGTCGCTCCCACGGTGGCCGCCAACTCGTCCTGTGCCAGGTGGATCACGACACCCGGCCCTTCCGTCGCGGCCCCCTCGGGGAGGTAGGGCCCCGCCTCCCCCGGTCGGGAGAGTTCGGCGAGCCGCCCGGCCAGCCGTTGCAGGACCGTGAGGGAGGCGAGGGCGGAGCGCTCCCGATCGGCGCTGCGCAGCCGGACGGCGAGCTGTCGCATCACCAGTCCGCCCACCCGGGGGTTCACGGCCAGGAAGCGACGGAAGACGTCCCCGTCGATGACCTGCGCCTCCACCTCCCCCAGGGCACGCAGCGTGGCACTGCGGGGATGCCGGTCCAACGCCGACATCTCCCCCAGCAGCTCGCCGGGGCCGCGGAGCCCGACGATGAGCCGCGTGGCCCCCCGGTCCGTGGCCACCGACACGGTCACCCACCCCTCCGACACGACCATGACGTGATGGGACCGGTCCCCCTCGGAGACGAGGTGGGCGTCGGCCGGATAGCGCTTGGGGAAGCCGAGAGCCATCACGCTCTCGGCTTCCTGTGTCGTCAGGGCGTGTGCGAACGCCAAGTCCTCGCCGAGCAGCCCCATGGGCACTCCCCCCAAGGGGTGTCGATCGGCTGGTTTCCAGGGCGATGATGCTCCCGGGGCGGCGCCCGGGCGGGAAACGATTCACGCCATTCACCCCCTACCGGTCGGTAGGGGGTGAAGACGGCAGTTGACGGGCTGTCGCCCTGTCGGCCCCGGAGGACGGGCGGGCGCCGCTCCGAACCCGGCCCGCTTCGTTCCCCGCGACCGGAACGCCCCGACATCCGAGGTGGGGGGCCACACCGAACACACCGAACCGGGGAAACGGAAGAAAACCTCCGGCCCCCGACTTGGCGGAAATTCGGGACCCGGCCACCCCTTCCCGACCATTCGCCCCCACCGCATGGCCGAGGTGCGCTATGGCGGGCGGGTGAACGGCCCGCCCCCGCGCGTGGAAGGCCGGCCACCCTCGACAGCCCTGTCACCGACGGGACGCGGCGAGCGGCCGGTGGGAAACGTTCCGAACCCCGTCGCGGGCGTCCGGCCCGCTACGCGTCCTCCCGGGCGACCGGCGCGGGGGCTCTCGGCGGGTGTTCCGTCCCCGCCCGGGTCGCTCAGGGAACGGCCGGGATGGAAGTGGCCCCGGTCGGGTCGCCCTCGCCCTTCCCGACCGGCGGGAACGCGGGAAGGCGGGCGCCGCGCGCCTCCGCGACCCGGTGCACCTCGCGCAGCGCCTCCGCCATGCGTCTCACCAGGTACCGCAACTGGTCGTCGGTGACCCGGCGGTCGTCCACCATGTCGGCGGCGTGACCGAGCAGGACGAGGGCCGTGTCCAACTGCACCTCCTCCACCCGGTGGAGGAGGCGGGACTCGCGACCGGCCGCGTCCCGCGCCGGGAGGGGTGACCGGGCCGCCGGGCAGGGGGCACCTGTCGTGGGGGCGCTCACGCGGTCACTCCCCCGGCGCGAACCGCTCGCCACCTCCCGGGAACGGCCCCCGGCGCGGGTCCCGGGGCGGACCCCGCCGCTCGGCGGTGGCGGGCCGCCCCACGCCGCCCCACCTCGGGCTCACGGCCGGCAGCGGGACATGCCCGGTGACGGCCGGACGCCGGGCGGAGGAACCGCGTCGGCGGTTCGGGAAGGCGGGCGATGAGTCGGCGCACGGCGTCACTCCACGGTTCGGGTGTTCCCACCCCGGCGGCTCGGACCGCGCCGGGGTCGTCGCGGAGCCGGCCGCAAGCAAACTCCGCTCCGTATCGATTCACTCACACAGTGAGAAGCGACGGGCTACGCTGACCAGGGGTTCGGAGTGACGTTCCACCTGTCACGCGGGAGTTGACCATGAGCAATACCTATGGGGAATGGTTGCGGGAACAGCGCGCGGCTGCCGGCATGACCCAGCAGGAGTTGGCCGACGCGGCGATCATGACCCGCTCGCACATCGCCCACATCGAGGCGGGCCGTCGCGTCCCCTCACGGGAGGACGCCCGCCGCCTGGACCGGGTCCTCGACACCGGCAACGTGCTCACCAGCTTCCTCCCGCAGAAAGACGTGGCCGTCGCCGACTACTTCGAGGCCGCCCGCCACCTCGAACAGCAGGCCACCGTCATCCGCGAGTTCGCCCTGTCGTGCGTTCCCGGCATCCTCCAGACGGAGGCGTACGCACGCGCGATCCTTCGCAGCGGCTTCGCCCCCTTGAGCGATGAGGAATGTGACAGGCTCGTCGTCACACGGCTGGAACGCGCGAAGATCCTCACCCACCGCCCTCTTCCCGTGGTGTGGGCGCTCCTCGACGAAGCGGTTCTACGCCGCCCGGTCGGTGGATCGGCCGTGATGGCCGACCAGATCGCTCATCTCGTCCGGCTCTGCGAGGAGGGACGGGTGCGGCTCCACGTGTTGCCCTACGGGTTGGGCGCCCATCCCCTGATGCAGGGCATGTTGACCCTGATGTGGTTCGAGGACCAGCCCTCCGTCGCCTACTCGGAGGGATTGCGGGTGGGGAGGGTGCACGACTCCCCGACCGTGGTCGAGCGGTTGCAGAACGCCTACCATCAGGCTTTGGGGGACGCGTTGCCGTCGAAGGAGTCCCATACCCTCCTGCGAGCGACCGCGAAGGAACATCAACGTCATGCCTGACCTCGCCGCCCCGATCGCTTCCATATCCGGGAGGTGGCACAGGTCGTCGTACAGCGGCCCCGAGGGCGGCAGTTGCGTGGAGATCATGGACGGCCACCCCTCCGCCGTCCCCGTCCGCGACTCCAAGAAGCCCCGGGGCCCCGTCCTCACCTTCACCCCCGAAAGCTGGACCGCCTTCCTCGCCACCACCGACCGCACCTCATCCACCATCTGAGCAACTCTGACAGAGTCGTTTTACAGAAACAAAGACCTTGAGTGGAATCCCAAGAGACCCTATCAGGAATTCACCAAAAGAGGCAAAAACCTTAAATCGAAGATCAAGAAAGTTCAGGCACGACACAGGCGCCATCAAAGCAAACTTATCCCCGGACTTCCCACCAGCCATCGAAATCGGAAACCTCCCTGGGAAACCCTCACCAGGAACCAAACCCAGATGAGAACCGGCAGTCACCCACCCTCCCCGGGATTGCCGATGTCAATAACTACCGTCACCCCGGAAGTCGACCTGAAGATCGCCTCTCCTTCGATCAGGGAAACCCCAACAAAAGGATTCGACTCTTCGAAATACATGACCCAAATGAGCCCTCCCTTCTCGTCCATTCTGGCAAAGAATCCTTCAGATCCATACGAACCCTCCCCTCGGCAAATTTCCCCACCATCACCCGTCTCCCGCGTACCGGTGACATCAACCGGTGTAACCCAGTCCGGGTTTTTCCCTAGCTCAAATTCAAGGTCGAACTCACCTCCGAAACTCACTCCGGAATCAGATTCATCATCCAACTGCACATCGATCGACACCCCTCTTGAGACCATGCGAAGAGCATCGCGGATGAAAACTTTCCCGTCTCCCCAAAGCCCTGAAGCAATACTCACTTCCCACCACCTCCACCCTTGCACTGCACCGTCGGCCTTTCGGAGAGCCCTTGACTGGGCACTACACCACCAGCCCTTCTGCTCCTGGGATCGTTGAACCTCTGCTGGAATTTATCTCCCCAGGTTTTCCCTGCCGTGGAATCGGGATGGGGAGCATTCGGGTCCACACGCTCGATCGGAACTTTAACCCCTGCCTCGCGAGCGGCGTCCAGACGGCGATTGTCATAGGTAACCAACTGGCCATCAACTTCCATAACCCTAAGCGGGCCCGACCTCCCCCAATCCCGCCTATTCGCCTTCATCTCATCAGCATAACTATTTTCCGATATGGCGCGCTGAGAAAAATTAATATCTCCCGGAGAAATCCATTCAGGTGCGAGCCCGAGGGGGTCGGCCCAGGTCCGATGTCGGCATACGAACGGCCCCCGAATTGGGCGGGGTTCGGTCCGTGGTGTGGTGAGCCGGGCGCGAGGGCCACGAGGGTCAACCGGCGGTCGTGCCCGGGGCGGATGGCCCGGATTCAGCGCTTCGGCGTGATGTTCGCGTTGAGGCGGAATAGATTGTCGGGGTCGTACTCCGCCTTGATCTCCGAGAGCCGCTCGTAATTCGTGCCGTAGCCCTCGTGCATGAGCTGTTCGCCCTCCTCGAGGAAGCCGGGGAAGTTGAGGTAGACGCCGCCGGTGGAGAACGAGCGCAGGTCGGCGAAGGTGTCGCGCACCCAGGCCACGTTCGCGGCCGACTCGGCCTCCGCCTCCCAGTTCGCCTCGATCCCGATCAGGTAGGGGGCGTCGCGGTTGGCGAAGGCGGTCTCCTCCTCGCCGACGCGGGCCATGGCGCCGCCCTGGTACCAGACGTCGATGGTGGACAGGGCGGACGGTGCCGCGGCGGCGTGCTCGGCGAGCCGCTTGATCAGCCCGTCGTCGAGCCCGGGCATGTTGATGGACTTCCAGTAGTACCGCAGGCCGTCGGGGTAGTCCTCGTCCACGGTCCCCTGCGCCTCCGCGTAGGGGACCGTCCCGCTGAGGTCCAGGATCGGCTCGGTGATCTCCCGTAGCGGTCGCAGGAGTCGCTCGCCCTCCTCCGGGTCGCCCGGGTAGGGTCCGAGCAGCGCCGCGTAGTGCTTCCCGCGTATCTCGGGCGGGAAGCTCTCCTCCTCTTCCGGGATCCTGCCGAGGATCCCGATCGGGGCGAAGTCGTCCGGTCTCTCGGACAGGCACCGCTCGCAGGCCCGCAGCACCTCCTCGGTGTGGGAGGCGGGGTGGAACACGAAGCAGAGGAAGACCTCCGGTCCGATGGGGTGCAGCCGGTACTCGAAGGCGGTGACGACGCCGAAGTTGCCGCCGCCGCCACGGATCGCCCAGAACAGTCCACGGTTCCGGTCCCCGTCGGCGACCAGAAGTTGCCCGTCGGCGGTGACGACCCGTGCGGACACGAGGTTGTCGCAGCTCAGTCCGTGCTTGCGACGGAGCCAGCCCATGCCTCCGGAGAGGGTGAGGCCGGCCGCTCCGGTCCCCGTCACCACGCCCAGCGGAGTGGCGAGCCCGTGGCGCTGGGTCTCGCGGTCGATGTCCCCGAGCGTGCAGCCACCGCGCGCGACCGCGCTCCGCTTCTCCGGGTCGACGTGGACCTCTCTCATCTCCGACAGGTCGATGACCAGGCCGCCGTCGCAGAGTGCCTGGCCGGCGACGCCGTGTCCGCCGCCGCGCACGGCGAGTGGCAGCTTGTTCTCGCGGGCGAAGTCGACCGAGGCGATCACGTCCTCGTCACCGGCGCACCGGGCCACCAGCGCCGGATGTTTGTCGATCATGCCGTTCCAGAGCCTCCGGGCCGGCTCGTAGTCGGCGTCGTCGGGCCGGATGAGGGCGCCTCGCAGCCGGGAGGCGAACGCGTCCACCAGTGGGGTCGGAAGGTCCGCCTCCCCACCGCGCCGTTCCCGCTCCCCGCTCGATGACCGGTCGCCGTCGTGGTGGTGCTTCCCGCTCATGGTGGTCACCTCCCGGTTTTCAGCATCACCCCCGGCGGGATGAGGTGCCACCCGGGCTTTTCGCGCACCGTACGACTCGTGGGCGGGGCGGCCGTTTCCGGTGACGGGGCCGGGGTGACGGCAGGACCGGGCCCCGTGCCCGTTCGGCGATTCCGGCTTCGCCGGGCGGGCACGGGGCGGAGCCCGGCATGGTGGGCTCCGCCCCGTCCGATGTGGGGGTCGTTCGGCGACGGTCAGCCGGCGGTGCCGGTGACGGTGCCGCCGGAACGGGTGAGGGTGTAGGTCACGGTGTCACCGCTCCAGAAGTGGAAGGTGAGGTTGACCGTGGAGTTGTTCCGCACGCCGTTGAAGAAGGCCGAGGGGAGGGTGATCCGCCCGGCCTCGTAGTCCGGGGAGAAGGCGGCCTCGAACTCCTTGAAGGAGGTCCAGTCGTGCGGGCCGGCGTTGCCGCCGTCCGCGTAGACGGCCTCCATGGTGGCGAGCTGGTCGCCGTTGAACCGGGTGGGGATCACGAGGGAGTTGGTGGTGCCGGAGGCGTTGGAGAGCCGCGGTGTCCTGTGGGTGATCACCCGCACATCCCAGGGGGCGCCGCCGGAGAACTCCAGCGTCAGCGTGGCCTTGACGCCCTGGCCGCCGCCGGCGGTGAGGCGGGTGAGGGTCGCGGCGGAGACGGTGAGCCGGTCGCCGTTCACGGTGTAGTCGGTACCGCGCGTCAGCTGCCGCGCGCCGTGGCGGACGGCGGTGAGGGTGTGACCGGTGGTGTCGAGGGTGATCTCGGCGTCGGTCACGGGCCGGGAGCCGCGCACGAAGATCTGGTCGGTGGAGGCGGTCGCCGAGGCGGTGGTCCAGCTGGTGGAGATCCGCCGGTACAGGGTCGGGTCGTTCCACGTCAGGGAGTTGCGGTTGAAGTGCTGGCCGTTGTCCCACCACATGGTGGTCAGGTCGCGGGCGCGCGCCCGGTTGCCGAAGTCCTCGAAGAACTTGAGCTTCTCGCCCTGCTGGACGGTGCCGGTGTGGCGGTCGAAGCCGAGGAGGCCGTACTCGCCGATGATCACCGGGATGCCGCGGGAGACGAAGGTGTCGTGGAGCCGGTCGAAGGTCTCGACCATGTCCCGCCGGGAGTCCTGCTCGTAGCGGGTGTAGCCGGCGACGTTCACGCTGAACGGCCAGAAGCCGTAGTAGTGGATGGTCGCGGCGAGGTTGGGGTCGTCCAGTTCGTCGAACGTCTCGGCCAGCTCGTCCAGTCGCTCCTGCTCGTGGGCGGCGTGGAGGGTGGTGAGGACCAGGAGGCGGTCGGCGTTGTTGCCGCCGGAGTCGCGGACGATGCCGTGGAAGGTGGTGTTGAGGTCGTGCAGCAGTTCGGCGTCGTGCGCGGCGCCGGAGCTGCCCTCGAAGTACGGCTCGTTGACGCTCTCGAAGCTCAGCTCGGGGGGCGCGTCACGGAAGGTCTCGGCGATCTGTTCCCAGCTCGCGGTGTACCGGGCCATCACCGTGTCGTGGTTCCGGGGCAGATTCATGATCCACTGCCAGGAGTCGTGATGGATGTTGATCATCACGTGGAAGCCCTCGTCGAGGGCTTGGTCGACGACCTCCTCGACGCGGTCGAGGTAGCTCTGGTCGATGGTGTAATCCGGGGCCCCGCCCTGCTGGGCGCTCCAGGTCACGGGGATGCGGATGCTCTCGAATCCCTGCGCTCGGATGGCGGCCAACTGCTGACGGGTGACCCGGGGGTTGCCCCAGGCGGTCTCGTCGCTGCCGACGGCGTCCAGGGTGTTGCCCAGGTTCCAACCGGGCTGCATGGCCGCGACCATGTCCATGGCGGAGGTGGTGGTCACATCCCCCACCGTCTCCCGGGGCGTCTCCTCGTCGGTGCCGTCCTCCCCCGCGAGGGCGGAGGTCGGCACGGCGGCCAGGCCGACGAGTACGGCGAGTGAGGTCAGGGCGGTCAGAAAACCTCGTGAACGGCTCTTCACGGTCGTCCCTTCAGATCGTGTGCGTCCGAGCGGGACTCGATGTGATCGTTTCCGGATGGCTCGCCGTACCGCCCCCGCCTTCCGGACCCGCCCCGGCAGGGGTGGGTTGCCGACCACGTCGGAGGCCCGCTCGTGGAACTGCGATACGTCGGCCTCGCCGCCTCACCGGCGGGAACCGGGGTGACCCGAAGGTGGCATCGTCGAACACATTCGACTTGATTCCGACATATTCCAACGAACGTATCCGTGACGTCGTGAACACGTCAATAGAGGTGGGGTGGGCGTTGCGTGAGGTCGGCAGGGGCGACCGGTGAAGACCGCCGAGGGAAGGGGCACCTCGACCGCCCCGCCACCGAACCCCGGCCCGTTTCGCCCGTTTCCATCCGGTTATCCGACCGAGTGACGCGTCGCGCGGCCGGGCGAAGCCCCGTCACACGCGTTCCCGTTCCCGGCGCGCCGCCGATGTCCCGCCGACCGGGCGGGTACGACGACCGAGGAGGTCGAGATGACCGTCCCACCCCCCGATCCCGGACCACCGATCCCGGGGCCCGGCCCCGACCCGGTGCCGCCGACGCCCGGCCCCGGGCCGGGTCCCGGCGAGCCCGATCCCGTGCCGCGACCACCGGCGCCCGGACCCCTGCCCGAGCCGGAGCCCACGCCCCGGCCCGGTCGGTGACGACCGTCACGCCGGGTGCCGCCCCGAAACGGGGCGGCACCCGGCACGGCATGGCCCTAGGATGCATACATGTCGAAGGTTCTGAATAAACTTCCAGTCGGCGAGCGGGTCGGCATCGCGTTCTCGGGTGGCCTGGACACCTCGGTCGCGGTGGCGTGGATGCGCGAGGGCGGCGCCATCCCCTACGCCTACACGGCCGATGTCGGCCAGTACGACGAGCCGAAGCTGGACGACGTGCCCGCCCGGGGCCTCGCCTACGGCGCCGAACGCGCCCGGCTCATCGACTGCCGCGAGGCCCTGGTGGAGGAGGGATTGGCCGCCCTGACCGCCGGCGCCTTCCACATCCGGTCCGCCGGGCAGACCTACTTCAACACCACTCCGCTGGGTCGCGCGGTGGTGGGCACCCTGCTGGTGCGGGCCATGCACGATGACGACGTCTCCATCTGGGGTGACGGTTCCACCTACAAGGGCAACGACATCGAGCGGTTCTACCGCTACGGCCTGCTCGCCAACCCGGACCTGCGGATCTACAAGCCCTGGCTGGACCGCGACTTCGTGACCGAACTCGGCGGCCGGCAGGAGATGTCCGTCTGGCTCTCCGAGCGGGACCTGCCCTACCGCGACTCCGCCGAGAAGGCGTACTCCACCGACGCCAACATCTGGGGCGCCACCCACGAGGCCAAGCGCCTGGAGTACCTCGACACCCCGCTGGAGATCGTCTCCCCGATCATGGGCGTCCGCTTCTGGGACGAGGGCGTGGAGATCCCGGCCGAGGACGTCACCGTCGACTTCGAGTACGGACGGCCGGTGCGGATCAACGGCAAGGCGTTCCCCTCCGCCGTGGACCTCGTCCGGGAGGCCAACGCGATCGGTGGCCGGCACGGCCTGGGCATGTCCGACCAGATCGAGAACCGCGTCATCGAGGCCAAGAGTCGCGGCATCTACGAGGCCCCCGGCATGGCGCTGCTGCACATCGCCTACGAGCGGCTGCTCAACGCCATCCACAACGAGGACACCGTGGCGATGTACCACGTGGAGGGGCGCCGGCTCGGGCGGCTGCTCTACGAGGGCCGCTGGTTCGACCCGCAGGCGCTCATGCTGCGCGAGAGCCTCCAACGCTGGGTCGGCTACCCGGTCACCGGCAGCGTCACCCTGCGGCTGCGCCGGGGGCAGGACTACACGATCCTGGACACCACCGGCCCGCAGCTGAGCTACCACGCCGAGAAGCTGTCCATGGAGCGCAGCCACGAGCAGGCGTTCTTCCCGGACGACCGGATCGGTCAGCTGACCATGCGCAACCTCGACATCGCCGACTCCCGGGCGAAGCTCGAGCAGTACGCGGCGGGTGGGCGGCTCGAGGCATGGAAGGGTCTGATCGGCGTACCGGCGCCCGGCGGGGCGGAGGCCATCGCGAGCCTCGGCGCCGAGGAGGAGCCCGGTTCGGTGGACGACCAGGCGCTGGACCACGCCGCGATCGAGTCCGGCACGGACTGAGCGGCGGTTCCCGGACCCGTCCGCCGGGACCCACCGGCCGGGAACATTCGCCCGGGCCCACCCGGATCACCACCGCGGGTCACCGATCATTCCGCATATGTATGCACGGCCCCGGGTCGTGGCGCATCCCGCGCCACGACCCGGGGCCATTCGCTTCGTATGGGACGTTCCGGTGAGCCGGGGCGAGCGTTCGAGGCGGGGGCGCAACCGTCCGCTCCCGATCGTCCCGGCCTCCCCACCCGTCATCAACCTCCGAACATCTGAACCATGAATCGCCCGAATCGGGCGTGACCCGGACCGGTCTACCCGCGTTAACCGAGCACTCGCGCGATTTTCCGAGACCGAGAGGAACAGTCGTGGTCCGATACCCGAACGCCCTCGCCCCTCCCGGAGACTCCCCCGGCCCCCACTCTCGTCATCGGCACCGCGGTTCCCGTCCGGAAGGGGGGAGCCGGGCATGAGCACGCCGACGGAGAGGAAGAGCGGCGGGAACGATGGCACGGACGATCAACCCGCCGGGCGGGGAACGGACGCGGAAGGAGTCGGGGGAACCACCGGGACCGAGGAGGCCGGGACCGAGGAGGCCGGGACCGAAGCCGGCGGGGAGGACGGGGAGTTCGTCTCGGAGTCCGAGCGCCTGCTGTTCGGCGGCCGGCTGCGCTACGACATGGGCTGGTCCCGCCACGACGAGGCGATCACGGGCCTGACCCTGCGCCGCACCCTCGTCCAACTCCCCCGCATGCTGCTGGTCTGCGCGCGCCTCGCCCGGGACGCCGACCGACGCGCCACGCTCCAGGTGGTGATCGCCGAAACCCTGCGCGGCGTCACCGGTGCCGTGGCCCTGCTCGGCATCCAGGCGGTACTGGCCGCGATCCTCGCCCCCGACACCGTCACCGACGGACTGCGCGACGCCCTCCCGGCGATCCTGCTGGTGGCGGGCGCGGCCTCGGTCGGAGCGGTGCTGGGGGCGGTGACCACCCGGGCCGACGGCGTCCTGCAGCCCAAGGTCGAACGCCTGGCCCGCGAACGGTACCTGCGACGGGTCCTCGCCGTGGAACTGGCCGCGATCGAGGACCACGCCTTCCACAAGCTGCTGGAGTCCGCGCAGTTCGGGGCGGGATCCGCACGGCGGATGGTCGGCCAGGGCACCCGGGTGATCTCCGCGCTGATCTCGCTGGTCGCGGCGGCGGGTGTGCTGGCGGTGCTGCATCCGGTGCTCATGCCGATGCTGCTGCTGATGACCCTGCCCGGCGCCTGGGCCACGCTCACCATCGCCCGCCGTAGGTACCGCTCGTACCACGAGTGGGTGCAGCACACCCGCGCGGCGAGCACCATCTCCCGGCTGATCATCGAGGAGGACGCCGCCGCCGAGGTGCGCGTGCACGGGACCGGGCCCTTCCTGCTGCACCACTTCGGGGCGATGTCCCGGGCGTACGAGGGGGAGCAGGCCCGGCTGGCCCGGGTCACGGCCGGCACCCAGTTGCTGGCCGCCGCCCTCACCGGTCTCACCGCCGTCGCCGCCTACGCGGTGCTCGGAGGCCTGCTGTGGACGGGCGCCGTGGCCCTGGCCGCCGCCGGCGCGGCGGTGGTGGCGATCCGCGCCGGTTCCTCGGCCCTGGACTCGTTGATCTCACAGGTGACGAACATGCACGAGGACAGCCTCTTCGTGCACGACCTGCACCGGGTGGTCACCGAGGCCGACGGCCGGGAGATCCCGGTCGGCGGGGAGCCCGTGCCGGACGGGCCGGTGGGCATCGCGGTCGAGGGCGTGACCTTCTCCTTCCCCGGCAGCGAGAGCGCATCCCCCACCCTGCGGGACGTCTCCCTGACCATCCCCGCCGGGCGGGTCACCGCCCTGGTCGGGGAGAACGGCTCGGGCAAGACCACCCTGGTCAAGTTGATCTGCGGGCTCCACCGGCCGGACTCGGGCCGCATCCTGTTCGGCGGCGTGGAAACCGGCCGGGCCGATCGCGCCCAACTCTTCTCCCGCTTCGCGGTGGTGGGGCAGGACTTCTACCGCTGGCCCTTCACCGCCGGGGTGAACGTCGCCATCGGTCGCGCGGACGACCCGATGACCGAGGAGCGGCTGGACCGCGCCGCCGGGCGGGCCGGCGCCGGCGCCGTGGTCGACTCGCTGCCGCAGCGCTGGGGCACCCTGCTGTCGCGCGTCTTCCAGCGCGGCCACCAGCTCTCGGGCGGGCAGTGGCAGCGACTGGGCATCGCCCGCGCCGCCTACCGCGAGGCACCCGTGCTCGTCGTGGACGAACCCACCGCCGCCCTGGACGCCAAGGCCGAGCAGGAGGTCTTCGAGAGCATCCGGGCCCTGGCCGACGAGGGACGGACGGTTGTCCTGATCACCCATCGGATGGCGTCGGTGCGCGGCGCGGACCTGGTGCACGTCCTGCACGAGGGCACGGTCGTGGAGTCCGGCTCCCCGGGGGAACTGCTCGCCCGGGGAGGCCGGTACGCGGAGATGTACTCCATCCAGGCGGCGCAGTTCGCCGAACCGGCGGAGCGGGGGGCGGTGAACGCCGACGCGGGTACGAACGACACGGACCCGGCGGGCACGGCGGACGCGGGTGGGGTTCCGGCGCAGAGGGGCCCCGGCGTCGTGGTCCCGGGCCCGGATGGCGGTGCCGACGGCGACACGGGTACGGACCCCGTGCCGGTTCCGTGAGACCGGCCCCGGTCCGTGGCACGACGCCACGGGCCGGGGCCGGGGCCGCGTCGTGCCGGGCCGGCCGTCAGGAGCCGTCGCGGAGGTCGGCCGGGGCCGAGGGCTTGAAGGTGACGCGGTCGAAGGTCGCCACACACCCCTCGCCCATGGGTGACTGCGCGAGGAAGCCCACCCGGGCCGGCTCCCCCTCCGCCTCGTGCAGGGAGAAGTAGCGCAGCAGGCGCCACCACTCGCCGTCGGTGGAGGCGTGGAAGGCCCATGCGGTTCCCGCGCGGGTGACCCGCAGCCACAGCGCGTCGCCCTCCACCTCGAAGCCGTTGGCGTCGTCGGAGGTCGTCCGGGTGACGACGGTGACGGCGGTGGGAACGCGCTGCGGGGAGTACTCGAAGCAGAGCTTGGCCCAGCGGCGCGGGCCCGCGTGCGCCAGCAGCACCCCGGCGTCGTACACCGAGCCGAACTCCACCCGTACCCGGGCGGCGAGGGAGAAGTCGCCCTCCGGCGGGATGCCGACCAACCGACCGGCGTTCGGCGGGTTCCCGGCGGTACCGGCGGGATCGACGAACAGGTCGGTGCGGGCGCCGCCGCTGACGCGCAGGGCGTCCCCGACGATCTCGTGCGCGCACTTCGGCGCGCCGTCGGGTGACACCGGGAAGGGCAGGCCGGGAACGTCCGTGAAAGGCATGCGCGTCAGTCTCCGGGCCCCCCGGGAGCCCCGTCAACACCCGTACGGGTCAGGCGTGGTTCCGGTGCCGGGACGCGCCGCGACGACGGTCGTCCCGGCCATCGGTGGCCCTCGACCGCCCGGGGCGGCCCGGGCGCCGGGGACGCACCGACGGCCCGGGGGGGCCCGGTGGTGGGGGGCTGTCGGGGACGGTCAGGGACGGTCGGTGAGGTAGCCGCCCATGGAGCTGAAGTACTCGGTCGCGGGCAGTTCGCGGCCGTCCTCGGTGCGCACCCGGGTGACGGCCAGGCCGTGGTTACGGCCGGTGTGGGCGTCGGCGCCGGCGACGATCACCACGCCCTCCCCCTCGCGGTAGAAGATCCGGCCGGGGGTGCCACCGTAGCGCCCCGTCGAGACGACGGCCGAGAGGATCTCCAGGCGCCGGCCCCGGTGGAAGGTGAACGCGGCCGGGTACGGGGCGGATTGGGCCCGAATCAGGCGCTCCAGGTACTCGGCGGGCCGGTCCCAGTGGATCCGGATGTCCTCCTCGGCGCGCTTGTGGAAGAAGGTGGCCAGGGAGCGGTCCTGCGGGGTGAACTCCGTCCGCCCGGAGGCGAGCAGGGCGAGGGCCTCGGTGGTGACGGGGGCGATGAGGTCCACGGTTCGGTGGAAGAGGTCGGTCGCGGTGTCGGTGGGGCCGACGGGGATCGCGCGCTGTACGACGATGTCGCCGGCGTCCAGTTCCTCGTCCATCATGTGCGCGGTGACGCCGACCTCCTTCTCGCCGTTGATGAGGGCCCAGATCAGCGGGGAGAAGCCGGCGTACTTCGGCAGCAGCGAGTCGTGGACGTTGAGGGTGCCGAGGCGGGGCAGGCCGAAGACGCGCGGCGGGATCCAGGTGCGCCAGTTGTTGGCGACGATGAGGTCCGGGTCTGCGTCCTTGAGGAGTTGGAACAGTTCCTCGTCGTCGGGTCGGTCGCGGAGGATGACCGGGACGTCGTGCTCGGTGGCGAGGTCGGCGACGGAGTCGCTCCAGATCCTCTCGTAGGCGTGGTCGCTCACGGGGTGCGTCACGACCGTCACCACGTCGTGTTCGGAGTCCAGGAGCGCTCGCAGGGTGCGGTGGCCCCAGGTCTGGTAACCGAACATGACGACCCGCATGGGGATTCCTCCTCGGAAGGCGACTGACCAGCGCCAAGTAAAGCAAGGCTTACCTAACCACGCAACAGGGATCCTTTTTCGGTCAGTTGGACCACGCGGCCGTCCCGGCCACCGTCACGGGGCGGTCGACAGGCCGATCATGTCAGGTTAGCCTTACCTAAGTTTTGTTCGGTCGGCGGTCATCGTCGTGCTCCGGCTACGCCCCTGTTCCGCCGATCCCGCCGCGACTTCGACCATCCCCCCGCTGTTCCCCGCCGTTTCCCACCGTCCGACCGACGGTTGCCCCGCACCGATGGGAGTGACATGTCTCAGGTTCTTCCTGGCGACACACCAGTGATCCACGACCTCGTAGGCATCGGCTTCGGGCCGTCCAACGTGGCCATGGCCGTGGCACTGCGCGAGCACAACGCGCGCGTCGGCAGGCAGGAGGCGGTCACCTCCCACTTCTTCGAGCGCCAACCCCGATTCGGCTGGCACCGGGGAATGCTCATCGACGACGCCACCATGCAGGTCTCCTACCTCAAGGACCTGGTGACGCTGCGGAACCCGTCGAGCGAGTTCAGCTTCCTGTGCTACCTGCAGAGCAAGGGACGGCTGATCGACTTCGTCAACCACAAGAACTTCTTCCCGCTGCGGGTCGAGTTCCACGAGTACTTCGAGTGGGCCGCCTCCAAGGTCGACGACATGGTCTCCTACGGCCACGAGGTCGTCTCCGTCGAACCGGTGCTCTCCGAGGGCGGGGTGACCCACTTCGACGTCACCGCCCGCTGCGGCTCCGAGGAGGTCGTCCACCGGGCCCGCAACCTGGTCATCGGCACCGGGCTGCGCCCCCGGCTACCGGAGGGCGTCACCCGCTCGAACCGGATCTGGCACACCTCCGACCTGCTCACCCGGGTGGGTGAGTTGGAGGGCACCGACCCCTCCCGATTCGTCGTGGTCGGCGCCGGCCAGAGCGCGGCGGAGAACGTCGCCCATCTGCACCGCCGTTTCCCCGGGGCCGAGATCTGCGCCGTCTTCTCCCGCTACGGCTACAGCCCCGCCGACGACAGCGGCTTCGCCAACCGCATCTTCGACCCCGACGCCGTGGACGACTACTTCTCGGCCCCCGACGACGTCAAGCGCAGGCTGATGGAGTACCACGGGAACACCAACTACTCCGTCGTGGACATCGACCTCATCGACGACCTGTACCGGGAGGCGTACCGGGAGAAGGTCCTGGGCACCGAGCGGCTGCGCTTCCTCAACGTCTCCCGGCCGACCGCCGTGGAGGAGGGGCCGGAGGGGGTGCGCGTCACCGTGCGGTCCCTGCTCACCGGTGAGGAGACGCCGCTGGACGCGGACGTCGTCGTCTTCGCCACCGGCTACCACCCGGCCGACCCGCTCCCCCTCCTCGGCGAGGTGGCGCGCCTGTGCCGGCGCGACGAGGAGGGACGGGTCCGGGTCGGGCGCGACTACCGGGTGATGACCGACCCGGGGGTGCGCGGCGGGATCTATCTCCAGGGCGGCACCGAGCACACCCACGGCATCACCTCCTCCCTGCTGTCGAACACCGCGATCCGGGTCGGGGAGATCCTGGACTCGGTGCTCGAGCGCGAGGCGAAGGCCACGGACGACGAGACGGGCGCGCTCGCCGACGGGATCGGCTCCGCCCGCTGAGCGGGGCCGCGTGCCGTCCCGTGCCCCCCCGTTCTCCCGGAACCGTCACACCGTCCGCCGCCGCGTCTGTTCGCACCCACCCGCGTCCGTTCACGTCCGCTCGCTTCCGTCGGGACCGCCGACCGGCCGTCCGTTCGACCGGGCGACCGTTCGGCTCGACGATCAGGAGGAATCACCCGTGACCACCAACCCGTTCGACGACCAGGGGGGCCGTTTCCTGGTCCTGGCCAACGAGGAGAACCAGCACTCGCTGTGGCCGTCCTTCGCGGAGGTGCCGGCCGGATGGCGCGTCGTCCTCGGCGAGGACACCCGCGAGGCGTGTCTGGAGTATGTCGAGACGCACTGGACCGACCTGCGGCCGGCGAGCCTGATCGCCCACCGGCGGGAGGCCGCTACCGGCTCCTGAGCGGTGGTGTGCGGAACGGCCCCGGGGACTCCCCTCCCCGGGGCCGTTCCGCACACCGCGGGGTCGGGTCCTCGTCCCGGTGCCGCCTCAACCCGACGCGGGCCCCTGGTCCGGGATGACGGTGGTACCGCCGACGAGCCCCCGCAGGACGGCGTGCGGCACCCGGCCGTCCAGCACCCGGGCCTCGGGCACCCCGGCGCGGACCGCCCGCAGGCACCCCTCCATCTTGGGCAGCATGCCGCCGGTCAGGGTCGGGAGCAGTTCCTCCAACTCACCGGCGGTCAACCGCCCGATGACGCCTCCCGCACGCGAGGCGTTCGCGTACAGCCCCTCCACGTCGGTGAGCAGCAGCAGTTTCTCCGCGCCGAGCGCGGAGGCCAGCGCCGCCGCCGCGAGGTCGGCGTTGATGTTGTGGGCCCGGCCGTCCGTGCCCCGGGCGATGGGCGAGACCACCGGGATCCGGCCCCGGTCCAGCAGTGCCCTCAGGACCTCCGGGTTCACCGCGACCACGTCGCCGACCAGCCCGAGGTCCACCGACCCGCCGTTCACCCGGGTCCGGCGCCGCACGGAGGTCATGGTGTGCGCGTCCTCGCCGGTCATCCCGACGGCGAGGGGGCCGTGTTCGTTGAGCAGACCCACCAACTCCCGCTGGATGCTCCCCGCGAGGACCATCCGGACCACCTCCATGACCTCCGGGGTGGTCACCCGCAGCCCGGCCTCGAAGCGGACCTCCAGGTCCAGCCGGTCGAGCATGGCGTTGATCCGGGGGCCGCCGCCGTGCACCACGACCGCGTGGACGCCGGCGCGACGCAACGCCACCACATCCCCGGCGAACGCCCGCAGCGCGCCGGTGTCGGTCATGGCGGCGCCGCCGAGTTTGACGACCACCGTCCGGCCCCGGCACCCCTGTGGCCAGGCCGGTTCCGACCGGGCCGGTTCCGACCGGGCGGGCCGTTTCCGGAGGACCTCCGCCACGGGACCGGACACGTCCGTCGCCCCCGTCATCCCCGCCTCCGACGACGGCGGGAGGCCAGGGCGAGGGAGTCGAGCAGCGGAACGGTGCGCTCCCAGCCCAGGCAGGCGTCGGTGACGCTGAGGTCGGGGCGCAGGGGTACGCCGGTGGGGTCCTGGGCGCCGTCGGAGAGGTAGGACTCGATCATCACACCGACCGGCGAACCGCCCCCCTCGGCGATCTGTCCGGCCAGGTCGGCGACGACGGCGGGTTGGCGGTTGTGGTCCTTTCCGCTGTTGCCGTGGGAGGCGTCCACGACGATCCGTTCGGGCAGTCCGGCCGCCACGAGTTCGGAGCGGGCCCGCGCGACGCTCTCCCGGTCGTAATTGGGGGTCGGCCCGCCGCGCAGGACGAGGTGGGCGTCGGGATTGCCGGTGCTGTGGAGGGCGGCGAGGCGGCCGTCGGGGGCCGGCGAGGGGACGGTGTGCCGGTGGGCGGCGGCCCGGATCGCGGCGAGGGCGGTGTCGGTGCGGCCGGAGACGCAGTTCTTCATACCGACCGGCATCGGCAGCCAGGAGGCCATGTGGCGATGGGGCTGGCTGGCCACGGTGCGCGCGCCGATGGCTCCCCAGGAGATCGTGTCGGCCGTGTAGGGGGCGAGCACGGGGTCGACGAACTCGTAGGCCAGGGGCAGTTCGCCGGCGGCGAGTTCGGTGAGGAGGGCCCGGCCGGTGCGCAGACCGACCGCGGGGTCGCTCGCCCCGTCGGGGGTCGGGGCGCTGAGCAGGCCGGGCCAGCCGGTGACGGTGCGGGGTTTCTCCAGGTAGGCGCGGAGGACCACGACCAGGTCGTCCGCGAGGCGCCGGGCGGCGCCGGCGAGCAGGGCCGCGTACTCGCCGACGGCGGCCGGGTCGTGGACCGAGCAGGGACCGACGATCACCAACAGCCGGGGGTCACGGTGGGCCAGGACGGCGGCGACGGTCTCCCGGTGCCGGGCCACGGCGTCGGCGGCGGCCGGGGGAAGCGGATGGGCCGCGGCGAGTTCGGCCGGGGTGGGCAGGGGGCGGGCCGCTGCGGTGTCGGTATCGGCCGCGGCGGCGGTGTCGGGAGTGGCCCGGGTGGGGGCGGTCCGGGACCGGGGCGGGGCGGGAAGGGGATGCATCACGTCCTCCGGGGACGGGTTCGGGGCAGCCTCGTGGCGCCGGCCGCGGCGATCAGGCAGAAACCGAGCACCCACCAGAAGGTGTCGGCGAACGCCTGCGGGACATCCGCGCCCCGGGCGTCCAGACGGCTCTGCAGGACCACCGCGAGCAGGGCGGTGCCGACCGAGCCGCCGACGGTGTTGAGCAGGTTGAGGGCCCCGGCGGCGCGGGGCAGCAGGGCGGGTTCGACACGGCTGTAGACGATGTTCATCACCGGCGCGCCGATCATCGCCATCCCGACGCCGCGCACCACCAGGGCGGAGGAGATCAGGACGTCCGGCAGGTCGTGGCCGAGTTGGGTGAACGGGACGGTGCCGACCAGGATCAGCGCGATCCCGGTGACCACCAGGGACCGGGGAGCGACCGTGTCGATGGTGCGGTTGACCAGCACCGATCCGGCCACCGCGCCCACCCCCTGGAAGGCGAGTACCAGCCCGGCCCCGGGGGCCGAGAGGCCGTGCCCGGTCTGGAGGTACAGCGGCAGCAGGAACGTCGTGCCGAACACCGAGGCGCCGAGCAGGAGCAGGGCGAGGGCGGCGGCGCCGAAGGGCGGCCGGGTGAAGAGCCGGGGATCGATCAGCGGCGTGCGGCGGGTGCGCAGTCCGTGCGCGGTGAAGGCGATCAGCATCAGCCCTCCCACCGAGACGCCGATCACGGCGGGGAGTCCGCGCCCGTGCGCGATCTCGGTCAACCCGAGCACCAGGACGGCCAGGCCGGGCGAGAGCAGCAGGGCGCCGCGCAGGTCGAACGCCGTGCGTTCCGGCGCGGGGGCCACCACGGGCACGTGGCGGCGGGCCAGCAGGATCGCTACGGCGCCGATCGGGAGGTTGACCAGGAACAACCAGGGCCAGGACGCGACCCCGAGGATGCCGCCGCCGATCAGCGGGCCGAACACCGGCGAGAGCAGGGGGACGACCGCGACCACGCTGATCACCCGCCCGGTGCGGCCGGGACCGGCGATGCGGGCCAACAGCGCCTGCCCGGTGGCGGGCAGCAGTCCGCCGGTGAGGCCCTGGAGGACCCGGAAGACGATCAGACTCGGCAGCGACCAGGCGAGCGCGCACAGCGCCGAGGCGAGCAGGAACCCGCCCACCGCGACCAGCCAGACCCGCCGTCCGCCGAAGCGGTCGGCGAGCCAGCCGGAGGCGGGCACGGCGGCGACGACGGCCAGCAGGTAGGCGGTGGTCACCCAGTGGACACCGGCGACGGAGGCGTCGAACTCGGCGGTCAGGGTGTCGAGGGCGACGGCGACGATGGTGGCGTCCACGGTGGCCATGAAGGTGCCCAACACCAGGATGAACGCGATCCGCAGCAGCCGCCCGTCGCCCTGTTCCCCCTCGACGGGCGGCGCGGCGTTCCGGCTCATCGGAACCCCGGCAGCGTGCGGACGTCCCGGTCGAGGTTCTCGCCCATGGTGCGGAGCAGGTCGAGCAGTTCCCCGGCGAGACCGGTGACGTCCACGCCGTGGCGGGGCGCGAGTACGCCGGTCCAGCCCTCGCCGTCGGGCATGACGGTGAGGGTCACCGGGTGGTGGGTGGCCTCGCGGAACCGGGTGCCGACGACCGTGAGGCCGGGGGCGGGTTCGCGGAGCCGCTCGGGGTCTACGGGGTAGTTCTCGAAGACCACCATGCTGTCGAAGAGCCGGCGACGGCCGGTGAGCCGTTCCAGGTCGGAGAGGGCGACGTGGTGGTGGTCGAGCAGGGACCGCTGCCGGGCCTGGAGGTCGCCGAGGGCCTCGGCGAGGGTGCCGGTGAGCCGGGCCCGCACGGGCACGGTGTTGGCGAGCAGTCCGATGATCTCCTCGACACCCTCCAGCTCCGGGGGCCGGCAGGCGACCATGGCGCCGAAGCAGACGTCCGCGCGGCCGGAGCGGCGGGCCAGCAGGACCGACCAGGCGCCCTGCACCAGGGTGTTCGGGGTCAGACCGCGCCGGGCGGCGAGGCGGGTGAGGTCGGTGACCAGGTCGGCGTCGAAGGTGATGACCTCCGGTTCCCGCCACGCCGGGCCGGGCTCGCCGGAGCACAGGTGGTCGCCCTCGGGCAGGCCGTCCAACTCGGCGGCCCAGGCGTCGAGGTCGGGCTCGTGGTCGGCGAGCCACCGCAGGTGGTCGGCGAACGGCACGGGGTCGGGGAGCTTCGGTTCGTCCCCGTCCAGCCGCGCGGTGTAGAGGGCGAACAGTTCGCCGAGCAGGCGCGGGGCCGACCAGCCGTCGGAGAGCACGTGGTGGAGGGTCACCACGAGGTCGGCGCGGTCGGGGGTGTCGGCGGATCCGGGGGCGTGTCGGATCACGGTCAGTCGGAGCAGGGGCCCCTCCGCGAGGTCGAAGGGCTCGGCCAGGTCGGCCGCCAACGCCTCCTCCACCGGACCGTCCACCACCCGGAAGTCCGGACGGGGATCGACCGGGATCACCGCCAGATCGCCGGGGAACACCGCCCCCAGGTTCGGGTGGCGGGCCACCAGGTCGGTGCCGGCCGCGCGCAGGGCCTCGAGGTCGAGCGGCCCCGCGAGGGAGAACATCGACTGCACGGTGTACGGGTCGGGGCGCTCGGCGCGCGAGTGCCGCAGCATCACCTCCTGCAACGGCGTGAGCGGCTGGACCTCCGCGATCGGACGGTCGCCGGCGAGTGCCGTGGCCCGTGCCGGGGCGGCGACCTCCAGCAGCGCGGCCCGCAGGTGCCCGGCCAGTTCCCCGATGTCCCCGTCGGTGAACAGGGCGGCGGGCCGGGTGATGCGGATGCCCAACTCCTCGTCCCGCACCAGGGCGTTGATCATCAGGGCGGACGGCAGGGGCAGGTCGTCGGAGCCGCCGGAGCCCAGCGGGTCGGCGTCCGCCGGTGGCCGCCAGGCCGTCTCCTCCTTCGGAGCGCCGGGGAAACGGCCGAGGTAGTTCCAGGAGATCTCCGGCTCCACCGGATCCAGCAGGCCCGCCGTGGTGAGGATGCCGTGGCCCAGGCCGTCACCGGAGGCGCGCAGCCGTGCCGCGACCGCCGCCGGGTCGTCGTCCGCCTCCAGCCGCACGGGGTGGACGGCGGTGAACCAGCCGACGGTCTGGGCGAGGTCGGCGCCGGGCGGGCGACCGTGGCTCTCCAGCGCGACCGACAGCTGCGGGGCGCCGCGCCAGGCCCGCACGGCCCGGGCGAGCGCCGCGAGCAGCACGGCGTCCGGGGTGGTGCGGTGCACGGCGGGCAGGGTGGTGACCAGGGCGCGGGTGGTGTCGGTGTCGAGCCGCAGTTCGTGGTGGGCGGCGGTCGCGACGGTGTCCCGGCGGGGGTCCAGGGGCGGGGTCAGGGTCGGAGCGGGGGTCGCGCCGCCGGCCGGGCCGGCGGTCATCCGCCGCCAGTGCGGCAGTTCGGCCCGCCGATCGGCCTCGCGCAGCGACCGCGCCCACTCCGGGAAGGACCGGCCGTGCCGGGCCAACATCCCGCCACCGTGGGCGTGTTCCAGGTCCTCCAACAGGACGCGCCAGGACACCCCGTCGACCACCAGGTGGTGGGCGATCAGGACGAGTCGGCCCGGCCGGTCCGGACCGGCGTCCATCCACACCGCTCGCAGCAGCGGGCCGGTGCGCGGGTCCATCGAGTCGCGGGCGGCGGCGATCAGGGGGTCGAGCAGGGCGCGCGGGTCGTCGCCGGCGGGGACCCGGGTCAGCACGTCGGCGCCGGTCACGGCACCGACCGGCGGGACGCGCAGCGCGTCGTCCACCAGATGGGCCCGCAGCACGTCGTGTCGGGCGAGGATCGCGTCGAGCACGCCCCGCCAGGTCGTCTCGTCGCCGCCCGCCGGGACGTGGACCTCCGTCCACTGGCAGAAGCCGTCGGCGGCCGATCCGGCGCGGCGCAGCAGGTCCCGCATGATCGGGGTCAGCGGCGCGTCCCCGACGGCGGGGGCGGACTCGGCGTTCAGGGCGCGGGTGCGGGCGGCGATGCCGGCGACCGTCCCGCCCTCGAACACGTCCCGCGCGGTCAGGCCCAGCCCCCGGCGGCGGGCCCGGGAGACCACCTGGAGGGAGACGATGCTGTCCCCGCCGAGGGTGAGGAAGTCGTCGTCGGGGCCGATGTCCCCGCGGCCCAGGATCTCCCGGAACACCTCCAGGAGCGCCGCCTCGGCCGGCCCGGCGGGTTCGCGCCGCGCGGCGGTGGTGACGCCGGGATCGGGCAGGGCGGTGGCGTCGAGCTTGCCGCCGGGGCCCAGCGGCAGCCGCTCCAGGGTGGTGACGGCCGCCGGCACCATGTGGTCGGGCAGCGTCTCCGCCAGCCCCGCGCGCAGCCGCGCGGGGTCCGGCTCGGCGCCGTCGGTCGGGATGACGTAGGCCAGCAGCCTGCCCTCCCGGGCGATCACCGCGCAGGCCCGCACGTCGGGCAGGCGGTTGAGGGTGGACTCGATCTCGCCCAACTCCACCCGGTGGCCCCGGATCTTGACCTGGTGGTCGGCGCGGCCCAGGAAGAGCAGCTGCCCGTCCGGGCGCCACCGGGCCAGGTCGCCGGTGCGGTACATCCGTTCGCCGGGCGGGCCGAACGGGTCGGCGACGAACCGTTCGGCGGTCAGGCCGGGGCGGCCGACGTAGCCCCGGGCCACGCTCGGCCCGGCGAGGTACAGCTCACCCGTCACTCCGACGCCGACCGGCCGCAGCCCGCCGTCCAGGACGTACGCGCGGACGTTGGGGTCGGGGCGGCCGATCGGCAGCGGCCCCGGGTCGTCGGGGGCGTACGTCCAGGTCACGGCGTTGATGGTGACCTCGGTGGGGCCGTAGGCGTTGAACAGCGCCCGGCGGCCCCGGCCCCAGCGGTGCGCCAGGGCGGGGTCCAGCCGCTCGGCGCCGACCATGAAGAAGACGTCGTCGGGGACGGTGCGGTCGTCGGGCATCGCGGCCAGGAAGGACGGCAGCAGGTTCACACCCGTCACCCGGTGCTCGGCGATGTAGTCGAGGAGTTCGTCACCGGGCACCCGTACCTCCTCCGGCGCGATCACCGAGGTGCCGCCGGAGAGCAACGGCACCATGGTCTGCCAGAACGCCACGTCGAAGCCGGTGGACGCGAAGTGCAGGTACCGGTCGTCCTCGGTGATGCCGACGACCTCCTCCTGCAACGCCACCAGGTCGGGCACGCCCCGGTGGGTCACCGCGACGCCCTTGGGCCGGCCGGTGGTACCGGAGGTGTAGATGACGTAGGCGAGGTCGTCGTCGGTGAGGCCGGCGCGCGCCTCGACCGGGTCGGTCTCCGGGACGGAGCCGAGCACGGCGGGGTCGTCCAGCCGCAGCACGGGCACCGGCCGCGCGCCGGGCACCTCGGCACCGGTGGTCACGACGGCGGCCGGGGCGATGTCCTCGAGCATGTACGCCAGCCGGTCGCGGGGGTAGTCGGGGTCCATCGGCACGTACACCGCGCCGGCCTTCGCGACGCCGAACAGCGCCACCGTCATCTCGATGTCACGGCCCAGCAGCACGGCGACCGGGTCCCGCGGTCGCACGCCCCGCGCGATCAGCGCCCGGGCGACCCGGTTGGCCGCCCGGTCCAGGCCGTCGTAGGTCAGCGAGCGGTCGCGGCAGACCAGGGCCTCGGCGTCGGGCCGGCGCCGCACGATGTCGGCGAAGAGGTCGAGCCAGGGGCCGCGCTCCCGGCTCGGGGCGGGCCCGACGCCGAGGCGCAGCGCCGCCTCCCGCTCGGCGGGGTCCAGGAGCGGCAGCGCGAGCGCGGGCCGGTCCGGGTCGGCGACGATCTCCCGCAGCAGGGTGAGCAGCCGGCGGCCGTACCCGCGCACGGTGTCCTCGTCGAAGACGCCCGGCTGGTGGCCGAGGCCGATGGTGATCGCCTCGCCGGGGATCACGATCACGGTCAGCGGATAGTGGGTGGCGTCGGTGATCTCCACACCGGCCAGGTCGAGCCCGGGGGCGAACGGGACGCGCGTCCGGTCCGCCAACGGGAAGTTCTCCATCACCAGCATCGTGTCGAACAGTTCGCCGACGCCCACCGCCCGCTGGATGGCGGGCAGCCCGAGGTGGTGGTGCTCGGTCAGCGCGACGCTCTCGGCGTGCAGGCGCGCCATCACCTCCCGCGCGGTCTCCGCCGGCGTGTGCCGGACCCGCACCGGGATGGTGGTGCCGAGTTGGCCGATCATCGACTCCACGCCGGGCACCTCGGCGGGCCGGCCGGAGACCGGGCAGCCGAAGACCACGTCGCGACGGCCGGTGAGCCCGCCGAGCAGCAGGCCCCAGGCCGTCTGGAGCACGGTGGTGAGGGTGACGCCCTGTTCGCGGGCGAAGGCGCGCAGCCGGTCGCTGAACTCCCGGCCGAGATCCAGGCTCACCCGGTCGGGCCGCTCGACGCCGCTCCCGGTGCCGGCCGGGGCCAGGCGGGTGGCCTCCGCCACGCCGGCCAGCGCCTCCCGCCAGGCGGCCGGGGCCGCCTCACGGTCCCGGTCGGCCAGCCACCGGAAGTACTCGGCGGGCGGGGGCGCGACGGGCGCGGCCGGGCCGCCGCCCAACTCGGCGTAGATCGCCAGGAGTGTGCGGCCGACCAGCGGCATCGACCAACCGTCGAGCAGGGCGTGGTGGTTGGTGATCACCAGCTTGTGCTCGTCGGGGCCGACACGGGAGAGCAGGAAGCGGATCAGTGGCGGGCGGGTCGGGTCGAAGGGGCGTTCCAGCTCCTCGCGGGCGGCCTCCGGGAAGCGGTCGTCGCGCCGCCAGTGCAGGGTCACGTCGGCCGGGATCACCTGCACGATGTCCTCGCCGGGGCCACCGGTGCCGCCGGCCTCATCGGGGCCGCCGGTGTTCCCGGTCTGTGCCAGGTGCACGCGCAGCGCGGGGTGACGGCGCAGCAACTCGCGGGCGGCCTCGGCCATCCGGTCCGGATCCACCTCGCCGACCAGCGTCGTCACGGCCTGCACCACGTACACGTCGGTGTCGTCCTCGCCGCGCGCCATGGTGTGGAAGGACAGGCCGAGTTGCAGGGGCGTGGCGGGCAGTACGTCGGCGACCCGGCCGGCGCCCTCCAGGGCGTCGATGGCCGCCTGGTCGAGGTCGACCAGTGGCAGATCGGAGGGGGTGAGCCCGCCGGGGGTGTGCCGGGCGTGGGCGGCCAGCGCCTCGAGCGCCCTCTCCCATGCCTTCCGCAGGGTCTCCACCGTGTCGGTGTCGAGCACGCCGGTCGCGGCCGTCCACTCGACGGCGAGCCGGGGTCGCTCCCCCTCGTTTCCGTCGTGGCCGTCGTGTCCCTCGTGGACGAAGCAGTTCAGGGCCAGCACCTGCTCCAGGGCCTTCGCGTCCGGTTCGATCACCGAGAAGGCGTCCCGCTCGGGCAGCCGCCAGTCGGTGCCGGCGGGCGGGGTGAAGCGGCCCAGGTAGTTCAGCAGCACGTCCGGCGCCGGGGTAGCCGCCAGTTCGGGGCCGGCCACCGGGTCGAGCAGGCGCAGCACGCCATAGCCGACACCGCTGTCGGGGACACCTCGCCGGGCCTCCTTGGCCGCGCGCAACACCTGCCGGACGTCCCCGGCGGTGGGCACCCGCACGGGGTACTCGGTGGTGAACCAGCCGACCGTGCGGGCCAGATCGAGGTGTTCGCGACCGTGGCCCTCCATCGTGACGGTCACCGCTCCGTCGGCGGCCCCGTACTCGCGCAGCGCGAGCACCAGCGCGGCCAGCAGCACCTCGTCCACACCCGCCCGGTAGGCGGTGGGCAGCGTGGTGAGCACCGCCTCGGTGACCTCCGGGGAGGCGACGGTGACCGACCGGTGGGCGGTGGCCGCCGTGTCCCGTACCGGGTCCAGGGGGCGGGAGCCGAGGCGGGCGGCGGAGGCCAGCGCGTCGCGCCAGAGGTCGAGTTCGCCACGCCGGGCACCGGAGCGGCCCTGCTCGGCGAGGAGCGTCGCGTGCCGGCGCCAGGAGGCACCGCCCGGGGCGGGGGTGCCGCCGGCGCAGGCGGTGTGCAGGTCGGGCAGCAGGACGCGCCAGGACACCCCGTCCACGGCCAGGTGGTGCGCGACGATCACCAGCCGGTCCGGCCCGTCGCCGCCGGTGCGGATCAGGGCCACCCGCAGCAGGTCGCCCGAGGCCGGGTCGAGTTCCCCGGCCAGCCGGTGGGCCGTCTCCGTGACGTCCGCGCCGTGGAGTTCGACCACGACGGCCGGCACCACGCCGTCGGGCAGCACCTCCGGGCCGTCGACGCCGAGGCGCAGCCGCAGCGCGTCGTGCCGCGCCAACACGGCCCGCACGCCCCGCTCCAGGTCGGCCGGCTCGAGTGCGTCGACGCGCAGCGCGGTCCACTGCGCGTACCCGGCGATCACCCCCGGGTCCGGGTGGAGGTCGAGGAGTTGCCGCACGATCGGCGGCGCGGGCACCGGCCCCACCGGCTCGTCCACCGGCTCGGGGGCGGCCGCGACCGGCCGGGCGGAGGCGGCCAGGGAGGCGAAGTCTCGGCGGGCCAACAGGTCGCGGGGCCGCAGCTCCAGGCCCTTGGAGCGCAGCCTGCTGCTGACGGTGATGGCGGTGATGCTGTCCCCGCCGAGGGCGAAGAAGTCGTCGTCGGGACCGACCCGCTCGACCTCGAACACCTCGGCGACCGCCGCGCAGAGCAGTCGTTCGTGTTCGGTGCGCGGTTCCCGGCCGCCGCCGGTGATCGCCGGGGCGGGCAGCGCGGCGCGGTCGAGCTTGCCGTGGGCCGTGACGGGCAGTTCGTCGAGGACCGTCACCACGGCGGGCACCAGGTGGTCGGGCAGCCGCTCGGCGAGGTGCGCGCGGATCGCGTCCCCGGTGACGGTGGAGGGGTCGGTGTCGGCGGCGGGCACGACGTACCCGAGGAGCCGGGAGGAACGCACGGTGGCGGCCGTCGCGGCGACGCCGGGCACCGTGCCGAGCGCGGCCTCGACCTCGCCCAACTCCACCCGGTGGCCGCGGATCTTCACCTGACCGTCGCCGCGTCCCAGGTACTCCAGACCGCGCCCGGGCACCCAGCGGGCCAGGTCACCCGTGCGGTACATCCGTTCGCCGGGTGAGCCGAACGGGTCGGCGACGAACCGTTCGGCGGTCGCGCCGGGCCGGCCGAGGTACCCCCGGGCCAACTGCGGGCCGGCCAGGTACAACTCCCCCGGGGTGCCGTGCGGCACGGGTTGCAGGGCGGTGTCCAGGACGTAGGCCCGGGTGCCGGCGAGCGGGTGCCCGATCGTCGGTTCGTCACCGGTGATCGGGGCGCCGGCGGCGTCCACGGTCGCCTCGGTGGGCCCGTACATGTTGCGGGCGGTGAGGCCCGAGGCGGCGATCCGCCGCCACAGCACGGGTGGGGTGGCCTCGCCGCCGAGGATCAGCAGCGTCGGACGCAGCTCCGCCAGACCGCCGTCCAGCAGCGGCACGGCCATCGACGGGGTGGTGTCCACGACGTCGATGCCGTCCCGGGCGAACGCGGCGAGCAGGGCGTCGGCGTCACGGGTGGTGTCGGTGTCGTAGACGTGCAGTTCGTGCCCGCACAGCAGCCAGAGCAGGTGCTCGATGGCGGAGTCGAAGGCGAACGAGTAGGTGTGCGCGACGCGCAGCCGCCGGCCGGCGGCCCGTTCGGCCTGTGCGACGACGGTGGCGCGCTGGTGGTGCAGCAGCGCGGCGAGACCGCCGACCCGGCCCGGCACGCCCTTGGGGCGGCCGGTGGAGCCGGAGGTGTGGATGACATGGGCCAGGTGGTCGGGGTGCCGGGGCACGGCGAGTTCGTCGGGCCGCAGCGGGGTGCCGGGCAGGCCGGCCGCCTCCGCCCACAGGTCGGCCAGGGAGAGGGCCGCGCCGGCCGGGACCTCCCCGTGCCGGGCCGCGCCGGAGAGGGCCTTCCCGGACGGGGCCGCACCGGGCGAGGAAGCTCCGGACGGGGCCCCATCGGACGGGGCCTCCCCGGTCCGGACCCGACCGGACCGGGCTTCACCGGACCGAACCCCATCGGACGGGGCCGCACCGGGCGAGGAAGCTCCGGACGGGGCCTCCCCGATCCGGGCCTCGCCGGATGGAGCCGCACCGGGCCGAACCTCCCCGGGCGAAGCCTCCCCCGGCGGGGTCGCGGCCACCGGGCCGTCGGTCCCGTCGGCGGTCAGCACCAGCGCGGGGCGGGTGTCGGCGATCAGCTCGCGCAGCCGCTCGGCCGGCTGCGCGGGATCCAGCGGCTGGAACGCGGCACCCGCGACCTGCGTCGCCAGCACGGCGGCGACCATGTCGGCCGAGCGGGGCAGCGCGAGCGCCACCACATCGTCGGCGCCGATGCCCCGGGCCCGCAGCGCGCGGGCCATCCGGCGCACCCGCTCGCCCAGCTCCCCCGCCGTCCAGCGGACGTCCCCGCGGACCAGGGCGGTGCGATGGGGATCGGCGGCGACCATGGCGTCGAGGGCGGCCGGCACGTCCATCGGCGTGCCGGGCACGGCCGGCGGGGTCCACTCCGCCGGGATCCCCGCCGCGCCGGTCAACGGGATCCTCCCCACCGGCAGGCCGTCGGCCAGCCCGGCCAGCAGCGCCCGCAGGGCGTTCAGCTTGCCGTCCACCCCGGCCCGGTCATGGGTGCGGGCGTCCACCTCGAAGCCGAGCAGCAGCCCACCATCGCGGGTCGGCAACACGCTCAGGCCCATGTCCTCGGGCGGGCCGCCCGCCACGTTGCGCATCACGCCGACCGAGCCGGCGAAGTCCAGGGTCAGATCGAACGCCTTGAGGTTGATGCCGCGCCCGTGCAGCAGGGCGCCCGCGCCGGGCACCCCGAGATCGCGCGGCAGGTCCTCGCCCCGGTACCGCTGGTGGACGCGCATCTCCCGCATGGCGGTGGCGACCCGCCGGCCCAACTCGCCGAGGTCGTCCCCGCCGCGCACGGTCACCCGCAGCGGCAGGACGTTGACCGCCATCGACGGGGTGCGCAGCTCCACCGAGCCCGAGCGGCACATCAGCGGCAGCGCGAACACCACGTCGGTGTGGCCCAGCACCCGGTGCAGGAACGCGGCGTAGCAGGCGATCAGCGCCTCACCCCAGGTGACGCGCTCGCGGTCGGCGACGGCGCGCAGCCGGGCCAGTTCCCCGGGGGTCACCTCGGCACGGGCGGTCAGGGTGCGGTCGGGCGGGCCGGCGGCGGTGTCCGTACCGCCGAGGTCCGGCAGCGGCGTGAAGCGGTCCACCCAGTACGCGCGGTCGGTGACGGCCCGCTCGCTCTCCCGGTAGGCCCGGTCGGCGGCCACCACGTCGGCGAACGCGCCGAAGGTCGGGGCCGCCGGTTCGGTCCCGCGCACCAGGGTGGTGTACCGGGCGGCGGTGCGGCGGGCCAGCATCGCGGCGGTGTACCCGTCGAAGACCAGGTGGTGACCGAGCTGGGTGTACCAGACCTCGCGTTCGGAGAGCCGGATGACGGTCCGCGCGTACAGCCGCCGGTCCACCATCCCCCGCAACTCCTCGGCGGTCCTGGCCCGTTCGGTCTCGACGAGGGCCGTGGCCGCCGCCTCCGGATCGGCTTCGCCGCTCAGGTCCACGATGGCGGGCGGCTCGACCGGGGCGGTGTCGATCGTCTGGCGGGGCCCGTCGGGGGTGTCCACCACCCGCAGCCGCAGGCTCTCCGCCTCCTCGGTGGTGGTCCGGATCGCCTCGGCCAGCGCGGCCGTGTCGACCGGCTCGTCGCCGGATATCGCGATCACGTCGCCGACCAGGTAGTACGGCGAGTCCGGCTCCAGGCGCTGCGCGTTCCAGATGCCCAGCTGGGCGCCGGTCAGGGGAAGCGGCTCACCCGGGGAGAGGTGGGGGGTGCTCAACTCGGTCTCCTTGGAGTGTGGGGACGACCATCGGCGTGCCCGTCACCGGGTCGGGGACGATGAGGCTCGGCAGGTCGAACACGTCCTTGATCAACGCGGCGTCCACGATGTCGGCAGGGTCGCCCTCGGCGACCACCCGGCCGTCCCGCATGGCCACCAGGTGGTCGGCGAACCGGCACGCCTGGTTGATGTCGTGCAGGACGGCGATCACCGTCCGGCCCTCGTCACGCAACGCGGACAACAGGCCGAGGAGTTGGTACTGATGGGTGATGTCGAGGAAGGAGGTCGGCTCGTCGAGCAGCAGGTAGGGCGTCCGCTGGGCGAGCACCATCGCCACCCACACCCGCTGCCGCTGGCCGCCGGACAGCTCCTGCACCGGTCTCTCGGCGAGGTCCTCGACGCCGGCGGCGATCATCGCGTCCTCGACCGCCTCCTCGTCACCCGGCGACCACAGCCCCAGCAGCGACTGGTGCGGGAAGCGGCCCCGACGCACCAACTGCCGGACCCGGATGTCCTCGGGGGCCAGTGGGTCCTGCGGCAGGAAGCCCAGCAGTCGGGCCAACGCCTTGGACGGGTAGTCGCCGACCTCGCGGCCGTCGAACCCCACGTGTCCGGAGCGGGGGCGCAGCAGCCGGACGAACGCGCGCAGCAGCGTCGACTTCCCACATCCGTTGGGCCCCACGACGGCGGTGAACGCGCCGTCGGGAACGTCGAGGTTCAAGCGGGTGGAGACCACCCGGTCGCCGTAGTGCAGGGTCAGGTCCCGCGCGGTCAGACGGGCGGGCGGGGGTCCCGGA
>NZ_JAJUWS010000034.1 GCF_021390475.1 Streptomyces sp. ST2-7A
TGCGGGTGGTCGCGCCGTCCCCGGTGCTGCCCCGGCGTGCCGCCGCTCCCGGCGTCGTCGACGGCCGACCGGTCCCCGCCGGGGCCCGGCTGCTGCTGGTGGTGCGGCACGGCGCGCTCGCCCACCGGCGCGACCTCGTCCCCGCCGACCCCGCCCCGGCCGCCCCCTCCCGCGGACCCGACAACGGCGGCGCGCCGGGGACCGCGAGCACCACGACCGCGGCGAAGGGGGCGTCCGGCGGGGCGCCGCCCGCCGTGCTGGACCGCTTCTTCCGGATCTCCGAGCGCGGCTCGACCCTCGGACGGGAGGTCCGCGGCGGCTTCGCCACCTTCTTCACGATGGCCTACATCCTCGTGCTGAACCCGATCATCCTGGGCGGCGCGCAGGACATCAACGGGAACCAGCTGGACTTCGGCCAGCTGGTGACCGCCACGGCGCTGGTGGCGGCGGTGATGACGATCCTCATGGGCGTCACCGCCAACCTCCCGCTGGCGCTGGCCGCCGGTCTGGGGCTCAACGCGATGGTCGCCTACGGCCTGGCGCCGCTGATGACCTGGCCGGAGGCGATGGGCCTGGTGGTGCTGGAGGGCATCCTCATCTGTGTGCTGGCCGCCACCGGCCTGCGCGAGGCGATCATGCACGCCATCCCGTTGCCGCTCAAGCAGGCGATCGGCGTGGGCATCGGCATGTTCATCGCCTTCATCGGCCTGGTCAACGCCGGCTTCGTCGGTCGGGGCGAGGGCACCCCGGTGGAGCTGGGCTCCGGCGGCTCGCTGAGCGGGTGGCCGATCCTGGTCTTCTGCGTCGGCCTGCTGCTGACCTTCGTGCTGCTGGCCCGGGGCGCCAAGGGCGCCATTCTCATCAGCATCGTCGCGATGACCGTGCTGGCGCTCGTCATCGAACTGGTCGCCGACGGCATCGAGTGGGGGCTGACCACGCCCGAGGTGCCCGAAAGCCTGGTGGCCGCGCCGGACTTCGGCCTGGTGGGGGCGTTCTCGCTGTTCGGCGCCTTCGGCACGGTGGGCCTGATCACCGTGGTGCTGCTGGTCTTCACGCTCTTCCTGACCGACTTCTTCGACACCATGGGAACCGCCGTGGCGGTCACCTCCGAGGCCGGCCTGCTGGACGAGTGCGGCCGGGTGCCGCGCCTGGGACGTCTGCTGTTCGTGGACGGCATCGCCACCGTCGCCGGTGGCGCGGCGTCGGTGTCCTCCAACACCTCCTACATCGAGTCGGCGGCCGGTGTGGGGGAGGGGGCCCGGACCGGTCTGGCGAACCTGGTGACCGGTGGCCTCTTCGCACTGGCGCTGTTCTTCGCCCCACTGGCGGCGATGGTGCCCTCGCAGGCCGCGGCCCCCGCGCTGGTGGCGGTCGGCTTCCTGATGATGGCGCAGGTGGGTCGGATCGACTGGGCGCGGTACGACATCGCGATCCCGGCGTTCGTGACGATCATCGTGATGCCCTTCACCTTCTCGATCACCAACGGTCTGGGCGCCGGGTTCGTGACCTTCGTGCTGCTGCGCGCGGTCTCCGGTCGGGCCCGCTCGGTGCACTGGTTGCTGTGGCTGGTGGCCGCGGCGTTCCTGGTGTACTTCGCCATCGACCCGGTGGAGCAGTTGCTGGGCCTGCGCTGATCCCTCCTCGTGGGATCCGTGTGACGGCGCCCCGGTTTCCGACCGCTTCCGGTCGGGCCGGGGCGCCGTCACGTGGTCCGGGAGGGTGGTGGGGGAGGGGACCCGGTCGGCCGGGGCGGGTGGGAGGCGGCGGGCACCGGCCCCGGTGCGGAAATCCGGAGCTCGCGTCACACAACCGGTTGCAGGAAAGATCCACCTTCGTGTCATCCAAGGCCGATGACGCCGGGGTATGGACAGAAAGCGTTTGCAGGATACGCTGTGGACAGCGGATCCGATGGCGACTGCGCCGCGTCATCGGGGTCCGTTCCGCACGGCGGGCCCGCGCCGGTTCCCGGCCCATCGGGGACGGCACCCTCCGGGCCCGCGGTGGTGCGCGGAAGGAACGCGCCGGGTCGCCGTGGTGCGGAACGGACGACCCGGCGCGGCCCTTGTTCGCCCGGAGACGACCCGGGTAGGGTCCCAGACATTCGTATCCACGGTCGGCGTTCGCGATGTCGAACAACATCCCGCGGGCGGCGTCCGAACTCTCGCAGGAGGAAGAAACCGTGGCAGCTGAAGTGTGGAGCGTGGACCCGCGCACGGGCGAGCGACGCGAGTCGGTCGGTCACGAGGCCACCGCTGCCGACGTGGACGCCGCCGTGCGTGCCGCCGAGGCGGCCCGGCCCGCCCTCGCCGACCGGGAGACCCGGATCGCCCTGCTGCGCGCGGCGGCCGAGGAGCTGGAGGCCGCCGGCGAGGAGATCATCGCCACGGCCGACGCCGAGACCGCGCTGGGCACCGCCCGGCTGACCGGCGAGCTGGGCCGTACCACCGGTCAGCTGCGCGCCTTCGCCGACGAGATCGCCGAGGGCGGTTACCTCGACCTCACCATCGACCACGCCGACCCCTCGGCGACCCCGCCCCGTCCCGACCTGCGACGCACCCGCGTCCCGCTGGGCGTCGTCGCCGTCTACGCGGCCTCCAACTTCCCGCTGGCCTTCTCCGTGCCCGGCGGCGACACCGCCAGCGCCCTGGCGGCCGGCTGCCCGGTCGTCGTCAAGGCCCACCCGGACCACCCGGCGGTCTCCGAGCTGTGCGCCGCCGCCGTGCGGCGCGCCGCCGAGCGGGTCGGCCTCGCCGAACTCGCCGACGGCGTGCTGTCGGTGGTGCACGGCTTCGACGCCGGCGTGGAGCTGATCCGCCACCCGCTGGTGGCCGCCGCCGGTTTCACCGGCTCCATCCGGGGCGGGCGCGCCCTCTTCGACGCCGCCGGCTCCCGCCCCGTGCCGATCCCCTTCCACGGCGAACTGGGCAGTCTGAACCCCGTCGTGGTGACCGCCGCCGCCGCGGAGGAGCGCGCCGACGCCATCGGCGCCGGCCTGGCCGGCTCGATGACCATGGGGGTCGGCCAGTTCTGCACCAAGCCCGGTCTGGTCTTCGTCCCCGAGGGGCCGGCGGGCGACGCCCTGCTGAAGACCCTCGCCGAGCGGGTGGGCGAGGCCCCCGCGGGTGTGCTGCTGGACGGCCGGATGCGCGAGGCGTTCCTGGAGGGTGTGCGCGAGCGCGCCGCCCTGGAGGACGTCACCGCCCCCGTCACCCCGGCCGAGGGGGACGGCCGCACGGTGGCCGCCGGCTTCCTGACCGTCCCCGCCGCCCGTCTCGCCGACCCCGCCCACGGGGCGTTGCTGGAGGAGTGCTTCGGCCCCGTCACCGTCATCGCCCGGTACGAGGCCGGGAACGGCGACGGCGAGCCGACGGAGGTCACCGGCGCCCTCGAGCGGCTGGGTGGCAACCTCACCGCCTCCCTGCACATCGGTGCCGCCGAGGCCGAGGACCCCACCGGTCCCGCGGCGCGCCTGCTCGCCGCGCTCACCCCGCTCGCCGGCCGGGTGCTGGTCAACGGCTGGCCGACCGGCGTCGCGGTGGTGCCCGCCCAGCACCACGGCGGCCCCTACCCGGCGGCGACCTCCCACTCCACCTCGGTGGGCGTCGCGGCCGTCGACCGGTGGCTGCGGCCGGTCGCCTACCAGGACACCCCGCCCGCGCTGCTCCCGCCGGAGCTGCGCGACGAGAACCCGCTGGGCCTGCCCCGCCGGGTGAACGGTCGCCGCGAACTCGGCTGACCGAGGACCGGGGTCGGGCGCGTCCTCGTCCCTCCCGCCCCTCCCCGCCCCACCGACCGCGTCCCGTCGGGCTGTTCTCGGGAGACGACCCGACGGGGCGCCCGCGGCCGTCCGCGCGGCGTCCGCCGGGGTGTGGCACGTGGCTCGTCCGCCGTGCCGTTCCCGGCCACCCGCCCGGTGATTGCCCCACCGTGCCCCCGAAACGCCCGCGTTTCGGGGGCACGGTGGTGTCCACCCGTCATCGCCCGCGACGGCGGGCCGCCCCCCGACGACTCCGGGGGCGGGGACCGGTGCCGGGGAACCGGGCCGTGACGGACCGCCGCTCCCCGCCCCACGCGTCCGGCGTGCCCACCCCGCCCCGGTCCGCCGTCCGCCGACGCCTCGGTTCCCCTCTCGCTCCACCGCCCCCGAGCGGGCCCGTCCGCTCGGGGAGCACCGTCCGGCACCCCGGTATCCCGGCACCCGGCCGTTCCGTCGGCACCCCCGGGGCGGGCCCGCTCCTTCGGGGAGGGGCCGCGCCCGACATCCCGGCTGTCGCCGCCACCCCCGGGCGGGCCCCCGTTCCGGGAGCGTCCCGCACCCCGGTACCCCGGCACCCGGTCGCCAGGGGACGGCACCCCCGGTCGTCGGGGATCCGCTCCCGGCGCCCGTCGTCGTCCGGTGCCCTCCGGCATCCCGTCGCTCCCGATCGACCGCCCCGACGATCAGCGGGTCGGCGTTCGCACGGTGCCCGCCCGGGCACCGTGCGGGGCGATCGGGCGAATCCGATCGCCCGTATGTGCGGAGGTGGCCGACCGTTCACCTCCCCCATCCCTCATCGCCACGACCGGCTCCTAGCCTCGCCGCAACATCACATGACCACCATCCCCGCCGTCGGCGGGGTAGAGCAGTGAGGCACAAGATGTCAGCGCAGTCGGCGCCCGGACCGGTTTTCCCCGAGATCGACCCCGACGAGGTGAGTTCGAACCCCTCCGGCAACCGTCCCTTCCGGGACGTCGCGGGCACCTTCCTGTCCCGCCGAGCGGCCCTGCGCGGCGGGACCGCCGCCGCGGCGGGCTTCATGGTGGCCGGATCGCTCTCCGGTTCCGCGGTCGCCGCCCCGCCGGCCTCTCCCGTCGCGGCCGGGAAGCCGGAGACCGCGGGCAAGCCGGCCGCCCCCGGCAAGCCGGGTGGGCGCGGCCTGATCGGTTTCGCCCCCGTCCCGACCTCCTCCGACGACGCCTTCAGCGTGCCGCCCGGCTACGAGACCCAGGTGCTCATCCCCTGGGGCACCCCGCTCAGTCCGCGCGGCCCGAAGTGGAAGAGGGATGGTTCCAACACCGCGGCCGAGCAGGAACAGCAGATCGGCATGAACCACGACGGGATGCACTTCTTCCCGTTGGGGAAGGGCAAGGAGGGCAACCGCCGCGGCCTGCTGGTGCTCAACCACGAGTACGTGGACCAGCAGTTGCTCTTCCCCGACGGTCCGGCCGAGATGACCCGCGAGAAGGTCGCCAAGGCGCTCGCCGCCCACGGCGTCAGCGTGGTGGAGATCGAGGAGCGCAAGGGGGTGTGGCAGGTTGTCGACTCCCGCTACGCCCGCAAGGTCACCGGCACCACCCCGGTCGAGTTCTCCGGCCCGGTCAAGGTCACCCACCCCGAGCTGCGCTCGAACAACGCCCCCATGGGCACCCTGAACAACTGTGCCCACGGGGTGACCCCCTGGGGTACCTACCTGACGTGTGAGGAGAACTGGAACGGCTACTTCGGCACCGAGGACACCTCCTGGTCCCCGACCCCGGAGCAGGCCCGTTACGGCGTCAACGCCGGTGGCTTCGGCTACCGCTGGCACCTGGCCGACGAGCGCTTCGACGTGGCCCGCAACGGCAACGAGCTCAACCGCTTCGGCTGGGTGGTCGAGATCGACCCGACCAACCCGAAGGCCAAGCCGGTCAAGCGCACCGCGCTGGGCCGTTTCAAGCACGAGGGCTGCACGGTCGTGGAGTCCCGGGGGCGGGTGGTCGCCTACTCCGGTGACGACCAGGACGGCGACTACATCTACAAGTTCGTCGGCGACGGCAACTGGCGCACCCACCGGGCCCTGGGCCGCAGCCCGCTGGACCACGGCACCCTGTACGTCGCGAAGTTCGAGGACGACGGCCGGGGCACCTGGCTGCCGCTGGCCTTCGGCAGGGGCCCGCTGACCAAGAAGAACGGTTGGAAGGACCAGGCGGACGTGCTCATCCGCACCCGCCAGGCCGCCGACGCGGTCGGTGCCACGAAGATGGACCGCCCCGAGTGGGTCGCGGTCAACCCGAAGAACAAGGACGTGTACTGCGCCCTCACCAACGGCACCGGATGGCCGGGTGAGGCGAACCCGCGCACCCCCAACCCCTACGGCCACATCATCCGGTGGGCGGAGAAGGGGAAGGACCACACCGCGACCACCTTCACCTGGGACATCTTCGTCCTGGCCGGCGACCCGTCCCGGGATTCCTCGGTCGAGCTGGATGAGGACAGCATGTTCGGCTCGCCCGACGGCCTGTGGTTCGACGACGAGGGCCGGCTGTGGATCCAGACCGACATCTCCAACTCCTCGCAGAACCTCGCGAGTCGGGGGTACGACAACATCGCCAACAACGCGATGCTGGCCGCCGACCCGAAGACCGGTGAGATCCGACGCTTCCTGGTCGGCCCGCGCGGCTGCGAGATCACCGGTGTGATCACCACTCCGGACCGTCGCACGATGTTCGTCAACGTCCAGCACCCCGGCGAGGCCACCTCCGCCTGGGGCGCGCCGAGCCCGGCGAACCCCCGCGCCGTGAGCAACTGGCCCGACTTCGACCCCGAGGGCCGTCCCCGTTCCGCGACCGTGGTGATCCGCCGCACCGACGGCGGGATCATCGGCGCCTGACACCCACCGAAACCGACGCGGGGCCCGTACCGATCCGTCTCCCCGGATCCGGTACGGGCCCCGCCCGCGTTCCCATCCCGTCTTCCCCGGTCCGTCCACCGGACGGACCGGGGAACGCTCGTCGCCGGCGTGACGGCACGGGGCCGCCCGCCGGTCGGTCCGCGCCCGTGGAGGGCGTGGCCACGGCGTCCCGGTGACAGGGGCCGGACCTCGCCACCGGCCCGACCACGACGATCACCGATCCGGCGGGCCCGCGCGGTGCGCCGCCCTAGTGTTGTGACCGCATAGGTTCGCCGGTTCGTATGCCTTACAGGTTGTTCGCATAGAAGCTGACGAGTCGTTCGACGGCAGCGTCGACGTATTCGGGTTCGTCGTACATCTCGTAGTGGCCAGCGCCGTCGATCACCATGAGGTCGACGGGGTTGGGGGCCAGCTTCCACAGCTGCATGCCGGTGTCGTAGGAGCCGGTGTTGCCGATGCGTCCGGCGAGGATGACCTGCAGGGGCTGAGTCATGAGCTGATCGGCCAGGTGGAAGGCGTCGTAGCCCAGCAGGTGGGAGTCGCCGCGCAGGAGGCGCCGGTTCGTGGAGTATTCGTTGCCGCCGCGCTCGGTGCGGTAGTAGGTGATGGCCTGAGTGGTGTCGATGTCGGTTAGGCCCACTGCCTCGGCGTCCTCGAGGGTGTCGGGCAGCCAGTTCACGCGGGTCATCTCGCTGGAGCGGGCCTCTTCGGTCCGTGCGTCCGCGAGGGCGTCGAGTGCTGCGGCCGGACCGTCGGGGGAGAAGCTGCGGAACGCGTTGCCGATGTTGACGGGGACGACCGTACCGACCGCCTTGATGCGGTGGTCCGTGCGGGCGGTGTGAACCGCGTAGCCGCCACCGGCGCAGATGCCGAGGACGCCGATGCGCTGCGGGTCGATGCTGGGGGTCGTGGTGAGCACGTCGATGGCGTAGGAGATGTCCTCGCCTCGGCGGTAGGGGTCTTCGAGGTCGCGGGGCTCGCCCTCGCTCTGGCCCTGATGGGCGGGGTCGAGGACAAGGGCGGCGATGCCGTGAGCGGCGAGACGGGAGGCGTAGTTGGCGCCGATCTGCTCCTTCACGCTGCTGCCTGGAGTGGAGAGCACCACGGCGCGCAGCGGTGCGCTGCTGTCGGCGTTGTCGGGCAGGTGGAGGTCCGCGGCGAGGTTGATGGGACCGCGCGGGATCGTGAGGTGCTGAAGCATGCCTGGCTTCCTTCGTGAGATTGTTGTTCCATAGGAGTCCAGCACAAAACAATATCTTGTACGAGCTGAAACTAATACGAAACTGTATCACCTGGATGGAGGGTCGATGTCAGTCGACGGGGCGCAGCTGTGGACGCTGAACCAGCGGCTGTTGGGTGTTGTGATGGATGCCTGCACGGGGGAGCTGGCCGAGCTCGGGTTGGAGACGAAGGAGTTTTTCGTCCTGGCCGAGGTGGAGGCGTCGCCGTACCCGGCTGAGATCGCGACTGCGCTGCTGCTGCCCAAGGCGAGCGTGACGGTCTACGTTCGCAACCTCGTCGCCAAGGGCCTTGTTCGCCGCGAGATCGACGAGGCGGACTTGCGGCGTCATCGGCTCGTACTGACCGCTGAGGGCACGCAAGCACGCGATCGAGCACTTGCAGCTCTCGCGGCGGAGTACGACCGCAGGTTGGCGAGGGTCACCCCCCAGGACCGCGTTGAGCTGCAACGCATCCTCAAAGCGATGCTCGCCTCGCCCGCGTCAGGCCGTATGCGCGAGTGATTCGTCTGTCCGGTGCTCTGCTGCACGTTCGGGCCGCGACCGCATGGGTTCGTCAGATCGTTCAGGTTGCGACGGCAAGGGACGTCCACCCCAGCGGATGCCCTTCTCGCTTCGGACGCGGGCACGTTCGCGACGCTGCGCCGCGATGATGTCGGGGTGGCGGGTGTTGGTGTTTCGCCAGCGCAGGTAGGCGTGCAGGGCCCGGGTTTGCACGCTGTGGTTGCGGTGGTTGGAGTTGGCGATCGTGAACTGCCGCAGTGGCCCGAAATGGGCTTCGATCGGGTTGGCCCACGAGGCGTAGGTCGGGGTGAAGCACAGCTCGACGCGGTTCTTCTTCGCCCAGCGGCGGATCTTGTCGCCTTTGTGGGCGGACAGGTTGTCCAGGATGACGTAGATCGGGGCGCCGTCCGGGCGCGCGGCCCGGATCGACCTCAGTGCGGCCAGGGTGTTCACCGCACCCTTCTTGCGGCGGTTGACGCCCCACAGCCGGTCGTCGCCGACGGAATAGCAGCCGTGGAAGTACCGCACCCCGTGGGTGCGGTGGTAGGTCGCGGGATGGCGCTCGGGGTGACCGGCGGGAGCCCAGCCGGCCCCGGCGGTGGGGCGGATGCCGAGCGGCCCGAACTCGTCGAACGCGAACACGCGGTCCGCGAAGCGTTCCAGCACCTCCTCGATGCGGTCCAGCTTGGCGTCACGCTCGGGGTCGGGCGACTCCTTCCAGGTTTTGGTGCGCTGGAAGCTGATGCCGCGGCGGGCGAGCAGGCACCGTAATGCCTCGCGGCCGATCCGGATCACATGGCCGTGTACCTTCCGCAGGTAGGCGGCAAGTTTACGGATCGACCAGCGGGTGAAGGGCTGGCCGAGCTTGGTCGGGCGGGTGGTGGCCGTCTGGACGACGAAGTCCTCGTCGTCAGGACTGAGCAGGCGGGGACGGCCTCCCGCCCAGCGAGGGTCCAGGCAGGCCAGGCCGATCTCGTTGAACCGGTGGATCACGTCGCGGACGGTGTCCTCGTCAGCCTGAACCAGCTTCGCGATCACCGGGACCCGGTTTCCGCCGGCCGAGGCCAACAGCATCATCGCGCGCCGGTATCGCACCGTGCTGGTGCTGCCCCGGCGCACGATCTGCTGCAGCTTCTGCCCCTCCTGGTCGGTCAATCTGCGCACACGGGCAGGCTCAGCCACCACACCCCCCAACGGTTGGGTCGGACGTCTCCGGACATCCAACCGCTGAAACCGCCGACCCGGCGAACCTTCCCGGTCAGAGCACTAGACGGTGAGGCCGAAGACCAGGACTCCCAGGCTGTAGAGGGCGAGCATCAGCAGCACGATGCCGATGACGTTGAGCCAGACCCCGCCCCGGATCATCTGCCCGATGGTCACCTGGCCGGAGCCGAAGACCACCGCGTTCGGCGGCGTGGCCACCGGCAGCATGAAGGCGCAGGTGGCGGCCACGGCGACCGGGATGAGCAGCAGCATCGGATCCAGCCCCAGGCCGCCCGCCACCCCCGCCATGATCGGCAGGAAGGTCGCCACCGTGGCGGTGTTGCTGGTCAACTCCGTCAGCAGCAGCACCAGGACGGCCACCGCCACCACGAACAGCACGGTCGGCAGCACGTCCAGGCCGGTGACCCGGTCACCGATCCACGGCCCCAGCCCGGTCTGCTCGCCGTCCTCCCCGGTGCGGTTGAAGGCACCGGAGAGCGCCAACCCACCGCCGAACAGCAGCAGGATGCCCCAGGGCAGGGCCTTGGTGTCCTCCCAGCCCAGCGCCCGATGGCGGCGATCGCGGGAGACCGGCAGCAGCAGGAGCAGCACGGCGGCCGTCATCGCGATCGCGGCGTCGTCGATCCGCTCGGTCCACGGCCACACGCCGTGCAGTTGCGGCATCAACACCCAGGAGACGGCGGCGAACACGAAGACCGCCAGCACTGTCCACTCCGGGCGGCTGATCGGGCCCAACTCGCGCAGCTTCTCCCGGATCAGCTCCCGGCCGCCGGGTATCTCGCCGACGCTCGGCCGGAAGACCACCCGGGTGAGCACCAGCCAGGCGATGACCAGGAAGACGGCCGCGATCGGCACCCCGAACTGCATCCACTGGAAGAAACTGATCGAGATGCCGTAGTTCTCGTCGACGAAGCCGCGCAGCAGGGTGTTGGGCGGGGTGCCGATCACGGTGCCGAGCGAGCCGATCGAGGCCGCGTAGGCGATGCCCAGCATCAGGGCGGTGGCGAAGTTCGGGTCCCGCCGGCCGTCGCCGAGCTGCGCCATCAGCCCGAGCACGGCGATGCCGATGGGGAGCATCATCACCGCCGTCGCGGTGTTGGAGATCCACATGCTCAGGAACGCCGAGGCGATCATGAAACCCAGGATCATCCGGCGCGGACCGGTGCCGACCACCAGCACGGTGGCCAACGCGAAGCGGGTGTGCAGATTCCAGCGTTGCATCGCGATGGCGATGATGAAGCCGCCCATGAACAGGAAGATGACGGGGTTGGCGTACGGGGGAGCGACCTCCTCGATGGGCGCCACGTCCAACGCCGGAAAGGCGATCAGCGGCACCAGGGCGGTGGCCGGCAGCGGCAGTGCCTCGGTCATCCACCACACGGCCATCAGCACGGCGACGGCCGCCACGTTCCTGTCCTGCGGCGCGAGCGAGTCGGGCAGCAGCAGTCGGACGGCGAAGGCCAGCACCAGGCCGGCGAACAGCCCGACCCACTGCCGGGTCCGCACCCCGGTGCCCGGTCGGTCGGCCGTCTCCACGCGGGGCGCGGAGTCCGGTCCGTCCGGTGCCCCGCCCCCCTCGGGGCCGCCGGTCCGTTCGCCTTCCGGCGCGGTGCCGTCCCGGCGTTCCGGCCGTTCCTCCTCGGACCTCGTCGTCCCCGTGTCCGCCACGCTGTCCCCCATTGTCCGCCGTGTGCAGGTGTGTTCGGCCCGCGAAGGGCCGGCTTCCGCCGGCCCCCTGCCCGTTCCGTCGGCGTCCACGCACCGGGGCGCGGAGTGTTATCGGGGTGTTGCCCGGGGCTCCGGTGACCGGGGGACGGGCCGGGACGGGCCGTGACGTGTCGGGCACCCCGCCCCGGAGCGGTCGATCCGCCGGCCCGACCGGGCCGGGCCGGCGGAAAGCGGCGGGTGATCGGGCGGTCACCCGCTCCCGGGGGCGTCGGCGGGGTGACGGGCCGCCTCGGTGCCGATGGAGTCGCGGGGTTCGGTCCCCTCGACGATTTCCGTCCGTCCGGGTGCGCGGGGATCCGCGTGAACGGCCGGGCACGATCCTCGAACGCCGTTCCCGAGCGGCTCCGGGAGCCGATGGATCCCGGCCGGCGGTGCTCTCCGAGCAGGGACATCTCGGCCCGGTCACGGTGACGACAACCCGTTGTCGGACTTCTGGACGCGGCCCACCTGTCCGAGTACCGTGCCGGGGCATGCGACAGGGGCACAGGCTTCCCGTTTCCCCTGTTCCCGCCGCCGGTTCCCCTCGGCAGGGGAGGCCAACGTCCCGCCGCCCCCGCCGACTGTCCGGCGGGTGTACGACGGGTGCGGGGCAGCGGCTCCGTCTCCCCGACCCCGGAAGGCATCCCGCGTGAACGCACTCCCCCTGCTGTTGATCGGCCTGGCGACATTCGCGGGCGGCTACCTCCTGTACTCGAAGTTCCTGGGCGACCGGGTCTACAAGCTCGACCCGGCCTTCAGGACACCCGCGCACGAACAGCGGGACGGCGTGGACTACGTCCCGACCAACAAGTTCGTGCTGTGGGGACACCACTTCACCTCGGTCGCGGGCGCGGCGCCGATCGTCGGCCCCGCGGTCGCCGTGATCTGGGGCTGGCTGCCCGCCTTCCTGTGGGTCACCCTCGGGACGGTCTTCTTCGCGGGCATGCACGACCTGGGGGCCCTGTGGGCCTCGGCGCGCAACAAGGGCCGCTCGATGGGCACACTCTCCGGCCGATACATCGGCGACCGGGGCGCGAAGCTCTTCCTGGTCGTGATCTTCCTGCTGCTGCTGATGGTGGTCGCGGCCTTCGCGGTGGTCATCAAGAACCTGCTGATCTCCACCCCCTCGGCGGTGATCCCCGCCTGGGGCGCGGTCGCGGTGGCGCTGCTGGTCGGGCAGGCGGTCTACCGCTACAGGGTGAGCCTCGGCGTGGTCACCGTGGTCGGCGTCGCCGCGCTCTACGGGCTGATCCTCCTCGGTGACGCCTTCCCGGTGGAGCTGCCCGACCCGATCCTGGGCATGTCCCCGGCGACCTTCTGGATCCTCGCCCTCTTCGTCTACGCCGGCATCGCCTCCCTGCTGCCGGTCTGGGTGCTGCTCCAGCCGCGCGACTACATCAACGGCGTCCAGCTCTTCGTCGGCCTCGGCATCCTCTTCGTCTCCGTGCTGGTGAGCGCCCCGACGATCGTCGCCCCGGCCATCAACGACGCCGTGCCCGCGGGCACCCCGGACCTGTTGCCGCTGCTCTTCGTCACCATCGCCTGCGGCGCGATATCCGGCTTCCACGGCATGGTCTCCTCGGGCACCACCTCCAAACAGCTGGACAAGGAGACCGACGCCCGCTTCGTCGGCTACTTCGGCGCGGTCGGCGAGGGCATGCTCGCCCTCGGCGCGATCATCGCCGCCGTGGCGGGTTTCCGCACCGTGGCCGAATGGGAGAGCGTCTACAGCGGCTTCGGTGAGGGCGGCGTCGCGGCGTTCGTCGCGGGTGGCGGGGAGCTCGTCCACGGCGGGCTGGGCCTGCCGGTCTCGCTGAGTTCGACGGTCCTGGCCACCATGGCGATCCTGTTCGCCGCCACCACCATGGACACCGGCGTGCGCCTGCTGCGCTTCGTCGTCCAGGAGGCCGGCGAGGCCGCGAAGGTGAGGATCAACACCGGCATCGGCACCCTCATCGCGGTGGGCGCCGGGATGGCCCTCACCTTCAGCCAGGGCGCCGACGGCGCGGGCGGTCTGCGGATCTGGCCGCTGTTCGGCACCAGCAACCAACTGCTGGCCTCCCTGACCCTCTCCATCATCGCGGTCATCCTGATCCGCAAGCGGCGCAACCCGACACCCGCGCTGGTGCCCCTCGTGTTCGTGTTCGTGATGGCGTTCTGGGCGGCGCTCGCCCAGCTCGGGGACCTCTACGAGACCCGGGACTGGCTGCTGCTGGGCATCGACGTCGTCATCATCGTCGCCGCCCTGTGGGTCGCCATCGAGGCGGTCGGCGCGATGCGGCGGGCCTACCGGGAGCCGCCGGAGGACCCCGACGCCGATGTGACGGAGAAAGCCGAGCTGAAGGGGTGAGTCCTTCCCGTTGGGCCTCGTTCCGGGCCGGGTTGGGGGAGTTCTGGGCCGGTCCCTACCGGCGCACCCTCGCCCGCGCCCGGCGCGAGGAGGACGACCTCTTCCGGATGGTCGTCCTCGCGGAGGCACTGGGCGTGCCCGACCCGGCGGCGTACTACACCGTCGAGCTGATCCCCGCCGTCTACGAGGACTTCCACGCCTGGCACCGCCGGATGGGCATGGAGCGCTCGCCCCTGGAGCACGTCGGATGCTGCTAGACCTCCTCACCCCGCACCGGGTCGTGTTCGTCGGGGGCAAGGGCGGAGTCGGCAAGACCTCCGTCGCCGCCGCGCTCGCCCTCGGCCGCGCCCGGGCGGGCGCCCGCGTGCTGCTGGTGTCCACCGACCCCGCCCACAACCTCGGCCACCTCTGGGACCGTCCCGTGGGCGACCGGCCCGTCCGCCTCACCGGCCCCGGGGACCTCACCCCCGGAGCCGGGAGGGCGGGCCACGTCGACGGGCTGGAGATCGACCCGGAGCGCACGGTCGAGCAGCACCTGTCCGCGGTCGCCGCGACGATGCGGCGCCTCCTCCCCGAGCGGATGCACGCGCCGGCCGCCCGGCACCTGGAGCTGGCCCGGCAGGCGCCCGGCACGCACGAGTCGGCGGTGCTGGAGCGGATCGCCGAAGCGGTGGAGCTCGGGGCGGAGGCGTACGACCTCGTCGTCTTCGACACCGCGCCCTCCGGGCACACGCTGCGGCTGCTCGCGCTGCCCGAACAGCTCGCCTCCTGGACCGAGGCCCTGCTCGTCAACCGCGACCGCTCCGAGCGGTTCGGCGACGCGGTGCGCGGTCTCGGCGGCGGCCGGGAGACCGACCGCGACGCCGAACTGCGCCGGGTCCTCCTGCGTCGGCGCGACCGCTTCGCCCGGCTGCGCGAGGTGGTGACCGACCCGGCGCGGACCGGGTTCGTGATCGTGCTGACCGCCGAACCGCTTCCGATCGCCGAGACCACGGAGATGTACGAGAAGCTCACCGGCCTCGGAGTCGAGGTGACCGCTCTCGTCGCCAACCGCCGTTCCCCGGCGGACGCCGGTGACCTGCTCGCCCGGCGCCGGGACCGGGAGGACGAGCACCTCGTCCGGTTGCGGCGGCGGATCCCGGACCCACCGCTGCTCGACGTGCCGCTGCTGCCGGGGGACCTGGTGGGCGCGGAGGCGCTCGCCGTCCTGGCCGACCGACTCGGACCCTCCCCGGCCTGAGGTCCGGCCCACCACCACCGGGCGGTGGTGGGCCGGGGTGTCTTCGGAGGAGCCTTCCCGTCCGCCGGCCTTCCCGGTCGGTTCCGACGTCGGGAGGCCGTTCGCAAGCGGGGTCACCCACGCGACCCCATCCGGGCCCGCCTCGTGGATGCCGTGGCGGATCACGGGGCCGGTGGCGACGGCTCGATCCGCATCCCCGCGCATCCGTCAACGACGAGGCACGGAAGGGGGTGCCCCACACGGACACATCCGACGCCGGTCACCGTGGCCGACCCGGGTGTGTGGATCACCGCCCGCGCGTCGCGCCACGCGGGCGATCGGTCACCGGGGCTTTCTCAGGTGGAGTCACGGATCACCAACTCCGTGGGCAGGATGACCGCGGACGGCTCCTCGCCCGTCATCCGGCCCATCAGCACCCGCACCATCTCGGCACTGATGCGCGCCCACGGCTGACGGATGGTGGTCAACTCCGGTCGGGATCCGACGGCGGCGGGGGAGTCGTCGAACCCGCCCACCGCCACGTCCTCCGGTACCCGGCGGCCCGACCGTTCCAGGGCGGCCAGGGCGCCGCGCGCCATCAGGTCGGAGGCGACGAAGACGGCGTCCAGGTCCGGCCTGCGGGCCAGGAGTTCGGCGACGGCCCGGTCGCCACTGTCCCGGCTGTAGTCGCCGATCGCGATCAGGTCCTCGTCCACCGGGACACCGGAGGCGCCGAGCACCTCCCGATACCCCAGCAGGCGGTCCACACCCCCCGGGGTGTCCTGCGGTCCCGCCACGGTGGCGATCCGCCGTCGTCCGCCGGCCAGGAGATGGCGCACCATCACCCGGGCGCCCTCCCGGTCGTCGGCCGCCACATGGGCCGTCGGCGCGGTGCCGTTCGCCCCGACCGTCGGCTTGCCGCAGGCCACCACGGGTATCCCGGCCTCGGCCAGTTGCCCGGCCACCGGGTCGCCGGTGTGGCTGGAGACCAGCAGTACGCCGTCCACGTGGCCGGCGCCGATGTACCGGCCGATCCGGGACTGTTCCTCGGGGGTGCCGGCGATCATCAACAGCAACGGGATGTCGTGCTCGGCCAGAGCCCGGGTGCAACCGCGCAGCAGGACGTTGAAGTTGGGGTCCTCGAAGAACCGTTCCTGCGGCTCGGTCAGCAGGAAGGCCACCGAACCCGAGCGTCCGGTGATCAGCGACCGGGCGTGCCGGTTGACCACGTACCCGGTGCTGTGGATGGCGGACCGCACGGCCTCCGCGGCCTCGGCGGAGACGTGGTGCCCGCCGTTGAGGAAGCGGGAGACCGTGCCCCGGGAGACCCCCGCCACCCGGGCCACGTCGTGGATGGTCGGGACACGGCGTCGTTCCCCGACCCGTGTCGTCGGACGTGCCGCGTCGGTACTCCGTGTCCCGCCCATCACTGCCTCCCCGTTCGGCGTGCTCATGACTTTACGGCGCCCGAGAGCAGGTCCAGACTCCAGAACCGCTGGATCACCAGGAACAGCGCGATCAGCGGCAGGATCGCCAGCAATGACCCCGTGATGACCAGGGTGTACAGCGCCGGGGCACTGGCCCCCTGGTTGAGGAGTGTGAACAACCCCAACGTGATGGGGAACTTCTCGTCGTCGCTGAGCATGATGTACGGCAACAGGAAGTTGTTCCAGATCGCCACGAACTGGAACAGGAAGACCGTCACCAGACCGGGCAGCATCATCGGCAACCCGATCGAACGGAAGATCCGCCACTCCCCGGAGCCGTCGATCCGACCGGACTCCACCACGTCGCGGGGCACGGCCGCCGCCGCGTAGATGCGCGCCAGGTAGATGCCGTAGGGCGAGAGGATCACCGGCAGCAGCACCGACCACCGGGTGCCCGCCATGTCGACCTGTGCCAGCAGCAGGTACTGCGGCACCGCCAGGATCACCGGCGGCATCAGTACCCCGGCCAGCAGGATGTTGAAGATCGACTCCCGGCCCCGGAAGCGGTACATCGCCAGCGCGTACCCCGCTAGCGCCGAGACCGCGGTGGACAGCAGGGCGCCCACACCGGCGTACAGCACGGAGTTGCCCATCCAGGCCCAGTAGACGCCGTCCCGGTAGGCCGACAGGTCGGAGATGTTCCCCCACAGGCCGGTGCCGGGCAGGAAGGTGAAGGTGGAGAACAGTTCCCGGCCCGCCTTGGTGGAGGCGACCAGCACCCAGGCCACCGGGATCAGGCAGTACAGGGCGCCCAGCAGCAGCACGGCCGTGGGCAGCAGCGCGATCCGGCGCGGTCGGCGGCCGGCCGGCGGTCCGTTCCGGGCGGAACGGTCGCCGGGCGGCGGGGTGCCGGCGGCGACGGTGGGGGCGGGGGCACCGACGCTCATCGCGACTCCTCCTGTCGGGTGCGGGAATTGGCCAGACGCAGGAACCCGAAGGACAGCACCAGGGTGACCAGCGCGATGATCACCGCCGTGGCGGCGGCGGAGTGGATGTTCCCCCGCACGAAGGCGTCCTGGTAGACCTTCATCAGCGGACTCCAGGTGGTGGACAGGTTGTTGGTGAGCGGTCGCAGCGTGGTCGGCTCGTTGAACACCTGCAGGGTGGCGATGACCGAGAAGAAGAAGGTCAGCACCAGGGACGGTGCCACCATGGGGATCTTGATGCGCCAGGCGATCTGCCGCTGCGAGCAGCCGTCCAGCCGGGCGGCCTCGTAGATCTCCGGCGGGATGGCCCGCAACGCGGTGTAGATGACGATCATGTTGAAGCCGGTGCCGCCCCACACCGCGATGTTGGACAGCGCGATGAACAGCGCCCCGCCGCCGAGCAGGTCGGGCTGGGGCAGCCCCAGGCGGTCCAGCACGAAGTGCAGCGGGCTGACCGAGGGCAGGTACAGGAAGCCCCACAGCAGTGCCGCGATCACGCCCGGCACCGCGTAGGGCAGGAAGATCGTCAGGCGCGCGAAGTGCCGTCCGGCGACCCGGTCGGCGTCCAGCATCAGGGCGAAGAGCAGGGCCAGGCCGAGCATGGTGGGGACCACGATCATGCCGTAGCCCAGCACCCGCAGCGCGCCGGCCAGCAGTTCGGAGTCGCCCAGGGCGGCGGTGTAGTTCGACAGTCCGGCCCATACCTCGCGTCGTGCGCCGGAACCCAGCCCCAGGCCCTGGACCTCGACCCTGCGGAAGCTCAGCCACACCGCGTAGCCGATGGGCAGGGCGAAGAAGGCCAGGAAGAGCAGGACCGCCGGCAGCATGAAGACGTAGGGCGCGCGGCGGGGGTCGCCCGCCCGGGCCCCCCGGACGCGGCGCGTCCGGGGGGCGGAGGCCGCCGCCGAATCGGTGGCGGGGGAGTGGGGGGTTTTCACCGGGGTGCTCACCGCGAGACCTGGAAGCCCTGGCGCTCGAGGTCGGCGACGGTGGCGTTCTGCGTCTCGGCCAGCGCCGCGCCGAAGTCGGAGCGGGCGGAGGCCGCCGAGCCGAAGGCGTCGTTGAAGGTGCTGTACGCCACGTTGACGTTCGGACCCCAGGCGGCCGGAGCGGTGCCCTCGGCCACGCCGGCGGCGATCTCGTAGAAGTCGGGCTGGTTGGCGAAGAAGGCCGGCGGCTCGGAGAGGGCCTCACCGGTCTGCGCGGCGGTCGCGGCCGGGTAGATGCCGCCCTCGCGGACCATGGTGGCCAGTGCCTCGGGGTCGGTGTTGATCCAGGCGGCGAACTCGGCGGCGGCCTCCGCGTGGTCGGAGTCGTTGGTCACGGCGGTGGTGGAGCCGCCCCAGCTGCCGGTCGCGTTCTCCCCGGCCTCCCACTGCGGGAGGGGCGCCATCGCCCACTGTTCGGCGGTGTCCTCGGCGGAGGAGGCCAGCACGCCCGGCGCCCAGACCGCGCTCACCCAGGCGATCTGCTCGCCGGTGTTCAGCGCCTGGTTCCAGGCAGGGGTGTACATGGGCTCGTTGTGGATCACGTCCTCGGCGACCAGTTCGCCCCAGAACTCGGCGACGCGACTGGTGGCCTCGTCGTCGATGGCGACCTTCCAGCTCTCGCCCTCGGTGGTCCACCACTGCGCCCCCGCCTGCTGGGCGAGGCCGGCGAACAGGCCCGCGTCCTGGGCGGAGAAGGTGGTCAGGTAGCGGTCGGAGTCGGCGTCGCGCAGCGCGCGGGCGGTGTCGGCGAACTCGTCCCAGGTGGTCGGCACCTCGAGGTCGTACTCCTCGAAGAGGTCGTGGCGGTAGTAGAACATCAGCGGGCCGGAGTCCTGCGGGATCGCGTAGAGCGCGTCGGTGCCCAGGGTGACCTGCTGCCACAGCCCCTCGGCGAAGGCGTCCTCGGTGCCGGTGCCCTCCAGGTGGTCGGAGATGTCGGCCAGCACGTCGTTGCTGATCAGGGTCGGCAGCGCCTGGTACTCGGCCTGCACCAGGTCGGGGGCCTCGCCGGCCTGCGCCGCGGTGACCACGCGGGTCACCAGGTCGTCGCCGCCGGCCTGGTTCTTCACCACGACCCGCACGTCGGGGTTGGCCTCGTTCCACAACTCCACGGCCTGCTCCAGCCCCGGCGCCCAGGCCCAGTACTCCAGGGTGATCGGGCCGGACGAGTCCGAGGAGGAGCCCCCGTTCCCCCCGGAGTCGCCCCCGCAGCCGGTGAGGGCCGCGGTCGAGACGAGGGCGGCGGTGCATACCGCGACGGTGCGGTGGTTCATGAATCCTCCCGGGGAAGGGGCTGTGATCGTTCACAGCTGGCTGTGAGCGTTCACAGTAGAGAAACGCTCCCGACACTTGTCAATGGTTGTTGCTGTGCGGTTATCTTGAGTTCTGTTAGTGAGGACGGGCCGTGCACGTTCACAACCGGGGGGTCACCTCCGGGGTGGGGATCGGACGGCGACCGCCCCGCCGGTACGAGATCGGGAGAACCTTTCATGCGGGATGTCGCACCCCCGGGCCTGCGCGGGCTCGCCTACGGCGGGGACTACAACCCCGAGCAGTGGCCGGAGGAGGTATGGGCCGAGGACGTGGCACTGATGCGCGAGGCCGGGGTCACCATGGTCAGCCTCGGCATCTTCTCCTGGGCCCGGATCGAGCCCCGCCCCGGCGAGTACGACTTCGGCTGGCTGGACCGGATCATCGACCTCCTGCACGAGGGGGGCGTCCGGGTGGACCTGGCCACCCCCACCGTGGTGCCCCCGGCCTGGTTCTACCGCGAGCACCCCGACGCCCTGCCGGTCACCCGCGAGGGCGTCCGGCTGTCCTTCGGCTCGCGCGGCGCCATCTGCCACAGCCACCCGGCCTACCGGGAGGCCGCCGCGCGGATCACCCGGGCGCTGGGCGAGCGGTACGGACACCACCCCGCCGTGGCCATGTGGCACGTCCACAACGAGTACGGCGTCCCGGTCCTGGAGTGCTACTGCGACGTCTCGGCGGTCGACTTCCGCCGCTGGCTCCGCGAGCGGTACACCACCCTCGACGCCCTCAACGCCGCCTGGGGCACCACCTTCTGGGGCCAGTTGTACGGTGACTGGGAGGAGATCCAACCGCCCCGGCTCACCCCGACGGTCTGCAACCCGGCCCACCGCCTGGACTTCGCCCGCTTCGCCTCGGACAGCGCACTGACCAACTTCCGCGCCGAGCGGGACCTGCTGCGCGACCTGTCCCCCGGTATCCCGGTGACCACCAACTTCATGGTCTCCCCGACCCAGTGCGACACCCTCGACTACTGGGCCTGGGGCCGCGAGGTGGACATCGTCACCAACGACCACTACCTGGTGGCCGAGGACGAGCGGAACCACATCAACCTGTCGATGGCCGCCGACCTCTCCCGGGCGGTCGCCGGCGGAAGCCCCTGGCTGCTGCTCGAGCACTCCACCAGCGGCGTCAACTGGCAGCGCCGGGGCATCGCCAAACGCCCCGGTGAGATGGCCCGCAACAGCCTCGCCCACGTGGCCCGCGGTTCCGAGGGCGCGATGTTCTTCCAGTGGCGGGCCTCCCGACGCGGAGCCGAGAAGTACCACTCCGCGATGGTCCCGCACGCCGGCACCGACAGCCGGATCTGGCGCGAGGTCGTCGAACTCGGCTCGCACCTCGAGGCGTTGGCCGGCATCCGGGGCAGCCGGACCGAGGCCGACGTGGCGATGGTCTGGGACTGGCAGTCCTGGTGGGCGCAGAAGCTGGAATGGCGGCCCAGCGAGGAGTTGGACACCCGCGAGCGCGCCGAGGCCTGGTACGCCGCGCTGTTCGACCGACACCTCACGGTGGACTTCGTCGAACCCGGCACCGACCTCGACCCGCAGCGGTACCCCCTGGTGGTGGTCCCCGCCCTGTACCTCGCGGAGGAGAAGGCCGGTCACGCCCTGCACCGCTACGTCTCGGCGGGCGGCACCCTGGTGGTCTCCTACTTCTCCGGGATCGTGGACGCGAACGACGCCGTCCACCCCGGCCCCCACCCCGGCGCGCTGCGCGAGGTGCTGGGCCTGACGGTGGAGGAGTTCCAGCCGCTGCACGCCGACCGTCGGGTGCGGCTGGAGCCGGTGGCCGACGTGCCCGGCGACGCCGCCACCCGACCCGGCGCGGCACTGACCGGCGAGGTGTGGGCCGAGACGGTGATTCCGCGCGGCGCCGAACCGGTGTGGACCTACGCCGACGGACCCGCCGCCGGGTCCCCCGCCGTCACCCGGCACCGCCTGGGGGAGGGCACCGCCTGGTACGTCTCCACCCGGGTGGACGCCGAAGGGCTGGACGCGGTGCTGGCCGCCGCCGGCGCGGACGCCGGCCTGCCCGACCGCTCGGCGCTCCCCGCCGACCTGGAGGTGGTGCGTCGGGTGGGGGAGAACGGGACCCACGTCTTCGCGATCAACCACGCCGACACCGAGGCCCCGCTGGAACTGCCCGGCCCCGGTACCGACCTGCTGCGCGACGAGCGGGTCGAGGCCTCGGGGGCGACGGTGCCGGCCGGCTCCGTGCGGGTCGTCCGGCTGGACTGAGGCCGGCCGGTTCGGCGGACGGGGAGCCCCGGCCCGTCCGGTGACGCGATCCCTCTCGAATGTCATGGGCATGACCTGCGGAGCCGGCCCGGGGACACCCACCCGGCGTGTTCCTCCCGCCCACCCGGCCCCGTGAAGGCGATTTCCTTCCTCCCCCTCACCCCACGGGCCGCCCCCGACCCCCTCGGTGACCACCGAGCGGACGACCGAAAGGACATGTGATGCGACGACGCACCGCACTGCGGCTGGGCGCCGCGGGCCTGGCAGCCCCCGCCCTGGCCGCCCACCTTCCCGGTACCGCCCTCGGCGCGCCCGGCGCCCCCGGCGTGCCGGCCCGACCCGCCCGACGTCTCGACGTCCGGGGCGTGGACATCTCCTCGCTCGCCAAGAGCGAGGACCTGGGCGGCGTCTACCGGGAGGCCAACGGCCGTCCGGGGGACCCGGTGGAGATCCTGCGCCGCGGCGGTTCCAACTGGGCCCGGCTGAAGGTGTGGGTCAACCCCGCCGACGGCTACAACACCAAGGAGCACGTGCTGCGGATCGCCCACCGCACGCACGCCGCCGGGATGCGGCTGTTGGTGGACTTCCACTACTCCGACACCTGGGCCGACCCCGGCAAGCAGTTCAAGCCGGCGGCCTGGGCGAACCTCGACTTCCCCGGCCTGCGGGAGGCCGTCCGCGCGCACACCACGGATGTCCTGGGTGCCCTGGTGGACCAGGGCACCCCCGCCGCGATGGTCCAGATCGGCAACGAACTCAACGGCGGGATGCTCTGGCCCGACGGCTCCTACGAGAACTGGCCCCGGTTGGCCGAACTCCTCACCGCCGGTGCCGAGGCGGCCCGTGCCGCCACCCCCGGTATCCGGATCGCCCTGCACCTGGCCGACGGCGGTGACAACGGCCTGTACCGCTGGTGGTTCGACAACGCGGTGCGGTACGGGGTGCCGTTCGACGTCATCGCCTTCTCCTTCTACGGGTACTGGCACGGCACCCTCGCCGAGCTCTCCCACAACATGAACGACATCAGCGCCCGTTACGACCGCGAGGTGATGGTGGTGGAGACCGCCTACCCCTTCCGTCTGGGCAGCGACGACGACCACGAGGACATCATCGACCTGCCGTCCGAACTGGTGGACGGCTACCCCGCGACCCCGCAGGGCCAGGTCGCCTGGATGCGCGACATCTGCGCCACGGTGGCCGCGGTCCCGAACAGGAGAGGGCTGGGCGTCTTCTACTGGGAGCCCACCTGGATCGCGGTGCCGGGCAACGGCTGGGACCCGGACGACCCGTCCTCGGGCAACGCCTGGGAGAACCAGGCGTGGTTCGACTACTCCGGGCGCGCGCTGCCCGCCGTGCGCTGGTGACCCCGGCGCGCCGGTGATCCGGTGCCGGTGACCCCGGTGGGCACCGTGCGTGCCGCACCAGGGGGCCGGCCGTCGTACCCCTCGAGGGGGTACGACGGCCGGCCGCCGATCCGGTCACCATCGGGTCCTCGGCGCTCCCGGTGCCGGGACCCCCGACGGTGGTCCCGCGGTACCCGATGGGCTCAGCGCACGGGGGTGAAGTCCCGGGCGCCGATGAACTCGGGGCGCCGGATCGGGGCCGCGAAGGGTTCGACCGCCTCGTTCTCCACGCTGTTGAAGACGATGAAGACGTTGCTGCGCGGGTACGGGGTGATGTTGTCCCCCGAACCGTGCATGCAGTTGCAGTCGAACCACACGGCCGACCCCGGCTGCCCGGTGAACAGTCGGATGCCGTGATCAGCGGCCAGCTCGGTCAGCGCCTCGTCCGAGGGTGTGCCCGCGTCCTGCATCTGCAGGGACTTCTTGTAGTTGTCCTTCGGAGTGGCGCCGGAGCAGCCGAGGAAGGTCTTGTGCGACCCCGGCATGATCATCAGGCCGCCGTTGGTGGCGAAGTTCTCGGTCAACGCGATCGAGACCGAGACCGTGCGCATGGCGGGCAGCCCGTCCTCGGCGTGCCAGGTCTCGAAGTCCGAGTGCCAGTAGAAGCCGCTCGCCCCGAAACCGGGCTTGACGTTGATCCGCGATTGGTGGACGTAGACGTCCGAGCCCAGGATCTGCCGTGCGCGCCCCACCACCCGCGGGTCGCGGACCAGCTTCGCGAAGACCTCGCTGAGCCGGTGGACCTCGAAGACCGAGCGGATCTCCTGCGTCTGCGGCTCCACCACGGCGCGCTCGTCGGCGCGGATCGCCGGGTCGGAGACCAGGCGATCCAACTCCGCCTTGTACGCGCCGACCTCCTCGGGCTCGATCAGCCGGTCCACCGAGAGGAAGCCGTCCCGCTCGAAGCCCTCCAGGTCGCCGGTGGAGATCGGTCCCTCGGCGTTCGGGGAGGACCACACGACCGGGTCCTGCCGGGGGATCATCTCCTCGGTGGCCCCCCGGGTCGGGTACCGGTCGGCGGTGCGGGCTGGTGCAGTGGTCATGATGCTGCCTCCTCCGGTTCGGTGATCAGGGGGTACACCCCGTTCTCGTCGTGGTCCTCCCGTCCGGTGACAGGGGGGTTGAACACGCACAGGACACGGAAGTCCGTCTTGGGACGCAGGGTGTGCTTCTCGTGGCCGTCCAGCAGGTACATCGTGCCGGGGCGGATCCAGTGCTTCTCGCCGGTCTCGTCGTTGGTCAGTTCGGCCTCGCCCTCCACGCAGAAGACCGCCTCGACGTGGTTGGCGTACCACATCGAGGTCTCGGTGCCCGCGTAGAGCACGGTCTCGTGGAAGGAGAAACCGACACGCTCCCCGGCCAGGATCAGGCGTTTGCTCCGCCAGGTCCCGGAGGCCGACTCCACGTCGCGATCGGTGCCCTCGATATCACTGATGGAACGGACAATCACGGTGTCGGTGTACCTCTCTGTATGTCCTGTCGCCCTCGGGCGACGGCCGGAGTCCCGGTCCCGCGCTCCGCGCGGTGGCCGGGTCCGGTCGATGACCGTCGGCCGGGTCCTTCCGACCGACGGCGCCGGCGGTGCGAACCGCCGGACGTTGCGGTGGTCGCCGACCGGGGTGTGAAGCCCGCTCGGCCATCGGGGGGCGGGATCCCGACGGAGTCGGTTCGTCGCCCCGACACGGGGTGCGGAACGCGCGCCCGGGGGTCGGACCGGCGACCAGCGCCGATTCCGACCCCGCTGTGGGACGCGTACCCGGGTACCCGCACTTCACGCGCGCCGACCCCGGAAGGTGGGGGCACACCGGGGGGGCGCGCCGGTGGTCTCAGGCGGTCTCGCGGACCGCCCGGTCCAGGACGCGCAGCCCCTCGTCCAGCTCCTCGGTGGTGATGGTGAGGGCGGGCAGGAGCTTGACGACCTCGCCCTGCGGCCCGGAGGTCTCCAGCAGCAACCCCAGCTCGAAGGCCCGGGCGCAGATCGCCGAGGCGCGCGCCGGGTCGGTGAACTCCACGCCCCACACGAGCCCGCGCCCCCGGTACGAGGCGGCCGCCCCGGGGTTCTCCCGCACGATGCCGGCCAGCACGGCCTCCACCCGCTCGCCGCGGGCCAGGGTCTGCTTCTCGGTCTGGTCGTCGCGCCAGTAGGCGTCCAGGGAGGCGGCGGCGGTGACGAAGGCCGGGTTGTTGCCCCGGAAGGTGCCGTTGTGCTCGCCCGGCTCCCAGACGTCCAGCTCGGGACGGAAGAGGGTCAGGGCCATCGGCAGGCCGTAGCCGCTGATGGACTTCGACAGGGTGATGATGTCCGGCATGATGCCCGCCTCCTCGAAGGAGAAGAAGGACCCCGTGCGGCCACAGCCCATCTGGATGTCGTCCACGATCAACAGCATGTCGTGGCGGTGGCACAGGTCGGCCAGGGCGCGCAGCCACTCGGGGCGGGCCACGTTGATGCCGCCCTCGCCCTGCACGGTCTCCACGATGACGGCGGCCGGCTGGTTCAGACCCGAACCCGCGTCCTCCAGCAGCCGCTCGAACCAGATGAAGTCCGGGGTGCGGCCGTCGAGGTAGTCGTCGAAGGGCATCGGGGTGCCGTGCACCAGCGGGATGCCCGCCCCGGCCCGCTTGAAGGCGTTGCCGGTCACGGCCAGGGCGCCCAGGGACATGCCGTGGAAGGCGTTGGTGAAGGAGACGATCGCCTCGCGACCCTTGATCTTGCGGGCCAGCTTCAGCGCGGCCTCCACCGCGTTGGTGCCGGTCGGCCCGGTGAACATCACCTTGTGGTCCATGCCGCGCGGCTCCAGCACCACGTCCCGGAAGGTCTCCAGGAAGGCGCGCTTGGCGGTGGTGGACATGTCCAGGCCGTGCGTGATGCCGTCGCGCTCGAGGTAGTCCAGCAGGGCGCGTTTGAGGACCGGGTTGTTGTGCCCGTAGTTCAGGGAGCCGGCACCGGCGAAGAAGTCGAGGTAACGGTGGCCGTCCTCGTCGAACAGGACACTGCCGCGGGCACGATCGAAGACGGTGGGCCAGCCGCGGCAGTAGCTGCGCACCTCCGACTCCACGGACTCGAAAACGCTCAGGTCGGGCTGGGTGATGGTCACGCTGGTATCTCCTCGCGGGAAAGGAAGGGGGTAAGACGTGCGGAATGTACGGGGGCGTCGGACATCGGGCGGCCGGCGCCGGGTGGGGCGTGGGCCATCGGGTTCCGGACGCCGGTGTCCGTCCCGGCCTCAGGAGCCGACGGGCCCGATGTGGTACAGAAACTCGGGCTCGTGGCCGCTCTCGGGGAAGTCGTCGGCGTCGAACAGGACCTCCCGGTGGACCGGGGCCCCGTGCCGCTCGGCGAAGGCGGTGAAAAGTCGGTTGGAGGGGACGTTGTCCGGGGTCACGGTCGTCTCGACGGTGTCCACGCCGAACTCGGCCCGGGTACGGGCCACCAGGTGGTCGAGCATGGCGGCGGCCAGGCCGTGTCCGCGGTGCGCGGAGTCCACGGCGACCTGCCAGACCAGCAGGGTGGTCGGCCGGTTGGGGCGCAGGTAACCGGTGATGAACCCGGCACACCCGCCCTCGTCGGTCCGCGCCACCAGGGATGTGCCGGCGTGGTCCCGGCACCACAGCAGATAGCTGTACGAGGAGTTGACGTCGAGAACCCGGGAGTCACGGGCCATGCGCCACAGGTCGGCACCGTCCTCGGTTTTCGGAACGTCGAAGGAAAAACCGGCGGGCGCTTCGGGAATTTCCACTCGGTCGATCTGTGCGGTGGTCATGTGAGTCGAATCTAGCCGGGGTCGCCGTAGATCGCATCCGCCGAGGGGGTTCCCGGGGGTGGAGATGTGTGGTAATGGGTGCGTGCGTGTGAGGGGGCGGGAATGCACGCTTTGTCCGGTGGTTACCGCATAAAACGGGCGCACCGTGGAACCGGTCACATGTATGTAACGATGGCGGAACCCGAATGCCCCCGGGTGCGTCGCGAAAAAATTTCAAATTTTTTGGTTTGGAGACAAAGGATCAGGGAAAAAGAGAGGATTTTCCCGTCTGATTTCAGTGAAGGGTTCCACCCCGACCGGATGGATCGATCGCCGTCGAGTCGTGCCGGTTTCGGCGCGAATCGAGAATTGGTTTTCCCGTGCCCTCGTGGTTCCCGGGTGACCTCCGGGACATCGGGGCCGTGCAAAGGGAGCATAGGGGCTCCCGGGGTCGGCCGCGCGGGAAAGGCCGGAACACGGTGCGTCGCCGCCGCCGGGCGCTCCTCCCGGGATCGGCAGGGAAGCCGGGGGTCAGGCGAATCCGCCCCGCGCGGAGACCTCCGTGCCGTCCCCCGTGGCGCCCCGGACGGTGAAGAGATCACCCCCGATGTCCCGGGCCCCCTTCGGATGGTCGTACTGCGCGGCGAAGGTGTGCTCGCCGACCGGGACCACCGCGCCCTCCCGCAGTCGCCAGCGGAAGACCAACTCCCCGCCCTCCTCCACCACCGTGGTCTCCCACTCGTCGGCGGGCAGGGTCCCCCAGTCGCCGGTGTGGGAGATGCCCTCACCGGTCGGCAGTCGCACCTCCACGACGAGTTCGCGCAGGGCCCGCTCGGTGTCCAGGATCAGCAGACTCTGCGACCAGTAGGGGTTCTCCACCACGGTCGGATCGAGCAGGGCCCGGACACCGATACCGTCGGCCTCCACGGGCACCGGGGGCTCGCCGGGGTCGGGATCCCCGTCCTCCGGGGCGCCGGAGGTGCCGGTCGTCGTTCCGCCGGTGTCGGAGGGGCCGGCGTCGTCGCCTCCCGTCCCCTCGCCGCCGCCGCTCGCGGGGCCCCCAGCGACGGAGCCGTGGCCGTCGCCGCTCTCGTCGCCGCTCTCGTCGCCGCTCCCGTCGTCGGTGCCGCCGGAGGTCTCCGCCGGCTCCCGTGCCCCGTCGCTCCCCGAGGTGCCCTCGGAGGTCTCCGGCGGTCGCTCCGCCTCCCCACCGGCCGCAGGCTGCGCGTCCCCCTGGCCGGTGAGGGCGTTGACGGTGACCGTGACCCCGCCGAGGGTGGCGACGAGCGCGACGGCCACACCGGTGGTCCGCGCCCAGCCGGGCAGGCCCACCGGGGATCCCTCACCCCGGCGGCGTCCCGTCGGACGGCGGTGGCCCGGGGCGGAACCCGCCGCGGCCCGGACGGCCATGCCGCGTTCCACCCGGGCCAGCATCCGCTCCCGGTCGGGCCGATGGTCGAGCGCCGCGGCTCGCAGTCGGCCGGGCACGTCGGGTCCTTCGACCATCAGCTACTCCGTTCCACGGCGCCCGGTTCCACGGGTCCGGCGCGCAGTACCCGCAACGGTCCGGACGGCCCCGCGCGTTCCTCCGGTTCCCGCGGCGCCAACAGGCGCTCCAATTCGGCGATGCCGCGGGAGGTCTGGCTCTTCACGGTACCGACCGATATCCCCAGGGCGGTGGCCGTCTCCCGTTCGGAGAGGTCGAAGGCGTGCCGCAGGACCACACAGGCCCGCTTGCGGTAGGGCAGCCGCTCCAGCGCGGCCCGCACGTCCACCACGGCGGGCACGTCGGGGCCGTCGGTCCGGTCGGGGCGCCCCGACCAGAACCGGGTCACCCGCCGACGTTCCCGGATCCGGCTGCGGATCCGCGAGCGGGCGAGGTTGACCACCACCCCCCGGGCGTAGGCGACGGGGTGCTCGGCGGCGCGGACCCGGTCCCAGCGGTCCCAGATGGCCAGCAGGGCGTCGGCGGCCAGATCCTCGGCCGCCTCGGCGTCCTCGCCGTGGCCGAGCATCAGCCGCGCCAACCGCGCCAGTTCGGCGTGGTGTTCCTCGAAGAAGGCGTGGAACTCTTCGGTGGGGGTTCCCACGCCGGCCTCCCTGGAGCTGAGTTGCGCCGTTCCGCGACACCTCGGCGGTACGGGACGTCCGGACGGACGCCACCGATGTGCGGGTCCCCCGGTGAGTGCGGAGCGTAGCAGGCACTCGTAGGCTGCGAACCATGAGTTCACGCCCGGTCCTGCACGTACGGGGCCACATCCTGACCGGTCCCGGTCGTGACGACGAGATTCACCATGAACTATGGGTCATTGACGGTCGCATCAGTTTCACCCGGCCCGTCTCCGGAGGCAATTCGGGGGGCCCCGACGAGCCGACGACGCTGACGGGTTGGGTGCTTCCCGGACTGGTCGACGCCCACTGCCACGTCGGCCTGGACGCCGGCGGCGCGGTGGACCGACCCACCTCCGAACGGCAGGCGCTCACCGACCGGGACGCCGGAACCCTCCTGATCCGGGACGCCGGTTCACCCGCGGACACCCGCTGGATCGACGACCGCGAGGACCTGCCGCGGATCGTCCGGGCCGGTCGGCACATCGCCCGGACCCGTCGCTACATCCGCAACTTCGCGCACGAGATCGAGCCCGGCGACCTGGCGGCGTACGTGCGTCGGGAGGCCCGTCGCGGTGACGGCTGGGTCAAGCTCGTCGGCGACTGGATCGACCGGACGGAGGGTGATCTGACGCCCTGTTGGCCCCGGTGGGCGGTGGAGGAGGCCATCGCCGCCGCGCACGCGGAGGGCGCCAGGGTGACCGCCCACTGCTTCGCCGAGGACTCGCTGCGCGATCTGGTGGAGGCCGGCATCGACTGTGTCGAGCACGCCACCGGGCTCACCGAGGAGACCATCCCGCTGTTCGCCGAACGCGGGGTGGCGATCGTCCCCACCCTGGTCAACATCGGCACCTTCCCGCGCCTGGCGGCCGGCGGCGAGGCCAGGTACCCCCGGTGGGCGGAGCACATGCGCCGGCTGCACGCCGGCCGGTACGACACGGTCCGGGCCGCCCGGGACGCCGGCATCCCGATCTTCGCGGGCACCGACGCCGGGGGATCCCTGGCGCACGGTCTGATCGCCGACGAGGTGGCCGAGTTGGTGCGGGCCGGGATCCCGACCGGGGAGGCGCTCTCCGCGGCCTCCTGGGGGGCCCGGGAATGGCTGGGACGGCCAGGCCCGACCGAGGGGGCCCCGGCGGACCTGGTGATCTATCCGGAGGACCCACGGGCGGACGTACGGGTTCTGGCGGCCCCCCGGCACGTGGTGCTGCGGGGGCGGGTGGTCCGCTGAGCGGTCGGTGGGGTGGCCCGGTGCCGGATGCCGGGGCGCCGCGACCCGATGGCCGTGGTCACCGTCCCGGTCGCCGCGGCCGACGCGGGTGGGGACACAACGACCGACGTGGGCGCAGCGAACACCAACCCTCCGAACGGAAATCCGAAATCCACTCCTTCGGGTGAAGACGGAGGGATCAACCTGACGTTTCCCGGACGTGGCGTCAAGGATGACCGCGTCCCGTTCGCCGCATCGGGTGACGGAGGGCCCGGAAACCACCCGGGTTCCGCCACACACCGTTCACCCCGCCGGGGGCGGGCGCGTCCGCACCCCGTGATCCACGTGATCCGTGACCGCCACGGTCCCGTTCTCCGCCGGTGTTACCGGTGAGCCGGCCGATCCCGTGGCCCACCCGGTTCCCCGTGCGCGTGCCCGCCCCCGGTCCGGCGACACCGTCCCTATGTGGGGGTCCCAACCCGTGTTCCGCTCTGCCTGTTCCCGTACCGGCGCCCGCCGCGCGGCCGTCCTGCTCACCACCGTCGTCCTGCTCTCCGCCGGCGCCGCCCCCGCCCTCGCCCTCGCCGACAAGGGCGGACGGCCCCCGGCCGACGGTGGCGCGGGGGCGGCGGGCGCCGCGGTGCTGCGCACCGGTCTGGACGTGGCGCTGCTCAACCGTTCCGTCGAACTGCCCCTGTTCGTCTCCCTCAACGAGGTCACCGCCCCCTCCGGCGAGGCCGTCGCGGAGAAGACCACCCTGACCGCCACCCTCGACGGCGTCGATGACGGCACCCCCTTCCGAGTACTGGACGCCGAGGTGGCCACCGCCCGGGCGGCCGTGGACGACGTCCTCGCCGAGGCGGAGGCAGACCTCGTCGACGCCGTCGTGCACGTCCCCGGTCTGTCGTTGGTCTCCGTCGTCGAGGTGGACGCCGTCTCCGCCCGCGTCCACTGCCCCGCCGAGGGGGAGCCCACGGCCGAGGTGGAGCTCCCCGGCGCGGTCACCGTCCTCGGACAGCGGGTCACCACGACCGCCGAGGGGGAGACGTCGGTGCGGGTGCCGGGGGTGGGAGAGGTCCGACTGGACCTCGCCGTGCGATCGGTCACCGGCTCCGAAGCCGCCGCCGCGGCTCTCGAGCTCGCGGTGGAAGTCAACCCGTTGGATCTCAACGTGGCCGAGGTCGAGGGGCGGATCACCCTCGCGGAGGTCTCCTGTGCCTCGCCCGTTCCGGTCCCGGCCGACCGGTCGGTCCCGGCCGAGCCGCAGGCGCCCGCCGACCCGGCGGCCGAGGAGCCGGAGGCCGGCGATCCCCGTCCGCGGACCGTCGCGCGCGAATCGGAGCGCTCCGAGGAGCCCGGCTTGGCCGCCACCGGAGGTGACGCCGCCACGCCCTGGCTCGCCGGTGGTGCCGCCGTCCTGCTCGGGGCGGGCTCCCTGTTGATGATCGGACGCCGCCGCTCCGCCGCCCACCACGACTGAGCCGTATCCGTCCGAACGGGGCGGGGGGCCCCCCCCCCCCTGCCGCGGGGGGGCCCCCCCCCCCCCACCCCGACGACCGTGCGTCGGGGAGCCCCGCCCGCTCCATCCCGTTCCCGTCCCACCGTGTCCCGGCCCGGGGACGGACTCAGGTCACCCCGACCCGCACCAGCGCGGCGCGCAGCGCCTCCGTGGTGGCGGCGTCGCGTACCGCCAACCGCAGCCACCGTCGGCCCAGCCCGGGGAAGGTGTCGCCGCGCCGCACCGCGAACCCCTCCTCCCGCAGCCGTTCCCGGACCCGATCCGCCCGGGCGTGTTCCACCAACAGGAACGGCCCCCGGGGCGCCGGTGTGGCTCCCCTCAGCTCCTCGAACCCCGACAACGCGGACATCAGCAGCTCCCGTCGGGTCACCGTCCGCCGGGCGGCCGCCTCGGCCTCGGCCAGCGCCCCCGGCGAGCAGCACGCCTCGGCCGCCGCCAGGGCGGGCGTCCCCACCGGCCACAGGTGCCGCCCCCGACCCAACTCGCGGATCGTGCGCGGGGAGGCCAGCACATAACCGATCCGCAGGCCCGCCAGCCCCCAGGTCTTGGTGAGACTGCGGATCACCACCAGGCCCGGCACCTCATCGACCAGACCCGCCACGGACTCCCGCTCGCCCGGCACGGCGTCGATGAATGCCTCGTCCACCACCAGCAGCCGGCCCGGTCGCGCGGCGGCGACGACAGCCTCCGCCGGGTGCAGTACCGAGGTGGGGTTGGTGGGGTTGCCGATCACCACCGCGTCCGCCTCCGCCGGCACCGACGCGGGATCCCAGCGGAAGCCGTCCACCGCCGACAGCAGGAGTCGCCCCGGGCGGTGCCCGGCGTCCCGCAGGGCCGCCTCGGGCTCGGTGAACTGGGGGTGGACCACCACGGGCCGCCGGATCCCCTCCAGCCGGGCCAGCAGCACGAAGGCCTCGGCCGCGCCGGCGGTCAGCAGCACCCGGTCGGGCGCCAGGCCGTGCCGGCGGGCCACCGCCAGCCGGGCCGCCGTGTCGTCCGGATACGCCGCGAGATCGGCGAGCGAGGCGGCGAGGCGCTCGCGCAGCCAGTCGGGCGGCGTATCGGCGCGGACGTTCACCGCCAGGTCGACCAGACCGGCGCCGGCGCCGCGGACCTCGGCGTCGCCGTGGTGCCGCAGGTCCGGCTCGTTCGCCGTCCCGTCGTTCGCCGGCGACCCCGGCCGTCGGACGGGTGCCGGGCCGGGCGTCCCCGTTCCGGCGGTGCCCGTGGTGTCGGTGGTTCCGGTGTCCATCGTCTTCCCCCTGCCGTTCGTCGTCGTACTCGTGCGCCCGTGTCGGAGGGGCGTGTTCCCCCGTCGGGAAGGACGGCGGTCGCCCGGCGCGATCACCGGACCCCGGGACCGGCCACCGCCACCGTGCACCGACCGACCGGCGAGATCAGCCGGGGTACCAGCAGCACGGCACCCGGTCCGGCCGTCAGCAGCGCGGCGGCCTCCGCGACCGAGGGCGTGCCCACCGCCGCCCGCACCCGCGCGGACGGCCGGGCCCCGGCGACGTCGGCCAGCGACGCGGCCGGTTGGGCCCGCAGCGGTACGCCCAACCGACGGGCGGCCTCCAACAGGCCCGGCTCCTCGGCCCGCGCCTCGACGGTGGCGATCACCACCGGTACCACCGGTACCACCGGTACCACCGGCGGAACCGGGTCCGAGGCCCCGCCGGGCCGGGCGGGTCGCGCGAGGCGGTCGAGCGCGACGGCGAGCAGGTCCAACACCTCCCGCGCGCTCACCCCGGGCCGGGCCCCCACCCCGGCGCAGACCTCCGGGGCGGCGTCGGCGGAACGGCTCACGGGACGTCGCTCCGCACCCGCGCGGCGGCCCGGCTCCGGCAGCCGGCGACCAGCCGCAGGGGCACGCCCGGCGCGCCCGCCCAGTGGACGTGCAGGTACGAGGCGTGCACCCGGTCCCGCACGAAACCCTCGACGCGCCGCTCCGGATGGGTGAATCCCCAGGCGGGGGAGTCACCGGCGCCCGGCTCCACCATCGTGCGGTGGAACTCGTGCCCCCGCACCCGTCCCCCTGCCGGGGCCAACGGATTGTCCTCGAGCGCCACCGCCTCCCGATAGCCCAGCGTCAGCCGCCTCGTCATCCGCGCCTCCACCGGCAGGACCCCGCACATCGGGGCGCCGTCCAGGCTCCGGCACAGGTACAGCAGTCCCGCGCACTCCGCCGCCACCGGTCCGTCGAACGCCGCCACGGCGCGGCGCAGCGGCTCGTTCGCGGCCAGCTCCGGCGCGTACACCTCGGGGAAGCCGCCGCCGATGACCAGCGCGTCCGCCTCCCGCGGCAGCGTCTCGTCGCGCAGCGGGTCGAAGGTCACCACCCGCGCCCCGGCCGCCTCCAGCAGTTCCGGGTGCTCGGCGTAGCCGAAGGTGAAGGCGGCCCCCGCCGCCAGGGCGACCACCGGGGCGCGTTCGGCCGGATCCGCCGGCCGGCCGGTGGTCGGCTCCGGGAACCATTCCCGGCCGCCCTCCGCGACCGCCTCCCGCGGACACCAGACGGCCCCGGACGGAGCCGGCGCGGAACGGGCCACCGCCAGCACCGCGGGGAGGTCCACCCCGCGCCGCACCCGCTCGGCCATCGCCCGCACCGACTCCAGCGCCTCCGCACGCCGTTCCGCCACCGGGACCAGGCCCAGGTGGCGGGAGGGCGTGCGCACCGGACCGTCCTCGCGCGTCAGCGACCCCAGGACCGGGATGCCACCGCCCTCCAGCGCCTCCCGGAGCAGGGCCTCGTGCCGAGGGGAGCCCACCTTGTTGAGGATCACCCCGGCCAGCCGGACCCCGGTGTCCCAGGACGCGAAACCGTGGACCAGCGCCGCGATCGACCGCGACTGCGCGGAGGCGTCCACCACCAGTACCACCGGTGCCCGCAGCAGCTTCGCCACATGCGCGGTCGAGGCCGTCTCGCCCATCCCGCTCGCCCCGTCGAACAGGCCCATCACGCCCTCGACGACCGCCAGGTCCGCCCCGGCCGAGCCGTGCCGGAAGAGCGGGGCGACCCGTTCGGGCCCGCACATCCAGGCGTCCAGGTTGCGTCCCGGCCGCCCGGTGGCCAGCGAGTGGTAGCCGGGGTCGATGTAGTCGGGCCCCACCTTGTGGGCGGAGACCTTCAGCCCGGCCTCGGAGAAGGCGGCCATCAGACCGGTCGCCACGGTCGTCTTCCCGCTGCCCGAACCGGGAGCGGCGATCACCAGCCGGGGGATCACGGGGTCACCACTCGATCCCCCGCTGGCCCTTCCGTCCGGCGTCCATGGGGTGTTTGACCTTCCCCATCTCGGTCACCAGGTCGGCCGCGTCGATCAGCGCGGCGGGCGCGTTGCGGCCGGTGATCACCACGTGCTGGGTGCCCGGCCGCTCCCGCAGCACCCCCACCACCTCGTCGGTGTCGATCCAGCCCCAGTGCAGGGGGTAGGTGAACTCGTCCAGCACGTACAGCCGGTACCGCTCGGCGGCCAGGTCCCGGCGGACCTGCGCCCACCCCTCGCGGGCGGCCTCCTCGCTGTCGGCGAGGTCGCGCTGGACCCACGACCAGCCCTCGCCCATCTTGTGCCAGACCACGCTCCCGCCCTCGCCGGAGTCGCCCAGCACCCGCAGCGCCCGCTCCTCGCCGACCCGCCACTTGGCGGACTTGACGAACTGGAACACCCCGATCGGCCAGCCCTGGTTCCAGGCGCGCAGCGCCAGCCCGAAGGCCGCCGTCGACTTGCCCTTGCCGGTTCCGGTGTGCACCGCCAGCAGCGGGCTGTTGCGCCGCTGCCTGGTGGTCAGCCCGTCGTCCGGCACCCTCTCCGGTTGTCCCTTCGGCACTACGCGGCCCTCCCTCGTGTCGTTCCCCGGGCGGGACCGCGATCGGCGGTCCGCCCCTCGCCCGCGCCGGCTCCCGCGCCGGCCGCCGGGCCCCGCGCGCCGACCGATCGGTCGCCCCGCACCCCGCGCACCAGCGCGGTCACCGCCTCCGCCCGCAGTTCCTCGAGCGTCACCGCCGGGCCGCCCAACTCGCGGGCCAGCGCCCCGGCCAGTCCCAGGCGCACGGGGCCGGTCTCGCAGTCCACCACCACCGAGGTGATCCCGTCCGCCGCCAGCAGCCGGGCGGCCCGCCACGCCCGTTCCACCGGCTCCGGCCCGCCGGTCGCCCGGCCGTCGGTGACCGCGACCAGCAACGGCCGGCGGGAGGGGTCCCGCAGTCGCTCCACCCGCAGCACCTCGCGGGCGGTCAACAGCCCGGCCGCCAGCGGGGTGCGGCCACCGGTGGGCAGCGACCGCAGCCGGGCCGCCGCCGCGTCCACCGAGGAGGTCGGCGGCAGGGTGACCTCGGCACCGGACCGGCGCATGGTCACCATCCCCACCTTGTCCCGACGCTGATAGGCGTCGAGCAACAGGGAGAGCACGGCGCCCTTGACCGCGCCCATCCGACTGCGGGCCGCCATCGAGCCGGAGGCGTCCACGACGAACAGCACCAGGTTCGACTCCCGGCCCTCGCGCACCGCCTGGCGCAGGTCGTCGCGGCGCAGGATCAGGCCGGGGCCCGAACGGCCGCGGGCCCACTGGTGCGGGGCGGCGGCCCGCACGGTGGCCGCCAGGTGCAGCCCGCCGGTCGCGCCGTCGCGGGAACGCCGGGAACCGGTGGCCCGCCCCTGCGCGGTCCGGGCCCGGGAACGGCGGCCCGCGGCGCCCTCGCCGAGTCCGGGCACGGTCAGGGCGCGGGTGCGGAAGGGCTCGCCGGGCGCGGCGGCGGGACGTTCCCCGGCCGCTCCCGGCGCACCGGGAGCGGCCGGGGCGTCGGCGTCGGTGGGCTCCCCGGACGCCTCCCCCGCCGGGGTGGCGTCCGGCGGGGTCGGGGCTTCGGGCGCCCCGTCGCGGTCGGGGGCGCCGGTGTCGGCCGGACCGGGGCTCCCCCCGGGGTCACCGGGGTTCCCCTGGCCGCCGTCGGAACCGCCCTCCGGGGAACCGCCGTCCGGGTCGTCGGGACTCCCCGGGTCCGCCGGGTCGTCCGGCCCCTCCGGGTCGTCCGGGTCCGGGTGCCGGTCCAGGACCTCGTCCAGCAGATCCTCGTCCAGGCCCGGCGCGTCGAAGGGATTGCGCCGACGCCGGTGGGGGAGGGCGAGCAGCGCGGCCCGCCGCACGTCGGCGACGGTCACCGAGACGCGGCCCTCCCAGGCGGCCAGGGTGGCGGCGGTGCGGGCGGTGACGATGTCGGCCCGCATCCCGTCCACCTCGAAGGCCGCGCACACCGCCGCGATGCGCAGCAGCGCCGGGTCGTCCAACTCCACCCGGGGCAGCAGGTCGCGGGCGGCGGCGATCCGGGAGCGCAGCTCCTCCTCGGACCCCGCCCAGCGGGCCGCGAACCCGGCGGGGTCCGCGTCGAAGGCGAGCCGGCGCCGGACCACCTCGACCCGTTCCGCCGGTTCCCTGGAGGCCGCCACCTCCACCGTCAGGCCGAAGCGGTCCAGCAGTTGCGGACGCAGCTCGCCCTCCTCCGGGTTCATCGTCCCGACCAGCAGGAACCGGGAGGCGTGCCGCACCGACACGCCCTCCCGCTCCACCCGGGAGGAACCCATCGCGGCGGCGTCCAACAGCATGTCCACCAGGTGGTCGTGGAGCAGGTTCACCTCGTCCACGTAGAGCACGCCCCGGTGGGCCTCGGCCAGCAGGCCCGGCTCGAAGGCCTTCACCCCGTCGGTCAGCGCCCGCTCGATGTCCAGCGAGCCGACCAATCGGTCCTCGGCGGCGCCGACCGGGAGCTCCACCATGCGCCCCGGCCGGACGGCGCCCGGCCCGCCGGGCTCGTGGGGCCCGTCCGGGCACTCCGGGTCGGGCTCCGCCGGGGAACAGGCGAAGCGACAGCCGGGCACCACCGTCACCGGCGGCAGCAGCGCGGCCAGCGCCCGCACGGCGGTGCTCTTCGCGGTGCCCTTCTCGCCGCGCACCAGGACACCGCCGATCGCCGGGTTCACGGCATTCAGCAACAATCCCGTCAACAGGTCCTCCATGCCCACGACGGCGGTGAACGGGTAGCCCGTCCCGCCCCGTTCGCCGGTGCCCGCCGTCCTCGGTTCGCCCATGCCCACCCTTTCGCCGGTTGTCCCGCTGTCGGTACTCGTGTCGCTGTCGGTACTCGTGTCGGTGCTCGTGTCGCGGTCCCCACCGGTGCCCGCGTCGACGGTCGCGGCCGGGCCGGGACGCGGGGCCGGTCGTTCGGCCGCCGTGCTCACGGCGCCCCCGGGGGGACGAACGGCAGTCCGGCCGGGGCGCCCTTCTCGATCAGGCGCCACAGCGCGTCGGTGTCGGCGTGCTCCTCGACCAGATCGCCGAGACGGTCCAACTGTTCCTCGCGCAGCGCCGCGAAACGGGTGTCGGGGGCCGGCACGAAGTCCCGTCCGGCGTCCGCCGCGACCCGCCGCAGGAACGCCCGCCGGAACCCGTCGCACTCCAACATCCCGTGCCAGTGGGTTCCCCACACGGGCCCGACCCGGCACCCGCCGGGGAATGCCTCCCCGCCCCGGACGTCCGCGACCCCGTGGTGGATCTCGTAGCCGGTCACCGGTTCGTCCAGAACCCTTCCGGTCGGCCGGGCCAGGGTCTTCTCCCGGTCGAAGCGGATCCGCACCGGCAGCAGCCCGAGCCCCTCGACCGTGCCGGCGCGGGACTCCACCTCGTCCTCGATGCGCTCACCCAGCATCTGGAAGCCGCCGCAGACCCCCAGGATCGGTCGCCCCTCGGCGGCTCGGCGCGCCAGCGCCTCCGCCAGCCCCCGCTCCCGCAGTCGGCGCAGCGCCCGCACCGTGCCCCGGGTGCCTGGGACGATCACCAGGTCGGCGTCGGCGAGCTCCTCCGGGCGGTCGCAGAACCGCACCACCACACCGGGCTCGGCGGCCAGCGCGTCCACGTCCGTGAAGTTGGACATCAACGGCACGGCGATCACGGCCACCCGGAGCACCTGCGACCCCAGCGGTGGGGCGGTGTTCGCCTCGCGCACCGTGCCGTGCGTCGAGACCCGCAGGCCGTCCTCCTCGTCGATGCCCAGGCCGTCGCGGTGGGGGAGGACCCCCAGCACCGGACGGCCGGTCAGCCCGCGCAGGCTCTCCAACCCGGGTTCCAACAGGCTCACGTCGCCGCGGAACTTGTTGATCAGGTAACCGGTCACCAACTCCTGATCGGCGGCCGACAGCAGGGCGGTGGTGCCGAAGAGCGAGGCGAACACCCCGCCGCGGTCGATGTCGCCGACCACGACCACCGGCAGCCGGGCGGCCCGGGCCAGGCCCATGTTGACGATGTCGCTGCGCCGCAGGTTGATCTCGGCCGGACTGCCCGCGCCCTCGCAGATCACCGCGTCGTGGGTGCGGCGCAACTCGGCCAGGCACTCCAGCACCCGGTCGAAGACCATGGCGCGCCGCCGGTCGTGGAAACCCCGCGCGCTCAACTCACCCACCGGACGCCCCATCAGCACGACCTGACTGGTGCGGTCGCCGCCGGGTTTGAGCAGCACCGGGTTCATCAGCGCGCTCGGCTCCACCCGGGCCGCCGCCGCCTGCATCGCCTGCGCGCGGCCGATCTCCGCCCCGTCGGCGGTGACGAACGAGTTGAGCGACATGTTCTGCGCCTTGAACGGCGCCACCCGCACGCCCCGACGGGTCAACCAGCGGCAGATACCGGCGGTCACGACACTCTTGCCCGCGTCGGAGGTGGTGCCGGCGACCAGCAGACCGCCGCCCCTCCCGGTTCCCCGGGGCGGCCGTTCGCTCATGATCCGTGCCCCGGTCGTCGTGTCGGTCCTGTCGGTCGCGTCCGTCCCGCCCCGCCGGCGCGCCCGGCCCCCGTGATGAGGGCACCGAGCACCGTCACCGCCAGGGCCGCCGCGCCGACCCGCCGGGAGAGCCGCACCGTCCGGGCGATGTCGCCCGCCTCCGGGGCCCGTCCGGCGGCGTTCAGGACGGGGCGGTGCTCGACCCGCCCGTCGTAGGAGAGGGTGCCGCCCAGACGCAGCCCCAGGGCACCGGCGAAGGCCGCCTCCACCGGACCGGCGTTCGGGCTCGGATGCCTCCCGCCGTCCACGCGACGGGCCCGCAGCGCGCCACCCGGATCGGGCCCGAGGACGACGGCGAGCAGGGCGGTCAGGCGGGCTCCGGGCAGTCCGACGAGGTCGTCCAGGCGGGCCGACGCCCAGCCGAACCGCGCGTACCGGCGGGAGCGGTGACCCACCATCGCGTCCAGGGTGTTCACGGCACGGAAGCCCACCAGCCCCGGCACCCCGGCCACCGCGCCCCAGACCAGGGCGCCGACCACCGCGTCCGAGGTGTTCTCGGCCACCGACTCCACCACGGCGCGTGCGATGCCGTCGGCGTCCAGTGCGTTCGGGTCGCGCCCGCACAGGCGGGGCAGCGACTCCCGGGCCCGGGCGAGGTCACCGGCCTCCAGGGCGGCCCCCACGCGCAGCGCCTCCCGGCCCAGACTCGCCCCACCCAGCACCGCCCAGGCCGCCGCGGCGGTCGCGGCGGCGCGGCCGACCGGGCCGAGCCGGCGCTCCGCGAGGGCGGCGGGCACGGCGGTCCCGACCACGGCCAGGGTGGTGAACGCGGCCCCGACGGCCCGGTGGTCACGCCACAACAGGTGCTCCAGGGCCCCCGCCGCGCGACCGAAGCCCGCCACGGGGTGGCCGCGTCGCGGATCGCCGAACCACCGGTCCGCCAGGTATCCCAGCAGCAGGCCGGCGGCGGTCGGGCCGGCGCCGGTGTGGAGCGGGGAGTCGGAACGGGCCGGGACCCCCGGTCGGTTCGGGCGTGCCGGTCGGTTCGGGGAGAGGGCGCGGGGGCGTCTCGACGCCGACACGCCTCAGCCCGCCGAACGCCGGACGGGCCCCGCGGGACACGGGAAACGCGTCGTGTGCGGGAGGGTCGTGGAGGTGGTGGGCGGGCCGGCGCCGGTCATGACGGGGTGTCCTCCCTCGGGGTCCGCGCCCCGGGTCGACGTGCGCGGCGACGAGAGTCTCCTGGCTCCCGGATCCGCGCGCCCCCGGCCTTCCGGTCCGGCGACGGACCGTGGCCCCTCGTGGGGGAGCGCTCCCCGGTGACAGTGGCGGGACCGCGCCGGATTCGCACCGGCTTCCTCTCCTGTCGCCGCGTGGGCAGCGATGAGTGCACCATGCCGCGATTCCGCCCGTCAACTCCCCGCTGACCTGCGACGCGCCGGTGTGCCCGAACCCACACGCCACCGGGGGTTACGCTGCGGCGGGCCCGGTACCCGCCGGGCCCCGGTGAGAAGGGGCGCGGGGCGTGGAGGAGCGGACGGAGGGGCCGGCCGGAGCGGAACCGGACCCCGCGCGGGTGCGGCGGGCGGTGGTGGAGGTGGCGCGGCGCACGGTGGCGGACGGCCTGGTGGTGGGCACCTCGGGCAACGTCTCGGCCCGCGTCGGCGACACGATCGTCATCACCCCCAGCGGAGTCCCCTACGAGCGGTTGGATCCCGCCGCGCTGCCCACCGCGGCCCTCACGGGCCGGCCGGCCCATGAGGGCCCCGGGGAGTCCGGTGGCCCGGTGCCCAGCAGCGAACTCCCCCTGCACCTGGCGGTCTACCGGGCGCGGCCGGAGGCGCGGGCCGTGGTGCACACCCACGCCGTGCACGCCACCGCCGTCTCGACACTGGTGGAGGAGGTCCCGGCGGTGCACTACGCCTGCGCCGCGCTCGGAGGCCCGATCCGGGTCGCGCCCTACGCCACGTACGGGACCGAGCGGTTGGCCCTGGTGACCGTGGAGGCGTTGCGGGACCGCACCGCCTGCCTGTTGGCCAACCACGGCACGATCGCCCTGGGGGAGGAGAGGGATCCGGTGCGGGCGCTGGAGCGGGCGCTGGAGCGGACCGCCCAACTGGAGTGGATGTGCCGGGTGTGGCTCGCCGCCTCCTCGGTGCCCGGCCGTGCCCCGGCGCTGTTGCCCGGGGCGGAGATCGACCGGGTGATCGAACGGCTGCGCGGCTACGGGCAGCCCGGGGACGCCGCCTGACGCCCCTCCGGTCCGGTCCCGCGTCACCCCACTGCGGTTCACGGGGTGCACAACTGTTCCATCCCGGGCAGGCTGGGGGACATGCGTCGGCTTACAACGGCGGCCGTGGCCGCCACCGCACTGCTGGGAGCCGGAGCGACGGCCGTTGCCGTCGGCCGGCGGGCCGCCCGAACCGCCCTGCGCAGCGGCGGACCGCCGGTCGGCTTCGGCGGGCCGGAGGCGGTGATCATCTCCATGTCCCCGGAGCGGGGCACCGTCACGCTCGTGGGTCCCGCCGCCGGCGGACCGGGGGCGGGACCGGACCTGCCCGGCCGGTACGGGTTGGTCGCCGCCGACGGCACCCGTGACGCGGGACGCCTGCTGGGCACCGTCGGAGCGGTGGTGCGTTCGGAGGAGGCGGGGAGCTCCGGCGCGATCACCGTCACCCGCCGCCTGGAGGCCGACCCGGGGAGCGGCGCCTCCCTCGAACCCGCCGATCGCCCGGGCCGTTTCCCCGGCACCCGGGTGCGCTTCACTCCCGCCGTCCACGCCGGGAACCCGCGCACCGCGCTGGGTCTGCCGCACGCCGCCCTGGAGATACCCGCCGAGTTGGGCACCCTCCCCACCTGGTTCGTCCCCGGTGACCGCGACCTGTGGGTGATCGCCCTGCACGCCCCCGGCGCGGGGCGCGAGCAGGTCCTGAACCTGCTGCCGTTCCTCCATCGCCACCACCTCCCGACCCTCGTCCCCACCCTGCGCGGCGACCCCGGGGCGCCCCCGGCGCCGGGCGGGCTCGACCGCCTGGGCACCACCGAGTGGCGCGACGCCGACGCGGCCCTGCGGCACGCCGCCCGCTACGGGGCCCGTCGGGTGGTGCTGATCGGCTGGTCGGCCGGAGCGGACATGGCGCTGCGCACGGCGGCCGAGTCGGAGCTGCGCGATCGGATCGCCGGCCTGGTGCTGGACTCCCCGCTGCTGTACTGGCCGGCGGCGCTGCGGGCACTGGCGGGGGAGCGGGGCGTGCCCCGGCCCCTGGTGCGGCTGGCCAGGGGCGCGGCCCGCGGCGGGATCGGGCTGCCCCCACCCCGGCCCACGGAGCCGCCGAGTCGTTCCGACGGGCGCCCGCTGCCGGTGCTCGTCGTGCACGGTTCGAGGGATCGGGTCGCGTCGCTCCCGGCCGCCCGCGAACTGGTCGCCCGTTCGCCGGAGAGCGTGGTGGAGCACACCGTGCCCGGCGCGGGCCACGCAGCCGGCTGGAACGTGGATCCCGAGGGGTACGAGGAGCGGCTGCGGCGCTTCCTCACCCCGCTGCTGTGACCCGGCCCCCGTGATCCCCCCGCTGTGACCCGGGTCACGCGTTCCCGTCGCGCCCCGGGTCGGTGCCGCCCGTCGGCCTGCTCCCGCGCGGACGGGCGCCGGAGCACGCCCGCGCCCGTCCGGCGCACTCACGGCATCGGGGGCGCCCGGGGGGCGTACGGGAGCGTTTCGGGGAGGCGCGGACTCACCGACACCGGGCCGGTTTGGGCTTTCGCGCCCCTACCGGTGAAACTGCTGCGGTGACGATCCCTCCGCGCGAGACCCGGTTGCACGTCCTGCCCGTCCCCCCGGCCCGGGAAGCCGGTCGGGGGACGCCCGCCGATCCCGCCGGGGAATCCGGCCCGGCCCACCCCGCCGGTGTCGATCCCCGCCACGCCCCGCGCGCCGCCGACGACGGGGAAACCCCGCCCGGCCCGCGTCCCGCCGGTCTCCGTCCCGTGGAGACGGGGCCGCTGCGCCCCCGTTCCGTCGTCCGCCGCTCCGCCGCCCGCCGGCGCCCGCCCCGCCCGCCGCGCGGCACCCCGCCGCGGGAGGAACTCGCCCGTCGCGTGCGGACCTTCCTCGACCCCGCAGTACGCCTCGCCCGCTGGGCGGAGCGGCACGGACTGGACCCGGCCGCGGAACCCGATCGCGCGGCGCGGGACCTGGACATGAGCCGGGCCGGCGTCGGGGACCACTGGAGCCGAGCCCGGCTGGCCGGTCTCATCGAACCGGCCGAGGCCGGTGACGCCCTGCCCGCCGGTTCCACCGGCCCGCACCCCGTGCTCGCCGGCGCCGTCCGCGCCGGGTGGCGCCTGCGGGCCTGGGACAGCGACGACTCGGCCGTCCTGCGCGGTTGGGTCGCCCTCTTCGACGGCTGGTCGCTGGTGCGCCCGGCACCCGACGACGCCGATCCGATCGCCGTCACCGAGGTGGTCGGGGCGGTGCCCCAACTGCTCTCGGTGATGCACCTGTCCGACGGACCGGTCACCGCCGAGGGCCTGTGCGACCTGCTCCTGCAGCGCGTCGCCGAACTGCGGGCCGAGCGCCCCGACGCGGACGGGGATCCCCGACCGGTGCCGGAGGACGAGGTCGGCGAGCTGACCCGACTGCTGGGCTGGGCGCTGGACGCGCTCTCCGCCGTCGGCGCGCTCACCCTGCACGCCGGTGGCGACCTGCCGGTCCGCGCCCGGCTCACCCCGCTGGGCGGCTGGGCGGTGTGGACCCGGCTGGAGCAGATCTGTCTGGCCGCCCAGAGCCCGGCCGGTCTCATCGAGCAGTCCGCCGTGGCGATGCTGCGCGCCTGCGCCGACCTGACCCCCGGCCCGGCCCGGGACGAGTACCGCGCCTGGCTGGCCGCCCGCACCACCGGCCCGGCCGTCGCGGAACTCCTGGAGGCGGCCCGGGGTGAGGACGCCCTCATCCGGGGACACGCCTTCGAGGCGCTGCGGGTGGTCGGCGCCCCCGCCCGGGCCGCCGTCCGGGCGGCGGTCACCGAGCCGGTGCTGCGCCCCTACGCGCTGCTGTGGTTGGCCGAGCAGGAGGACGGCGGCTCCGCCGACGCCGCCGCCGAGCCGCTGATCGTGCTCACCCGCCGCGAGGCGACCTGGCTGTGGGTGGACACCGCCTCGGCGGTCCACGACCACAGCCCGGGCAGGCTGCTGATCGAGCAACTCGAGCACGCGCCCACCACGGCGATCCCCGAACTGCTGGAGGACATCCGCGGTTGCGGTCACCCCAGGACCGTCCAGGTCCTGCTGGCCCTGGCCGCCGCCCACCCCGAGCCGCCGGTCGCCCGTCGCATCCGGCGGGCCGCCTTCCAACTGCACACCGGGGGCACGGGCGTGGTCCCCGTCCCGCAGGGGGAGCGGGGCGGGAACCGGACGGCGAACGGTCGGGACGCCCGGGGGCGCTGAGGCACGCGGGGAGCGGTGCCCGCCGCGCGCCCCGGTACCGCACCCGATCACGCGGGCCGGTCCCGTCCCCGATCACGGGCCCGGGGTCGGGGACGGCCCCGGGAACCGCACCGAAATCCGTTTGTCGGGCGCCGTAGACTGGTCGCCGCGGACTCGTCCGCACCGGTCCCGGGCCCCCCGGTCCCAACCGGCCGGTCCCGATCGCCGGGCCGCCGGCCCCGTCACCGTCCGCCGCCCCCGATCGCATGACGCAGTCCGGAGAGTTCGTCCATGATCACCGCCCAGTCCGTCGAACTGCGGGCCGGCGCCCGCGTCCTCCTGGAGTCGGCGACCTTCCGCATCGCCCGCGGGGACCGGATCGGCCTGGTCGGCCGCAACGGCGCCGGCAAGACGACGCTCACCAAGTGTCTGGCGGGGCAGGGACTCCCGGCCGCCGGCACCATCACCCGCGGTGGTGAGATCGGCTACCTGCCCCAGGACCCGCGCACCGGTGACCTCGAGATCCTCGCCCGTGACCGGGTGCTCTCCGCGCGCGGTCTGGACACCGTGCTGCGCGGACTGCGCGCCAGCGAGAACGGGATGGCCGAGGGCGCCGGGGCCGAGCGGGAGCGCGCGATGCGCCGCTACGAGCGGTTGGAGACCGAGTTCCTCACCCGGGGCGGGTACGCGGCCGAGGCGGAGGCCGCCACCATCGCCGCCAGCCTCGGCCTGCCGGACCGTGTTCTGGGACAGCCGCTGAGCACCCTCTCCGGCGGTCAGCGGCGGCGGGTGGAGCTGGCCCGGATCCTGTTCTCCGACGCCGACACCCTCCTGTTGGACGAGCCGACCAACCACCTGGACGCCGACTCCATCGTCTGGCTGCGCGATTTCCTCAAGACCTATCGGGGCGGCCTGGTCGTCATCTCCCACGACGTGGATCTGATCGAGACGGTCGTGAACAAGGTCTTCCACCTGGACGCCACCCGTTCCTGCATCGACGTCTACAACATGGGGTGGAAGCAGTACCTCGCCCAGCGTGAGGCCGACGAGAAGCGCCGCCGCCGCGAGCGTGCCAACGCGGAGAAGAAGGCGGCCTCGCTCAACGCCCAGGCCGACAAGATGCGGGCCAAGGCCACCAAGGCGGTGGCCGCGCAGAACATGGCGAAGCGGGCCGAGCGGCTGCTCGCCGGTCTGGAGGACGAGCGGCGCGCGGACAAGGTCGCCAAGCTGCGCTTCCCCGATCCCGCGCCCTGCGGCCGCACCCCGCTGATGGCGGAGGAGCTCTCCAAGTCCTACGGCTCGCTGGAGATCTTCACCGATGTCGGCCTGGCCATCGACAGGGGGTCGCGGGTGGTCATCCTCGGCCTGAACGGCGCCGGCAAGACGACACTGCTGCGCCTCCTCGCGGGGGTCGAGAAGCCGGACACCGGTCGGGTGGTACCCGGTCACGGGCTCAAGATCGGCTACTACGCGCAGGAGCACGAGACGCTGGATCCCGACCGCACGGTGCTCGAGAACATGCGGTCCGCCGCCCCCGACACCGACCTGGTGGAGCTGCGCAAGATCCTGGGGTCCTTCCTGTTCTCCGGGGACGACGTGGACAAGCCCGCCGGGGTGCTGTCCGGCGGTGAGAAGACCCGGTTGGCCCTGGCGACCCTGGTGGTCTCCTCCGCCAACGTGCTGCTGCTGGACGAGCCGACCAACAACCTCGACCCGGCCAGCCGCGAGGAGATCCTGGGCGCGCTGCGGGGCTTCAGCGGGGCCGTCGTGCTCGTCACCCACGACGAGGGCGCGGTCGAGGCGCTGCAGCCGGAGCGGATCATCCTCCTGCCGGACGGCATCGAGGACCTGTGGAACCAGGGGTACGCGGACCTGGTGGCGCTGGCCTGACCCGCCCCTCCTCCTCCCGACCCCGCCCGGTCGGCCGTTTCCCTCCCGGCCCCCGCGCGTCGTACCGGCGCCCCGGTTTCCGGGCGAACGGTGTCGCGCGACCGGGGGTGCGCGCCTTCGGGTGGCCCGTTCGGCCGATACCGTCTCCGTCATTCGCATGAGGGGTGTCTCATATCGTCCCGCCCCGGGCGCCCCCGTCGCACGCCCGGCGGGTCGCGGTTCCGGTCGTTTTCCCCGGGCGGCGAGGGCTCTCCGGCCGGGGTGTCCCTGAGCTGCGGCTTCCCGGCCCGGGCCGCCGACTTCCGGGACGGTTTCGGCGCGTGGTTCCCGGGCGCCGGCCCGGATCCGCGGTTCCTTCCCGCGCTTCTTCCCCGGGGCTCCCGGGATCGACCGCGCCGAATGGGTGGCCAGGAAACCGGATAGGGGTGATCATGAGAGTTCCAGAGCGCACTTCCGTCGAGGAGGCACGGGTGGCCGAAACGCTGAAGAAGGGGAGCCGGGTGACCGGCACCGCGCGCGAGCAACTCGCGGCGGATCTCAAGCGCAAGTACGAATCGGGGGCGAGCATCCGGGCACTGGCCGAGGAGACCGGCCGCAGCTACGGATTCGTGCACCGCATGCTCAGTGAGGCGGAGGTGACCCTCCGCGGCCGCGGAGGGGCCACCCGGGGCAAGCGGGCCGCCGCCGATTCCTGACCGCCGGGTCCGACGGGCGCCCCGCACCGCCGGTACGCCCCCCGCCCGGTCCCCGTCGACGGGCGGACGTTACGCTGCCGGAAATTACCGACGAGTAGTGTCGGGTGACGCCGACGCGTGACGTTCCGGAGGGGCCCATGACCCTGCTCGAGACCAACGGAGTGCGCCTGACCGCGGACGGGGACGCCCCGGAGATCGCCACGGTCACCCTTACCGACGGGGCCCGGCACAACGCCCAGACCCCGGGCACCTGGCGGGCCCTGGCCGAGGCCGGACGTCTGCTGCCCGGCTCGGTCCGGGTGGTCGTGCTGCGCGGCGAGGGCCCCTCGTTCTCCGCCGGACTGGACCGCCGTGCCTTCACCCCCGAGGGCATCCCGGGCGAGCTCTCCACCCTGGAACTCGCGCACCGCGACGACGCGGGGATCGACGCCGCCATCGCCTCCTACCAGGAGGCCTTCACCTGGTGGCGTCGCAACGACCTGATCAGCGTCGCCGCGGTGCACGGTCACGCCATCGGCGCCGGCTTCCAGCTGGCGCTCGCCTGTGACCTGCGGATCTGCGCGCGGGGAGTGCGCTTCGCCATGGCCGAGACCTCGCTGGGGCTGGTCCCCGACCTGGCCGGCACCAAGCCCCTGGTCGACGCCGTCGGCTATGCCCGCGCGCTGGAGATCTGCGTCACCGGCCGGAAGGTCGGTGCGGAGGAGGCCGAGCGCATCGGCCTGGTCAACCTGGTGGTGCCCGACGCCGATCTCGACGGCGCGGTCGCCGACCTCACCGCGGCCCTTCTCGCGGCGCCCCGGGACGCCGTGATCGAGACCAAGGCGCTGCTGCGCGGGACCGCCGGTCGCGATCACGACGAGCAGCGCGCGGCCGAACGGGCGGCGCAGGCCCGTCGCCTGCGCGACCTGGTCGGCCTCTCCGACTGAGAGCGCCCGCCCCGGCCGGCGGTCGTCCCCTCCGTGACACCGGGGGCGGCGGAACAACGGACGGGGCCGGGGAGCGGCGGCCGGCGGGGTCAGGCCCCCCCCGCCCCCCCCGCTTCGGCGTCGTCCTCCGGCCCGTCGAGCCGCACCACCAGAAGCCGTACCCGGCGCCCGGCGGCGGCCGCCGCCGCCCGCGCCGCCTCCGCGATCGTCGTGCCCGTCGCGGAGGCGCGCGCCAGGGCGAGCTGCACCTCCACCCACTCGGTGTCACCCGCCGGGGTGATCCGCACCGACCGTCCCGCCGGCCCGGGGAAGGGCACCGTCCCCCGCACCCCGGCGATGGCCGTCAGGGCGGCCACCACCGCCCGCGCCAACGGATCCGCGTCTCCGCCCTCCGTCGGGTCGGACCCGATCGGGGCCCGGGCGGCCGGGGTGTCCGGAACCGTCGTCGGGGTCCCGTCGGGCTCCGTACCCTCCGGCGCCGCCGCGTCCGCCGTGCCGGGCTCCAGCAGGCCGTTCACCCGTACGTCCACCGCCGTCACCGGCAACGACAGCGTCCGGGCCCCGACCGTCAGGGCGGTCCGCACCCGATCCGCCGTCTCCGGCAGTGGTTCCTCCCCGGAGAGCAGCACCTCCGCCTCCAGGCGCACCGCGCCCCTCGGCAGGCCGGCCGCCGGACGTTCCTCCCAGCCGAGGGGCGCGGCGTCCCCGTCCGGGGCGAATCGCAACCGCAGCACCCGCGTCCCGGGGACACCGGCGACGTCCCCGATCAGGACTTCGCGGGCGGCACCCTCGGCGATCCATCCGGTGCCGGCCGGAACCGGGTCGCCGAGGGGCAGCAGCCTGCCCATCCGCACCTGTTCCCGCACCGTTTCCGTCAATCCCCGAACACCCATCCGTAATCCGCCCGCCTCGCTAGCCGTCACCCGCGCGATCGGACCCGGGTGGGACGGCGCGGGCCCGGGAACACGTGCAGAAGGCTCCCGGATGGGTACAGCATCCCGTATGACCCCTTTCCCGACCACGCGGTTCACCCGGTCGATGGAGCGTGTCGGGGCGATAGGACCCGGGTTGTGCCTAATGTGGCCATCGGGCCGGTATCGGCTCGGGTGACGGAACGGTTCGTGTCCGTTCCGTCCCGGGGGCCACCGCATCGATCCCGCAGGCCGGGCGGGAACCGCACCCGGCGCGACCCCGATCGGGCACGAGGAGAGGCACCATGAGCGAGAGCAGCACCGAGAAGAACACCGACCGGAGCACCGACAAGGAGTCCTCCGGGGGCAGCCGCATTTCCGGCGCCCGGCGCGGCGGGGGTGACCCCGCCACCCGTGGCCGTACCACCATCGCCGACGGCGTGGTCGCGAAGATCGCGGGCATGGCCGCGCGGGACGTGGTCGGTGTCCACGCGATGGGCGGTGGACTGGCCCGTACCTTCGGGGCCGTCCGCGAACGGGTGCCCGGCGCCGGCGGGGGGCGCGCCTCCACCGCCACCCGCGGCGTCAAGGCCGAGGTGGGCGAGGTGCAGACCGCCCTGGATCTGGATCTGGTGGTGGAATACGGCTACGCCATCGCGGAAGTGACCCAAAACGTCCGTGAGAATGTCATCGCCGCGGTGGAGCGGATGACCGGTCTCGAGGTTGTCGAGGTCAACATCGCGGTCGGGGACGTCAAGCTTCCCGACGAGGAGGACGAGGACGAGGACGAGGGCGACAGCGGACGCCCCGCCCTCCAGTGACCCCGGACCCCTCGGTAGCGACCCCGGACCCCACCGGTCCGAACGAACGGAGTGAACGATGGGCATGGCCCTGGCCGGCATGATCGCCGGCATGGCGCTCGGGTTCGCCGGATACTTCGGCGGCTTCGGAGCCTTCCTTCTGGTCGCCGCGCTCGGCGCCATCGGCTTCGTCCTGGGACGGTTCGCCGAGGGGGATATCAACCTCGGCGACTTCTTCCGGGGCAATCGGTGATGACCGACGCCTCCGACACCCGCGCCCCCGTCCGGGAATCCGCCGGCGGTACCGCGGGAGCGACCGACGCCGCCCGGTGGCCCCCCGGCCCCCGGGCGGTGCCGCCCGGCGAACGGGGAGCCACCCGGATCGCCGATCGGGTGATCACCAAAATGGCCGAGCAGGCCGCCCGCGAGGCGCTGCGCGACCTCGCGGGCGGCACCCCGCCGGCGGGGGAGAGTCACGCCGGCGCCGAGCAGGGGGCCCCGACGCCACCGATCGCGCAGGCCGCGCGTCGCCCCGGACCCCGGGCGGAGGTCTCGGTGCGCCGTCAGCCGGACGCCGGCGGCAGCGGCGGTCTGGCCCGGGTGCGGGTGGAGGTCGAACTGGACTACCCCTGCGACCTGGCGGGCCACTGCGGCGCGATCCGCCGACGGGTCACCGAACGTCTGTCCGATCTCGCCGGGATGGAGGTGCCCGGGGTCGCGCTGGTCGTGGCACGCCTGCACTCGGCGCATCGCCGCACCGGGCGTGTCGGGTGACGGGCCGGGCACCGATGGATCGGGCACCGGGGAAACGGGAACGCGAGGAGATGGGGAAGGCGTGAGCGGTACGGAACGGGAGGGGACCGGCGGGGGACCGGCGGTCCTGGAGAAGCGCGCCCGACCGGACGAGCCCCCGGAACGCGGCCAGGCCGAAGGCGGGCCGCGCGCCCACCGCTTCCGGTCGGCGCGTCGGGTACCGGCGGCCCTGACCGCCCTGGTGCTGCTGGGGATCCTCGGCGTCCTGCTGTACGACGTGATCTCGGTCCGGGCCGGCCGGCCGGCCGCCGAGTGGCGGGTGCGCCTGGCCGATGAGCTGGCCACGCGTCCGGTGGACGACCCGGTGGTGCTGATGGGCGCGGCCATCGCGATCCTGCTCGGCCTGTGGCTGCTCCTGCTCGCCCTCACCCCCGGATTGCGCGGACTGTTGCCGCTGCGCCGGGAGGATCCGGATCTGCGGACCGGCATCGAGCGCTCGGCCGTCGGGCACGTCCTGCGCGACCGGGCGGTCCGGGTGTCGGGCGTGCGCTCCGCCCGGGTGGCGGTGGGACGTCGACGGATCCGGGTCGCCGCGGAGACGCACTTCCGGGATCCGGAGGAGGTGCGGACGGAACTGCGTTCGGAGTTGGAGGAGGCACTGGACGACATCGCGCTCGCCCACCGTCCGGGCCTCGCGCTGCGCGTCCGTCGCCCGAACGGCGGCTGAGTCGACCGGGCCCCACCGGCTCCCGCGCGGAAACGGTCCGTGGGGACGGCGCGTCGGGCGGGGCACGGAGGGACGCGGGAAATACGGGGGGACATCCGGGAACACCGGAAAACACCGAGGAGAAGCGGGAACGCGATGCGGATCGTCAATCGGGTGCTGATGGCACTCATCGGGGTACTCCTGGTGGTCGCCGGCGCCACCGTGGTGGCCGCCGCCCTGGACCTCCCCGCCCGTTGGGGACTGCGGCTGCCCGACGGATGGAGCCCCCGCGCCCCCGATGACGTGCTGTTGGCGGACGCCGACCGCACCCGGTGGGTGGATGAGGGCTGGTGGTGGCCGGTGGTGATCGGCGTGCTCTCCCTGTTGGTGCTGTTGACCCTGTGGTGGGCGCTGACGCAGGCACGACGCGGTCGCCGCCGGGAACTCCCCCTCGACGTCCGGGACGGCAGCGACGCCACCGTGCTGCGCGGAGCGGCCCTGGAGGAGGTGGTGACGGCGGAGATCGAGTCGTTTCCCGGGGTGGAACGGGCCAGGGCGGCGCTGGACGGCGGGCGAGGCGGGCCGCGGCTGCGGGTGGGGGTGGTGCTGGAGGCGGACGCGCGCCCCGGTGAGGTGGTCCGTCGCCTGCGTACCGAGACCCTCGAACACGTCCGGGCCTCGACCGGGCTGGAACGCCTTCCGGCCGATCTGCGGGTGCGCTCGACCCGACACTCCGCCGAGCGGGTGGAGTGAGGGGCGGTCACCCGGAGGAGCGGCGCGGCACGGCTCAGCCCCCGGCCGGCCCCCCCGCCGTGGCCGGGTGCCCGGACCGATGTTCCGCTCCCGCGGGCGCGGAACCGGCGGCCGGCCCCCGCCCGGTGTCGCGCGCTTTTCCGGCATCGGGGTCGGAACCGTCCGCCGCCCCGCCGCCCCGACGGTCGCGCAGCTCGCGGCGGAACAGGATCACCCACCCCACCGGTACGAAGGCGGCGAACAGCCACCACTGGAAGGCGTAGGCCAGGTGCGCTCCGATGCCGGTGTGGTTCGGCGTGGGCAGGAGGTCGGGCGCGGCCGTGTCCTCCGGCGGGGCCGGGTCGATCGCGGTCAGCTCCAGATAGCCACCCAGCACGGGTTGCCCCAGCTCGGCCGTGCGCTGCTCGCTGTTGATCATCATGACCATGCCCTCGGGCAGCCCGGACCGGTCGCGGATGCCGGTGCGCTCGGTGGTCTCGTCGATCATCAACCGACCGGTGACGGTCACCTCGCCCTCCGGCGGCGGGGGCATCTCCGGCAGCTCGCCCGGCGTGTCACCGGCCTTCACCCAACCCCGGTTCACCAGAACCACCACCCCGTCCGCCTGCTCCAGTGGGGTGAGCACCCAGTAGCCGTAACCACCCTCGGGGCCGGTGCGCCGGCGCACCGCGACCTCCCCGGCGGTGTCGAAGACCCCCCGGGCGGTGACCGCGCGGTAGCGGTCCTCCTCCGCGGCCTCCCGGCCGGGCCCGGCGAGGCGGTCCATCGGGACCGGCTCGGCGCCCAGATTGCCGGCGATGAGGTCGTTGCGCTCGACACGCCCCTCGTGCCGGTGGAACTGCCAGAAGCCCGCCTGGACCATCAGCGGGATGAGCAGCGCGGCCAGCAGGGTCAACAGCACCCACTGCCGGGACAGCAGAAAGCGGTACACAGCCCCCGACGGTACCCGAACCGGCTCAGCTCCCCGCCGCCGGGGCCACGGCCCGCAGCAGCCGGGTGAACTCCGCCTCGTCGACCAGCGGGGTACCCAGCTCCAGCGCCCGGCGTACCTTACCCGTCCGTGCGGACGGGTAGTTGGTCACCAACAGGCTGGTCTGCCGGGAAACCGAGGAGGCCGGCTGCAGGCCCGCCGCGTGTGCCCGGTCCTCCAACAGTTCGCGCTCCATCGAGGTGTCACCGGAGAAGGCCACCCGCATCCCCTGCACCAGGGGGGAACCGGGTTCCCACCGGCCCGGGTTGGGATGGGGGCACGGCTCCCGACGACGGCTCGGCCGCCGGCCGCCGGAACCCCCGACGGACCCGGCCGCGCCCTCCCGCCACCGGGTGATCGGCCGGCACTCCTGGAGCGGCAGCTCCACCCCCAGCCGAGCGGCACCCTCCAGCCCCGGCCGCAGGATCTCGGTCAGCACCCGGGCGTCGTCCAGCGCGTGATGGGCACGCTCCTGGCGGACCCCGTAATGGGCCGCGAGGGTCTCCAGACGGTGATTGCGCACCGGCAGCGACAACTCCTTGGCCAGCGCTATCGTGCACAGCCGGTGGGTCACCGGCGCCCGCCGGCCCGCCCGGGCGTACTCGCGCGAGAGCATCCGCCAGTCGAACAGGGCGTTGTGGGCGACCAGCACCCGATCCACCAGCCGCTCCGACAGTTCCTCGACGATCTCCGGGAAGCGCGGGGCGGCGTCCAACATCTCGGCGGTCAGGCCATGGATGTGCACCGGGCCGGGGTCCCGCTCCGGGTTCACCGGGGTGTACCAGTGGTCCTCGGGCCGGCCGCGGCCGTCCACCCGGTAGACGGCCACCGACACGACGCGGTCCTCCGGGTCCAGCCCGGTGGTCTCGACATCCACCACCGCGTATCCGGCGGGGAAGCCGTCGGGCCATCGCGGGGGAGCCTCCCCCTCGCCGACCGGGGTCTCCCCGCCCGCCGGGGCGGCGGTGTCCGCCGCCGGCGCCCGGTGGCTACCGGCCGTCTGCGTGGTCTGATGGTCATCGAGCATGTACCGGAGGATACGGGCCGCCACCGACAGTGCCGAACGCCGGCCCGCGCGCCGCCGACCGCTCCCAACGGCGCCGTGTCCACGCCGTTTCCCCCTCACCGGGGCCCCGGGGCCCCGGTGAACCCGCCGACCCGTCCCCGCAACGATTCCGACACGGCGGACGTACCGCCGGGGGAAGGGGCCGGCGTACGCTGCCGGCAGGGTACGCCGGCCCCTTCCGCCCCCGATCCCGGCCCGGGAGTCCGCATGCTGCTCGACACCTTCGGTCGCGTCGCCACCGACCTGCGCGTCTCGTTGACCGACCGGTGCAACCTGCGTTGCACCTACTGCATGCCCGAGGAGGGCCTGAGCTGGCTGGCCAAGCCGGACCTGCTCACCGACGACGAGATCGTGCGCCTGATCCGGATCGCGGTCGAACACCTGGGTGTCACCGAGGTGCGCTTCACCGGCGGGGAGCCCCTGCTGCGCCCCGGCCTGACCGGCATCATCGCCCGGTGCGCGGAGCTGCGACCGCGTCCCCGGATGTCCCTGACCACCAACGGGATCGGGCTGGAACGCACCGCCGACGCCCTGCGCGAGGCCGGACTGGACCGGGTCAACGTCTCGCTGGACACCCTGGACCCGGAGGTCTTCGCGCGACTGACCCGACGCCGTCGACACGGGGACGTGCTCCGGGGCCTGGCCGCCGCCCGGGCGGCGGGCCTGGAACCGGTCAAGGTCAACACGGTACTCATGCCCGGGCTCAACGCCGACGAGGCACCCGACCTGCTGGCCTGGGCGATGGCGGAGGGGTACGAGCTGCGCTTCATCGAGCAGATGCCACTGGACGCCCAGCACGGTTGGCGTCGCGCGGGGATGATCACGGCCGGGGACATCCTGGCGGCGCTGCGGACCCGCTTCGCGCTGGAACCGGAACCCGACGCGGCGCGCGGGGCGGCTCCGGCGGAACGGTGGTCGGTCGACGGGGGTCCGCACCGGGTGGGGGTCATCGCCTCGGTCACCCGCCCCTTCTGCCGGGCCTGTGACCGCACCCGGCTGACCGCGGACGGCCAGGTGCGCACCTGCCTGTTCGCCCGGGAGGAGACCGATCTGCGCTCCGCCCTGCGTTCGGGCGCGGACGACGGGGCGCTGGCGGACCTGTGGCGGCGGGCCACGCTGGGGAAGAAGGCGGGGTCGGGGCTGGACACGCCGGGCTTCGAACAGCCGGGACGTCCCATGTCGGCGATCGGGGGCTGACCCCCGGGGTGGCGGGACGGACTCGGGAACCGACTCAGGGACCGACCGGCGGACCCCCGGTGTCCCCGGTGTTCTCCTCCCGTTCCCGCCACTCCGCCAGGGGCACGGTCTCCCGCAGGAAACCCCTCGCGCCCAGGAAGGTCGACAGGTGCTCGCGGTGCTCCTCACAGGTCACCCAGGTCTTGCGCCGACCCGGGGTGTGCAGCTTGGGGTTGTTCCAGGCCAGGACGAGTGTCGCGGCGGCCCGACAGCCCTTGGCGGAACAGATGGTCTCGGACCCGCCGTCGGACGGGGTGGGATGGGGGGAGCCGAAGAGGGGATTCACCCCACCATCCAAACATCCCGCGCCGGGCCGGGGCATTCCGGCCGGGAGCGGGAAAGGCGACGCCGGGCGGCCACGGGGGGAGCCGCCCGGCGTCGGTCATTCGCTCCGACGGGGGATGCGGAGCGCCTCTGAAGTATGACACGGCTCACTGTGCCGCCCGCAGGCGAACGGCCGGATCCGACGAAGGTTTTCCACCCCGACGAACCGTGCGCGGAGCAGGCACCCGGGGCGTGTTCCCGCTGCCGACGGGGCCGCCCCGGCCGACCGGCGGGGAGTGGGGTGAACCGGTGGGACCGCCCGCCCGTCGGACGTGTCCGAACGGTGGGCCGGACCGGCCCGGACGGTCCCGGTGTCAGCCGCCCGGGCCCGTGTGCCCGGTGGTCGCGGACCGTCGGGCCCCGTCGGCGCGCCCCGTCGGCCCGTCCCCGGGACGGCCCCCGTCCGGTGCGGTGCCGTCCGCCGGTCCGGACTCGGAGTGGTTCCCGGCCCGCCCGGAGTCGCCCCGGCCCCCGTCCGGTGCGGTGCCGGTCGGGGCGGCCTCCCCGGCCGGTCGGTCCTCCGGCTCGACGACCACGCCCTCCAGGGCCCGGCCGCCGGCCGGCAGGTCCCGGGAGCCGTCGCCGACGAGGGCGGTGCGGGGCAGGATGGGCGCGTTCTCCCGACCGGCGTTGGCGACCACCACCGCCACGTAGGGGATCAGCACGCCCGCGGCGAGGGTCACCGTCGCCAGGGGCACGCTCACGTTCCACAACAGGACGGTGAGGACCACGGACACGCTCCGGATCAGCATCGAGATCACGTAACGGCGTTGCCGGGCACCCACGTCCTCGGCCAGTCCGCGCCGGGCCGCGGTGATGCGGAACACGGTTTCATCGGCGCGGTCGCGCCGCAGGTGCAGCATGTTCACCACCCACAAGATCGCCCCGGCGCGGTCGCACCGGGGCCTTCCGTACCGTGCCCCGCCCGTCCACGGTACTCCGCGGCGGACGAGCCCGGACCGTCGGCCGGCGCGGTCGCCCCGGACGCGCGTCGCCCGCCGGACCGCGAAGGTCCGGCGGGCGATCCCGCCGTGTCACCGGTCCCGCGGTGGCCTCACCAGCCGCGCAGCACCGCCAGTTTGCGGCCGGCCTTCAGCCACACCTCGTCCGGCCGGTCCCCGGCGACGGCCTCGCCGACCACCTCGCCCAGCGGGCGCGGGGCGTCGGACTCGGGGACCGTCACCGTCCGCTGCCCGGAGGCGGTGCCCAGCACCAGCCGCAGGCCGTTCTGCCGGGCCAGCCGGCGTCCGGCCGAGGCGCTGGGGGTGAAGCCGAGGACGCCGTTGAGGACGTGGGCGACGCCCTCCCCGCCGTGTTCCGCCAGGTTCACCTCGGGCAGTTCACCCGCCCCGGCGAAGTCGCCGCGCGAGAAGCGGGCGGCGAAGGCGGCCCGGGCGGCCATCGCGGCGTCCGCGCCGTGCAGGACGGCGACCATCTCGCCGGCCAGGATCCGCTTGAGGTCCATCGGGTGAACGGTGCCCTCGGAGATCCGCGACAGCACCAGGGCGATCTCGGCGTCGTCCCACTCCGTCCACGCCCGCAGGTAGGGCTCCATCAGACGGTCGGGGATCGACATGATGCGGCCGAAGACCTCGTCGGCGTCGGCCCGCAGGCCGACGTAGTTGCCCTTGGACTTGGACATCTTGGCGCCGGAGCCGTCGGTGCCCTCGATCAACGGCATGGTGGCGATCAGCTGCGGACGCTGCCCGTGGACCTCCATCACCCGCCGGCCCATCTGCATGTTGAGCAACTGGTCCACGCCGCCGAGTTCGATGTCGGCGACGATCTCCGCGGAGTCCAGGGCCATGGCCACCGGGTAGATCAGCTCCGACATCGTCAGTCCGTGACCGGCCTCCAGCCGGGTGCGGAAGTCCTCGCGCTGCAACAGGGAGGAGGCGGGGACCCGGGCCAGCACGCCGATCAGCTCCGGCAGGGTGTATCCGCCGAGCCACTCGCTGTTGTGCCGGATCCGTACCCGGTCGAAGTCGAGGAACGGCCGCACCTGGTCGCGGTAGCCGGAGAGGTTGGCGGCGATGTCCTCGTCGGTCAGCGGGGGGCGTTCGGCGGAGCGCCCCGAGGGGTCGCCGATCTTCGCCGTCACGTCCCCGATGATGAGGGTGACCTCGTGCCCCATCCGCTGGAAGCGGCTGAGCACGATCATCGGCACGGTGTGCCCCAGGTGCACGTCGGCGGCGGTGGGGTCGATACCCAGCTTCACCCGCAGCCCGCGTCCGGCCTCCCGGGCGGACACGATCTCCGCGGCGAGCCGGTCGACGGAGGGCAGCACCTCGACCGCGCGGGAGGCGATCAGCGTGGCCTGCTCCTCCGCCGACAGATCGCCCAGGTCCAGATACCGCCGGGAACCGGTCTCCTCCATCAACTGCCGCACGACGGTGTCGGAGGAGAGGTCTTGGCCCAGCAGCGCGAGGCCGCGCTGCACGGAGTCGCCGAGGCGTGTCACGTTCGGTCCCGGGGGTCGAGGTGGACGGGGAACAACGCGCGATTCTACGGGCCCCGGTGGTTCGGGGGCGCCGGGGCGCACTCCTCGGACGGGGTCTCCCGGACGGTGTTGCCCCGAACTCCCGGTCGATCCCTCACCCCGGGCCGGGCGGGCCGTCCGGGAGAACGCCGTACCGCCCCCGTGCCGGCCATCCGGGGTGGTCTTCTTCCGGATCCTTTCTGTGGGAACCCCACAGCGGCCCGGGAAAGCCACTGTTCGGGGCCGAGCCCCGTGCCGGGCCGGCCGGCGGATAGCGTGGGAGCGGCATCGGCCCCGGAACCATGGCCGGGCCCTCCCGTCCGGGGCCCGCACGGACCGGGCCGTCACGCCCGGTGCTCCCGCCGGACGGGAAGCAGGAGCGAGAGGTAAGGAAGTGGTCCCTTGAGTCGCTCGGTACTGGTCACCGGCGGAAACCGCGGTATCGGCCTGGCCATCGCACGTGCCCTCACCGAGGCGGGGGACTCGGTGGCGGTCACCCACCGCTCCGGTGAGGCCCCGGAGGGGCTCTTCGGTGTGCGGTGCGACATCACCGATCCCGAGCAGGTGGAGCAGGCATACAAGAGGGTCGAGGAGCACCAGGGCCCGGTCGAGGTCCTCGTGGCCAACGCCGGTATCACCCGCGACCAGCTCCTGCTGAGGATGTCGGAGGAGGACTTCTCCACCGTTGTGGAGACCAACCTCACCGGCACCTTCCGGGTGGTCAAGCGCGCCTCGCGGGGCATGCTCCGTGCCCGTCGGGGCCGTATCGTGCTGATCTCCTCGGTGGTCGGTCTGCTCGGCTCCGCCGGCCAGGCCAACTACGCCGCCTCCAAGGCGGGCCTGGTGGGCTTCGCCCGTTCCCTGGCCCGTGAGCTGGGGTCGCGCAACATCACCTGCAACGTGGTCGCGCCCGGCTTCGTGGACACCGACATGACCCGGGTCCTGAGCGAGGAGCAGCGCGCCGGCATCGTGGCGCAGGTGCCGCTGGGCCGGTACGCCGAGCCCGCCGAGGTCGCCGCCGCGGTCCGTTTCCTGGCCTCTCCCGAGGCCGCGTACATCACCGGAGCCGTCATCCCCGTTGACGGCGGATTGGGCATGGGGCACTGACACCATGAGTGGACTTCTCGCCGGCAAACGCATCCTGATCACCGGGGTCCTCACCGACTCCTCGATCGCCTTCCACGTCGCCCGGCTCGCCCAGGAGGAGGGCGCCGAGGTCGTACTGACCGGCTTCGGCCGGCTCAGCCTGGTCCAACGCATCGCGCGTCGGCTGCCCAAGGAGGCACCGGTCATCGAGTTGGACGTGCAGAACCGTGAGCACCTGGACGGGCTCGCCGCCGCGGTGGGGGAGCACGTGGACTCCCTGGACGGAGTGGTGCACTCCATCGGTTTCGCCCCGCAGGACGCCCTGGGCGGAAACTTCCTGAACACCCCCTGGGAGTCGGTGGCCACCGCCGTGGAGGTGTCCGCGTACTCGCTGAAGTCGCTGACCACCGCGTTGTTGCCGCTGATGGAGCGTGGGGGCAACGGCGCCTCGGTCGTCGGCATGGACTTCGACGCCCGGGTGGCCTGGCCCAAGTACGACTGGATGGGTGTGGCCAAGGCGGCCCTGGAGTCGACCTCCCGCTACCTCGCCCGCGACCTGGGCGACCGCGGTATCCGGGTCAACCTGATCTCGGCGGGTCCGATCAAGTCGATGGCGGCCAGGTCCATCCCCGGTTTCGAGGAGTTGGCGGACGTGTGGAGGACCCGCGCGCCCATCGGCTGGGACATCGAGGACCCGGAGCCGGCCGCGCGCGGCGTGTGTGCCCTGCTCTCGGACTGGTTCCCGCGGACCACGGGCGAGGTCGTCCACGTGGACGGCGGCGTGCACATGATGGGCGCCTGACCGACCCCGCACCGGGGGCGGGTGACGGGACTCCCGTCACCCGCCCCCGGTGTTTCCGGCCCCGAGTTCACCGGGACCGTCCGGGCCCCCGCTTCACCGGGGGGCGCCCCGGGGCGCCCCCCGGCGGTCCGGGGCGCCGGCCCATCCGGACCGCTACCCGGCGCCGCTACCCGGCATCGGGCGACAGCCCAACGCGTAGGACCCCGCCTCCGCGGCGGCCGCGACCGGGTCCGCCGAGCGGATCGCCTCGACCAGACGGCCGTGGTCGAGGTGCTCCTCGGGACGCAGCCGGTCCCCGACGTCATGGCGCAGGAAGTCCCGCACGACGAAACCGAGGTCCGCGTACAGCGCCGCCAGGACATCGTTGTGCGAGGCGGTCACCACCGCCGCGTGGAAGGTGCTGTCGGCCTCCACGAACCTCTCCACCCCACCGCTCCGCCAGGCCGCCTCGCGCTGCTCGAGGAGGGAGTCCAGGTGGGCCAGATCGGCCTCGGTGCGCCGCACGGCGGCCAATCCGGCGGCCGAGGACTCCAGGGTGGAGCGGACCTCCGCGACGTCCCGGGGATCGGCGTCGGTGAAGCGTCGGCGCATCACCCCGGCCAGTTCGCTGGTGGCCGCCACGTAGGTGCCGGAACCCTGCCGGATGTCCAGCAGTCCGTTGTGGGCCAGGGCCCGAACCGCCTCCCGCACGGTGTTGCGGGCCACGCCCAACTGTTCCACCAGCTCGGGCTCGGTGGGGATGCGGGAGCCGACCGGCCACTCCCCGACGGTGATCTGGCGGCGGAGTTCGGTGATGACCTGGTCGGCGAGGGCCGATCGACGGGGTGAGGTCAGTGGCATGGCTCTCCCGTTTCCGATGGGACGGGGCCGCCTCGGCGGCCCGGGTGGGGGCGGTGGCGCGGGACGTGCCCGTCCGGAAAAGGGGTCACTGCCCCGGCCCGGGCGGGGGACCACGCTACCGGGGTCCACGGTTCCGGCGATGGTGCGCTCCTCCGGCGCCCGTCGGGGACGGAACCCCGGTGCGACGAATACATCCCATGATTCTATGATGGATGTATGCCCGCAGCCGGTGACGCCCGCACCTCCACCCACCCCCTCCCGCGGCCACGGACGACCGACCGTCCCACCGGGGGAGACGGGGCCGGCTCCACCGACATCCCCCGGCGGCGCCTCCGGTGGGGCACGCGGTGGTTCCTCGCGATCGCCCTGGTACTCACCGCACTCAACCTGCGCCCCGCGATCTCCGGCCTCGGTCCGCTGCTGGAGGAGGTTCGCCTCGGGCTGGGCATGGGGGGCGTCGTCGCCGGCCTGCTCACCTCGGTGCCCGCGCTGTGCTTCGCCGTCTTCGGCGGTGTCACGCCCCGGCTGGCCCGGCGGTTGGGCCCCGTCCCGGTCATCGTCGCGGGCACCGCCGCGATCACCCTGGGCCTCGCACTGCGACCGCTGGCCCCGAACACCGCCGTCTTCCTGGTCTGCACCGCCCTGGCCCTGGCCGGCATCGCGGCCGCCAACGTCCTGCTGCCGGTGGTGGTCAAGGGCTGGTTCCCCGACCGGCAGGGCACCATGACCGGTCTGTACTCGATGGCCCTGGCTTTGGGCACCGCCGGCGCGGCGGCGGTGACCGTCCCCCTCGTCCAGCGACTGGGCGGCGACTGGCGCCCGGGCCTCCTCGTATGGGCCCTGCCCGCCGCGATCGCCCTCGCCTGTTGGGCCGTGACGCTCCGCCGGGGAGTCCCGCGGGTGTCACCGGGGATCCCGTCGGAGACGCTTCCGGCCGAGCCCGTCGGCGCCGGACCCCGTACGCTGCGCCGCTCGCCCACCGCCCTCGCCCTGGCCCTTTTCTTCGGCCTCCAGTCCACCGCCGCCTACGTGACCATGGGCTGGATGCCGCAGATCTTCCGGGACGCCGGGGTCGCGGCGGTGACCTCCGGCCTGCTGTTGGCCGTCATCATGGGCATGGGCGTCCCGCTGGCCTTCGTGCTTCCCCGGCTCGCCGTCCGACTGTCCCACCAGGGGCCCCTGGTGGCCGCCCTCGGTGTCTGCGGGCTGATCGGTTACGCGGGACTGTTGCTGGCCCCGGCCCAGGGCGCCTGGGCCTGGGCGGTTCTGCTGGGGATCTCCGGCTGCGCCTTCCCCGTCGCGCTGACCATGATCGGTCTGCGGGCGCGGACCTCCGCCGGCGTGGCCCGGCTCTCCGGGTTCGCGCAGAGCGCCGGCTACCTCCTGGCCGTGCCCGGGCCCCTGGCCATCGGCGCCCTGCAGGAGGCCGCCGGCGGTTGGGACATCCCCCTGCTCCTGCTGGCCGGGCTGATGGTTCTGCAAATCGTCGCCGGCGTGCGGGCCGGCCGTCCGGGTGTCGTCGAGGACGGTGCCTGAGCCCGGCCCTCCCCGGCCGGAACCGTACGCGGTCCGAACGCCGTGCCGGGGGGTGGGGACAACCCCACCATCCCCTAGGGGGCACGGTTCAGGGGGGCCCGGGTGGATCACCGGATGGGCCGACGGACCCGCTCCTCATAGGGTGGACACCACGTCACCCCGGCGGCCCGCCGGAACGACCCGGGAACCGACCGGAACGGAGGGGATTCCCATGTCGGCCCACACCACACCCCCCACACGGCGGGAGACGCGCACGCGCCTGCCCTGGTGGGGACTGCTCGCCCCGGCGGCGGCCTTCACCGGCCTGCTGGTGCTCCTGCTCACCGGATCCGACACCGCCGCGGCCGCCGAGATGCCGCGTCCGCTGCCGCTGCTGCTGGAACACCTGCTCGTGGCGCTGCTGCGGTCCTGACCCACTCCGCACGGAGCCCTCGAACCGTCGTCCGCGTGCCGAGCGGTGGTCCTTCCGGGGCTCCTCGCGGAGTGGTCCCCCGACGTCCCGCCGGCCGGGAAGGGCGCCCGGTTCCGTGGGAAGCTGGGACGCATGAGCGTCGATGTTGCCCGCAGGATCGTCCTTCTCCGTCACGCCAAGGCCGACTGGCCGCAGGTGTCCGACCACGACCGACCGCTCGCGGACCGGGGCCGTCGCGAGGCGCCCCTGGCGGGCCGTTGGATCGTCGGCGCCGGCATCACCCCCGACCTCGTCCTGTGCTCCACCGCCACCCGGACCCGCGAGACCTGGAAACTGGTCGTCGCCGAACTGCCGCGGCGTCCCCGCACCGTCTACGACGAGCGGATCTACGAGGCCTCGCTCGGCGAGCTGATCGCCGTGCTCAACGGGGTGGAGGACGAGGTGCGCGACCTCCTGATGGTGGGCCACAACCCCGGCGTGCACGCCCTGGCCGACGCCCTGGCGGGGGAGGGGGAGGGGGACGCCCTGCCCCGCATGAACCGCAGCGGCTACCCCACCTCCGGCATCGCCGTCCTCGGTTTCACCGGGGAGTGGAAGTCCGTCGAGCACGGGGTGGCCCGGCTGCGGTCCTTCTGGACCCCCAAGGACTGACGACGGGAACGGGCGGCGGTTTCCCCGCCGGGGACCCGGCCTCCCGGACGGGGAGGCGGGCCGCGCCCGGGAGGCACCCGGTGCGACCCCGCCGGAACCGATCGACCCCTCGGCCCCCTCCCACCGATCGGGACCGCCGGACCGGGGCGCCCGCCGGGAGCGGCCGGAGGCCGGGATCACTCCCCGGCGTCCGCCGCCTCGACCTCCTCACGGGTGATGCCGAGCAGGTACAGCACGGTGTCCAGGAACGGCACGTTCACCGAGGCGTCGGCGGCCCGCCGCACCAGGGGCTTGGCGTTGAAGGCCACGCCCAGGCCCGCCGCGTTGAGCATGTCCAGGTCGTTGGCCCCGTCGCCGATCGCCACGGTCTGGTTCAGCGGCACCCCGGCCTCGCGGGCGAAGCGGCGCAGCAGCCGGGCCTTCCCCGCCCGGTCCACGATCTCGCCGGTGACCCGCCCGGTGAACCGCCCGTCCACCACCTCCAGGGTGTTGGCCGCCGCGAAGTCCAGTCCCAGGTGATCGCGCAGGGAGTCGGTGACCTGGGTGAAGCCGCCCGAGACGATGCCGACCCGATAGCCCAGTCGCTTGAGGGTCCGCACCAGGGTGCGCGCCCCCGGGGTCAGCCGGACCTCGGCCCGAACCTTCTCGACGACCCGCTCCTCCAGGCCCTCCAGCAGCGCCACCCGGGCGTGCAGCGACTCGGTGAAGTCCAGTTCGCCGCGCATCGCGGCCGCCGTCACTTCGGCGACCCGCTCCTCGCACCCGGCGTGCGCCGCGAACAGTTCGATGACCTCATCCTGGATGAGGGTGGAGTCCACGTCCATCACCACCAGGCGGCGACCGCGTCGCTGGAGGCCGGAGGCGACCACGGCCACGTCCACCTCTCCGCGCCGCGCGGCCTCGGTGGCCAACTCGGTGCGCAGGAGCCGGGTGGCCACCCCGGAGACGTCGAACTCCACCGCCGTCACCGGGTACTTGGCCAGGCGGTGGATCCGGTCGATGTTCGCGCCGCAGCCGGTGATGCGGGCCGCGATGGCGGCCGTCGCCTCGGCGGTCAGCGGGTGACCGAGCACCGTGACGTGCGAACGCCCCTCGCCGCGCGGCCGGTTGTCACCGATCCCGGAGATGATCTCGGACTGCAGCCGCTGTGACTCGGCCCATCCGTGGACGGTGGCCCGCAGCTCACCCTCCGCGGCACCGGACCCGCCGCCGACCGCGCCGGGAGTGGTGACCAGCGCGCAGAGCGTTATCCGGCCCCGGGTGACGACCTGCTCCAGGTCCACCACCTCGACGCCGTAGGCGGCCAGGGTCTGCAGGAGCCCGGCGGTCAGCCCCGGCCGGTCCCGGCCGAAGATCTTGACCAGCAGGGTGCGGGGGACCGGCCGGCCGGCCCCCGCGTCGGTGGGGGAGGGGGAGACCGGCCCGGGGCCCGGGAGGCGGGAGGGAGTCGAGGAACTCATGGTGGTCACCACGGTAATGGCTTCACCCGGACGGGTGCCGGCCCGTCCGGACCCCGGACGACGGACCGCCCCGGTCCACCCCGGCCGATCCGGTGCCGAACCGGTGCCGAACCGGTGGAGGAATCGGGGGAACCGGGAGACCCGGCAGCGGACGGAACCACCCGGGGAGGGCGCGGCGGAACCGCCCCCGGCGGACCCGGCCGCCGAGCCGGAAGGTCACGGACCGGATCGCGGTTCGCACCGGGTTCGTGACATCGGGGACCTCCCTCCCGCGGACCTCCCGGGCCTGGAATAGTCTCCCCAGACAATCACCATCCCCGGGTTCGCGACGCTCTGGCGGGCCCGTCGGGGGACAGCAACACGGGGCATGGACATGTGGGGCGTGGAGTGCCGGATCTCGTACTCGAACTGAACGGACAGAGCTGGACCCTGGACCCGACGCGGTCCTACACGCTGGGCCGTGACCCGCAGGCCGACCTGGTGTTCACCGACGCCCGCGTCTCCTGGCGGCACGCCACCCTGCGATGGGGCGGCGAGGGCTGGGTCCTGGAGGACCACGGGAGCACCAACGGCACGTGGACGCACGGCCAGCGCGTGCAGCAGTTGCACACCGGACCGGGAACGGTGCTGAACCTGGGGAACGCCGAGGACGGCCCCCGCCTGTCCTTCACGGCGGCGGGCGCCGTGCCCGGCACGGCGGTGCCGCAGCAGGCGTCGCAACCGGCCGGGGCCGCCGTGTCGGCGCCGGCCGGGCCCCCGATGCCGTCGGGTGGCCCGCCGGGGCCGGGCCCGGTGGCTCCCGGCGGTTTCCCCGACGCCGTGCCCGGCGGGGGCGGGCCCGCGGACGAGGGCGCCCCGTCACGGGGGGCCACCGTCCTGCACCGCTTCGACATCGGCGCGGTCACCCGGATCGGTCGTGCCCTGGAGAACGAGCTGGTCGTCCCCGACCTGCAGGTCTCCCGCTACCACGCCGAGTTCCTGGCCACCCCGGACGGGCGCTTCGAACTCCACGACCTGGGCAGCCACAACGGCACCTACGTCAACGGTCAGCCGATGCCCAAGAACGGCCGGCAGCTGATCAACCCGGCCGACACCATCGGTATCGGACACTCCACCTTCCGCCTGGTCGGCGACCGGCTGGAGGAGTTCGTCGACACCGGTGAGGTCTCCTTCTCCGCCCGGCACCTCACCGTGCAGGTCAACGACGGCGCCCTGACCATCCTCAACGACGTCTCCTTCGGCGTGCCGGAGAAGTCGCTGGTCGGTGTGATCGGGCCCTCGGGCTCCGGCAAGTCCACCCTGCTGCGCGCGCTGACCGGCTACCGGCCCGCCACCCACGGCGAGGTGCTGTACGACCAGCGCAACCTCTACACCCACTTCGCCGAGCTGCGGCACCGCATCGGCCTGGTGCCGCAGGACGACATCCTGCACACCGCCCTGCCGGTGCGACAGGCGCTGCGGCTGGCCGCCGAACTCCGCTTCCCCGGCGACGTCGGCAGGGCCGAACGGAACGCCCGGGTGGAGGAGGTGCTCGTCGAACTCAAGCTCGGCCACCACGCGGACAAGCGCATCAACCAGCTCTCCGGCGGTCAGCGCAAGCGTGTCTCGGTGGCGCTGGAGCTGTTGACCAAGCCCTCACTGATCTTCCTCGACGAGCCCACCTCCGGCCTGGACCCGGGCATGGACCGCGACGTCATGCAGTTGCTGCGAGGTCTGGCGGACGACGGCCGCACCGTCCTGGTGGTCACCCACTCGGTGGCCGAGCTGGGGCTGTGCGACCGGGTGCTGGTGCTGGCCCCGGGCGGTGGGGTCGCCTACTTCGGCCCGCCGGACGAGGCGCTGAACTTCTTCGGCTACGAGACCTGGGCGGACGTCTTCTCCGCCTTCGAGAACTACCGCGACCACGACTGGATGGGCCGCTGGCGCGGCTCGCAGCACCATCGGATGTACGCAGCCGACGCGGACACCGACCGGGCCCAGCCCGTCCACCTGCAGCCCCTGCAGGCCGCCCGGCAGAAGGCCCAGAGCTGGGGCGCGCAGGTGTGGACCCTGGTGCGCCGCTACCTGGCGGTGATCGCCTCGGACAAGGGCTTCATGGGGCTGACCCTCGCGCTGCCGATCATCCTCGGTCTGGTCAGCACGGTGATCCCGGCCCCGCACGGTCTGGGCTACGGCCCGCTCGAGCGGGGGCGGTCCAACGGGGACGCGGGCATCATCCTGTTGATCCTGGTGATCGGCATGTGCTTCGCCGGCTCGGCCAACGCGGTGCGCGAACTCATCAAGGAACGGGTGATCTACGAAAGGGAACGGGCGGTCGGCCTCTCCCGATCGGCGTATCTGATGTCGAAGGTGATCGTGCTGGGCATGGTCACGATCATCCAGGGCGTCATCCTGGCGCTGATCTGCTTCGCGCCGCGCGAGCTGCCCGAGCAGGGCGTGCTGTTCGTCGAGTCGCCCGCGATCGAGATGACCATCGTGATCACGGTTCTGGGCATCACCTCGATGATGATCGGCCTGGTGATCTCCTCGGTCGTCCGCACCTCCGAGATGACCATGCCGCTGCTGGTGATGATCTGCGTCGTGCAGCTCGTCTTCACCGGCGTGCTCTTCCAGGTGGCGGGAAAGCCCGGGCTGGAACAGGTGGCCTGGCTGATGCCCTCCCGCTGGGGCCTGGCCGGTGTGGGGTCCACCGCCGACCTGAACACTCTCATGGGACACCGCCAGCGCGGCGAGACCGACCGACTGTGGGACCACGAGGCGGCCGTGTGGATCCTCGACGTGGGGATGCTCGCGGTCATCTCGGTCGGCTGCGCCTTCCTGGTGCTGCGCTTCCTGCGCCGCCACGAGCCGGAGGTCATGCGGGACTGATCGCCCGCCCTCCGGGGCACGAATGTGCGACGGGAGCCGTCCCCCCGAACAGGGGGACGGCTCCCGTCGCACATATCGGGGGGATTCCGCCGGAGGTCGGCCCGGGCCGACCCGGGTGCCGCTCGATACCCCCGGCGCTCCTCGGCGCCCCGGGGACCGGCTCAGTACCAGTGGTTGTTCTGCCAGAAGGACCAGGCGTCGCAGGGGCTGCCGTAGCGCTCCTCCATGTACTGCAGGCCCCACTCGATCTGCGTGTTCGGGTTGGTCTGCCAGTCGGAGCCGGCGGAGGACATCTTCCCGGCCGGGAGTGCCTGCATGAGGCCGTAGGCGCCGCTGGAGGGGTTGGTCGCGGTGTGGTCCCAGCCGCTCTCGCGCTCCACGATGTTGGCGAAGCACTGGTACTGCGCGGGATCGGCGATCATCCGCTGGGCGGTGTCCTGTGCCCCGGTGGTCGGCGCGGCGTGGGCCGTGCCCGCCGCACCCAGAACGCCCAGGCCCGCGACGGCGGCTCCCGCCATGCCGACGGTGGCGGTGCGACGGGTGCGGGACAGCAACGAACGGACCGTGGTGCTGTGGACTGCCATGAAAGGGGATCCTCTGCTTCCGGTTGCTCTCGGCCGGTTCCAGCCGGCGTCGATCGGGACAGTCGCCATTCTTGGCAAGCCATGAAAAAACGGGCAAATACCCCAATTACTAGGAAGATCCGGGGTCCCGGGACCCTCCCGGGACCCCGGACCGGCGCTCCCCCGGCCCCTCGGGGAGGGGTCCGCGCCCCCTACTCCCGATAGTGGTGGGACCTCGGTCCCGTGACGCGCCTCACCATCGACGGCCCCTCCCGACACTCCGGAGCGACCACGGGTGCCCGTCCCGTCACACCACGCGTCCCGTTCCGGGAACCCTGCGCGGCCCGCCGGCCCCCCCACCCACGTTCTTCCGCTCCACCCCGCGGCCCCACCCCGGAGCCGCGGTCCCGCTCCGACCCCGACCCGGGGCCTAGGCCGTTTCCCCCTCCCACCGCCGCCCCGGGACCGATCCGCGCCCCCGCCCGGAGCGGTACCGTGCGAACCATGGCAACCGGCACCGGCCTCGCCGCCATCAGCGACGCGCTCCTCGCGATGAACAGCACCCGCCAGGTGCGCGACGTGCTCCAGACGATCGTCGGCTCGGCCAGGGAACTCCTCAACGCCCGCTACGCGGCCCTCGGCGTGCCCGACGGCGCGGGCGGGTTCGCCCAGTTCCTCGTCTCCGGCATGACCGAACGCCAATGGCGGGCCATCGGCCCCCTGCCCCGCCAGCACGGACTGCTCGCCGCGATGCTCCGCCAGGCCGAGCCCGAGCGCGTCGCCGACATCCGCCGTGACCCCCGCTTCGAGGGCTGGCCCGACACCCACCCCGAGATGCGGGGCTTCCTGGGCATGCCGATCGTCGACGGAGAGCAAGTGCTCGGCGCCCTTTTCCTCGCCGACAAACTCCCCGACAAAGCCCCCGGCCGCTCCACCGACCCGCCCCCGGCCGGCCGGGGGCGCCCCCGGGACGGCTCCGGCGGAACCGGCACCGGACGCCCCCGCGGCGACACCTCCTTCACCGGGGAGGACGAGGAGCTGCTGCGGCTGCTGGCCCGCCACGCCGCGATCGCCCTCACCAACGCCCATCTCCTGGAGCGCAGCCGAGAACTCTCCATCGCCGAGGAGCGCGCCCGGATCGCGCACGAACTGCACGACGCCGTGGCCCAGAAACTCTTCTCCCTGCGGTTGACCGCCCGGGCCGCCGCCGGCCTGCTGACCCGCGACCCCGCCCGCGCCGCCGCCGAGCTCTCCGAGGTGAACCGCCTCGCCGCCGAGGCCGCCGACGAACTGCGCGCCGTGGTCGTCGAGCTGCGCCCCGCGGCCCTGGAGGAGGACGGGCTGGTCGCCGTGCTCGACGCCGAGACCCGGGTACTGGACCGGGCCCATCCGGCCCGGGTCGCCTTCGAGTGCCTCACTCCCGGGGCACTGACCCCCGACCGGGAGGAGGCGTTGCTGCGGGTCGCCCGCGAGGCCCTCCACAACGCCCTGCGCCACGCCGACCCGCAGCGGGTGGACGTCACCCTGGATCGCCGGGGTGGCCGTACCGTCCTGCGGGTGATCGACGACGGGGCCGGCTTCGACCCCGACACCGTGCGCCGGGCCGGACGCCGGCTGGGCCTGGTCTCCATGCGCGACCGCGCGCAGGCCGTGGGCGGAACCCTGACCATCACCTCGGCGCCCGGCCGGGGAACCGTCGTCGAGATGGAGGTGCCCGGTGGCTGAGCCCGCTGCCGCGCCCATTCGGGTCCTGCTGGTGGACGACCACCGGGTCGTGCGCCGCGGACTGCGGACCTTCCTGGAGATCCAGGAGGACATCGAGGTCGTCGGGGAGGCGGCCGACGGCGCCGAGGCCGTCGAACGAGCCCGCGAACTGAGTCCCGACGTGGTGCTGCTGGACCTCAAGATGCCCGGCACGGACGGTCTGGAGGCCCTGCGCTCGCTCGGTGGGAGCGGGCCCGGCACCCGGGTCCTGGTGATCACCAGCTTCACCGAGCGCCGCACCGTCGTCCCCGCCCTGCGCGCCGGCGCCAACGGCTATCTGCACAAGGACATCGACCCCGACGCCCTGGCGGCGGCGATCCGCTCCGTGCACGCCGGCCACGTCCTGCTCGAGCCGGAGATCGCCCGCGCCCTGCTGAGCAACGACACCGACGGGCGCTCCGGCCGTTCCGGCACGCTCACCGAACGGGAACGCGAGGTGCTCGCCCTCATCGCCCGGGGACGGGCCAACCGGGAAATCGCCCGGGCCCTGGTGCTGTCGGAGAAGACGGTCAAGACCCACGTTTCCAACATCCTGATGAAGCTGGAACTCGCAGACCGGACCCAGGCCGCGCTGTGGGCGGTGCGCAACGGCCTGGCCGAGTGAGGCCGGCCCGGGCCGGGGACGGTGGCCGGCGCGGGGACGCGATCGGTCCGCTCCCGGTGGCCGCGCCGGTCGGCCTCAGACCCCCATCGACCCGCCGTGCTCCACGAAGGCGTTGTAGGCCGCCACCCGGGCCCGCCGGGCAGTCCGCTCCACCGGCCGCAGCACCGCCTCCCGTGCCGCGATCTCGCCCGCGCTCACCGCCGCGCCGTGTTCCCCGGGCGCGTTCGCGATGTCCACCAGGTCGCCCACCCGCCGGGCCAACTCCAGCACCCGTACGGCCCGGGGCGGGTATCCCGGTGCCAGAACCCGGCTCCCGCGCTCGGCCCGCGCCCGGTACGCCGACAGCTCCGCCCGTGCCACCGGTCCCGCGCCCGCCACCGCCATCCGGGTCAGCGACTCGGTGGCCGAGCGCAGGGCCTCTGCCAACTCCCGCTCCGCCTCCCCCAGGGAGGGGACATCGGTGGGCGGCGCCTCCCGGACCGGGGAGCATCTCCACTCGACCGACACGTGCCGATCCGCCGCCGGGCCCCCGACCGGGCCGGCCCGGGTGACCACCGGCACCCACCCCAACCCGATGCCCTCCGCGATCACGGCCTCGCCCGCCTCCAGCGCCGCGGCGTTGAACTCCGCGGGACCGCTCAGACCCAAGGGGTGGCCCGGCACCGGCAACGCGATCCGCAGGCCCCGGGTGCCCAGCGCCCGCAGCCGGCCCAGGGCGAGACTCGGGCCCACCGGGCCGTCCTCCCCCGGCAGCCCGGTCACCCGGTGCAGGTCGTCACCATGCGTCACCTCGCGCACCGCCTCGTCCGGCGACACGACTCCCGCCAACAGCGCGTTGCCCCAGGCGACCAATCGCCCGGAGCGTGGTTCCTCCACCATGCCCCCACCCTATGAGCACCGTGCCCCGCCGATCGGGATCCTGCCGGCCCGCCCCCGTCCCGGGTGGCGTAGCGTTGTCCCCGGGCTGGTGCACCACCACACGCAACGGCAAAGGCAAGGGGAGAAACCGCGCGCATGAGCGATGTACTGGAGCTGGTGGACGTATCCGTGGTCCGCGACGGACGCGCTCTGGTGGACCGGGTCTCCTGGTCGGTCGCCGAGGGCGAGCGCTGGGTCATCCTCGGTCCCAACGGGGCCGGTAAGACAACCCTGTTGAACATCGCCTCCAGCTACCTCTTCCCCACGACGGGCATCGCCCGGATCCTGGGCGAGAAGCTCGGCGGCGTGGACGTCTTCGAGTTGCGACCGCGCATCGGCGTCGCGGGCAGCGCGCTCGCCGAACGCCTGCCCCGCTCCCAGACCGTCCTGCAGACCGTGCTGACCGCCGCCTACGGCGTCACCGCCGGCTGGCAGGAGGACTACGAGGAGGTGGACGAGGCCCGCGCCCGCGCCTTCCTGGACCGTCTCGGCATGGGCGACCACCTCGACCACCGGTTCGGCACCCTCTCCGAGGGCGAGCGCAAGCGCACCCAGATCGCCCGGGCCCTGATGACCGACCCCGAACTCCTGCTCCTCGACGAGCCCGCCGCCGGGCTCGACCTCGGGGGCCGGGAGGACCTGGTGCGCCGCCTCGGTCGCCTGGCCCGCGACCCCTACGCGCCCTCGATGATCATGGTCACCCATCACGTCGAGGAAATCGCGCCGGGCTTCACCCACCTGCTGCTCATCCGTCGGGGCAAGGTACTCGAGGCGGGGCCCATCCCCGAGGTCCTCACCTCCGCCAACCTCTCCCGCTGCTTCGGCCTCCCGCTGGTCGTCGAGAACCGGGACGACCGCTGGACCGCTCAGGGGCTTCCCCTGGCCTGAGTCCCGTCACCCCCGTCGGATGGCCGGGTGGGATCGCCTCCGGCGGCCGACGGCATCCAGGCCACCGGGACGGACCGGCACCACGGATGCCACCGACCGACGGCGGGCCGCTTCGGTCCCGGGGATGCCCCGGGACC
>NZ_JAJUWS010000035.1 GCF_021390475.1 Streptomyces sp. ST2-7A
TCCGCGACGGCACCCTCTACGAATCCCGGACACCGAAGAACATCGAACTCGCTGCATAACCCCAACAGCCCCGAACCACCCCAAACCCGACAGCAATGCCTTGACGAAAGACATAGAGGCACCCCCCACCCGGCACAGGCGTTCCTGGATCACGCGATCCATACCCGACTCCCCTCGTCCACGCGGCATTCGGAGCCCCGGGAATGGGCATCCCGTAGGGGCGTGACGGCGGAGGGGACATCGTCGGGGGAGGACGGCATGGGGGACGAGGGCGCCAGGGGCACGAACGGGCCCGCCGAGCGGGGACCGTGGCCCGACCACGCCCCACCGGGGCGCGTGCCACCGACACCGCCCCCGGGGCCGCCGCCGCGAGAGGCCGTCACGGTCCCGCTGCCCACCGCCCCGCCACCGGGCGAGCCCGGCGGGAGCCGCCGGCGCGCCCTGTCCGCCGCCGCCCTCAACCTCTCCGGCCTCGGTGTCGGTTACCTGTACCTGCGGCAGTGGCGCCGCTTCGCCGTGGGCTTGGGCGGCGTCCTGGTGCTGGTCGCCTTCGCCGTCGGCACCGAGGCACCCGGTGGCGCGGTGGTGTGGGCGCCGTTGTTCCTGCTGTGTGCGGCCGTCATGGTGGCGGACGCCTGGCGGCTGGGAGGCACGGGCCCGGACCCCCGCCCCGTCCGGGCGCCCCCGGTGGCCGCCGGAGTGCTCCTGGTCATCGTCGCCCTCGGCTATTTCTGGTACTCCGGGCTGCCCGAGCGGGAGATGGGCCGCGCCGACCGGGCCCACGTGGCGGGGGACTGCGAGAGCGCCGTCCCGCACTACGAGCGTGCCGTCTCACCCCGTCACGCCCTGGCCTTCCACTCCCTGCGTGAGGTCTCGGCTCTGGGGGTGAACTCCTGTGAGGTCATGCTGCGCGCGGAGGCCTCGGCGGCGCGCGGGGCCAACGGGGAGGCCGCCGACGGCTACCGGAGCTATGTGGACCTGCACGACGGCCGTCCACCCTGGGCGGGGGCCGGTGACCGGTTGGTGGAGTTGCGTGCCGCGCACGCCGACGACCTGACCGCCGGGGTGCGGGAGGCGGCCGAGTCGGTGGGCGGTGCCGACGACTTCGACGCCCAATCCGTCGTCGAGGCATTCGACGCCCGGGTCGCCCTGCGCGGTGAGCACCCCGGGACCGCTGAGGCGGTGGCGGTACCCGAGGGCCTGGACGAGCTGTACGACGCGACCACGCCGGCGCTCGGCTCGGAGGACCACTGTGCGGCGGTCGCCCAACTGCGCGCCGTCGTCCTCCTACCGGGCCTCACGGAGCTGCCCGACGAGTGGGTGGAGGGGGACGCCGACCGGCTGGCCGATCGGGCCCGGGAACCGCTCCCCGCCACACTGCGGGACTGCGCGATCGACCGGTACGGGGACGGCGACCTGCCGGACGCGTTGGGCCGGCTCTCCGAGTTGGTCTCCGACTTCCCCGACTCGGGGCCCGCCGGGAACGCCCCGGACACCCTGGAGGGCTTCCGTTCCGACCTGGCCGACTCGCTCGACGGCGAGGCGGCGTGCGGGCTCTTCGACGACCTGGAGGCGCTCGTGGCCCTGCCCCGGGCCCTGAGCGGGGACGGGTTCACCCGGGTCTCCGACCGGGCCACCGGGTCGCTGGGCGAGGCGTGGTTCGAATGCGGTCTGGCCGCCCACGGCTCCGACGACCCCGATACCGCTCGCGAGCACCTGGAACGGCTGTTGGACGAACAACCCGACCACTCCCGGGCCGGGCGTGCCGAGGAGATCCTCATAGCCATCGAGATCGACCGGATCGCCGGGGGCGACACCAACGAGCTGCCGCCCCCGGCGGTCTCCGGGAGCGGCCCGGCCGGTTCGGTGATCGTGACCATCATCAACGACTCCGACGAGCGGTTGGAAGTCCTCTACACCGGGCCGCGGACCGGTAGAACCTCTGTCCCCGCCGCTTCCTCCGGAGGGCAGTGCCTGGCGCAGCAGGGCAAGCCGACGGTGACGCTCACCCTGACGCCGGGGAAGTACCAGGTGGTGGCCCGGACCTCGGGCGACGGTGGATTCGTGAGCCCGTACCACGGCGAATGGGACCTGCGGGCCGGCACCGCCTATGGAGACTGCTACTACATCGGCTTCCTCTCGCCCTGACGGGCGGCGGCGCCGGGGGTGCGTCGGGCCATCTCCCCGACGCACCCCGCGGGCCCGTGCGTCCCGCCGGGCCCGCACCGCCTGTCAGGAGTCCGCACCCAGGCGGCTCCGGGCGTCGTCGAGGTCGAAGTCGGCCGCCGGATACCGGGGGTCGATCTCCCGCAGGTGTTCCAGCAGCAGCCGGCCGACGGCCCAGTTCCGGTACCACTTGCGGTCCGCCGGCACCAGGTACCAGGGCGCGGCCTCCGAGGAGCACCGCTCCATGGCCACCTCGTACGCCTGTCGGTAGTCGGGCCACAGGGCCCGGTCGGCGATGTCGTCGGGCGTGAACTTCCAGTGTTTGTCGGGGCGGTTCAGCCGTTTGAGGAGGCGTTCGCGCTGTTCCTCCCGGCCGATGTGGAGGAACACCTTGACCACGGTGAGTCCGTCGGCGACCAGCGACTCCTCCCACCAGCGGATCTCGGTGTACCGGCGTTCCACCACCTCGGCCGGCACCAGGTTCCGCACCCGGGGCACCAGCACGTCCTCGTAGTGCGAGCGGTCGAAGATGCCGATCTCCCCGGCCATCGGCAGGGCCTGGCCGATCCGCCACAGGTAGTGCCGGCTGCGCTCCTCCTCGGTGGGGGCCTTGAAGCCCCGGATGCGGCAACCGGCGGGGTTGAGGCGGCTGATCACGTGCTTGACGGTGCCACCCTTGCCGGAGGTGTCCATGCCCTGGAGCACCAGCAGCAGTCGCCGCCGATCACCGGCGGTGCTCGCCGCGTGCAGCCGCTCCTGGAGTTCGGCGGCCTCCTCGCCCATCTCCTCGACCTCGTCCGCCGCCCGGGCCTTGTCGCCGGTGAACCCGGGGGTCGCGGAGGTGTCGTGGACGGCGAGGTCCACGGGCTCGCCGGGCGGCAGGCGCAGCAGGTCCCGCAACGCGGGCCCGGTGTCGGCGGGACGGATCGACCGCTCGGGGTCGGCGTCCCCGTCCCCGGGGCGTCCGGGCCCGACGGGGGATCCGTCCCGCCGCACACTCTCCTGCTTCATGGGAACCGGTTCCTTCCGCCGTTCGGGGCCGGCGCGGAATTCCGGGAACCGCGCGGCCCTTCGAGGATGGTGGGGCCGGCGGGGTTTCGCTACGCGACGCGCCCGGTGCCGCTCTCCCCGGGGCCGGCGTCGGTCCCGCTTCGTCCGGCGGTGTCCGATTCGACGGTTTCGCCGGGGCCGGTGGACGCGGCGGTTTCGCCGGCGGGGGCGGACGACGCGGACCCGCCGCCCATCCGGCCGGCGTCCCGCGCCAGCGCGGTGAGTCGGGAGATCGCCCGGAAGTACTTCTTGCGGTAGCCACCGGCCAGCATCTCCGGTGAGAAGAGCCGGTCGAAGGGCACGCCGGAGGCCAGCACCGGTATCTCCCGGTCGTAGAGCCGGTCGGCGAGGACCACCAGGCGCAGCGCCGTGGACTGGTCGGGCACCGCCGCCACCCCGGTCAGGCACACGGCCGCGACGCCGTCGCACAGCGCCCCGTACCGGCTGGGGTGCACCCGGCCGAGGTGCGCGAGCAGGTCGGGGAAGGCGTCCAGGACGGCGCCGGGGGTGTCGGCGGCGGCCCGTCGCACGGTGTCGTCGGTCGCGGGTGCCGGGGCCTCGGGCAGCCCACGGTGCCGGTAGTCCTCGCCGTCGATGCGCAGCGGTCGGAAGTGCGCGGACAGACCCTGGATCTCACGAAGGAAGTCCGCGGCGGCGAACCGGCCCTCGCCCAGCCGGTCGGGCAGCGTGTTGGAGGTGGCGGCCAGCGCCACACCGCGCTCGACGAGACGGGAGAGGAGGCTGGAGACCAGCACGGTGTCGCCGGGGTCGTCGAGTTCGAACTCGTCGATGCACAGCAGTCGGTGCTCCGCGAGGGTGTCCACGGTCCGTTGGAATCCCAGCGCGCCGACCAGGTTGGTCAGCTCCACGAAGGTGCCGAACGCCTTGCGGTCGGCGGGCGCGGGGGTGGCGTGCCACAGGGAGGCCAGCAGGTGGGTCTTGCCCACGCCGTACCCGCCGTCGAGGTAGACGCCGCGCGGGCCGTCGCCGCCGGGCTTCCGGGGGCGACGGCGCAACAGACCGCGCAGGCCGCCCGGTGCCGGGGCGGGGGCCCCGAGGCCCCCGGCGAACTCCTCCAGGACCCGCACGGCCTCCCGCTGGCTCGGCTGCCCGGGGTCGGGGATGTAGGTGGCGAAGCGCACCGAGTCGAAGCGCGGTGGCGGCACCATCTCGGCTACCAGCCGCTCGGCGGGCACGTGCGGGGTGCGGTCGCACAGCGACATCGGGGTGCTCGGGGACACCGGACTCCCCGCGTCGGAGGGGGCCTGCGGGGCGCCGGTGGGCCGGGACGGGGTGGAGGACACGGTTCCCCACCCTATCGCCACGCCCGCTTCGCCCCCGGGGCCGGCCGATCGCCCCCGGGGGAGCCGGCGCGGCGCGGGTTCGGCCGCCGACGGGACCGTGCCAGACTGCGCGCCATGAGACGTCTGCTCCCCCCTCCCACCGGCGACGACGGCCCGAACGGCCCCGACGGGAGGGAGTGGTCACCCGCCGAGCTGGCCGCCGCCTACGCCCATCCCGACCCGCTGCCGGACGGCGGGTGGCTGCGCGCCAACATGGTCACCTCCCTGGACGGCGCCGGGCATCACGGGGGTCGCTCGCAGCCGCTCTCCTGTCCCGCCGACATGCGGATCTTCGGAGTACTGCGGGCGCTGGCGGACGTGATCGTGGTGGGCGCGGGCACCGTCCGCTCCGAGGGGTACCGGCCGGCGCGGCGTCGGGAGGAGTTCGCCGGGGCCAGGGTGGCCGCCGGGCAGGAGCCGGTGGCGGCGATCGCGGTGGTCAGCGCGGGGTTGGACCTGGACTTCTCCTCACCGCTGTTCACCGAGCCGGTGGTGCCGACCCTGCTGGTGACCGGGGAGGCGGCGCCGCCGGAGCGGCTGGCGGCGGCCCGGGCGGCCGGTGCCCGGACCGTGTTCGCGGGGGAGGGGGCGACGGTGGAGCCGGCGCGGGTGCGGACCGAACTGGCCGCCCTGGGGTACCGCCGGCAGCTCACCGAGGGCGGACCGGGGCTGCTGGGGCGGTTCGTCGCCGCCGGGGTGCTGGACGAGCTGTGCCTGACGGTCTCGCCCCGGATGACGGCCGGGGAGGCGGGTCGGATCGCCCGGGACGGCACCCCGGTGGAGGTCCCGCGCGAACTGGAGCCGATCTCGATCCTGGAGGAGGACGGTTTCCTCTTCACCCGGTACGTCACCCGGTCCGCCGGCCGGCCCGTCACCCGGTAGGTCGCCCGGTGGGCCCCTCGTGGGTCCCCCGTTCCGGTCGTCCGAGGGGCCGTCCACCGCCTCACCCCGGGGCCTCCACGGGGGACGCGCCGGGCCCGTCCGCGGAGTGATCGGCGCGCCCGGGCGGATTCTCCGGGCCGCGCCGGCCGATTCCCCCTCCCCCCGACGTGTTCACCGCCTGTCGGCGCCGCGTGGCGGCGACGGATGCCGGAAGCCCGCCCCGGCGGAAGCCCGGCCCCCGTCCGGGGCCGCCCGTTCGCCGCGCCCGGGACGCCGTCCGCACGGAATACCCGATTCCCGGCCCCCCGGCGGGGAACACTGTTCCCGTGAGTCACCCGGGCCACCGGACCGCGCCCAGCGGCGCCGGTCGGTGCCCGGGTTCGAATTCCGGTGCCCGGGGCGAGGCGACCCCGGGCCCGCCTGCGGAAGGGTGTCGAGCCGTGATCACGACCGTCCTCATGATCGAGAAGCCGCTGGCGACCGCGGACGTGGACCTCGTCACCACCCTGCACGGCGAGGAACCGCAGTCGGTGGTGGTCCTCATGCGTCCGCGGGGGGACCGCGACCTGCTGCTGCGCGCCGTGGACGATGTCGCGCTCGGAGAGTTCGGCGAGGCGGCCCGTGAGGGCGACGAGCCCGAGGGGGAGGACGCCCGACCACCGGCCGAGCGCGGCCTGTTGCGCTCGCTGGACGCGCTGCGGGCGGCCGGGGCGCAGGCGGTCGGTCGGGTCGTCGAGGATCATCCCCTCGACGCGCTGACCGCCGTGGTGACCGAGACCGGGGCCGACGAGGTCGTGGTGCTCACCGAACCGCACTACGTCGAGGAGTTCTTCCGCCGGGACTGGGCCTCACGGGCCCGCCGCCGGGTCGGCGTGCCGGTCCTCAAGCTCTTCGCGCACGGGGACTGACCGGCGGGACCGGCGGGGTGGCGGCCCGGGGTCCCCGTCGGCCCCGCCCACCGCCCGTCCCCGCGTCCACCCACCGTGTCCGCGCACGTCCGTGCGAGTTCCCGCCGGCCCCGTTGCCGTTCCGCGCCCCCGCGCGGTGCGACAATCGAGGGGCACGCACGACGAGGGAGACGCACGCATGACAGCAGGTCCGGCCGGGATGGCACGTCCGCACTTCATCGGCATCGGCGGCGCGGGCATGTCGGGGATCGCGAGGATCCTGGCCCAGCGCGGGGTGCGCGTCGCCGGCAGCGACGCCCGCGAGTCCGGCACGGCCGAGGCCCTGCGCGAACTGGGCGCGACCGTGCACATCGGTCACGCGGCCGGGCACCTGGCCCCCGACGCCGACTGCGTCGTGGTCTCCAGCGCCATCCGGGAGGAGAACCCCGAGTTGGCCGCCGCCAGGGAGCGCGGCGTGCCGGTGCTGCACCGGGCCGAGGCGCTGGCCCGGGTGATGGAGGGCCGCCGGGCGCTGGCCGTCGCCGGCACCCACGGCAAGACCACCACCACCTCCATGCTGGCCGTCGCCCTGCGCACCATGGGCCTGGAGCCCGGCTACGCGATCGGTGGCGACCTCGCCGGCCCCGGCACCAACGCCGAGAGCGGCGGCGGGGAGTGGTTCGTCGCCGAGGCCGACGAGAGCGACCGCAGCTTCCTGCACTACGCGCCCGACGTCGCGATCATCCTCAACGCGGAGCTGGACCACCACGCCAACTACGCCTCCATCGAGGAGATCTACGAGTCCTTCCTCGCCTTCGCCGACCGGATCCGCCCCGGCGGCACCCTGGTGGTCGACGCCGACGAGCCCGGTGCCCGCGAGTTGACCGCCCGGCTGCGCGCCCGTGGCACCGGCCCCCGGTTGGTGACCTGCGGCGAGGCGCCGGACGCCGACGTGCGGGTGCTCCGGGTGCTGCCCAAGGGTCTGGCGAGCGAGGTCACCGTCCTGCTGGACGGCACGGAACTGTCCTTCGCGGTGAACGTGCCCGGCCGGCACTACGCCCACAACGCCGTCGCGGCCCTCGCCGCCGGTGTCGCCGCCGGCCTGCCGGCCGCCGACCTGGCCGGGGCCCTGGGCTCCTACACCGGGGTGGCCCGCCGGTTGCAGGTCCGGGGCGAGGAGGCGGGGGTGCGGGTCATCGACTCCTATGCCCACCACCCCACCGAGATGACCGCCGACCTGCGGGCGCTGCGCGACGCCGCCGAGGGCGGCCGGGTCCTGGTGGTCTACCAGCCGCACCTGTTCAGCCGCACCCGCGAGCTGGGGACGGAGATGGGCGAGGCCCTGGCCCTGGCCGACCGCTCGCTGGTGCTGGACATCTACCCCGCGCGGGAGGATCCGCTGCCGGGTATCACCTCAGAACTGGTCGTCGCGTCCGCCGCGTCGGCCGGCGCCGACGTCCGTCACGCCGACGCCGCCGACATCCCGGCTACCGTCGCCGACCTGGCCCGCCCCGGTGACCTGGTGGTCACCATGGGCGCGGGTGACGTCACCGACCTCGGGCCGGAGATCCTGGCCCGACTGTCGCGCACGCGCTGAAACGAGACCGAGGAGCACCGCCACCATGGGATACAAGGTCGAGAAGTCCGACGACGAATGGCGCTCGGAACTCACCCCGGAGGAGTACCACATCCTCCGGGAGTCGGGCACCGAGCGGCCGTTCACCGGCGAGTACAACGAGACGAAGTCCGTCGGCGTCTACACCTGTCGGGGCTGTGGCACCGAACTCTTCCGGTCCGGGACCAAGTTCGAGAGCCACTGCGGCTGGCCGTCCTTCTACGACCCGGCCGACTCCGACGCCGTCGAGCTGCTGCCCGACACCTCGATCCCGGGTCGCCCCCGCACCGAGGTCCGCTGCGCGACCTGCGGCGGCCACCTCGGGCACGTCTTCGAGGGCGAGGGGTACGACACCCCGACCGACCAGCGGTACTGCATCAACTCCATCGCCATCCGGTTGGAGCCCACCGAGGGCTGAGCGCGCCGGCCCGGCGGGGCGCCGTCCGTGACCCCACACCTCGTGGGGGCGCGGACGGCGCCCCGCGTCGTGTCGCGCCTTCCGCGCGGAGCGCGGTTCCCACGGGAAGGCGCCCGGCCCCATCCCGTGGGAACCGCGCGCCCCGGCCCGGGCCGGGGCGGTGTGATCCGGGGGATCGCGCCGGTCGGGACGGCGACCGGCGCCCGGGGCGCACCCCGGTGGTTCGGACCCCGCGCCCGGGGCGGGCGCGTGGGGTCGTGACCGGGCCACCACCGGGCGGGGACGCGACGGGCGGATCGGAGACGGTTTCGGTGCCGGACCCCGCTTCCGGGGCGGTGGTGTCGGATCCTCCGGTGCGTGGTGCGTGGTGCGTGGTGCGTGGTGCGTGGTGCGTGGTGCGTGGTGCGTGGTGCGTGGTGCGTGGTGCGTGGTGCGTGGTGCGTGGTGCGTGGTGCGTGGTGCGTGGTGCGTGGTGCGTGGTGCGCGGAGTCGGGAGGAGGCGGGCGCGCGGCTACCGTCCGGTGTCCGCCGGCCCCTCCCGCCCTCCCGCCCCGGTCGGCGGGCCCGGCAGCTTCCGCCCGGCGGGCAGCAGCCGGGGCACCAGGCGCACGAACACCACCATGCCCACCACCTCCACCAGGGTCTGCGTCACCATGACCACCGGCGCGAGCGCCCCCCGCTCGTCGGGCAGGGCCAGTGCCAGGGGCAGCAGCACCAGCCCGTTGCGGGTGGCGCCGGTGAACACCACCGCCCGGCCCTCCGCCGTCGGCAACCGGAAACCCCGGGCCACCGCGCGACCCGCCGGCGCCATGACGGCGAGGAAGACGACGAAGAACGGCACGGCCGGCACCACCTCCCCGAGTCGCCCGTCGAGCTTCGGCACCTGGGAGGCGACCACCGTCAGCAGGGTGGCCGCCATCAGCGGCACCATCGCCGCCCCCGTGCCGTCGGCGACCAGCCGTCCGGCCCGGAACCGCCGAGCCGCCGCCTGCGTGAGCCACGCCAGCAGCAGCGGCAGCAGGATCAGCCCGAGGAAGGCGCGGACGAGGGGTTCGGGCTCGATCACCTCGGCCAGTTCCGGGCCGAGGAAGAGGGCCAGGAGCGGTGGCAGCAGCGCCATCTGCGCGAGCAACAGCAGCGGGGTCGCGGCGAGCAGACGATCCGCGCTCCCACCGGCCAGCCGGCTGAAGACGATCACGTAGTCCACACAGGGCGCCAGCAGCACCAGCAGGATGCCCAGCCGCAGCGCGGGGTTCCCCGGCATCAGCGGGAACATCGCCGCCACCACCAACGGGACCACGACGAAGTTCACGACCAGCACCGCGAGCAGGAACCGCCCCGCCCGCAACGAGCGTCCCAGCTCCGCGATCGGCACCTGGAGGAAGGTGGCGTACAGCAGGGCCCCGAGCACCGGCGCCACCAGCACCTCCAGCGCCCCGCCGACCCCCGGCGCGGCCAGGCCGCACAGGGCGCCGGCGACGATCGCCCCGACGTAGCAGGGGACCTGCCGACGCTCCATCCACTCCACGGGGGACTGCGGCACGGCGGGACTCTCTTTCACGGGGCGGACCGGGGGCCGGGGTCTGGGCGGGACTGTCGGGGCGCCGCGCGGGCGTGGCCGGGTTCCGACGGTAACCGGTGGTGTCCGCGCACCCGGGCCCCGGCCCCCGGTCCGCTCCGTGTCCCGCCGCTCGTCCGAGGCCCCGGCCCCCGTCCGGTCCCGCGCCGTCCCCCGTCAGTCGAGGGCGTCCGCCGCCCGCCGCAGGGCGACACCGGCCCCGCCGAGCAGCGGGTCGCCGTGACCGAAGCAGAGCGTCTCCACCTCCAGGGTGGCCAGCCGCCGGAAGGACCCCAGGGCCCGTTCCCGATCGGAGTGGAACACGCCGAACATCACCCCGCCGTTCGCGCCGGCCGCGATGTCACCGGTGAAGAGCACGCCGGGGTCCGGCAGGTGGAGGGCGACGCTGCCGTCGGTGTGGCCGGGGGTTCCCACCACCAGGGCGCCGCCCGCGATGTCCAGCTCGTCACCGTCCTCCACCTCCCGGTGCACGGGCGCGGGCGGCGCCGGGGGCAGGTGGGGCACCTCGGCGTACAGGTCCCGCTCCCACTGCGGGGCCCCGGCCATGTCAGGCTCCGGTCCGCTCGCCTCCCCTCGGATGACGGGGGCGTCCAACCGGTGGGCCACCACGGTCACGCCCTTCCGGGTGGCGAGTTCGGCGGCACCGCCCGCGTGGTCGGGGTGGAAGTGGGTCAGGAACACGGTGCGCAGTTCGTCGGGGTCCCAGCCGAGGCGTTCGATCGCCTCGACGATCCGCTCCCCGGAGCCGGGAATCCCGGTGTCGATCAGCGTCAGCGAACCCGGGTCCCGCCACAGATAGGCGTGCCCGACCCCCATCCGCAACTGGTAGAGGTTCGGCGCGAGCACGACGGTCTCCATGGGGGCGACGCTACGCCCGCCCGCACCCGCTGTCCCCGGTTTTCGCCCCCTGCGCACGAGCGGGGGACCGGCGTGCGGTCGCCCTTCCCGGCGCGGGGGCGTCTTCCGGCCGCGCACGGCGGGCCGGGACCGCCCGTGCGGGCCCGCCGGGTGGGCGGGAGCCGGCCGGCGGGGGAGTGACCCGGCCGGGGGCGGCGCGGGTCAGGAACGCTTCGGGCGGGCGCGGACGTGCATCCGCTCGCCCTGTGAACCGAACAGGCTCAGCACCTCGACCGGGACCTTCCCGGCGTTGCACCAGGAGTGCGGGGTGCGGGTGTCGAACTCCACCACCTCGCCGCGCCCGAGGGTCAGGTCGTGCTCGCCGAGCAGCAGCCGCAACCGGCCGGAGAGGATGTACATCCATTCGTAGCCCTCGTGCACCCGTTGCTCGGGGGGCATGGCGGTCTCCGGGTCGTCGGCCGGCGGCATGATCATCTTGTATGCCTGCACTCCGCCCGGTTCCCGGCTCAACGGCACGAAGGTGATGCCGTGTCGGACGAAGGGACGGGTCCGCACCCGGGGGTCGTCCGGCGGGGTGGCCCCCACCAGTTCGTCCAACCGCACCCCGTGGGCCCGGGCCAGCGGCAACAACAGTTCGAGGGTCGGTTTGCGCTGCCCGGACTCCAGCCGGGACAGCGTGCTGAGGGAGATGCCGGTGGTCTCCGCGAGGTCGGCCAGGGTGGTGCCCCGCTCCCGGCGCAGCGCCCGCAGCCGGGGGCCCACGGCGGTCAGCATCGGGTCGAGGTCGTCGGTCGCCATGCTCCGATCCTCCTGCGGATTTGCCGAAACAGCAAGAAAACTTGTCGATCGTTCTCCCGGGTAGCAGTCTCGAAACCGAACGGAGGTAACGCCCATGACCGTCCCACCCGCCTCTACAGGCACCCCCGCCCCCACCGGTTCCCCGGCCGCGACCCACCACGAGGTGGTGGTGATCGGCGGCGGCCCCGCCGGTCTGGCGGGCGCCACCGCCCTCGCCCGGGCCCGTCGCTCGGTCCTCCTCGTCGACGCCGGCGCCCCGCGCAACGCCCCCGCCGGCGGCGTGCACAACTACCTCGGCCACGAGGGCACCCCCCCGGGGCAGCTCCTCGCCATCGGTCGGAAGGAGGTCACCGGCTACGGTGGCCGGATCGTCGAGGGCACCGTCACCCGACTGGAACGCCTCACCGGGGGGGCCGTCGAGGGCACGACCACCGACGGGGAGGCCGCCGACGCCGAACCGGTCGGACCCCGGTTCCGGGTCGGCCTCGGGGACGGCACCACCGTGACCGCCGACCGCCTGCTGATCACCACCGGCCTGATCGACGAGCTGCCCGATGTCCCCGGGGTCGCCGAAGGCTGGGGCCACGACGTTCTGCACTGTCCCTACTGCCACGGCTGGGAGGTGCGCGACCGTGCCATCGGCATCCTGTCCACCGGCCCGATGGGCGTCCACCAGGCCCTGATGTGGCGGCAGTGGAGCGAGGACGTCACCCTTTTCGTGCACACCGGGCCCGAGCCCGACGAGGAGGAGTACGAGCAGTTGGCCGCCCGGGGAGTCGCGGTGGTCGACGGCCGGGTGACCGAATTGCGGATCGAGCGAGGCCGCCTGCGCGGCGTCGTCCTGGAGGACGGTCACGTCATCGGCCGGGAGGCCGTGATCGTCGCGCCCCGTTTCACCGCCCGCGGCGGCCTGCTCGCCGACCTCGGCATCACCCCTGTGGACCAGGAGGTGGAAGGCCACGTCATCGGCAGTCACATCACCGCCGACCCCACCGGCGCCACCGAGGTGCCGGGCGTGTGGGTGGCGGGCAACGTCGGAGTCCTCACCGAACAGGTCATCGGATCGGCGGCGGCCGGTATGCGGGCCGGCTCGATGATCAACGCCGACCTCATCAAGGAGGAGACCCGCCGGGCCGTGGCCGCCCGCCGTCGATCCGCTCGGGAGACCGCGCCCGTCTCCTGAGAGCCGGCCGTTTCCCCTCCCCCCTCTCCGTGCCCCGGACGCACCGGGTTCCGGACCCCCGAAGGAGTCATCCCTTGTCCGACACCGCCCGCGCCGATCATGACCACCACGCCGAGACCGACCACCACGCCGACACCGACACCGCCGCATCCCGCACCGCCGCCGAGGAATGGGACGACCTCTACCGCGAGAACGAGCGCAAGTGGAGCGGGAAGCCCAACGCCGCCCTGGTACGGGAGTTCCCCGAGCCCGGCCCGGGCACCGCCCTGGACCTCGGCTGCGGCGAGGGCGCCGACGCCATCTGGCTGGCGCGCGGCGGACGCCGCGTCACCGCCGTGGACGTCTCCCGCGTCGCCCTCGAACGCGGCGCGGCGCACGCCGAGGAGGAAGGAGTCGCGGACCGGATCGAGTGGCGGTGGCACGACCTCGCGGAAACCTTCCCGGAGGGCACCTGGGACCTGGTCAGCTCGCACTTCCTGCACTCGTGGACCGAACTGCCCCGGGAGCGGATCCTGCGCAGGGCCGTGGACGCCGTGGCGCCGGGCGGGACCCTGCTGATCGTCGGCCACGCCGAGGTGCCGGACGGTGCGAAGCGCCGGAGCCACGGCGACGGTGCGGCACACGGCGACTCCGAGGTCCCCGAGGTCGACCTGCCGACCTCCCGGAAGGTGCTGGAATCCCTCGATCTGCCGGAGGGGGAGTGGGAGGTGCAGCGCTGCGAGGAGGAGAAGCGCACCCGCACCATGCCCGACGGAAAGGTCGTGGACCACACCGACACCACCCTGCGGCTGCGCCGCCTCCCGGTCTGACCGGCTCCCGGCCGGCCGGGAGGAGAGCCGGGGAGGGGATGACGACCACGGCGGTCGTCATCCCCTCCCCGGCTGTTCCGAGTCGCCCCGCCCCCACGTGGCGCGGGGCGCCGGTTACCCGGCGGGGCGGCGGTGAACGCCGGGGGAGCGAAGGAAGGCCGTCCACGCCGCGCGGCTGTGGCGGGTGGGGCGGAGCCCGGCGTGATTGGAGTCGCGCACCGACACGGCGGCGGAGCCGGCGAGGGGCGCCACTTCGACACACTGACCGTTGCCGCTGCTGTAACTGCTGCGACGCCAACCGGTCCCGATCACGGGTCACCTCCGGAGCATCCGTTCCGAGTCCCATGAAGGGATGCCCGGTCTCCGGTGAGGTGGAACGAGGCGGGAGCCGTCGGCTCCGGTCATCCTCCCCGAGCCCGCGCAGAAAGGCGGTCCAACTGTCGGAGGGGAACAGGAGCGGGGCACGCCTCCGGTCCTTGGTCTCACGCACCGCTCGCACTTCGGGAGCCGGTGTCCCGCACTCGACACAGTTGTTGTTGGTGCCGCTGTAGCTGCCGGTGGGCCGCGGTGCCGGTGGGCCGCGGTGGTCTCGGTACTCATGCGATCCCCTCCATCACTTCGCCCAACAGTCGGAGTGATGTCCCCGGTGACAGTGCGGCGGCGGTCAGATCGTTCCAGGTGTCGATGTATCGATCGATGTCGTCGCGCCGTTCCAAGAGGGAAGCTCCCGTCATGTGCTCCAACCAGACGACGTCCACGGGTGGTTCGTCCGTCGAAGTGAGCACGGTGAACGGAGGGAGCTGCTCGAAGGGAAGCGACGCGTCAAGTGGGAGGATCTGTAGCCCGACGCCGGGGTGCCGGGCCACCTGCGTCAGGTGAGCGACGGAGTCCCGCTCCGCACCGGTGTCCTCCCGGCCACGGCGGAGGACGAACCCGGAGGGGGTCCTCTGATCATCGACACCTTGGTCGATGCCTCGGGCTGTATCCCCACACCTCGGGGGAGGACGATGTGGTTCCGCTGTGACCTGCGATCCGTCCCGGAACGGGGCGGGGTGAGGTCGGAGCGGCTCACAGCTCCCGGATGACGCGGGCGGGGTTGCCGACGGCCAGGACGTTCGCCGGGAGATCGCGGGTGACCACCGCACCGGCGCCGACCACCGTGTTCTCCCCGATGGTGACGCCGGGGCAGACGATGACCCCACCGCCCAGCCATACGTTGTCCCCGATGGTGATCGGCCGCGCGGCCTCCCACTTCGCCCGCCGGCGTTCGGCGTCCAACGGGTGGGTCGACGTCAGCAGTTGCACGTTGGGACCGATCTGCGCGTCCTCGCCGATGGTGATCGGCGCGACGTCCGGGAAGACGGCGCCGAAATTCACGAAGGTGCCCCGGCCGACGGTGACGTACCGGCCGTGGTCCACCCGCAGCGGCGGCCGGATTTCCGCTCCCTCGCCCAGCCCACCGAGCAGTTCGGTCAGCAGGGCCCGCCGCCCCGCGGGGTCGTCGGCGGGGGAGGAGTTGAACCGGTCGCTCAGCTCGACGGCGCGCGGCAGGTCGGCGGCGATCTCCGGATCGTCGGCGAGGTACCGGTCCCCGGCGAGCATCCGCTGCTTCTGCGTCCGCTGGTCCGCCGTTCCCGACGCGTCCGGGGCACTCGATCCGTCTGCCGGGTCCGTCATGGTGATCCCTCCGTGGTCCCGGCGTTCGGGATGTCGAGGTGGGTGGTCAGTCGGTGCCCAGGACGACGGCGGAGTGCGGCGGGAGGGCGAGCCGCCCATCCGGCTCCGGGATCCCGAGGTCCCCGAAGGTCGCGGCGAGTACGCGCGGTGTCCCGGCTTCCTCACCGACCCCCGGCAGCGGCACCTCCACGGCGGAGTCGGAGAGGTTGACCGCCACCGTCAGCGGCGGGTTGCGCAGCACCAGCCACCGCGCCGCCTCGTCGTACTCCACCGAGACCGCCGCCAACGGCCGGTCCACCGGCAGGTGTTCGTGGCGCAGTGCCAGCAGCCGCCGGTACCAGCCGAGCAGCCGGTTCTCCTCCGGCCGTTCGGGTCGGCGCAGGCACGAGCGGTCCCGGGTGGCCGGGTCCTGCGGGTCGGGGATCTCGGACTCGGTCCAGCCGTGCGAGGCGAACTCCCGCCGCCGGCCGGTGCGCACCGCCTCCGCCAGGTCCGGGTCCGGGTGGTCGGTGAAGTACTGCCAGGGGGTACGGGCGCCCCACTCCTCGCCCATGAACAGCATCGGCGTCATCGGGCCGCACAGCACCAGGGCGGCGCCGCAGGCCAGTTGGGCGTCGGTGAGGGAGGCCGCCAGGCGGTCGCCCCGCGCGCGGTTCCCGATCTGGTCGTGGGTCTGGGAGTATCCCACCAGCCGGTACCCCGGTACCGCGTCGCGGTCCAGCGGGGCGCCGTGCCGGCGTCCCCGGAAGGAGGACCAGCCGCCGGCGTGCAGGAAGCCGTCGGTCAGGGTGGTGGCCAGCGCGGCGATCGGGGCGTGGGCGAAGTCGGCGTAGTAGCCCTGCTCCTCGCCGGTCAGCGCGGTGTGCAGGGCGTGGTGGAAGTCGTCGTTCCACTGTCCGTCCAGTCCCAGCCCGCCGGCCGCGCGGGGGGTGACGGTCCCCGGGTCGTTGCGGTCGGACTCGGCGATCAGGAACAGTGGCCGGCCCAGCTCGGCGGACAACCCGTCGACGCGGCGCGAGAGTTCGGCGAGAAAGTGCTCGGCCCGGTTGTCCGCCAGGGCGTGCACGGCGTCCAGCCGCAGGCCGTCCAACCGGTAATCGCGCAGGAACGCCAGCGCGCTGCCGATGAAGTAATCGCGGACCTCGTCGGAGCCGGGTCCGTCCAGGTTGACCGCCCAGCCCCACGGGGTGTGGTACCGGTCGGTGAAGTACGGGCCGAACCCGGCGAGGAAGTTGCCCCACGGGCCGAGGTGGTTGTGCACCACGTCCAGCACCACGCCCAGCCCGTGACCGTGTGCCGCGTCCACCAGCCGGCGCAGACCGTCGGGGCCGCCGTAGGGCTCGTGCACCGCCCACGGCGCCACCCCGTCGTACCCCCAGCCGTGTCGGCCGGGGAAGGAGCACACCGGCATCAACTGCACGTGTGTGATCCCCAGTTCGGCGAGTTCCGGCAGGTGCTCGATCGCCGCGTCGAAGGTGCCGGAGTCGGTGAAGGTCCCGACGTGCAGTTCGTACAGCACCGCGCCGGGCAGGTCCCGGCCCTCCCACGGACGGTGCCAGGTCCAGGCGGCCGGGTCGTCGATCACGGCCCCCGGCCTCCCCGGTCCCTCCGGCAGCCGACGGGCGCGCGGATCGGGGCGCACCGGGCCCTCGTCCACCGAGAACCCGTAGCGGTCACCGGGCGCGGCCGGGGCCTCGACCCGCCACCACCCGCCGCCCGGGCCGTCGGCCGGTTCGGGATCCTTCCGGGTCATCGGTACCCGCCGGTCGCGCAGGTGGAGATCGACCCGCTTCGCCTCCGGCGCCCACACCTCGAACCACTCGCTCCGCATGGTCACCCATGGTCGCGGCGCGGGGGCCCGCGCGCCATACCGCCGCGCCGGACCGGGCCGGAAACGGGGTCACGGCCGGCGGGAAACGCCGGATCGGTCGAATCCGCGGGAACCGTTCGTCGATCACCCGCATCGCGCTGACCGGCGACGATCTGGACACCGGGAGGGGGCGCCGGGACAATGACGGACCATGAACTCCCTCGAAGCCGGCCCGCCGCCGCCCCGGGTCTCCGACGCGGAACGGGAGCACGCGCTGGCGCTGTTGCGGGAGAGCGCGGCGCAGGGCCGGGTTTCGCACGACACCTTCCTGCGCCGCATGGAGGTGGTGTTGGTCGCCCGGCGTCCCGATGAGCTGCGGGCGGTCCTGGAGGACCTGCCGCGCCGTGCGGCGGCGGCCGGCGCGGCGCCGGTGCCGTACGCCCCCGGCGGGGCGTTCCCGGTCCTCGTGGACGGGGGCGGGGACCCGGGCCGGCTGGTGCGGGTGGTGGGCCGGTTGTCGGCGTATCGCGAGCGGTTGCGGCACGCCTGGCGGCAGGAGCGGCTGCCGGAACTGTTGCTGCCGGTGCCGGGGCCGCACCCGATGTCGATCGGGCGGGCGCCGGGGTCGGTGCTGCGGCTCAACGACGCGAGCGTCTCGCGGTTCCACGCGCAGCTGCACGCCGTGCCCGGGGGAGGGTGGTCGCTCCGTGACCTGGGGTCGGCCAACGGCACGTGGGTCAACGGCCGTCGGGTCACCGGAGCGGTGCCGGTGGCCCCGGGCGATCGGGTGCGGTTCGGCGGGACGGCGTTCCGGCTCGCCGCCCGCTGAGGGCCGTTCCGACCGCCCGGGGCCGTCCGTGGACGGGCGACGGGGCGACCCCGTGGGGGTCGCCCCGCTCCCGCCGGTGTGATCCGACCCGCCGCCGAGCGGGGGCAGGGAAGGGCGGCGGCGGGCCGGAGGTCAGGATCCGGGTCGGGGGGGGGGGGGGGGGGGGGGGCGGGGCGGGCCGCCGCGCCCCGACCGGGTGGTGCGGTGGTGGTGCGGTGTCCCCGGGACGCCCTTGGCACGTCGGCGTCCCGGGTCCGGGGTCAGGCCGAGATCAGACTCCGGACGCCGGCGAACATCCGGTCCAGCAGGGTCTCCCCGGCCGGTCCGGCGTCGGTGGTGTGCCCGGCGTGCGTCGCGTGGGCGGCGTGCTGCTCACCGGCCTGTGTGCCGGCCCGGAAGCCGCCGCACTCCACTGTCGAGTCGGATGGCGGGCTGCCGGACGCGATGTAGCCGAAGCTGGTGGAGGCGCCCGGCGCGAGTGAGCCGTTCCAACTCGCGTTCTGCACCATCACATGGTCGCCGTGGACCATCGAGGTGCCGCTCCAGACCTGGTTCACGCTGCTGCCCGCCGGCTGGTTCCAGGAGGCGGTCCAGCCGGTCAGCGCGACGTTCAGGGCGTTGGTGACGGTCACCTCGGCCTGGTAGCCGCCGGACCAGCTGCTGACGATGGTGCGCTGGGCGGTGCACTCCGCGCCGATGGGGCCCGGGCCGCCGTTGTCACCGCCGTTGTCGCCGGAGCCGCCGTTGTCACCGCCGCCGACACCGCCGACGCTGGCGCCGCCGTCGTCACCGCCGGTCCCGCCGTTGTCACCGCCGTCGTTGCCGCCGGAACCGCCGCCCACGGTGTTGCCACCGGGACCGCCGCTGCCGACACCGGGAATGGTGACCTCACCGCTGCCGCCGTCGAAGACGACGTCGGAGCAGCTGTAGAAGTTCTCCGGGCTGTCGGAGCGGACCCAGATCATGTAGATGATGTGCTTGCCGGTCTTGTTCCTCGGCAGGTTGGCGGTCCAGAAGTACTCGGCCTCCACGGTGCCGACGCTGCCGGTCCACGGCGGGTTGGTCACCGAGTGGAAGGGCTGGTCCTCCAGGTCATTCCAGGCCAGTGGCTTCGTGGGGTCGTAGCCGTCCTTGGTGACGTACAGGTGGAAGGTGCCCGGGTGGTGGGCCCACACGTTGTAGGTGAAGCGGAACGGCGCGCCCGCGGTCACGTGGGTGTAGGGCCAGTCGTTGCGGGCCAGGTCGAAGCCCGAGAAGTCGTAGGCGCCGGAGTTGCCGCTGCACAGTCGACCGTCCGGGATGAAGCCCCGGGTGCGGCCCTGACCGTTGGACTGCAACACCGCGAACCAGTTGTAGTAGGCGGTCGCGCCGCCCTGCTGGAGTGCCGCGCGACATGCGGGGTTGGTCGGGTCGATCTGCCCGCTCTGGGTGACCGCGTGTTCCCAACACAGGAAGGTTCGGCTGCCGGGGCCCATCGGTGCGCCGTGGGCGGAGGCCGAGGGGCCGGTGAAGACGATCAGACCGACGGCCGGCAGGAAGGAGAGCAGCGTCAGCAACGCGGCCCTCCTACGTCCTCCGGGAGTTGCTCGGAATCTCATCGCGTGACGTCCCTTCGCGTGATGAGGTGGGGGGGATGGTCCATGATTCGCTCATGGGAGCGCTCCCATACAGGGGAACGTAGCGTTCTTCGTTGAACCTGTAAAGACATCGCGTCACAGCAACCTTTCGGCCGCCGGCGCCCATTGGGGTCGAAGGAGGTCGGCGGGGATCAGGGGCGACGGACCATCAGCACCACCGGTGACCCGCCGAACACCTCCGTGCGCGCGACCCGCCCCTCACCGGGAGGCACCCCCGGCACACCGCCACCGACACCCCCACCCGCCCCTTCGTCGGCATCCCCCTCCGGGGCCGCGACCACCGTCAGCCGGCGCCCCGTCAACAGGTCCTCCCACTCACCCGCCGGCAGTCCGAGCACCGTCTCCGGGGACCCGTCGGCCGGCAACGACCCGCTCAGCCGGGTCACGGCGATGACCGCGCGCGGCGCCTCCCCGGCCGGGCCCCGGCCGAAGGCCAGCACGTGCGCCGCCGCCGGCCCCTCCGCCCGCAACGGCGTGTACGCGGACCCCGCCCCGAACCACTCCGGATGCCGACGCCGCAACCGCAGCGCCCGCCGGGTCACCCGCAGCTTCTCCGCCCCGACGCTCCCCTCCGGCGGGTCGACCGGCGGCCGGTACGGGTCCCGGTTGTCCGGATCCACCAGCGCCCGGTACTCCACCTCGGTGCCCTGGTAGAGGTCCGGAACCCCCGGCATCGTCAGGTGCAGCAGCGTCGCGGAGAGCGCGTTCACCCGGGCCCGCTCGGCCACCTGCCGCTCCAGCGCCGCGCCCGCCGCGTCCGGCTCCCCGCACAGGACCCGGGCCGTGAACTCCTCCAACGCCGCCTCGTACACCGGATCGCCGTCCGTCCAGTCGGTGCGCAGTTTCGCCTCCCGCGCGCCCTTCATCAGCGCGGCCGTCAACCGCTCCCGATGCCGGTCCGCTCCCTCCCCGCCGGCGGCCGGGTCCGGAGCGCCCAACCCCAGCGCGGTCTGCCGCCCGATCCACTCGGTGTGCGGGTCCAACTCCGCACCACCGGGCCGCCCCGCCTCCCGTGCCCGCTCCTCCAGCAGCGCCACCCACTCCTCGGCGACCTCGGTCAGCGCCCCCAGCCGCGCCCGCACGTCCGCGCTGCGCTTGGCGTCGTGGGTGGAGAGCACCGTCCCGGTCAGCGGCCAATCGCGGGCGATCCGCCCACAGAAGGCGTGGAACTCCTCCGGGTCCACCGTCGGTCGCCCGGGGTCCCCGCCCACCTCGCAGGCGGCGAGCACCGGCGTGTACCGGTAGAACGCGGTGTCCTCGGCCGCCTTCGCCCGCAGCGCGGAGGACAGCTGCGCGAACCGGATCCGCGCCTCGTCCCCGTCCGCCCCCCCACCGAGACGGCCCAGCGCCAGGTCCCGCACCACCGGCACCGCCGCCCGCTCCCGCGCGTCGGTCAGCGTCTCCTCCGCCCGGCGCGCGGCCTCGGTCAGCAGGGCCTCGTCGGTCGCCGACGGCGGGCCGTCCGCCGGTACGTACGGCCGGTACACCGGCAGTCCGGCCACGATCTCCACCAGCGCCGCCCGCAGCGCGTCCGCCGAGTGGTCCCGCAGCGCCAGCTTCGGGGCGGCCCGGCACACCCGTTCCGCCGCCCGGCACCAGCGCGCCACCTCGGCGGCCAGGTCCCGGCTCACCATCCGTCGGGCGGCGTGCCGTTCGGTCGCCGCCCACTCGCCCCCGGCCTCCGCCGGGACGCCGGTGAAGACCCGGTGGGCCTCGGTGAGCGCCGCCGCGCCCTCCGGATCGCGCAGCACCCCGTCCACGTGCCGCAGTGCGTCGTAACCGGTGGTGCCGGCCACCGGCCAGTCGCCGGGCAGCTCCTCGCCGGCACCCAGGATCTTCTCCACCACCGTCCAGGCCCCGCCGGTGTGCCGGGCCAGCCGGCGCAGGTAGCCGGGCGGGTCGGCCAGCCCGTCCGGGTGGTCGATCCGCAGTCCCGAGACCACGCCCTCCGCCAGCAGCCGCAGCACGGTGCCGTGGGTGACGGCGAACACCTCCGGGTCCTCCACCCGCACCGCGATCAGCTCGTTCACGGTGAAGAAGCGACGGTAGTTCAGCTCCCCGGCGGCCAGCCGCCACCAGGCGAGCCGGTAGTGCTGGGCCTCCAGCAGCTCCGCCATCGGCAGGTCCTCGGTGCCGGGCCGCAGCGGGAAGCACAGCGGGCCGTGCCGCAGCACCGCCTCCCCGTCACCCCTCCCCTCGCCGTCACCCTCGCCCTCATCGGGGCGCTCGACGGTGAAGGAGGCCAGCTCTCCGCCGATCGGACCGGGCAGCACCGGCAGCAGCATCCGCCCGTCGCCCGCCTCCCAGTCGATGTCGAAACAGCGGGCGGCGGGGGAGTCGGGGCCGTGCCGCAGGGTCTCCCACAGCGGGCGGTTCAGCCGAGCCGGTACCGGTACCGCCATGTGGTTGGGCACGATGTCCAGCACCAGGCCCAGGCCGTGTTCCGCCGCCGTCGAGGCCAGCTCCCGCAGCCCCTCCTCGCCGCCGAGTTCGGCCCGCACCCGGGTGGGGTCCACCACGTCGTAGCCGTGACCGGACCCGGGCACCGCCTCCAGCACGGGGGACAGGTGCAGGTGGGACACTCCCAGGTCGGCGAGGTGCGGCACCACCCGGGCCGCCGCGGAGAAGGGGAAGTCGGGCTGCAACTGCAGCCGGTAGGTCGCGGTGGGCGCGTCCACCGGCACGCGACCGGGCGGGCCGGGGCGGGAGGAGTCGGGACCGACGGGGGCATCGGGGGCATCGGGGCTCATGTCCAGTGCTGTGCCCGGACCCGCGCCCCCTCACGCCCCGGTGTGCTCCGGTCGGGTACCCGACCGGTCGGCGTTTCGGCCGGCCGAAACCACCGACGGAACCCCGTCGGGTTCCGTTCCGGGCTGCGGGGGCGGGTCCCACCGCAGTAGGCTTCCTTGATCCATCGGTCGGGGAAGGCGGTGCGCTCGGGTGAGCTCTTCGGGTCGTGAGCTTCCCCCGGGGAACGGGGGGGATCGCGAGGGGGCGGTGACGGAGACGGTGGCCCTGCCGCGTCCCGTGGAGATCGGCACGGACCTCGCCTGGGACGCGGAGGACTGGGCCGAGGTACGGGTGCGCGTGGAGCGGGCCGGCCGGGCCTACGTCTGGCTCAATCTGGTGGAACAGCGGCTGCGCGCCGTGGTCGCGGCGGTCCTGCGCCCGGTCTACGAGCCGGTGCACGGCCCGGAGTGGGAGGTCGCCGCCGCCGGTCCGACGGGGCAGGAATGGGTGCAACGGGCGGCGGCCCTGCGGGAGGTGAGCCGCCGCAAGGGGCACGTCCTGGATCCGGCCGACGACACGGTGCTGTCCTTCCTGACCATCCCGCAGCTGCGGGAGTTGATGACCCAGCACTGGCCCTGTTTCTCGCCCTACTTCGACAACCGGCGCGAACTCGAGCTGACCCTGGACGAGTTGGAGGTGGCCCGCAGCGCGGTGGCACGCAACCGGGGGTTGAACCGGGCGGTGCTGGACCAGGCCGAGCGCGGCTGCGCGCGTCTGCTGCGGATCCTCGACGGTCACGACCCGGAACGGGACGCCGGCCGATTGCCCACCGACGTGCTCGAGCGGCTGGTCGGCGAGCGCTTCACCGATGTCGCCGGGGTGCACCCCGACCGCATCCGGTTGCAACGCCAGCTGCCGACCGAGGAGTTGTTCGGCGGTGCCCGGCGCCTGGACGCGGTGGGCACGGCTCTGGGGCTGCTGGTGCAGAACTATCCCGGCCGCCGCCTGATCCACCTCGCCGACGCCGGGGCCCGGGTTCGGCTGCTCTTCCTCAACCCCGCCGCCGGCGCCATGCGCCGCCGGGAGCGCGAACTCGGGCTCAAGCGCGGGGAACTGAGTCGTTCGGTGGAGACCGCCATCCTGCACACCCGGCGGGTCCGCGGTCGGGTGCGGGACCCCGAGGCCTTCGAGATCCACGTCTCGGACGAGGTGCCCCGCTTCGGCGGGTACTTCGTGGACGCCGACGAACCCGACGGCCTGGCCGTGGTCCAGCCCTACCTGCGGCGTGCCCGGGGGGTCGAGAGCCCCGCGCTGGTGCTGCGCCGGCCGGCCCGCGCGGTGGTGCGCCCCGAGCGGCGCCGCGAGGGCGGGGAGCTGAGCATCTTCGAGACCTATCGCGAGGAGTTCGAATCCCTCTGGGAGACCTCCCGACCGGTGTCCTGAACCGGGCGTCCGCCCGGTTCGGGCCGGTGGCGGGGTGCCGGCGGGGCGCCGGTCCGGGAGGAGCCGGTGCCGGGGTTGTCCCGGATCGGCGGAGAGATGCGGTGCGATGATGTGAGCTGCGTCAATTCGATGCACCGGGCGGGTTGCGCACCCGACGCCTCCCCTCATAGCGTCGGCCGATCCACACCGCCCGCCTGGAAGCAGACAATGCGCCGAGACATCCCCCCGCTGCCCCACGTCCGCGAGATCACCCAGAAGAAACGGGACGCGTGGTGGACCGTTCTGCTCGTCGACCCGGTCGCCACACCTCTGGTCCGCTGGACCGCGATCCACACCCGCCTGACACCCGACGCGATCACCTGGCTGGCTCTGCTCCTGGGGCTCGGCGCCGCCGCCTGCTTCGCCCTCGCCGACTGGCGGTGGTTGCTGCTGGGCGCACTCCTGTACCACCTGAGCTTCGTCCTGGACTGCATGGACGGCAAGCTCGCCCGGCTCACCGGCACCGGATCGATCTTCGGGGCGTGGCTGGACTACGTCTTCGACCGCGTCCGGGTCCTGGCGTGCGCCATCGCGCTGATGGGCGGCCAGTACGCCGCCACCGGTGAGGTCGTGTACCTCTGGCTCGCGCTGGCCGTCGTCTTCCTCGACATGCTGCGCTACCTCGACGCGCTCCAGATCTTCAAGGTGCGCCACGAGATGCGCAAGCAGCTCAAGGCCCGCGCACAGCGCGCCCGGGAGGCGGAGAACGCCATAGAGCTGGCGTTCATGGAGGACCTGCTGCGGGAGAACCCCGCCGCCGACGCCGAGAGCGACCGGGACGCCCGGGAGATCGAGGAGGCGCGCGAGCGGGCCCTGCGGGAGATGAGGGACGGCTCCGCGCCGGCCGTGGTGTCGGCCACCGGGGTCGAGTCGGGCGGGATCCCCGCGCAGTCGCGGGGCGTTCCCCCGGTCCCGACCACGACGGTCCCGAACGCCCCGGCGCCCCCGGCCGCCGGGGCACCCCGCCCCACCGTGACCGTGGTCGATCTGCACCGCGAGTTCCGCAGTCGCTTCCCCTGGTACCTGCGCTGCCGCTCCTTCCTGCTGCGGCACCGCATCCGCACCCACCTGGTCAGCGGCATCGAGTTCCAGATGGCGGTGTTCATCGTCGCCCCCGCGCTGAACGCGGTGGTGCCGGTGACGATCGCCGCCGGGGTGTTGCTGTTGGTCTTCGAGCTGGCCATCATCTACAAGCTCCAGCTCTCCACCCGCGACTTCGGCCGCACCCTCGCCGACTTCGATCTGCGCGAGGAGCGGCGACGGGAGCGCGAACAGGAGCTGAGGGCGGCGGGTACCCCCGCCCTGATCCCCGGGCAAGCCCTCCCGGAGACCGGGACGGGCGAGAAGTCCGTCACCCCCGTTCCCGTCGTCCCCGCTCCGGTCGCCCCGGCCCCGGTCGCGACCGGTCCGGTGGTCCCCGCCCCGGTGGTCACCGCGGCCTCGGCCCCGGGAGTCACCCCTCCCGCTCCGGCCGCCCCCGCCGCCGGCACGGCCGCGACGCCCGCCGGGGAAATCGTCTGAGGCCGCCCGCCCACCGGCGTTCCCGCACCGGGGTCGGTCACCCGATGGGGTGACCGACCCCGATCGTGTCATCGCCCTCCGTGCCCGGAGACGGGTCGTCGGCCAACCGGGCGTGCAACTCCACGTCGTACCGTCGCCCACCCCACAGCAGCTTGCCGCGTTCCACCCCCTCCACGGCGAAGCCCGCGCCGCGCGCCACCCCGCAGGAGGCCGGGTTGTCGGTGCGGTGACCCAGCTCGAGGCGGTACAACCCCAGCGGCCCGAAGGCCGCTCCGCAGACCGCCCGCAGGGCGGCCGTGGTGATCCCGCGCCCCCGCGCCGCCGGGACCGCCCAGTAGGACACCCATGCCGTGCCGTGCCGGCGTTCCACCGCGCCCAGCCGCACACACCCCACCGGGGGGTCCGTCGGTGATCCGGTGGGCAGTACCGCCCACGAGAAGGCCCGGCCGGCGGCCCACTCCTCCTCGCGTTCCCCCAGCCACCGGTGCGCGGCCGACAGATCCTCCACGGGTTCGGGTGCCTGCCGTTCCATCAGCGGGGCCCGGAAGGCGTCCCGCACGGCCCCCGCGTCGGTCGCCCGCCACCGGCGCAGTCGGGGTCCGGCGGGCAGGGTGGTCAACTCGTCGGGCGCGCCGGGGAAGCCGGGCGCCGGGAAATCGGTAGTACGCACCCGGTGGACGGTAGCGCGCGCCCGGGAGCCGCCGGCGCGTTCCCCGGAAGGGGCCCACGGGAGCCCCGGGACCGGGGGAGTTCCCGGAGCCGTTACGCCAGGGGCGATTCCGCGACGGGCGTGAACCACGGGCGGAGGGCCCCGTTCCGGGAGAGGGTCGGGGACATGAGACTACTGGTGCTGGGCGGGACGGAATTCGTGGGACGGGCACTCGCCGAGGACGGGGTGGCCCGCGGCTGGGACGTGACGGTGTTCAACCGGGGGACCCGGCCCGCCCCCGAGGGGGCGGAGGTGGCGCTGGGCGACCGACTCGCCCCGGAGGGCGGGTTGGCGGCCCTGGCCGAGGGGGAGTGGGACATCGTCGCGGACACCTGGATCGGCGCGCCCCGGGCGGTGCGCGACACCGCGCGACTGCTGGAGCCGCGCGTCGGACGGTACGTGTACGTCTCCTCCCGCTCGGTCTACGCCCCGCCGCCGGTCGCCGGGATGAACGAGGACTCCCCGACGGTGGATGCCTCCCCGGACGCCGACTCCGTCGACTACCCCGCCGACAAACGCGGAGGTGAACTGGCGGCCCTGCGGGAGTTCGGCGACCGTGCCCTGTTCGCCCGCGCCGGCATCATCCTCGGCCCGCACGAGAACATCGGTCGGCTGCCCTGGTGGTTGCGGCGGATGGAGCGCGGCGGGCCGGTCCTCGCGCCGGGGCCGCGGGACCTGCCGATGCAGTGGATCGACGCCCGGGACCTCGCCGCCTGGTGCCTGGACGCGGCCGAACACGGGCTGGGCGGGGCCCACGACACGGTGAGCGTGTCGGGGCACACCACGATGGAGGGGTTTCTGGAGGCCTGCCGGGCGGCCGTCGACTCCGACGCCGAGTTGGTCTGGGCCGACCCGCGGACGGTGCTCGCCGCCGGCGTCGACCCCTTCACCGAGCTGCCGATGTGGTTCCCGCCGGGTGAGGTGCACGACATGCTGTACCGCTCGGACACCGGTCGCGCCCGGGCGGCGGGGCTGCGCTGCCGCCCGGTGACGGAGACCGTCGCGGACACCCTCGCCTGGCTGCGCGGCCTGCCGGCGGAGGCCGATCCGCTGGGCATCCCCCACCCGGCGGGCTCGGGAGTCCGGCGGCCGGGGGTGCCGGCGGAGAAGGAGGAGGCGGTGCTGCGGGTCGTGCGCGGCGGGGAGTGACCGGTTCGGGAGCGGTGGATCCCACTCGAACCGTGTCGTGCCGGTGCCCGGGTCCGACCGGCGGCACGAACGGTGGCATGACGAGCGGCACGACGGCGGCATGACGAACGCCCGGATCAGCCCGCCGGCCCGTCGGAGGCGTCGGCCGGCCCGATCCGGGCGACCCCGTCCGCCATCCAGTCCCCGCCCGGTATCCGTTCCCCCTCGACCCGCAGCCGCCGGGCGAGGGCCGGCGCCGCGACGTACAGCCGTGCCCGCACGGCCGTGCCGTCGGGACGCAGCACCCGGGCCACCACCGGTTCGTAGAGGTTGTCCGGGGCGCCGGGCCGGTACCCCTCCAGGCGGTCGAGGACCTCCCGCACCTCCGCGTCCCGGCCGGGCAGCGGGCGGAACAGTTCCCCGCGCACGAAGGCGTCGGGGCGGTCGGGTTCGGGCACCGCGTACGGGTAGCCGGGGCCCCGGAACAGGGACGCGCCGGGCAGGATCGCCGGCTCGGGCCCGGAGCCGGTGACAACGCGCCCGCCGAGACACGCCTCGTGGTACCGGCCGCCGCGCCGCAGGGTGCCGTAGACGAAGAACGGCGGGTGTTCCCCGGCGACGGTCGCCTTCCCGCCCACGGCTTCCCGATCCGCGTCCGGCCCCATCAGCGTCCGGTCGGGCCGGGGGAGTCGCCGGAACCGACCACGCAGGCGGTTCGGCCGCCGTACCGCCAGGTGGCGGGGGCGCTCTGGAGGAATTCGGCGATCTCCTCCGCGTCCATGCCCTCCTGCGGGGCGCCGGGCAGGGGCTCACCGGCGAGGGCCCGCAGCCACTCGGCGGCCTCCCAGCCGTTCTCGAACTCCCAGCGATCGCCCGGCTGCACGGCGAGGTCCTCACCGACCCGGTCGGGTTCGGCACCCTGGTACCGGAGGATCGCCCAGGTGCCGTCCCAGCCGCACCGCGAGCCCTCCGAACGATCGGCCGGCAGCACGACCCACCCGCCCGCGGACTCCTCGAGGGGCCCGCCGCGGTTCCCACCCATGGGGGAACCGAAGAACAGCCACGCGCCCATGCTGATGAGGAGCGACAGCGCGACACCGCGCGGTGGCCTCGCTCCGTTCCGTGGTTCCGAGGGATCATCCGGCACTCTGGAAGGCTAACGCGCCGAACCCCCCGCGCGGACCCCCGGGGTGTCGGGCGGAATCACGAAACGGCCCCGGCACGCGGGACGCGGAACGGGACGTGAGCCGGGGTGCGGAAGGTGACGGGGAGGTGGGGGAGGGGGCCCCGGGACACCCGTGGTCGTCGGGGCGCGGCGCCTCCACCGGAGTTTCGGGCCACGCTCCCGGATGGGACGCCAAGACGACCGCGCGGGCTCCGGTTCCCCGTGCCCGCCGCCGGAATGTCACCCGCCCGGAACGGGGCCGCCCCGTGCCTCCCGACCCGCCCCGCCGGCTCAGGCCCTCAGCGCCGCCGGGAGCCGACCGCGAGCCGGCCGGGGAGCCGGCCGCGTCCCGGCGGAACGCCCATCCGACGAGCCCGCGGGACGCGGCCGGTCCCGGCCGCGTCGTAGCGGCGCAGCATCAGGCGTGCCAGCTCGGGCGCGTCGCCCAGAACCTGCGCCACCACGTCCGCGCCGGCCTCCTCGGCACCGCGCAGGATGCGGTCCGGCAGTCGGCCCGGCGCGATCACGTAGGGGGCCACCGCCACCCGGCGGACGCCCTCGGCGCGCAGCGCGCGCACGGCGTCCGCCGTGGTGGGCGGGGAGGCGGAGGCGAACGCGGGTCGCACGGCGTGCCATCCCTCGGCACGCCGCCACTCCCGCGCGGTTTCCGCGATCACCGCGATCGCCTCCGGGTCGGAGGATCCCGCCGCGGCCAGGACCACGCCGGTCTCGGCGTGGTGGGCGGGGGAGATGCCGGCATCGTGCAGCCGCCGGGTCATGGCGGCCCGCAGCAGCAGGTCCGGGCCGAGCACGTCGGCCTGCTCCACGCGCATCCCCGGCAGCCCGCGGACCTCCCGGGACAGCACGCCGGGGATGTCGGTCTTGGCGTGGAAGGCCCGGGTCAGCAGCAGCGGCACCGCGATCACCCGCCGCTCGCCGGCGGCGTACAGGCCGGCCAGCGCCTGTGCCGGGTTGGGCAGGTTGAACTCCAGGTGGCAGACCCGCACCGGCAGGTCGGGGCGCATGGCCCGGACCCGCTCGGCGAGCAGCGCCACGGTCGCCGGGTGACGCGGATCACGACTGCCGTGGGCCACGATCAGCAGCGGTGGGCCGGTCGTCCGTGAGGGCCCTCCCACCACCGTTGCGGTGTCGTTGTCCGTGATCCCGTGCATAGTGGTCGACTTTCGTTCGCGGCGTGCCGTGTTCCGGCACGGGTCCCCGGGTCCGGTGCGGCGTCAGCCGGTGGCCAGGCCGCGCCCGGTGAGCACCCGGCGCTCCAGGGGGCGGAAGATCGCGGACTCCACGACCACTCCCACCACCAGGATCAGGGAGACCGAGGCGAGCACCAGACTCATCGAGCCCTCCCGGTTCCCATTCGCCAGCATCTCACCCAAACCGGGCAAAGGGGTCGCCGTAATCAATTCCGCCGTCATCAGGGCCCGCCAACCGAAGGTCCATCCCTGTCGGAGAGCCGCGATGAAGCCCGGCATCGCGGCGGGGACGGTGATCAGGGCGGCGCCCCGCACACCCGTGGCGCCCATCGAACGACCGGCCCGCAGCAGCAGCGGTGGCAGCTGATCCACGGCGGAGGCGACGGTCACCGCGATCGACGGTACCGCGCCGAGCAGGACCACGGCGTAGACCGCGCCCTCGGAGTTGCCCAGTGCCAGCACCGCCACCGGCACCAGGGCCGCCGCCGGCAGGGACTGCACCGCGGTCAGGATGGGCCGCAGGACCGTCCGCATCACCGTCACCCGGGTCAGCAGCAGGCCCAGCGGGAGCCCGATGGCCGCCGCCGCGCCGAATCCGATCACGCAGCGCAGCAGGCTGTGACCGATCGCCGGCAGCAGGTCCCCCTGCCGGTTGGCCTCCACCAACTCGCCCCACACCGCGCCGGGGGCCGGCAGCGTCGCCGGACGGCCGAGCGTGGCGAGGATCTGCCAGACCACCAGGACCAGCGCGATGGCCAGCAGCGGCGGTCCGGCGCGGTGCAGGAGACGACGGTGGAGCGGACGGGGGGCGTCGACACCGGACTCCAGGGCGTCGAGCCCGGAGGCCATCTCCCGGGAGTCGTCGCCCGGCCCGGACCCGCCGTCGTGCGGGGAGGTCCCCGGGCGGGTTCCGGTGTCGGTCTCAGGCCCGGGCATGGCGAACGATCTCCTCGTGCAGGTGCCCGGTGATCTCGGTGGCCAGCGCGGACACACCGCTGTCCTCGATGCGGCGCGGGAAGGGCAGGTCCACGTTCCATTCCCGGGCGACGCGTCCGGGGCGGGAGGAGAGCAGGACGACGCGCTGTCCCAGCCGTACGGCCTCGCGGACGTTGTGCGTGACGAACAGGACCGTGAGGCGGCGTTCGCGCCACACCCGGCTCAGTTCCTCGTGGAGCAGGTCGCGGGTGATGGCGTCCAGGGCGGCGAAGGGTTCGTCCATCAGCAGGATGCCGCTGCCCTGGGCCAGGGAGCGGGCCAGGGCGACGCGCTGCCGCATGCCGCCGGAGAGCTGGTGGACGCGCTTGCGGTGGGCGCCGGGCAGTCGGACCAGCTCGAGGAGTTCCTCGGCGCGGTCCCGGCGTTCCTCGCGGGGGACGCCGGCCAGGCGCAGGGCCAGTTCGATGTTGCGGCCGGCGCTGAGCCAGGGGAACAGGGCGTGGTCCTGGAACATCAGGGCCGGTCGGCCGCCGGCCACGGTGACGTCGCCGGCGCTGGGCCGGTCCAGCCCCGCCACCAGGTTGAGCAGAGTGGACTTGCCACAGCCCGAGGCCCCCAGCAGGCACACGAATTCGCCGGGGGCGACGCGCATGTCGATCGAGTCCAGGACGAGCTGGGCCCGGTCCCCGGTGCCGTACACCTTGGAGACGCCCTCCAGGCGCACGGCACGGTCGGGGGTGGTGCCCCGCGCGGCGGCGGGGGCGGAAACGGTGGGTGCGACCAGTCCGGTGCTCATGTCAGAAGTCCCAGCCTTCCTCGTCGGGGGCGGTGGGGGAGGTCTCACCGGCGCCACGGGCGTCGGCGAAGGCGTCCCCGGCCATGGCGGCGGTGAGGGTGGAGCCGTCGGCGGGGTCGATCAGCAGGAAGGAGCCGGTGCGGCGGGAGTCGGCGTAGGCGTCCACGGCCAGCGGTTCGGCGGTGCGCACGACGATCCGGCCGATGTCGTTGGCGGCCAGCTGCCCGGGATTCGGCTCCCGGGTCAGGTCGGCCAACGAGAGCCGGGAGGGAATCTCGGTGACGATGGCCTTGACGGTGCGGGTGGTGTGCTTGAGCAGCACCCGCGCGCCGGGCGTCAGGGGCCGGTCGTGCAGGTGGCAGGCGGTGGCGGTGATCTCCCGGACCGGCTCGGCCAGGGGGCCGGCGGCGATCAGGTCGCCGCGCGAGATGTCCAGGTCGTCGGCCAGGCGCACGGTCACCGACTGCGGGGACCATGCCACGTCCACCGGCTCGCCGAGCAGGTCGATGGCGTTGACGGTGGTGGTGCGACCGGAGGGCAGTACGGTGACCGGCTGCCCGACGCGCAGCACGCCGGCGGCGATCTGCCCGGCGTAGCCGCGGTAGTCCGGCAGCTCGGCGCTCTGTGGGCGGATGACGTACTGCACGGGGAAGCGGGCCGGCTCGGCGCCCGGGTCGTGGCCCACCTCCACGCCCTCCAGGTGTTCCAGCACGGTGGGGCCGGTGTACCAGTCCATGGCGGCCGAGCGGACCACGACGTTGTCGCCGTTCAGGGCGGAGATCGGGATGGCGGTGACCTCCGGCACCCCCAGCGAGGCGGCGTAGGCGGTGAACTCCTCGGCGATGGCGCCGAAGGCGGCCTCGTCGTGGTCGATGAGGTCCATCTTGTTGACCGCCAGCACCACGTGCGGGACCCGCAGCAGGGCGGCGACCGCGGCGTGCCGGCGGGTCTGCTCGACCACCCCGTGCCGGGCGTCGATCAGGATCACGGTCAGGTGCGCGGTGGAGGCGCCGGTGACCATGTTGCGGGTGTACTGCACGTGCCCGGGGGTGTCGGCCAGGATGAAGCGGCGCGCGGGGGTGGCGAAGTAGCGGTAGGCCACGTCGATGGTGATGCCCTGCTCGCGCTCGGCGCGCAGACCGTCGGTGAGCAACGCCAGATCCGGGGCCGCGTGGCCGCGGCTGCGGGAGGCGTGCTCGACGGCCTCGAGCTGGTCGGTGAGCACCGACTTGGAGTCGTGCAGCAGCCGGCCGACCAGGGTGGATTTGCCGTCGTCCACCGATCCGGCGGTCGCGAAGCGCAACAATGTCGTTGACGCGGCCGAGGCGGTCGAGGCGGTGGGTGCGGGTGTGGTCGTCATCAGAAGTACCCCTCGCGCTTGCGGTCCTCCATGGCGGCCTCCGAGAGCTTGTCGTCGGCCCGGGTGGCGCCGCGTTCGGTCAGTCGGGAGGCGGCGATCTCGACGATCACCTTCTCGATGGTGTCGGCGTCGGAGTCCACCGCGCCGGTGCAGGACATGTCGCCCACGGTGCGGTAGCGCACCAGGCGCTCCTGCACCCTCTCGCCCTCGCGGGGCCCGCCCCACTCACCGGGGGCCAGCCACATGCCGTCGCGGGCGAAGACCTCGCGGCGGTGGGCGTAGTAGATCGCCGGCAGCTCGATGACCTCGCGCTCGATGTACTGCCACACGTCCAGCTCGGTCCAGTTCGACAGCGGGAAGACCCGCACGTGCTCGCCCGGCGCGTGCCGGCCGTTGTACAGCTGCCACAGTTCGGGGCGCTGGCGGCGCGGGTCCCAGCCGCCGAACTCGTCGCGCAGGGAGAACACCCGCTCCTTGGCGCGGGCCTTCTCCTCGTCGCGCCGTCCACCGCCGAAGACCGCGTCGAAACGGTTACTCGTGATGGCGTCCAGCAGCGGCACCGTCTGCAGCGGGTTGCGGGTGCCGTCGGGGCGCTCGCGCAGCTCGCCGCGGTCGATGAACTCCTGCACCGAGGCCACGTGCAGCCGCAGCCCGTGCCGGGCCACCGTGCTATCCCGGTAGTCGATGACCTCGGGGAAGTTGTGGCCGGTGTCCACGTGCAGCAGCGCGAACGGCACCGGCGCCGGCGCGAACGCCTTCAACGCCAGGTGCAGCATCACGATGGAGTCCTTGCCGCCGGAGAACAGGATCACCGGCCGCTCGAACTCACCCGCCACCTCCCGGAAGACGTGCACCGCCTCCGACTCCAACGCGTCCAGGTGGGAGAGCGCGAACGGGTTGTCGGCGGTGTCGATGGCGGTGTCGGCCGCCGGGGTCACCGTGGTGGTCATGCCAGTCCCCTCTCGGTCAGCAGCGCGTGCACGGCGTCGGCGGACTCGGCGACGCTCCGCCCGTCGGTCTCGATCCGCAGGTCCGGGGCGGTCGGTGCCTCGTACGGGTCGTCCACCCCGGTCAGGCCGGACAGCTCGCCGGCCGCCTGCCGGGCGTACAGGCCCTTGACGTCCCGCTCGGAGCAGACATCCACCGGCGTCGCGACGTGCACCTCCAGGTAGGCGGTGCCCTCGGCGTCGTGTCGGGCGCGCACGGCCTTGCGGCTGTCGGCGTAGGGCGCGATGACCGGCACCAGCGCGATCACGCCGTTGGAGGCCAGCAGTTCGGCGACGAAGCCGATCCGCCGCACGTTGGTGTCCCGGTCCTCGCGGGAGAAGCCCAGGCCGGCGGAGAGGAACTCGCGGATCTCGTCGCCGTCCAGCACCTCCGCGCGGTGTCCGGCGGCGGTCAGTCGGTCGGCGACGGCGCGGGCGATGGTGGTCTTGCCCGCGCTCGGCAGCCCGGTGAGCCAGACGGTGGCGCCCGGCAGATCGGTGCCGCTGCTCATCTCGCGTTCCCTTCGAGGTGCGTCGTGGGTTCCCGGTGGGCCGGGGCGGTCCGCGGTGCGGGAGCGGCCATCAGCCGTGCAGTCCGCACTCGGTCTTGCCCCGGCCGGCCCAGCGGCCCGCCCGGGCGTCCTCGCCGGCGGCGACCCGCCGGGTGCAGGGGGCGCAGCCGACGGAGGCGTAACCGTCCTGGAGGAGGGGGTTGGTCAGCACGCCGTGCTCGGCGACGTAGGCGTCCACGTCATCCTGTGTCCAGCGGGCGATGGGGGAGACCTTCACCTTGCGGCGGCGCTCGTCCCACCCCACGACCGGGGTGTTCGCCCGGGTGGGGGACTCGTCGCGGCGCAGACCGGTGGCCCACGCGTCGTAGCCGGTCAGGCCGCGCTCCAGCGGCTCGACCTTGCGCAGCGCGCAGCACAGGTCGGGGTCGCGGTCGTGCAGGCGCGGGCCGTGCTCGGCGTCCTGCTCGGCCACCGTCCGCCGGGGGGTGAGGGTGATGACGTTGACGTCCATGACGGCGGCCACCGCGTCCCGGGTACCGATGGTCTCGGGGAAGTGGTAGCCGGTGTCCAGGAAGACCACGTCCACGCCCGGCGCCACCCGGGAGGCCAGGTGGGCCACGACCGCGTCCTCCATCGAGGAGGTGACGCAGAAGCGGGGGCCGAAGGTCCGCACGGCCCAGCGCAGGATGTCGGACGCGGAGGCGTCCTCCAGGTCGCGGCCCGCCCGCTCGGCGAGTTCGCGCGGGTCCTCCGTGGTGATGGTGCTCATGCGGCGCTCCCCTCGGGGTCGTCGGGGCGGTCGGTGCCCCCGGCTGCGTCGGCGCGGACGCCGCCGGTGCGGCGCAGCCCGGAGGCCAGCAGGCCGAGGAACTTCAGACGGAAGGCGCGGTTGCAGGCCGAGCACTCCCAGGCGCCGTGGCCCTCCTCGTTGGGCCGCAGGTCCTCGTCACCGCAGTACGGGCAGTGGTACGGGGCGGCGCGCTCGCTCACGACAGCGCCTTCTCGTCGGCCCGGGCGGCCCACTGGGCGAACCGCTCGCCCTCCTCGCGCTGTTCGGAGAAGGTCCGCAGCACCCGCTCGACGTAGTCGGGCAGTTCCTCGGCGGTGACCTTCAACCCGCGCACCTTGCGGCCGAAGCCGGGGTCCAGTCCCAGCGAGCCGCCGAGGTGGACCTGGTAGCCCTCGACCTGGCGGCCCTCGGAGTCGGTGACCAGCTGCCCCTTGAGACCGATGTCCGCGGTCTGGATGCGCGCGCAGGAGTTGGGGCAGCCGTTGAGGTTGATGGTGACGGGCTCCTCGAAGTCCGGCATCCGCTTCTCCAACTCGTCGATGAGGGAGGAGGCCCGCCCCTTGGTCTCGACGATGGCGAGCTTGCAGAACTCGATGCCGGTGCAGGCCATGGTGCCGCGCCGGAACGGGGTGGGGGTGACCCGCAGGTCCAGCGCCTCCAGCCCGGTGACCAGCGACTCCACGCGCTCCTCGGGAACGTCGAGGATGATCATCTTCTGTTCGACGGTGGTGCGCACCCGCTGCGACCCGTGCTCCTCGGCCAGGTCGGCGATCCGGCCCAGGGTGGTGCCGTCGACCCGGCCCACCCGGGGGGCGAAGCCGATGTAGAAGCGGCCGTCGCGCTGGCGGTGCACGCCCACGTGGTCGCGCCACCGCTCCACGGGCACCTCGGGGGCGGGGCCGTCGAGCAGCTCGCGGTTCAGGTAGTCGTTCTCCAGCACCTGCCGGAACTTCTCCGGGCCCCAGTCGGCGACCAGGAACTTCAACCGGGCGCGGGTGCGCAGTCGGCGGTAGCCGTGGTCGCGGAAGATGGCCACGACGCCCTCGTAGACCTCCGGCACCTCCTCCAGCGGCACCCAGGCGCCCAGCCGCACGCCGATCTTCGGGTTGGTGGACAGGCCGCCGCCGACCCAGACGTCGAAGCCCGGTCCGTGCTCGGGGTGGCGCACACCGACGAAGGAGACGTCGTTGATCTCGTGGGCCACGTCCAGCAGAGGGGAACCGGAGACCGCGGACTTGAACTTGCGCGGCAGGTTGGAGAAGGCCTTGTTGCCCACCACCCGGCGCTGGATCTCCTCGATGGCGGGGGTGCCGTCGATGATCTCGTCGGCGGCGATGCCGGCGACCGGCGAACCGAGGACGACGCGGGGGGTGTCACCGCAGGCCTCGGTGGTGGACAGTCCCACCGCTTCCAGCCGACGCCAGATCTCGGGCACGTCCTCGACCCGGATCCAGTGGTACTGGAGGTTCTGCCGGTCGGTGATGTCGGCGGTACCCCGGGCGAACTCCTCGGAGATCCCCGCCAGCACCCGCAGCTGCTCGGTGCTCAGTCGGCCGCCGTCGATGCGGACCCGGAGCATGAAGTACTCGTCGTCCAGCTCCTCCGGCTCCAGGATCGCGGTCCGGCCGCCGTCGATGCCGGGGCGGCGCTGGGTGTACAGACCCCACCAGCGCATCCGGCCGCGCAGGTCCGCGCCGTCGATGGAGTCGAAACCGCGATGGGCGTAGATCGTCTCAATGCGCGTCCGCACATTGAGACCGTCGTCGTCCTTCTTGGTCTGCTCGTTGGCGTTGAGCGGGGTGAAGTGCCCGGCGGCCCACTGGCCCTCGCCGCGGTGGCGGCCGGCCTTGCGACGGGTCGGGGCGACGGGCTTGCGCGGCGTGTCGGCCATGGCGGTGTCTGGTCCTTCGGCAGGCAGCTGGGCGGCCCCCACCTGCGGGAACGCGTGCGGGCGCGCTCGGCCGCGGTGGGACCGGATGGTGCGGGAGGGGTGCGCCCGGAAAGAGGGGGCGGCGGGGGGAAACGGCGGTGCTGGGACTCTCAGCGCGCCGAACACATGGCGCTGGACATTCGGCCGAGATCGACGTGGCGCCGACTCACCAGGGCAATTCCAGCTCGAGACATGACGGAAGCGTGGCACGGAGGACCGGGGGCAGTCCACCGTTATCCACTATGCGGGCATAGTCGTCCCGTCATTCGGGACGAGTGATCCCGGTCACCCCCCCGGTGGGGTGAGCGGACGGGACGCCCGTTCGGATGTCGCGGGGGAGGGGGCATCGGTCGAAACCGTTCTCCACCGACCCGTCCGGGTGTTCCGTCCGGAACCTCCCCATCCCCGTCCGCACCATGGCCCGGGCCGCACCCGGGCCTGCGCGGCCGCTCGCCACGGCTCCCGCGCCGGGCACCGCCGACACCCCGGCGGAACGACCCCGCCTCACGCGCCCGGCCACGGACCGGGCGCCGACCGTACCGTCTCCACCTCCCGGTGGACGTCGTACACCCGGAAACCGCGCCGCTCGTAGTTGGCCAGCGCGTGCGGCCCGTCCAGGCTGCAGGTGTGCACCCACACCCGACGGGTCTCCTCCCGTCCGGGCCACCGCTCCGCCAGGTCCCAGGCCCGTGCCACTCCCTCCGACAGCAGGTGGCCGCCGATGCGGCGTCCCCGGAAATCCGGCAGCAGGCCGAAGTAGGAGATCTCCACCACGCCGTCCGACTGCCCCTCCAGTTCGATGAAGCCCGCCGGGGTGTCCCGCGCATACGCCACCCGGGTCTCCACGCCCGGCCGCTCCAGGAAGGCCCGCCACCGCTCGCGGTCCCAGGACAGGCGGTCGGTCCAGCTCACGTCCCCGCCCACCGCGGTATAGAGGAAGCGACTGAACTCGGGACACGGGACCCGCGCCCATGCGACGCGCACCCCCTGCGCGGGATCGGGGGCATCCGCCGGGCGCGGGTCCGTCGGCGAGGTCTGTTCGAGATACCAGGTGACCACCTCCACCCCGTCCGTTCCGTTCCGCCCACCGGGCTCCCCGGCCCCGCCGGGTTCCCGCCGTCCACCGTGTGGAGTGATCGAACCGTTCACACGGTCATCCCAGCACACTCCCGTCACGGCGATCCCCGCCGGCTGCCGAACAGCCCCGCCGGCCCGCCGTCCGGCCCTTCCGGACCGGTACCACCCGGCCCACCCATGGGGCCGTTCGCGGGCGGCGCGAACCGGTGCCGCCGGGATCCAATGAGTACGGGCGCCACCACACGACCCCGCCCGGACACCGGCCCGGACACGCCGGCACACACGAGGTGATCCAGATGGCACGCACCGCCCCCACCCGCCCCGCCGGCGGGGCCGCCCCCCGCCCCACCGCCGGGACCGACGGCGCCACCGCGCCCCGACCGGCCGAGGCCGCCGTGCGGGCCGGCGACCGGGTCGCCGCCCTCGTCGGCCGCGCCGAGCGGGCCCTGCGCGAGTGGGAGAGCCGCGACCAGGAGACCGTGGACCACATCGTGCGCCGCGCCTCCCTCGCGGGGCTCGCCCGCCACGACGACCTCGCCGCCATCGCCGTCGAGGAGACCGGCCGCGGCGTCATGGAGGACAAGGCGGTCAAGAACGTCTTCGCCTGCGAGCACGTCACCCACTCGATGCGCGACATGCGCACCGTCGGTGTCATCTCCCGCGACGAGCTGAGCGGCGTGACCGAGATCGCCGAGCCGATCGGCGTCGTCGCCGCGCTCACCCCGGTCACCAACCCCACCTCCACCACCCTCTTCAAGGCCCTCATCGCCCTGAAGACCCGCAACCCCATCGTCTTCGCCTTCCACCCCTCCGCCCAGCGGTGCAGCGCCGAGGCCGCCCGCACCATCCGCGACGCGGCGGTCGCCGCCGGCGCCCCCGCCGACTGCGTGCAGTGGATCGAGGAGCCCTCCCGCGAGGCCACCGACGCCCTGATGCGTCACCCGGCCGTCGCCACCATCCTGGCCACCGGTGGCAACGAGATGGTCCGCGCCGCCTACTCCTGCGGCAAGCCCGCCCTGGGGGTGGGCGCCGGCAACGTCCCCGCCTGGATCCACCGCACCGCCCGGGTGCCGCGCGCCGTGCACGACATCGTGCTCTCCAAGACCTTCGACAACGGCATGATCTGCGCCGCCGAACAGGCCGTCGTCCTGGACCGGGAGATCCGCGACCAGGCGCTGGAGGAGTTCCGCCGGCTGCGCGCCCACCTGGTCGGTGCCGAGGAGAAGCGCCTCCTGGAGCGCCTGATGTTCGGCGCGGACGCCGACGGGAAGGGTCGCGCCGGCGGGCGCCTCAACTCCGAGGTCGTGGGCCGCGACGCCCGGTGGATCGCCGAGCGCGCCGGCTTCACCGTCCCCGAGGGCACCTCGGTGCTGCTCGCCGAGTGCGAGGACGTCGGCCCCGGCGAGCCGCTCACCCGCGAGAAGCTCTCCCCGGTCCTGGCGGTCCTCACCGCCGACGACACCGCCACCGGCATCCGCCTGGCGGAGCGCATGGTCGACTTCGACGGCGCCGGCCACAGCGCCGTGGTGCACGCCGAGGACCCGGAGGTCGCCGAGGAGTTCGGCCGCCGGATGCGCGCGGTGCGGATCATCGTCAACGCCCCCGCGGCCCTGGGCGGCGTCGGTGACATCTACAACTCCTTCCGCCCCTCGCTCACCCTGGGCTGCGGCTCCTGGGGCCGCACCTCGGTCTCCGACAACGTCGGCGCCGAGCACCTGCTCAACATCAAGCGGATCGGCAACCGCACCACCAACATGCAGTGGTTCCGCGTGCCGCCGGAGATCTACTTCGAGCGCAACTCGCTGCGGTTCCTCGCGGAGATGCCCGGCCTGGCCCGGGTCACCGTCGTCACCGACCGCACCATGGACCGCATCGGCCTGCTGGACCGTCTCAAGAGGGTCCTGCGCTCGCGCACCGAGCCGGTCCACCTGCAGATCATCGACGACATCGAGCCCAACCCCGAACTGGCCACCGTGGAGCGCGGCGCCGCCCGCATCCGCGAGTTCGACCCGGACACCATCATCGCCTTCGGCGGCGGCTCCCCGATCGACGCGGCGAAGGTCATGTGGCTGCTCCACGAGCACCCCGAGGTCTCCTTCGCCGACGCGCGCGAGAAGTTCTTCGACATCCGCAAGCGGGCCTTCCCCTTCCCCACCCCCGGCGCCCGCACCCGCCTGGTGGCCGTGCCCACCACCTCCGGCACCGGCGCCGAGGTCACCCCCTTCGCGGTGATCTCCGACCCGGCCGCCGCCCGCAAGTACCCGCTCGCCGACTACGCGCTGACCCCGAACGTGGCGATCGTCGACCCCGAGCTGACCACGACCCTCCCCCCGGAGGTCACCGCCGACTCCGGCTTCGACGCCCTGACCCACTCCATCGAGGCGTACGTGTCGGTCTACGCCAACGACTACACCGACGGGCTGTGCCTGCAGGCCATCCGGTTGATCTTCGGCAACCTGGAGACCTGCGTGCGCGACGGGGCCCGGCAGCCGGTCGCCCGCGAGCGGATGCACAACGCCGCCACCGTCGCCGGCATGGCCTTCGGCAGCGCCTTCCTCGGCATGGTGCACGCCATGGCGCACACCCTGGGCCACACCTTCCGCATCGCCCACGGTCGCACCAACGCGATCCTGCTGCCGCACGTCATCCGGCACAACGGCGGCGTCCCCACCAAGCTCTCCGCCTGGCCCAAGTACGAGACCTACCGGGCCCCGGAGCGCTACCGGGAGATCGCCCTGGCCCTGGGCCTGCCCGCCGCCACACCGGAGGAGGGCGTGGAGTCCCTCGCCCGCGCGGTGGAGGACCTGCGGGACCGCTGCGGCATCCCCGACTCCTTCCGCGCCGCGGGCGTCCCGGAGGAGGAGTACCTGGCCTCCCTGCCGCAGCAGGCCCGCAACGCCTACGCCGACCAGTGCGCCCCCGCCAACCCGCGGATGCCGATGCTCGGCGAGATGCGGGAACTCATGCGCCTGGCCTACGAGCCGCCGGTCCGCGCCGACGGCACCCCCGAAGCGGCTCCCTCGGACCGCACCGGGTCGGCCCCCACCGGAACCACCGCCGCCTGACCGGGCGAGGAGCCCGGACCACCCCCGGCGGGGCGTCCCACCGGCCGCCCCGCCGGCATCACCACCACAGAGGTGACCGTCATGAGCGCACGACCCGGAGCCACCACCCCCCGTCCCGCCGGTCCCGGCCCCGACCGACCCGCCGCACCCCTCGGGACCGGCACCGCGCCGGCCCCGCCCACCGTCCCCGGCGCGGCCCCCGAGGGCTTCCGGGGCGGCCTGTGGCGGGACGCGATCGACGTCGCCGACTTCGTCCGTCACAACCACACCCCCTACGAGGGCGACGCCGACTTCCTCGCCGAACCCACCGGGCGGACCACCGCCCTGCTGGGGCGGGTGCGGGAACTGCTGCGCGAGGAGCGCGCCCGTGGCGGCGTCCTGGACGTGGACACCGCCACCCCCGCCTCCCTCACCGCCTTCGCCCCCGGCTGGATCGACCGCGACCTGGAGATCATCGTCGGCCTGCAGACCGACGCCCCCCTCAAGCGCGCCATCATGCCCGCCGGCGGCTGGCGGGTCGTGGAGAACGCGCTGCGCGCGCACGGCTACGAGCCCGACGAGCGGGTCAAGGAGATCTTCACCCGCTACCGCACCACCCACAACGACGCGGTCTTCGACGCCTACACCCCAGAGATCCGCGCCTGCCGTTCCGCCGGCTTGATCACCGGCCTGCCCGACTCCTACGGTCGGGGCCGGATCATCGGCGACTACCGCCGGGTCGCGCTCTACGGCACCGACCGGCTGATCGCCGACAAGCGCGCCGACCAGCACCTGCTGCACGGCCGCCGGCCCACCGAGGAGGTCATCCGCGACCGCGCCGAGATCGCCGAGCAGATCCGCGCGCTGGAGGACCTGCGGACGATGGCCGCCACCTACGGCCACGACGTCTCCCGCCCGGCCCGGAACGCCCGCGAGGCCGTCCAGTGGCTGTACTTCGGCTACCTGGGCGCCATCAAGGAGCAGGACGGCGCCGCCATGTCGATCGGCCGCCTCGACGCCTTCCTCGACATCTGGATCCGGCGCGACATCGACCGGGGCCTGCTCACCGAGGCCGGCGCCCAGGAACTCGTCGACGACCTGGTCATCAAGCTGCGGCTGGTCCGCTTCCTGCGCACCCCCGAGTACGACCAGCTCTTCTCCGGCGACCCCACCTGGGTCACCTGGACCATGGGCGGCCTGGGCACCGACGGCCGGCCGCTGGTCTCGCGGACCACCTTCCGGGTCCTGCACACCCTGCACAACCTCGGCCCGGCCCCCGAGCCCAACCTCACCGTGCTGTGGACACCGGAACTGCCCCTCGGCTTCCGCGAATACGCCGCCCGGGTCGCGGCGGAGAGCAGCGCCCTGCAGTTCATCTCCGACGAGTGGCTGCGCCCCCGCTTCGGCGACGACACCGCCATCGCCTGCTGCGTCTCGCCGATGGTGACCGGCCGCCAGATGCAGTTCTTCGGCGCCCGGGTCAACCTCGCCAAGGCCATGCTGTACGCGATCAACGGCGGCCGGGACGAGATCACCGGCGAGACCGTGCTCGACGGGTTCGAGCCCATCACCGGCGACGTGTTGGACGCCGAGGAGCTCACCGAACGCTACGACGCGGTGCTCGACCGCCTGGCCCGCACCTACATGCACGCCCTCAACGTCATCCACGCCATGCACGACCGGTACAACTACGAGCGGCTGGAGATGGCGCTCCACGACCGCGACGTGCAACGCGCCATGGCCTGCGGCATCGCGGGCCTCGCCGTCGCCGCGGACTCCCTCTCCGCTGTCCGGCACGCCCGGGTGGAGGTGATCCGCGACGAACGCGGCCTGGCCGTGGACTACCGCGTGCACGGCGAGTACCCGGCCTACGGGAACCTCGACGAGCGCGCCGACGCCATCGCCCGCGACCTGGTCTCCGGGTTCATGCGCCGGCTGCGCCGCCTGCCCGCGTACCGCCGGGCCCGGCCCACCCAGTCGGTGCTGACCATCACCTCCAACGTGGTCTACGGCCGGATGACCGGCGCCACCCCCGACGGTCGTCCGGCCGGGGTGCCCTTCTCACCCGGCGCCAACCCGATGAACGGCCGGGACACCCGCGGCGCGCTGGCCTCCGCCCTGTCGGTGGCGGGCCTGCCCTTCCCCGACGCGGAGGACGGCATCTCGTTGACCACGACCTTCGCCCCGATCTCCCTGGGCCGGGTCCCGGAGGAGCGGGCGACCCACCTGATGGGTGTCCTCGACGGACACGTGGCGGCCGGCGGCTACCACATGAACGTCAACGTCCTGGAGGAGGCGACCCTGCGGGACGCCATGGAGCACCCCGAGGAGTACCCCGACCTCACCATCCGGGTCAGCGGCTACGCCGTGCACTTCACCCGCCTCACCCGCGAGCAGCAACTCGACGTGTTGGCCCGTACCTTCCACGGGAGCGTGTGATGACCCCCCGTCCGCCGGTCCCCGCCCTCTCCCCGGCGGCGGCGGGGGCCGGCCCGGCCGGCACCGTCACCGAGCTGCCGTGCCCCGTCGCCGTCACCCCCGCGGCGGCGGCCCGGCGTCCGGTCACCGGCTCCGTGCACTCCACCGACATGTCGATCGGCGTCGACGGTCCCGGCTCGCGCTTCGTCGCCTTCCTCGCGGGCTGCCCGCTGGCCTGCCTGTACTGCCACAACCCCGACACCCGGTACCCGCGCAACGGCACCCGGATGACCGCCGACGACCTGGTGGCCGACATCGCCCGCTGCGCGACCTTCCTGCGGGCGGCCGGTGGCGGCGTCACCCTCAGCGGCGGCGAACCGCTGCTGCAGCCGGTCTTCACCGGCGAGGTGCTGCACCGCTGCCGGCGCGAACTCGACCTGCACACCGCCCTGGACACCTCCGGCTTCCTCGGCTCGCGGGCCTCCGACGCGCTGCTGGCCGACACCGACCTGGTGCTCCTCGACATCAAGTCCCGGGATCCGGCGACGTACACCCGGGTCACCGGCCGGGACCTGCGGCCCACTCTGGAGTTCGCCCGGCGCCTGGACCGGCTGGGCCGGGAGGCGTGGGTGCGGTTCGTGCTGGTGCCCGGGCTCACCGACGATCCGGCCAACGTGGAGGGCGTCGCCCGCTTCACCGCCTCCCTGGGCAACGTCACCCGGGTGGACGTGCTGCCCTTCCACCGACTGGGCGCCGCCAAGTGGGAGGCGATGGGGATCCCCTTCCCGCTGGAGGACACCCCGCCGCCGACCGTCGAACAGGTAGAGGCGGCGCGGGAGATCTTCGTCGCGCACGGGTTGAACACCGTGTGAGTCCCGGTCCGGCCCCGTGACCGGCCGCCTCCTGCCGCCGGCCCCGTGACCCCCCGTCCCGGGACCGGGCGCCCGGGGGAGGGACACCGAGCAGCCCCGTGCCGGCCGACTGACCCGGCGGGGGGCGTTCCGCCCGGGCGCGGACCGGGTACGCGCCCGGCCGGCCGGTCCGGTGTCGCCGCACCGGACCGGTCCCGGCACCGGTACCACCGGTACCACCGGTACCACCGGTACCACCGGTACCACCGGTACCACCGGTACCACCGGTACCACCGGGGTGCCGAACCCGCCGCCCGGCCGTCAGCCCGGGTCGGGCAGGGCCCGCTCCACGATCGACCGGGTATCCGCCCCGCCCGGCAGCGTCCCGAACGCCCAGCCGCCCTCCCCGCCCAGCCGGGAGGCGCAGAACGCGTCGGCCACCGCCGGCGGCGCGTACCGCACCAACAGCGACGCCTGCGTCAGCAGCGCGATCCGCTCCGCCAACCGCCGGGCCCGACCCTCGATCCCCTCCGGGTCCGACAGCTCCGTCAACAGCTCCTTGAGCGCGGCGTCGAAGCGGTGGTCGGCGCCCGCGGCCCGGCCCAGCTCCGAGAGCAGCGCGTTCAGCGCCCCCGGTTCCCGCTGCAGCGCGCGCAGCACGTCCAGCGCCTGCACGTTCCCCGAGCCCTCCCAGATGGAGTTCACCGGCGCCTCGCGCAGCAACCGGGGCATCCCCGACTCCTCGACGTAACCGTTGCCGCCCAGACACTCCAGCGCCTCGGCCACCACCGGCGTGCACACCTTGGTCACCCGGTACTTCGCCGCCGGCAGCGCGATCCGCAGCAGGTGCCGCTCCGCCGCGTCGCCGTCCTCCGCCCGGTCGTACGCCGCCGCCAGCCGCATCGCCAGCACCGTCGCGGCCTCCGACTCCAGCGCCAGGTCCGCCAGCACGTTCCGCATCAGCGGCTTGTCCACCAGTCGCCCGCCGAACGCCTCCCGGTGCGCGGTGTGGTGCACCGCCCGGGTCAGCGCCTCGCGCATCAGGGACGCCGAACCGGTCACGCAGTCCAGGCGGGTCGCGGCGACCATTCCGAGGATGGTCGCCACCCCGCGCCCCTCCTCGCCCACCAACCGGGCCACCGTCGTGCCGTCGAACTCCACCTCCGAGGAGGCGTTGGCGCGGTTGCCGAGCTTGTTCTTCAGCCGCTGGATCCGGAAGGAGTTGCGGGTCCCGTCCGGCAGCACCCTGGGCAGCAGGAAGCAGCTCAACCCGCCCGGGGCGTGTGCCAGTACCAGGAATACGTCCGACATCGGCGCCGAGCAGAACCACTTGTGCCCGGTCAGCGCGTACAGCCCCTCCCCGCCGGGGATCGGCTCGGCCCGGGTGGTGCCCGAGCGCACGTCCGAGCCGCCCTGCTTCTCCGTCATCCCCATTCCGGCGAGCACACCCGCCTTCTCCCCGGCCGGCCGCAACCCCGGCTCGTACCGGTGGGAGGTGAGCAGCGGTTCCCAGAACGCGGCGAGCTCCCGGTCCGCGCGCAGCGCCGGCACCGCCGCGTGCGTCATCGACAGCGGACAGCCGTGTCCGGCCTCCACCCGGGTCCACACGTGGAAGCCGGCCGCCCGCCGCAGGTGCCCGTCGGGGCGGCCCCAGGCGTCGGTCAGCCCGCCCTCCACGGCCCGCCCCAGCAGCCGGTGCCAGTCCGGGTGGAACTCCACCTCGTCGATCCGGTGTCCGAACCGGTCATGGGTGCGCAGCTCCGGCGGGTGGGCGTCGGCCCGTTCCCCCGCACGGCGGTGGTCCGCCGAGCCGGCGTCCCACCCCAGGGCGGAGAGTTCCGCCGCGATCTCCTCCCGCAGCTCCGGTCGGGCGTGTCGGGTGACGGCCTCGCGCAGCGGCAGGTCATCGGCGAAGGCGTCCCGCCCGGTGGTCTCCGGCGGCTGATTGGTCACGGTGTGGGTGGCGACGGTGGCACGGCTCTCCATGCCGGCTACGTTAGGTGTCGTGGCCACCGAGAAACCATCCCCGGGACCCGACGAGCGGGACGGCGACGACCGTCCCCCCACCGGCGGTGCCGGCCCCGACGACCCGTCCGGCGTCGGAGCGCCGGAGAACGCGGCCGGGGCGATCTCCGGCGCCTCAGCCGGCTCCGGGGAGGAGGGCCTCCGGCGGGCCCGCTACCGCGACATCCCCAAGACGAAGGTGCTGTGGCTGCTGCTGAAGGACACCGCCACCTCCTGCTCCCAACACCGGGTGATCGGCCTGGCCGCCGAGTCCGCCTTCTTCACCCTGCTGTCGCTGCCCCCGCTGCTGCTGGGACTGGTCGGCCTGCTCAGCAGCCTCGACGCCGTCGCCGGCACCGACACCCTCCAGTGGGTGCGGCTGCAGATCCTGGACACCTCGAGCCTGCTGCTCTCCGAGCGCGGCGTGGAGGATGTCGTCCGACCGCTCATCGACGATCTGGTGCAGGGTGCCCGTCCCGACATCATGTCGATCGGCTTCATCGTCGCCCTGTGGTCCGGTTCCCGGGCGGTGAACGTCTTCGTCGGCACGATCACCGTGATGTACGGGCTGGACGGCCATCGCAACCCGGCCGCCACGCGTCTGCTCGCCTTCACCCTGTACGTGATCAGCCTGGTCGTCGGCGCGATCGTGGTCCCGGCCATGGCCATCGGGCCGGACCTGATGTTCACCTGGGTGCCGCAGCTGGAGTCGGTGATGCGCCCGCTGTACTGGCCGGTGGTGGTGACCCTGTGCGTCGGCTTCCTGACCACGCTGTACCACGTGGCCGTCCCCGTGCGCTCGCCCTGGCGCGAGGACCTGCCGGGCGCCCTGGTGGCACTGGGGATCTGGGCGGCCTGCGCCTGGGGCATGCGGGTCTACCTGCGCACCACCGTGGAGGGGCAGAGCATCTACGGCTCCCTGGCGGTGCCCGTCGCCATTCTGCTGTGGCTGGGGTTCTCCGCCTTCGCCGTGCTGGTCGGGGCGGCCCTGAACGCCGCGCTGGACCGGGTGTGGCCGGCCGCGACCACCGCGGCCGGCCGGGCGGAGACCGACCGCGCCCGCGAGGCGGCGCTGCTGGCCGTGCGGGAGGCGATCCGGACGCGTCGCACCCGCGCGGACAAGGAGGGTGTCGAGGAGTCGGACAGTAACCGTTTCGCCCGCCTGCTGGCGGAGTCGCTCAACCCGGCGGAGCTGCGCCGGCAGCTGAAGCGGCTGCGCTCGGGCGGGAGCGGGACGGGCCGGTCGGGGAAGCGGCGCGGGAGCGCGGGGGACCGGGAGGCCGAGGACCCGGACGGCGCGGACCCGGACGGCGCGGGCCCGGACGGGGAGGATCCGGGACGCCCCGCTTCCCGGTGAGCGCCGACCCACCCGTCCGCCCCGTCCGCTGTTCGCCTCCGGACGGCCCGGCGTTCCCCGGCCGGGGAACGCCGGGCCGGGTCGCGTGTGACCGCCGGAAAACGGCCGGAAGGCGACCGGAGAAGATGCGGGAAAAATTCGGGAGGAACTCGGGAAGGACGGGACCCGGGGGACCTGGCTGGTCGGGACGGGGACGGGTAGGCTGGCGGTTCGCCAACCGTGCCGGTGTCAACTGCCATGTGCATTTCGGAAGTTGCCGCGCGCGGGCGGCTCCCCGGGCGCTCGACGCGGGGGACCGGTGTTCGAAGCGCCCTGTTACCGACGGATACCCGGGAGACCCCTCCGTGACAGACGACGCACCCTCCACCCGGCAGCGGCCGACCTCCGGCATCGACACCTCGGTGCCGCACTCCGCCCGGATGTGGAACCACTGGCTCGGCGGCAAGGACAACTACGAGGTGGACCGGGCCGCCGCCGACCAGTTCGCCGCCGCGTTCCCGGCCATCGCCGACAACGCCCGGGCCTTCCGCCACTTCCTGAGCCGTGGTATCCGGTACCTCGCCGAGGACGCCGGCATCCGGCAGTTCCTCGACGTCGGCACCGGTCTGCCCACCGTGGACAACACCCACGAGGTCGCCCAGCGGGTGGCTCCCGACAGCCGCGTCGTCTACGTGGACAACGACCCGCTGGTGCTCGCCCACGCCCGGGCGCTGCTGACCAGCACCCCCGAGGGCGCGACCGCCTACCTCGACGCCGACCTGCGGGACGCCGACACCATCCTGCGCACCGCCGCCGACACCCTCGACTTCGACCGGCCGATCGCCCTGGTCCTCAGCGGCATCCTCGGTCACTACGACGACGAGGTGGCCGACGCCGCGGTCTCCCGCCTGGTCGCCGCCCTGCCTTCCGGCAGCCACCTGCTGATCTGCGACGGCACCGACACCAGCCCCGAGCTGAACGAGGCGCAGCGGATGCACAACGAGCGCGGCGCCGTCGTGTACCACCTGCGCGGCCACGAGCGGATCGGACGGTTCTTCACCGGCCTGGAACTCGTCGAGCCCGGCGTGGTCCCCTGCTACGAGTGGCGGCCCGAGCCCAGCCCGTTCGAGCCGCCGGCGGATGTCCACGCGGCCGGCGGGGTGGGGCGCAAGCCGTGACATGCTGACCACGGAACAGCGGGTACGGGCGGCCGGTGGACACCGACCGCCCGCACCGCGGGACCGGGGCGCGGGGCGCGTCCCGGAGGCGATACGGAGTGACGGCGACGGCATGGGAACGGACATGAGCCTCATGACACCGGAGGGCGCCCGGACCGGTGATCCGGGGGCCGGATCGCCCGGTACCGCGACGGGTCCCACCGTCCCGCGGATGACGCTCGGCGCGGAACTCCGCCGACTGCGCGAGCAGTGCGGGGTCACCGGCAGCGAGGCCGGCGACGTCATCCGGGCCTCCCACTCCAAGATCAGCCGCCTGGAGATGGGACGCACCGGCTTCAAGATCCGGGATGTCTCGGACCTGCTGACCCTGTACGGCGTCACCGACGAGGCCGACCGCGCCACCCTGCTCGCCCTCGCCGAACAGGCCAACAATCCCGGCTGGTGGCACACCTACCACGACGTGGTGCCCCGCCACCTGGAGCTGTTCCTCGGCCTGGAGCAGGCGGCCGACACCATCCGGGCATACGAACTCCAGTTCATCCCCGGTCTGTTGCAGACCGCGGACTACGCCCGCGAACTGTTCCGCCTCACCCGCGACGGCGAGGCCGACAGGACGGTCGAGCGCCGGGTCGAACTGCGGATCGAGCGCCGCCGGGCCCTGCACCGCGTCCCACCGGTCAGGCTGTGGGTCGTCATCGACGAGGCCGCGCTGCGCCGCCCGCTCGGCGGGACCCGGGTGCACCGGGCCCAGTTGCGACATCTGCTGGAGATGTCCGAACTGCCGAACGTCACCATCCAGGTCATGCCCTTCTCCGCCGGCGGGCATCCGGCGATGGGCGGCCCGATCACGCTGCTGCGACCCCCCGTGGACGACCTGCCGGACATCGTCTACATCGAGCAGCCGCTCAGCGGTCACTACGTCGACCGGACGGCCGACGTGGAGCGATACCGGCACATCATGAACCAATTGGTCATCGAGGCGGCCTCGACGGACGTCTCCCGCGCCATGATCGCCGGGATGGTCGCCGACCTCTGACCCCCGGGGACGAACCGGGGCCCGACGGGGTGACGCGGCCCCGCCCACCGCTCCTCACGGCGGTGGACGGGGCCGCGTCGCGTGAGCCGGACCGCACCCGGCCCGGTGCCGGGGCGCATCTCAGGGGTGCACCCGCGCGGGAATCCGCGTGGCCTCCTCGATCTCGTGTTCCGCCTTGTGCCGCAACTGGGCGGACAGGTCGCCCAGTAGACGCGCCGCCGCGACCTCCTCGCCGACCCGTGGCTGCTCCGGGTCGTCGGGGTGCCGGTCGGCGTGACCCCGGGCGCGCAGTTCCGTGCCGTCGGGCAGCCGCAGCAGGGCAACGGCCCGGGTCTCGGAGCCGATCTCCCGGAACTCCAATTCGATGTGCCAGCCCGTCACGGTTCGCACCGCGTCGGTCCGGTGGGCATGCTCCACGATCGTCACCTCCGGAGGGTCCCGGGCACCGGGCGGGGACGCCCGCGCCCCGGGGCCGATCGTTCCTCGGTGGTCCCGGGTCGTACCGGGTCGGGCCCGGCGGCACGGTGTACCGACACGGGCGGCCCGGCGCGCGGCCCGACACCCATCCCGTTCGGGATGTCTCCACCATTCCAGGGTGCACCCGATCACCCCCGCCCCGCGAGCGCGCGCCACGGTCGCGTCCGCCTCTCGCCCGGGAGCGGCCCCGCCCGCCGTCCCGCCCAACCGAAAACCCGTTGCCCCGCCCCCGACCCCTCCCTACGCTGGATCCGCGCCCCCGGTCGGTGGGCGCCCGGGAGCCGCCCGGGGTCTCGGGACCCCGGTTTCCGCGCACGTCGTTTCCGTACACGACGCGCCCCTCGCCGGGTGCGGGAGGGAGGTGGCACGCATGGTCGCCGTCTTCGTGATCATCGGCGCCGACGTCACCGTCGCGCACAGCCCCCTCGACGGCACGGGCACCGCCCGCCCCGTCGCCCCTTCCCCTCACCGGCCCGCGACCCGCGGCTGAGCCGGCCCGCCCCGCCACCACCGTTCCACCCCGCCGGTGCCTTCCGCGCCGAGTGGTGGGTTCGGCGTGCGACATCGGGCCGTGCGCCCGCCGGGTCGCCCTCCCATCCGAGGACCCCACCCGTGCAGATCCCGCACACCCCCGACCGTCTTCCCGACCCCCTCCACGCCGACCCCCTCCACCCTGTCGCCGTCGAGGCCGCCACCGGTCTCCCGGACAGCGCCCGCACCGCCGGGTATCCCGATCCGGGGGAACTTCTGCGCTACGGCTGGAACGACGATGTCTTCGACGCCTTCTCCCCCCACGCCGGCCGGGGCCTGGTTCCGGGCCGGGTCGTGCGGGTCGATCGCGGCGGCTGCCGCCTGATCACCGACCGCGGCCCGGTGCGTGTCGAACATGCCGACACCCCCGGCGCCGCCGACCCCGGTGCCGTCACGGACCCGGCCGAGCGGCCCTGCCCCGGTGACTGGGCCGTTCTCGCCCCGCTCCCCGACAGTCGGTGGCGGCTGCACACGGTGCTGCCCCGCCGCACCGCACTGCTCCGCTCCGGCGCGGGTCGCCGCAGCGGGGCACAGGTGCTCGCCGCCAACGTCGATCGCGTGGTGATCACCGTCTCCCTGCACGCCGAACCCGTGCCCGCCCGGACCGAGCGCCTGGTCTCCCTGGCGTGGGCGGCGGGTGCCCAACCGATCGTCGTCCTCACCAAGGCCGACCTCGCCCCGGCCGCCGACCAGTCGATGGTCGACACCGCCACAGTGGTGCCCGGCACCCCCGTCCTGGCCCTCTCCTCCCGTACGGGGGAGGGCGTGGAGGCCCTCGCCGACCGGCTGACCGGCCTCACCTCCGTGATCCTCGGTCCCTCGGGAACGGGGAAGTCCACCCTGGTCAACGCCCTGTTGGGCCGGGAGGAACAGCGGGTGAGCCGAATCCGGGAGACCGACGGGCGTGGCCGGCACACCACCACCGCCCGCGACCTGCTCCCGCTGCCCGGTGGCGGCGTGCTCATCGACACCCCCGGTGTCCGCGGGGTGGGCATGTGGGGAGCCCGCGAGGGCATCCGGCGCACCTTCACGGACGTGGAGGAACGCGCGGCGGAATGCCGGTTCGCCGACTGCTCCCACACCGCCGAGCCCGGTTGCGCGGTGCTCGCCGCCGTGGAGAGCGGGGAGTTGCCCGAACGCAGGCTTTCCGGTTATCGCAAGCTCTTGCGGGAGGAGGCGTGGGAGGCATCCCGGAGCGACGCCCGCCTGCGCGCCGACCAACGCCGTGAGTTCAAGCAGCGGCACCGGGAGATGGAGGACCGGATGGCCCGCAAGTACGGGCCGGGAGGTCGTGCCGACCGTCGGTGAACCGGTCGGCCGGCCCGGTCCCGTGCCGCCGGCGCCGGGGCATCGGACGGCCGGTCCTCGACCGGTCTTCCCACCGGCAGTCGTCCCCGGGCCGGCCGTCCGGGCCCGGCGCGTTCCCCGACGACCCCCGGGCCGGCGGTGACCCCCGCCCCGCCGACATCCACCGTCCGGGCCCGGTCATCGCCGGGCCCGGTGGTGTCGCGGACCCCGCCCCGCCCCTCCCGTCGGCGGTGGGGGGAGCGGGAACCGGTGCGATCCGATCCTCATGATCGCCCGCCCCGGGGCCTGTTCGCTCAAGGCGAACAGGCCCCGGTCGGCGGGTCGGGACCACCGTGCCGGAGCACGGTTCCGTTCCTCACGCCCCGTAAGGTCGTCGCCATGACTCCCTCGATCGCCACCAACACCCGTGTCGCCCGCGAGGAACTACTGGATTTCGTCCGGCCCCGCCACCGGGCCCTGATCATCACCCACCGCGCCGACGGGGAGATCCAGGCATCCCCGGTCACCTGCGGAGTGGACACCGTCGGCCGGATCGTCGTCGCGACCTACCCCGAGCGCGCCAAGACCCGCAACCTGCGCCGGGACCCGCGCGTGAGCGTGGTCATCCTGTCCGACGAGTGGAACGGTCCCTGGGTCCAGATCGACGGCACCGCCGTGATCCTCGACGTCCCCGACGCCGTCGAGCCGCTCGTGGAGTACTACCGGTCCATCTCCGGCGAGCACCCCGACTGGGCCGAGTACCGGCGGGCCATGGTCCGCCAGGGCAAGTCGCTGCTGCGGGTCGTCCCCGAGCGTTGGGGACCGGTCTCCACCGGCGGCTTCCCCGCCCACCTCGCGGAGGACTGACGCCGACCCCGTGCCGCTGCCGGTGTCGTCTCCACCGCCGGGAGCGGCACGGGTGGCGCCGCACGACCGATCGGCGACCGATCGGCGGGCGCGCCGGTGCCCGAACATGATCGGTGTCCGATTTCCGCCGGACGCGGGTCCCCGGGCACGGCAGACTCGAAGGCGTGATGGACGACGAGACCAGGTACGCGGCCGTGCGCGGGCGGGACGCCCGCTTCGACGGCGTGTTCTTCACCTGCGTGACCTCCACCGGCATCTACTGCCGCCCCAGCTGCCCGGCCCGCACCCCCAAGCGGGAGAACGTCCGCTTCCTGCCCTCGGCCGCCGCCGCCGGTTCCGCCGGGTTCCGCGCCTGCCGCCGCTGCCGACCCGACGCCGTGCCCGGCTCCCCGGAATGGAACCCGCGCGGCGACGTGGTCGCCCGTGCCGTGCGCCTGATCGCCGACGGCGTCGTGGACCGCGAGGGCGTCCCCGGCCTCGCCCACCGCGTCGGCTACAGCCCCCGCCAGTTGCAACGCCGACTGATCGCCGAACTCGGCGCCGGTGCCGGCGCCCTCGCCCGGGCGCAGCGCGCCCACACCGCCCGCCTGCTGCTGCAGAGCACCGAACTACCCATTACGGAGGTCGCGTTCGCCGCCGGCTTCGCCAGCGTCCGGCAGTTCAACGAGACCATCCGGGAATTGCACGACCGCACCCCGGGCGAGCTGCGCGCCGCCGTGGGCCGCGCCCGCCGCTCGGCCGGCGGCGGGCGGCTCGCCGGGTCCCCGGCCGGCCCGGGGGCGCGGGGTGGCCCGACACCGGGGGAAGCGCTGCGGCTGCGCCTGCCCCACCGCGGCCCCTACGCCGTGCGGGAGATCCTCGACTTCCTCACCCGGCGGGCGGTCCCCGGCATCGAGGAGGTGTCCGGGGCGCCCGGTGCGCGTCGCTACCGCCGCACCCTGCCCCTGCCGCACGGTCACGGGGTGCTGGAGATCCGGGAGGACGAGGCCCTGAGGGATCTCGCCGAGGACTCCGGGAACCACCCGGAGAACGGGTCCGGCGGCGGACGACTGCCGGTTCTGCTCCGGCTGACCGACCACCGGGACCTGACCGCCGCCGTCCAACGGGTGCGATGCCTGTTCGACCTGGATGCCGATCCCTTCACCGTCGCCGAACGCCTCGGCGGGGAACCGCTGCTCGCCGACGCGGTGCGGCGCCGTCCCGGCCTCCGCTCGCCCGGTGCCATCGACCCCGTCGAGGCCGCCGTGCGAGCGGTGCTCGGCCAGCAGGTCACCGTCGCCGCCGCCCGCACCCTCACCGGCCGGCTCGTCGCCGCCCTGGGCACCCCGCTGCCCGTACCCGACGGCGGGTTGACCCACCTCTTCCCGACCGCCGACGCCCTCGCCGCCGCCCCCCTCGGCCCCGAGGACCTGTCGGGTCTACCCGCCGCCCGCCGCCGCACCCTGCACACCGTGGCCGAGGCGCTCGCCGACGGACGGGTGCGACTGGACCCCGGCGCCGACCGGGAGGAGACCGAACGCGCGCTGCTCGCACTTCCCGGCATCGGCCCGTGGACCGCCGGTTACCTGCGGATGCGCGCCCTCGGTGACCCCGACGTGCTGCTCACCGGGGACGCCGGGGTCCGTGCCGGTCTCGCCCGGTTGGGCGTCGATCCGGCGGGGTCCGCGCCACTCACCGAGGCGTGGCGGCCCTGGCGCAGCTACGCCGTGCACCACCTGTGGCGCCTCGCCGCCGGGCCGGCGCCCGCCGAGCCGGCAGGGGACGGCCCGCCCGACCCCGACCGGCCCGGCCCCGAGTCGCCGATACCGCGTCCGGTGGCATCCCGCCTCCGCGCCCCCTCCACCCGCCCCACCGCCCCTCGTACCGTTCGGGAGCCCGCATGACCACCGCCGCTCGTTCCGCTTCCCGCCCCGTCGCCGCCCCGGTCGGTGACGTCCTCTACACCGTGCACCCCAGCCCCTTGGGCGACCTCGTCCTCGCCGGCCCGGAATCGGATGTCCTCGGCTCGATCACCGTCCCCGGTCAGCGGCACGCCACCGGCGTCCAACCCCACTGGCGACGCGAGGACACCGCCTTCACCGAGGCCGCCCGCCAACTCGACGCCTACTTCGCCGGGGAGCTGCGCGAGTTCTCTCTGGTCCTGAGCACCCCGACCTCCGAGTTCCGCCGCCGGGTGTGGGAGGCGCTGGACGCCCTCCCCTACGGCACCACCGTCACCTACGGTGAACTGGCCCGCCGTGCCGGCGCCCCGGCCGCGTCCGTCCGGGCCGTCGGCGGCGCGGTGGGACGCAACCCGCTGACCGTCGTCCGACCCTGCCACCGCGTCATGGGCGCCAACGGCTCCCTCACCGGCTACGCCGGCGGTCTGGACCGCAAGCGGTTCCTCCTCCAGTTGGAGGGTGTCCTGCTCTGAGGCCGACCGGCATCCGCTTTCCCGGGCCGATCGGCGCGTCCCGGGGGCCGTGCGGCCGGACCGCGTCCATCCTTGGGTCCGGGGGCGAAGGACCGATGACGGGTCCGGGCTCGCCCCGGACACCCACCGAAAGGGATTGTGTGATGAGCGGACCGGTCAGCACGGTCGACGCGCCCGACGACCGGGCCGACACCGGCCATCCCGCCCCGCCCTGCCTGGAGGTCACCGAGGGCCGCGAGGCGACCGTCGGCGGGATGCGGGTACGCCGGTCCCTGCCGCGCCGGGGGCGTCGCACCGTGGGCGCCTGGTGCTTCGCCGACCACATGGGCCCCGCCGACGTCACCGAGAACGGCGGCCCGGACATCGGCCCCCACCCGCACATCGGCCTGCAGACCGTCACCTGGCTGCTCGACGGTCAGATGCTCCACCGTGACAGCCTCGGCTCCGAACAGGTGATCAAGCCCGGTCAGCTCAACCTGATGACCTCGGGCAACGCCGTCTCCCACGCGGAGGAGGACCCCGGCCATCACCGGGGCATCCTGGAGGGCATCCAGCTGTGGACCGCCCTCCCCGAGTCCACCCGCCACGGCACAGCCGACTTCGAGCACCACACCGAACTGCCGAGGACCGACCTCGACGGCGGCACGGGCGTCGCCACCGTCCTGATCGGTGACTTCGCCGACCTGGCGAGCCCCGCCCGCCACGACACCCCGCTCGTCGGCGTGGAACTCGACCTCCGGGGCCCGGCCACGGTGCCGCTGCGCCCGGACTGGGAGTACGCGCTCGTCGTCCTGCGCGGCGCCGTCGCCGTCCACGGGCAGTCCCTGGGACCCGGCCGGCTCGGCTATTTGGGGGAGGGGCGGGACCACCTCCCGCTGGAGGTCCGCGAGCCCACCCGGGTCATGCTCCTGGGCGGCGAGCCCTTCCCCGAGCCCATCGTCATGTGGTGGAACTTCGTCGGCCGCGACCGCGCGGAGATCGACGCCGCCTACGACTCCTGGGCCCGCATGGACGACCGTTTCGGCCGCGTGGAGTCCTCCCTGCCCCTGATCCCCGCCAAGCCACCCCGCTGGCGCCGCTCCGGCCCCGGCCGCTGACCGGAGGCCTTTCGTCCCTCCCGACGGACATGGAATCTTCTCGGGGGTGACGAAGAGAAAAGGGGGATGGGAGTCGCTCCGGGCCGATGCCTTGTCCTCCTCGTGGTCCCGACGCACCCGTGCCGGGCGCATCCTGGCCCCCTTCGCCGGGCTTCCCGAGGTGGATGACGTGTTGCTGAGGCTGCTGGGGGACCCGGAGGACACCGCGGTGACCCTTGAGACGGCCGAGGCCCTGGCAGGGGTGGGGACGTGGGAGGCCGTGAGACTTCTCGCCGTCGGTCTCGCCAAGGGCGACGATCAGCAGGGGGATTGGATTCTGACCGGGCTTCACAACGTGCTGGTGGACGCGAACGGTCTACCAGAGGTCATGGCGGCGTGTGGGGAGCTCGTCCACCACCCGGATGAGACCGTCCGCCGGGGCGTCGCGGAGATCTTGGCCTGGATGGAGGAGAAGCGCGGCTGAGCCGGGAGACGGTGGAGCGCGAGACCCTGCCCGCGCTGCTGCGCGGGTACCGGGAGGGGCCGGCCGGCGTCCTCGACTGCCTGGCGGCCGAGGACGCCGAGGAGGGAGGGTTCCTCGGCTGGTTCTCCCTGCGCCCCGCGCACAGCGCCGGCCTGCGCCCCGGCGACGGCCTGGAGTTGGGCTACCGCCTGCGCCCGGCGGTGTGGGGGCGCGGCTACGCGCCGAGGGCGCCCGGGTCCTGTTCGCCACGGCCTTCACCGACTTCGGCGCGGAACGGGTCGTCGCCACGACGATGACCGTCAACACCGCCTCGCGGCGGGTGCTGGAGAAGGCCGGCCTGGCGCTCGTGCGCACCTTCTTCGAGGAGTGGCCCGACCCCATCGAGGGCGCCGAGCACGGCGACGTCGAGTACGCCCTCACCCGCGAGGCGTGGCCCGGCCGTTCTGTCTGGTGGCCGGAAGTGGGGAGCGACGGTGGGCGCGGCCGGATCGGGGGAGAGCCCTGCCGGCCGCGCCGATCGGCCCCTCAGTCGAGCAGGTGGTCGGCCTTGCCGGCCTTGATGTCGCGGATGAGGGTGCGCAGGGCGTCGATGGAGTCGGTGACGCGGTGGTTCTCCTGGCCGTGGACGGCTATGTGCGCGTTGCCTTCCGCGTCGGTGCCGATGCGGAAGCAGTTTCCGGAGTCCTGACAGAAAGGACCTTCCCAGATGATCTCGGGCACGTTGTCTCCTCAGAGGTTGCGGATGATGGAGGCGATCAGGCTCCTGCTCGCCTCCTCGGACAGCGCCAACTCCTGCATTCTGTCCAGTTGTTTGCGGAATTTGACCAGTTGACCTTCCAGGTGCAGGAACTCGGCCTCAATCGTGCGATCCAACTGCACGGTGTCCAACCGGGGCACCTCCCCCTCCGTATAGAGGATCGCCTGGCCCGAACCGGGAAACGCGCCGGCCGAGAAGGGCAGGACAAACACAAGGATGTTCTCCCGCTCACTCAGCTCCACCATGTGCAGAAGCTGCTTCCGAAGGACACCCCGTCCACCCACCTCGATCCTCAGCGCCGATTCGTGGACGATCGCCGTGTATGTGGGAGCGCCGGGTCGGTCCAGGGCCCGTCGACGTTGAACGCGGTGGGCCACCCTGGCTTCGTACTCCTCCGTCGGCAGGGGCGGCACGGCTGCTCCGAACAGTGCGCGTGCGAACGCCTCGGTCTGAAAGGGGCCGGGGACATGGGTCATCGTGCTCATGCGCATCCCGTGGGCGGACCACTCCAACTCGGCGATGTCGAGAAAGGTCGGTGGGAGGATCCCCCGGAACTCCTCCCACCATCCCTTGGTTCGTTCGGCGCTCATGCGCGCCAACGCCTCGACCAGTACCGGATCCGCGCACTCGTAGTTGCAGGCCAGTCGACGCACTCGTTCAGGGCTGATGCCATGACGTCCGGCTTCGGTGCTGGTGATGACGGTGCGCTTGGTCGCCAGGACGCCGGCGGCTTGTTCGGTGGAGAGACCGGCCGCTTCACGCAGCTTCCGAAGCTCCGCTCCCAGGCGTCGCTGGCGGGCGGTGGGATGGCTTCTGGGCGGCATGTGTTCCCCTCGTCACGAAAACCCTCGAGTGGGAGGTAACACCCCATCCAGGGAGAGGTGGTACATGTGCTCCCGATTCGCTACTCTGAGTCTCGCGCATCTTACGCAAGGCAACGTCGGAAGTGCACCGCGCGAGTGTGCCCACCTTTCCCGGGGTGGGAACGCTCGGGCCCGGGAAGGCGAGCCACTGACGCGCCGTGGTCGCGAGTACCACCCATCCTGTCAACCCTGTGCCCAGGCGCCCGAGTTCAACCGAGGAGCCGGTCGTGCCGGAGACCCCTCTCTCCATCCTGTCCGCCCGTAACCACCCCGCCGTTCCCGTCGTGCCCCGCTGCTGGACCTTTCCGCCCGAACCGGGCTCCGTGGCCCGTGCCCGCCGGGCGGTGGTCGACGCCCTGTCGCCCGACTGTTGTCCCGAGGTGCGCGACGACCTCGCCCTGGTCGTCTCCGAGCTGGTGACCAACGCGATTCGCCACGGTGCCGAACCCGACCACGCCGAACTCGTCGAACTGGTGCTGTGGCCGGTGGACGGTTGCTACTGGCTGGCGGTCTCCGACCCCGGCGAGGGACTGCCGCACCGGGCCCCGCCGAGCACCGAGGCCACCGGCGGACGCGGTCTGCCGCTGGTGGACGCCCTCACCGTCACCCGCGCGATCGTCCCCCGCCCGGTGCGCGGCAAGTCCGTCGTCGTCGGCCTCCGCCTGCGCGCCGGGGCCTGAACGGAAACCCCGACCGGCCGTCGTCACGAAGAAGACGCCGACCGCCACGTATTCGGGCGCGGCTTCCACGCCTTCTGGGGCGAAGGAATTCATCACGACTTGGCGCATTGCCGTTCGCCCGGGTTGAGCTCCCAATCACCCGAAATATTTGATCACTTCTGCCGGAGGGCGCCCTTCCTTTTTCCATTGATACGCGACGTGGGCGGCGGAACTTTTGAAATCTTCTCTCCTGAAACCACCCTCATCCCCCTCGCCCTCTTTTGGTGGAGAGGAGAACTCCCCGGAAGCGATCGACAGAACGCCCCCTTGGCGGGGGTGACCGGAGGAGTCGGATTCGAAAATTTTTTCATCCTTCTCGTCCAGTACAAAGTGTGCGACCCGAGTTCCGCCTTCGAGATCGACTCGGTACAGGTGGAGATGTTCGGCCTCATCGATGAGTTGAGCCCGGAAAGACATGGTCATGCGTCAACCTCTCGTAGCTATCGACGGCGTCCGAATCCGTCTCGGGAAGCCGCTTCCGGATCCCAGGTGTGCCCGGCGTCCAAGGTGGCCTGATGAGCTTCTTTGTAGCTGTTGCTGCCGGTCTCTCTCATGTGGTTGGACTCGTATAGTTCATGACGGAGGAGGTCGATATCCGAGGAGTGGGGGTTGCCATTTCTTAGGCGAACCCACGCTTCGGCAATTCGAGGGTTCGAGTCGAATTTCCCGACCCTGGCCTCACCGTAGCTGTCCAGTAGATGTTCATCTTCGAAAAGGTGTTTTTTGATTTGTCGAACCTGATCGGGAGTGAATCCATGCCTTTGGGCGGTGGTTGCCACGGCCCCCACGTCATCTGCTTTCCTGATCTGATCATAAGCGGCATCGGCCCACTCCGTCTCGAAATCAATGTCATTTCGGACGCGTCGGATTTCGCCACCGCTTTGCAGTACCTCGTCAGCTGTCCGCCGTAAGCCGTTCCTTGCTGTGGTGAGCAATCCTGCGGCAGTCGTCATGCCCTTGAAGCCGGGGATACAGTCCAGGGCGGCGAAGCCCACGTCCCACAGGGTGGCGTCGCCGTTGGCGTAGTCGATGAGGGTGTCGGCCAGCACGATCAGGGCGGCGGCCAGGACCAGCCAGGCCAGGGGCCCGCCGATGATCATGACGATGATGCCGACCACCGCGACGACGACCTTGGCGACGGCGACGATGGTGTCCCAGTTGTCCACGACCCAGTCGGCGGCCTTCTGCCACCACTTGCGGTTCGGAATCCCGGCCTCGGAGGCTTCTTCGAGGTCCGCCTTGCAGCGCTGGGCTGCTTCCTCGCGCAGTTCCTTGGCCTGAGCGGCCAGCGCGATGGCGAGGTCGAGTTTCCCGCGCGCGTCGGTGACGGCGCTCTCGGCGTTGCCCTGATCGGTCTCCGCGTCGGTGAGCGCCCGGCGGACCTCGGCGGCGACCTCGCCCTCGTCCGGCGGTTCGGCCGCCTCGGTCGCGTCCTCCAGGGCGGAGGTGGCTCGCTCCAGCCAGGATTGGGCGGTGGAGAGTTCCTCGCGGGCCTCGATCGCCCGGTTCAACGCCCGATCCGCGTCGGTCTGCGCCTCCCTGAGCTTCGGCGCGTAGGTGAGCAGGGCCTGCGCGGCGAGGTCGTAGGAGGTGTGCAGCTTGTTCAGGTCGGGCGGGAGCTTGTCGAACCGGTCCCGGTAGGCCTCCGCGCTCTCCCCCACGAACGAGGCGAGCGCGCCCTCCTCACCCATGGAGCGGACCTTGCCCAGGGCGGTGAAGACGTCCTCGGCGAACTCATCGAGTTCATTGCCCAGGCGCTCGATGCGATCGGGATCCCCCGGTGTCGGATCCGATCCCATCTCCACCGGCGACCAATCCGATGCCCGCGCCATACCCCATCAACCCCCGTTGTTCAGCTGTGGCCCCCTACCCCACCCCCGATCCCCCCGGACCAACAGGTGGCAACCCCACGGACACTAAACGAGGTTGGGGAGACCTCACAACGTCTCCCACCCGGTCGTTCCCGCCCCCGCCCCGCGCCGGGGGCGCTCACCCACGACCACGGGCCCCGTCCCCTCGGGAAGTGTCCGGGAGGTCGGGGCCCGTGGCCGTGGGTCGGCTCAGCCGGCGCTCGCCGCCATGCGCTCGCGCAGCGACCGGGGGCGCATGTCGGTCCACACCCGCCCGATGTGGTCCAGGCACTCCTGCCGGGTGCCGGAGGTGCCCTCGGCGTGCCAACCGGGAGGGAGGTCCCGGCCCTCGCGCCAGATGGAGTACTGATCCTCGTCGTTGCGCACGACCAGGTAGCCGGTCTCGTTGCCGTCGGTCATCGCCTCGGTCCTCCCGGGTGCGGTGGAAACGTCCGGCACCAGCGTGGGCCGGGAACGCGACGACGGACAGGGAGAAACACGCAGCGTCGACGGCAATCGACCGTGCGGCTCCTTCCCTGGTGAAGGGGGACGGCGCGGCGGCAGTGTTCCGGTACACCGAGGCACCACCGACCCCGCTGTGGAAGGAGTCCCGCCATGCCGGACGTTCCGGAGAACGTGCAGCTGCCCACCGGGGGGTGGCGGTTGTGGGAGCACTTCGCCCTGCGGGGGCCGGGTTTCCCGGCCGACGGTGTGCTGGAGCTGGCCCCGCCGGGTCTGGCCGCGGCCGCCGACAAGTTCGACTCCGACCGGCAGCCCTCGGGCCCGGAGTGGGAGGGCTTCGTCGAGGCCTTCGACGAGGCGGCGGTGGCGACGGCGCACCGGTTGCGGGAGATCGCGGCCTCGCCGCGGTTCCGTGCGGCGGTGGCGTGGCAGAACCCGACGGTGTTGCGGACGGGGATCGCGCCGTTCCTGAAGTGGGAGCCGAGTGCGGCGGGGCGCACCAGCATGCCGCGTCAGCGCGAGGAGTTGGTGGCGCACTACTGGCAGCGGTTCTGTGTGAAGAACGACACCATCGGCTTCTTCGGCCCCGTCGGCTGGGGCCGCTGGGACCTGTCCCGTCACGACACGGTAACCGTGGATCCGGGGGAGGGATTTCTCGCCGACTCGCGCGTGTACTTCGCGAGTTGGGCCATCGACGCGTTGGCCCGATCGGTATGGGAGGACCCCCGGACGCGCCGGTGGATCCCACCGCGTCGGGTCTCCTTCGTCCGGCTCGACGACGGGCGGGTACGGCTGCCCGGCCGCCCGCCACAGGAGATCTCCGAAGAGGACCGCACCGTTCTGGAGCTGTGCGACGGGACACGTTCGGTGGTCACGATCGCCGACGGACTCGGAGTGTCCGAGGAGCGGGTGACGGGCATCGTGGAGAGCCTGGTGAAACGGCGCTGGGTGCACTGGCGGCTGGAGGTCCCCTCCAGCTCCTTCCCGGAGCGGGCCCTGCGGGAGATCCTGGTGCGGATCGGTGACCGGAAACTGCGCGAGGAGGCGTTGCAACGCCTCGCCGTTCTGGAGCGCGGACGCGACGCGGTACAGGCCGCCGGCACGGACGCGGCCCCCCTCTCCCGTGCCCTGGAGGCGCTGGAGACCGACTTCGCCGCCCTCACCGCCACCGAGGCCCAGCGCGCCAAGGGCGCGCGAACGGCCCCCTGCCGAGGGCTGGTCTACTCCGACGCGCGGCGAGCCGCACGCGCCACGCTGGGCACGGGCCTGCTGGATCGACTCACCCCCCTGGGTCTGTGTCTGACCGCCGCCCGCTGGATGACCAACCGCGTCGCGGAGGTCGTGGGGGGCCGGCTGCGCGAGGAGTACCGCAAGCTGGCCGCCGCCGGTGACGGGGTCGTGGATCTCGGCACCCTGTGGATGTCCTGCCTGCCCTCCCCGCACCCCCGGGCGGGGGCGGACATCGACGCCGTCCAGGAGGAGCTGCGGGCCAAGTGGGCCCGGGTGCTGGAGGTCCCGGAGGGGGTGCGACGGGTGCGGCTGGAGTCGGAGACCATCGCCGACCGGGTCCGGGAGGAGTTCGAGGAGCCCGGCGCCGGTTGGTCCCTGGCCCGTTACATCAGCCCGGACCTCCTGGTGCTGGCCGACGATCGGGAGGCCGTGGAGCGTGGGGAGTTCGGCCTGGTGCTGGGCGAGATGCACTGCGCGCTCAACACCATGGGCGCCTCACTCTTCGTCCACCAGCACCCGGACCGGGAGGCCCTGGTGGACGAGACGACCCGGGACTTCCCCGGCCCGCGTCTGCTGCCGCTGCTGCCCAAGGAACTGCCGCTGAAGTGGTCCGCCCGCAGCCGCCCCTCCCTGGACCGGCCGCAGGACTACCACGTGGCGCTCGTCGACGACACCGGCGACCCCCACCGGCCGCGCACGCTGCGCAGCGCGGACGTCATGGTGGAGGAGCGCGACGGGGAGATGGTCGTCGTCCTGCCCGACGGGGTGGTCTTCCCCCTGCTCGATGTCTACGCCAACGCCCTCACGCAGCGGGTGATGGACCGTTTCAGCCTGCGTCCGGAGGGCGACCACACCCCGCGCATCACCATCGACGACATGGTCGTCTCCCGCGAGACGTGGTCCTTCGACGCGGCGGAGCTGGATTTCGCCGAGGAGAAACAGGAGGCCGGCCGCTTCGTGGGGGCCCGCCGGTGGCGACGCGAACACGACCTGCCCCGCTACGTCTTCGTCGTCTCCCCGACCGAACCCCGCCCCTTCTACGTCGACTTCGCCAGCCCCGTCTACGTCAACATCCTCGCCAAGGCGGCCCGTCGACTCGCCCGGCGGGAACCGGGGGCCCGGCTCCGGATCAGCGAGATGCTGCCCACCCCCGAACAGGCGTGGCTGACCGACGACCGGGGCCACGTCTACACCTCCGAGCTGCGTTTCGTGGCTGTCGACACCACGGCCGTGGAGGACGGGGGCGAACGGTGATGCGCACCTTCGTCGACGACATCGCCACCCTGGCCACCCGCGACCCGCACCGCGTGGCCGTGGTCGGTCCGACAGGGAGTACCGCCTACGGGGAACTGATCGATCGGGTGGAGCGGTTGGCCGGCGGATTGCGCTCCCGGGGCGCCGGACCGGAGACCGTCTGCGCCGTCGCCGTGGATCGCGCGGACGCCGTCGTGGCCACGGCCGCCGTGATCCGTTCGGGCGCGGTCTTCCTCGGGCTGGACATCGAGCAGCCCCCGGCCCGGCTCGCGGCCCTGGCGCGCACCGGAGGGGCCCGGATGCTCCTCACCACCGCGGACCTCGCCGAACGCCTCGCCGGCCTGCCCGTGCCCGGGCCCCCGGTGCTCTTGGACGATCCGGCACCCCCGGGGGAGCGGGGAGTGCTCACCGGGCCGCACGGACGGAACGCGGCGTACGTCAGCCACACCTCCGGCTCCACCGGCGAACCCGCCCCCGTGCTGATCGAGCACCGCGGTCTGGACGCCTATCTGCGGTCCGTCGTCCGGGACTGCCGGCTCGGCCCGGACACCGTCGCCCTCCAGGTGGCACCCCAGGGGTACGACGCCTCGCTCCGCGACACCCTCGCCCCCCTGCTGGCGGGGGGACGGGTGGTGGTGGTGCCCCGCGCGGTGCTGATGCGTCCCGCGGCCCTGGGCGCCGCCATCCGGGAACGGGGCGTGAACACCCTGCTGAGCGTGACACCCTCCTTCCTGTCCTTCATCGCCGGGCAGCCGGACGCCGCCGACATCCTCGCCGGTGTCCGACTCGTCGCCTCCAGCGGCGAGTCACTGCGGCCCTTCCTCGCCGCCGGCGGGCGGGGACTCGTGGCGGGGGAGCTGATCAACCAGTACGGGCCCACCGAGTGCACGATGACCTCGACCCGCCACGCCGTGCCGCGCGTGGGCGAGGTGGGGAACGACGGGACGGTCCGGCGCCGGGCCGGGGGAGGGGCCGATGTCGTCGGCGAGCCCCTGGACCACGTGGCGGTGCGCCTGTTGGACAACGACCTGGTCCCCGTGCCCGACGGTGCCACCGGGGAGGTCTTCATCGGCGGCCCCGGGGTGGCGCGCGGCTATCGGGGGCAGCCCTCCCGCACGGCCGAGTGCTTCGTCCCGGACCCGCTGGGCCCGCCCGGGGCCCGCCTCTACCGCACCGGGGACCTGGCCCGCCGGGGACCGCGGGGACTGGAGTACCTCGGACGCACCGACCGACAGGTGAAGATCCGCGGGTACCGCGTCGATCCGGCCGAGGTGGAGGGGACGCTGCTGTCCCACCCGGGCGTCACCGGCGCCGTGGTCACGGCGGACGGTGACGAACGTGGGCGGGTCTTCCTGACCGCCCACGTGACGGGCGTCCCGGCAGGGGTGGAGGACGCCGAACTGCGCTCCCACCTGCTGCGCACCCTCCCACCACACCTGATGCCCCGTCGCTTCGTGCGACGGGACTCCCTGCCCACCACCCGCAGCGGCAAGATCGACCGTCGTGCCCTGGCCTCCTCCGGGGGGACGTCGTGACCGCCTCCGTGACCCGGTTGGGACCGGCCGATGTCCGGGCCGCCGCGTCCCGCATCTCCCCACACGTTCGCCGCACCCCGCTGACGGGCGTCCTGCGCGGCACGCTGCCGGGGCTGCTGCTGAAGGCCGAACACCTCCAGCACGGCGGTTCGTTCAAGATTCGCGGCGCGGCCAACGCCCTGCTGGGCCCGGGGGTCCGGCGAATCGTCACCGGTTCCTCGGGCAACCACGGCATAGCCCTCGCCCGACTGGCCGCCCCCCTGGGAGCGGAGGTGACGGTGGTGATGGCGGCCGGGGCCAACCCCGCCAAGGCGGCCCTCATCCGGGCCCTGGGGGCCCGGACGGTCACCGTGCCGGGCGATGTCGTCGACCGCGAGGAACGCGCCCGCTCCCTCGCCGAGCGAACCGGCGCGACCCTCGTGCCCTCCTCCGATCACGAGTTGGTCGTCGCCGGGCAGGGCACCGTCGGCGCGGAGATCCTGGCCGACGCGCCGGACACCGGGACCCTTTACGTGCCGGTGGGCGGTGGTGGGCTCCTCGCAGGCGTCTGTCTGGCGGCCCGGGACCACCGGGTGCGGATCGTCGGTGTCGAGCCCGCCGCCCTGCCGCGTTACGCCCGTTCCCTGGAGGTCGGTCACCCCGTGCTGTTGCCGTGGGCGGACACCGTGGCCGACGGCCTGCGCGGCCGGTGTCCCGGCGAGGTCACCTACCCGATCGTCCGCGACCGCGTCGACTCCCTGATCACCGTCGACGACTCCGAGATCACGGCGGCCATGACACTGCTGCACCGGCACGGCGTCCGGGCCGAGCCCACCGGGGCCGTCGCCCTCGCGGGGGTGTTGCGGGACGGCGCGCGCGGTCGTGCCGTGGCCGTCGTCTCCGGCGGCAACGGGGTACGGCCGCCGATGTCCGCAGTCCCCCGCCCCCGATCACTGTCGAACCCGGCCCCGTACCGGGGCTCCCCACGTCCACTCCCCGAAGCCCGACCCCGGGGCGCCCGTCCCGGGGAATCCGTCCGCGCCCGCCCGGGCCGAGACCCCCGAGGAGACACCGTGACCACTCACGCCCGCCCCACCACCGCCGATGTCACCGAGCTGTTGGTGGCCGCCTTCCGCGAGGCGCTCGATCTCCCGGAGTGCGACGAGCACAGTGACTTCTACGAGTTGGGGGGCGACTCGCTCACCGCCTTCCGGATCACCGCGCACGTTCAGGAGGCACTCGACATCGAGGTTCCCGTCGCACTGTTGTTCGCCTACCCCACGCCCGCCGAGCTGGCCGATGTCATCGAGGCCGACTTCACCGACGCATGACCGGCAGGAGGCGGAACACCATGACCGAGATCGAGACGGGGATCGGGGAGCCGACCCCGGCCGGACACCGGCGCCTGTGGGAGCAGTTCGCGCTGCGCGGCGCCGGGTTCCCGGCCGACGGTGTGCTGGAGCTGGCCCCGCCGGGTCTGGCCGCGGCCGCCGACAAGTTCACCGCCGACGAGGAACCGACCGGCGAGGCGTGGGAGGAGTTCACCGCCCTCCACACCGAGGCGGCGGTGGCGACGGCGCGCCGGTTGCGGGAGATCGCGGCCTCGCCGCGGTTCCGTGCGGCGGTGGCGTGGCAGAACCCGACGGTGTTGCGGACGGGGATCGCGCCGTTCCTGAAGTGGGAGCCGAGTGCGGCGGGGCGCACCAGCATGCCGCGTCAGCGCGAGGAGTTGGTGGCGCACTACTGGCAGCGGTTCTGTGTGAAGAACGACACCATCGGCTTCTTCGGCCCCGTCGGCTGGGGCCGCTGGGACCCGACCGTCGACGGGGTCGCCGTCGACCCGGGCCGGGGCCTGATCGCGGCCACCGGGGTGTACTTCGCCGGCTGGGCCGTGGACGCCCTGGCGGAACACCTGGACCGGGACCCGGCCCTGCGCGAGTGGACCGCTCCCCGACCGGTGCCGTTCGTCCGCGTGGAGGGGAACGTGGTCCGGTTGCCCGGCCGTCCCCCGCGCACCGTGGACGACCCCACGGCCGATGTCCTCGCCCTGTGCGACGGCGTGCGGCCCGCCCGGGAGATCCGGGCCGCGCTCCCGGGGATCGACGTGTCGGCGGTGCTGGAGGATCTCGTGGCCCACCGGTGGGTGGTGTGGCGGCTGGAGGTCCCCGCCTCCACGCACCCGGAGCGGTGGCTGCGCACGTGGCTGGAGGGGGTCGGCGACCCCGCCCTCCGCGACCGCGGGCTGGACGCCCTGGAGATCCTGGAGCGTGGTCGGGAACGTGTCCGGGTCGCCGGGGACACCGGGGACGCCGACGAACTGGTGGCCGCACTGGCCGCGTTGGAGAGGGACTTCACCACCCTCACCGACACCGCGGCCGTCCGGGAGAAGTCGGCGTCCACGGCCCCCTGCCGCGCACTGGTCTACTCCGACTCCCGACGCTCCGCGACCGTGCGCACGGGACCGGTGGTGCGGGAGGCGCTCGCCCCGCTCGACCCGCTGCTCACCGCCGCCGGTTGGCTGACCTCCCGGCTCGCGGAGGAGGTGATGGGACGGATCCGCGCCGTGCACGCCCGGTTCGCCGCCGACGGCCCGGTCGGTCTGGCCGACTTCTGGTTCGCCTGCATGCCCGTCCTGCACGGTGAGGCGCGCGACGTCGCGGACCGGTTGCAGGGTGAGTTCCGAGAGCGCTGGCGGGAGATCCTGGGCCCGTCCCCGGACGCGCACCGGGTGAACAGGACCCTGTCCGACATCGAGGGCGCGGTCGAGGAGTACTTCGGTGGCGCGCGCCCCGGCTGGACCGCCGCCCGCTACCTCAGCCCCGACGTCATGATCGCCGCGACGGAACCGGAGGCCGTGGCGCGGGGGGACTTCGAACTCGTTCTGGGAGAACTGCACCTGGCGGCGAACACCCTCGGCGCCTCGCTCTTCGTCCACCAGCACCCCGACCCCGGGGAACTGGTCGAACTGACCGATCGCGACCACCCCGCCCCCCGCCTGATGCCCCTGTTGCCCAAGGAACACCGTTCCCGACTGTCGGGCCGCATCCGCCACGCCCTCGTCCGGCCGACGGACTACCAGGTGGCGCTGGTGGACTTCACCGCCGATCCGCGTCGGCCGCGCACCGTCCGAGGCGCGGAGGCCGAGGTGGTCGAACGGGACGGCGAACCGGTCGTCCTGCTCCCCGACGGGACCGCGTTCCCGGTGGTGGAGGTCTTCGCACACGCGTTGACCACTCTGTCCATGGACCTGTTCGACATCCTTCCCGAGGCCCCCCACACCCCCCGGGTGACGATCGATCGGCTGGTGGTCGCCCGCGAGACCTGGCGACTGCCCGTCGGGGAGGCGGACTTCGCGGAGGAGAAGAACGAGGCCCGCCGCTATGTCCGCGCCCGGCAGTGGCGCGAGCGACACCGGCTGCCCCGCTTCGTCTTCGTTGTCTCGCCCACCGAGCCGCGCCCGTTCTACGTGGACTTCGACAGCCCGGTCTACACGACCATCCTCGCCAAGGCCGTCCGCCGGCTCGCCCGCCGGGAGCCGGGAGCGGTGCTCACCCTCACCGAGATGCTGCCCACCCCCGAACAGACCTGGCTGACGGACGACGAGGGACGCCGCTACACCTCCGAGTTGCGGTTCGTGGCGGTGGAGGAGGGCTGACCCGCGCACCCCGTCCAGCAGTCCAGCAGTCCAGTCCGTGGAGCGCGGCGTCGCGCCCGACCCGGGACCCCCGGGTCG
>NZ_JAJUWS010000036.1 GCF_021390475.1 Streptomyces sp. ST2-7A
TGGGTGTTCCATCGGACGGGCGGTCGGGTGTGCGGTCATGTCCGCCTCACCTCCCTGGTCAGCAGCCAGATCAGATAACAACCGCCGATCGCGGTGCTCACCACACCGACCGGCAGGGCGACGGGCGCCAGCAGCGCCTGCGCGATCAGGTCGGCGCCGAGCAGCAGCACGGCTCCGGTCAGCGCGGCCGGCAGCAGCGGCACGCCGGCGGCGCCGGCCAGCCTGCGGCCGATCTGCGGGGCGGCCAGCGCGATGAACGCGATCGGCCCGGCGACGGCGGTCACCGTGGCCGTGCAACCGACGCCGATCAGCACCATCAGCAGCCGCAGCCGGTTCAGCCGGACCCCGGTGGTCACCGCGATCGCGTCGCCGAACGAGGTCTGGTGGATGGCGTGCGCCCGGCTGACCAGCAGCACCAACAGCCCGGCGATCACCGAGAACGGCAGCCACAGGTGGTGCCAGCCCACGCCGTTGAGGGAACCCGCGCTCCAGCCCACGGCGGCGATGGCCACCTCCAGTTCGGCGCGCAGCACGATCCAGGAGTTGACGGCGGTCATCATGGCGTTGACGCCGATACCGATCACCACGAGCCGCAGGCCGGAGAAGCCCCCCTTGGAGGAGAGCAGGTAAATGGCGGCGGCCACCACCAACCCGCCGACCACCGAGGCCAGGGCCCGCTGTCCCGAGGTGCCGGCCAGCACGGTGATGGCGAACAGCGCCCCGGTGTAGGAGCCGGTGTCCAGCCCGATCACGTCCGGGCTGCCCATCGGGTTGCGGGTGAGGTTCTGGAAGATCGCCCCGGCCAGTCCCAGCGCGACGCCGAAGGCCAGCGCGGCCGTCACGCGCGGCAGTCGCCACTCCACGATCACCACGGAGTCCTCGGGTCCGAACAGCACGGCGAAGACCTCGCCGGGGGTGGACCAGGAGGCGCCGAAGCACAGCCCGACCAGGGACAGACCCATCGCCAGGACCAGGAGCACCACCGTGAGCACCGCGGTGCGGGGCTCGACGCGCACGCGCGGCCGGCGGGGGCGGTCGCGCGGTTCGGACCGGCGGGACCTGTCGCGCGGTTCGCGGGTCACGGGCGGTTCACGCAGCTCTGTCACAGCGACCCCGCCCCGTAGCGGCGGACGGCCCAGATCAGCATCGGACCCCCGAGGAACGCGGTCACGATCGCCACCGGCACCTCACCGGTGGTCAACAGCACCCGCGAGCCGATGTCGGCGATCAACAGCAGGATCGGGCCCACCAGCATCGAGAGGATCAACAGCCACGGCACCGAACCGCCCGCGACCCGGCGGACCAGGTGCGGCACCATCAGGCCGACGAACAGGATCGGTCCGGCCAGCGCCGTCGCCGCCCCGCTGAGCACGGTGACCAGCAACAGCACCGCGCCCCGGATCCGGTTCACCCGGGCGCCCAGGGTGTGCGCCACGTTCTCCCCCAGGGCCAGGGCGTTGAGCGAGCGGCTGAGCAGCAGCGCGCCGACCAGCGCCACGACGACGGTGGTCACCGGCACCAGCACCGGCGCCTGTTCGCGGGCGGCCAGCGAGCCGACCGACCAGAACCGGTAGACGTCGAAGACGCCCGGGTTCATCAGTCGCAGGCCCAGCGCGATGCCGGTCAGCACGGCGGTCAGGGCCACGCCGGTGAGCACCAGTCGCAGCGGCGAGTGCCGGCCGACCGAGGCGACCAGCAGCGCGGCGAGCACCGAGCCGAGGATCGCGAAGCCCATCGTGCCCGCCGGGCCGGCGGCCAGTCCGAACGCCGACCCGAGGGTGATGGCGAACCCGGCGCCGGCGGTGACGCCGAGGATGCCGGGCTCGGCCAACGGGTTGCGGGTCATCGTCTGGATCAGCGCGCCGGCCACGGCCAGCGCCGCGCCGACCACGACCGCGAGCAGCGCGCGGGGCAGCCGGATGTCGCGCACGATCACGTGGTCGTCGGTTCCCCGGTGGTCCAGCAGCGCCCGCACGACCTCGGCGGGCGGGACCGGGCGGGCGCCGATGCCGATGCTCAGCACGGCGACGACGACCAGCAGCACCAGCCCGCCGATCAGCAGGCCGAACCGCGGCAGCTCCCGCCCGGTGCCCGCCGATGGGGACTTCCGGGTCGTGGCGGTCGTCACCGGTCCAGCAGCGGCGCGAACGACTCGTCGAGCGCCTCGAGTGCCATCGTCGCCTGACGGTAGGTCGCGGCCTCGGTGTAGCGGACGGGGAAGACCATCCCGGCCTCGACGGCGGGCAGGTTCTTCCACAACTCCGAGTCCATGACGTACTGCACCGTCTCGGGGACGCTGCCGTCGGCGTTCACGGTGTAGGTGATGGCGTCGGCGTCGGCGAACGCGTCGGGGAGTTCCTCGATGGAGGGGTACTCGCTGACCGCGCGCGAACCCGGGCCGGGCTCCTTGACCTCGCCGTAGTACGAGGCGCCGATGTCCTCGGCGACGTTGGTGCCCCAGGAGCCACCGAACTCGCGCTGGAAGGTGCCGCCCGCGACCTCACCGTAGGCGCCGACGTGGCCCAGCTCCAGGTCGGGCAGCACGTCCGCGTACTTCTCGGCCAGTTCGGCGGCGGCGGCCTCGTACTCGGCCTGCACCTCGTCGAACCGCTCCAGCGAGTTGGCGGCGTCGGCCTGCTGCCGGGACAGCTCGCGCCACGCGGACGGGACGGTCGGGCCGATCGCCACGACGGGGGCGATGGACTCCAGCCGGTCGAGGTCGAGGTCGCCGAGGACCGGGGCGGGCACGCCGATGACGATCAGGTCGGGGTCGGCCTCGGCGATCGCCTCGTAGTTGGTCTCGGCCGCCAGCTCACCGGCGATCTGCGGGATCTCCTGGTAGGTGGCGAGGTCCTCCTCGCTCATCATCGGCTCGCCGCGCTGCCAGGAGGAGATGCCGACCAGCGGGGCACCGGCCTCGATGAGGGCGGGCACGGCGTAGCCGGTGGCGACCACGCGCTGCGGGTCGGCGGGGATGGTGATGTCACCGTTGTCCGCCGCGAACACCCGGGTCTCGTCCGAGCCGTTGCCCTCGGGGGCCTCGGTGTTGTCGGTGGTGCCGTTGCCCTCGGCCTCGGCGTCGGAGGAACCGCCGCAGGCGGTCAGGCCCAGGGTGAGTGCCAGGGCACCGGCCAGAACCGCGGATCTGCGTATGGACATGCGAAAACTCCCTTTTCCTGCGGCGGCGTTGAGCCAAGAACTTAGGTAAGGCTTACTTTACTCGATGGTGATGGCGACGTGCCCGGGTGGGGCGGGTCGTGCGTTCCGAACCCGCCCACCCGGTGGTTCGGTCGGTGTGTCGGAGTGGTGCCGGGTACTTCGGCCACGCTTCGCCGGCGCCGGGTGTCCCGCCGGCGCCACGACGACGCGCCGGCGGGGTCCTCGACGGCTCCTCGGGTCACCGGTGCCCCGTCCGCGCCCGGCGGCGCGTCAGTGCTCGTGGTCGTCGTCGAAGTCGGCGACGCCGCGTTTCCAGTAGCCCGTGATGTCGTGGTCCCCCTTCGGCAGCCGCAACTCGTCGCGAACCCAGCGGCGCAACGGCTTGAGCTGCCCCGCCTCGCCGGCCGCCCACACGTACACCCGCTCGCCCTCCGGGACGGTCACCGCCGTCATGGCGTCCGCCAGCGCCGTCCCGACTCCCGCCGGGCGATCGCCCCGGTACAGCCAGCGCACCTCGACGCCCCCGGGCGCGGACAGGTCGATCTCCTCATCCGCGTCGGCGACCTCGACGAACGCCCAACCGCGCGCGGTAAGGGGCAATTCCTCCAGCCATCGCGCGATCGCGGGCAGCGCCGTGAGGTCACCGCCGAGCAGGTAGCGGTCGTAGGAGTGCGGGACGATCAGCCCGCCGGGCGGCCCCGCCACGTGCACCACGGTCCCCGGCCGCGCCAACCGCGCCCACTCCGAGGCGAGGCCACCGTCGTGCAGGGCGATGTCGATGTCGATCTCCCCCGCCACCGGGTCGTGGCGCCGCACGGTGTACTCCCTCGAGGTGGGCGAGGGGCGCGGCCAGCGCAGCATCAGCCCGTTCGGCTCGGGCAGCCGCAACGAGCCGTCGGGCTCGGGGAAGAGCAGCTTCACGTGCTCGTCCGGGGCGTGCGCCTCGAACCCCTCGGCGCCCTTCCCGCCCAGCGTCAGTCGCAACAGTCCGGCACCGACCATGCCGGTGCGCACCACCTCGGCCTCGCGCACGCGGATCGGGTAGCCCACCTTCTCGGCGGTCCGGCCCGCCCGGACCTCGGCGATCCGGTCCAGGTGGCGGTGGCGGTGGTCCTCCCGGATCACGCCGCACCCCCCGCCGGGGACGCCGCGTGGCGGATTCGGGCACACTCGGACAACGGGGTCCGGTTCATCGGGTCGCTCCTGCGGGGGTCGGCGCCGCCGGTGCGGCGTCCGTCGCGTCGGAAGTGGGGTGGGTGCCCCGTCCGGGTGGTCGACCCCGGGGGTCGACCGAACCGTCCGGATCGTCATCGGCGGCCGGGGGCGCCGATCCCACGAGCCCTGCGTCCCGGGCCGACATGCACCCTCCCTCGAATAAGCCAGGTAAGGCTAACCTAACCGTAGGTGGGAGCATGTGACAAGAGGCGCCATGAGCGAAGACCTCGCCATCGAGGGTGAAGTGGCACCACCTCACACGACGTCACGTTGTTCTGCCCGCCGAGCACTTGACCCGCTCACACATCGATTGGATCGACCGCCCCCGCGCGGACGCCCCGCCGGACCCCTATCGCGGCGGGGCCGACGGGTCTCGGTCACGTGCCCACCGGGCATCGACGCGTCATTCCTTGATCAGGGGTCGCGCCGAGCATTCCACGACCCCCTCCTCCCACCGGGCACGCCGGCCGGGCCGGAGCCGGAATGACTCCCGACCGCCGCCGGCCCTTCGCGCGCACGATCGGGTGATGTGGGGGCGACACCCACCCCGAGGACTTCGGGGTGAGGGACGGGGGTCAGCCGCGGGAGGCGAGGACCTCCAGGTAGTGCTGGTTCTCCATGACACCGAGAACGTTCCCGAAGGGGTCCGTGACGCAGCCGGCGACGAAGCCCTCACCGAATTCGCGAATCGACTCGTGCTCCCGGGCACCGAGGGACAGCAGTCGCGCCACGGTGGCACGGACATCGTCCACGGCCCAGTAGACGACGGGGCCACCGGCACCGCCGGTGCCGTGGTCACCGAGGTCCCGGAGGTGCTTGCTGTCCATCAGCCCCAGCTCGTGCCGGTAGTCACCGATGCGGAACTCGGCATATCCGGGACGTTCGAAGTACGGCTCGACGCCGAGCAGTTCGGTGTACCACTGCTTCGCGGCGTCCAGGTCCTCGACGTGGAACCTGACGGTGCTCAGTCCTCGCAGCACGGGGTGCTCCTCATCTGTAGCGGTCGGCGCCGCTGGTCGGGTGACGGCGCGTGATGCCTAACGCCGCGTGGACACATCGGTTACGACCCACCGCCGCGGGGGCGCGGGGGGCGACCGGGCTGGCGGCACGGTCCGTCCCCGGTGGCACACCCGGGGCTTGCCACTCCGATCAGTAGCGCTGATCGGCTGCTCGTGGCTCCGGAGATGTTACCTCCGTAATCTTTTTGAAGGTAACAACCCCACGAGAGGGACCCCAGATGATCGCCACCGCTTCACGTCACTACTACGAAACCCGGCTGCCGCTCTCCGAGGACCCGTTGCTCATCGCGGCACGTCTCGCCGACTCGGGTCTGCACGAGTCGTACGTCATCTACGAGAACCACGGGAGTTGGTCCTACGCGGGCGGAGTCCGCGCCGAACTCACCCTGGACCGGGACGGCGCCCGGCTCACCCAGGAGGGGCTGCCCGACTCCGGGCTGCCGTGGAGCGACCAGCCGCTGCGGCTGGTCTCCCAGCTGCTCGCCGAGGTCGAGGTGCCCCACTGGCGGGCGTACGGCTGGACCGCATTCGAACTGTCCTACGCCAAAGGCGGCGACCGTGCCCACCTCGGCACCGGCCGGCTGATGCAGTTGGTGGTGCCCAGGGCCGAGGTCCGCTTCGGCACCGGGCACGCCCTGCTGCGCGCCTCCGACCAGGTCACCCTGGACGCCCTGGTGGACACCGTGGTCACCCGTACACCCGAAGTCGTGCGCGGGACGAGGCCGCTGGACGTGTACGCCACCGACGGTACGCAGTACCGGGAGGCGGTCCGCCGCACGGTCGACGCGATCAACGCGGGTGAACTGCACAAGGTGATCCTGTCCCGGATCGTCGAGGTCCCCGACGAGATCGACCTGACCGCCACCTACGTGGCCGGGCGCCGGGGAAACAATCCCGCCCGGTCGTTCCTGCTCAACCTCGACGGTACCGAGGCGATCGGCTTCAGCCCCGAGATCGTCGTCCAGGTCTCCGAGGACGGCCGGGTGGTCAGCCAGCCGCTGGCCGGTACCCGGGCGCTGACCGGCGACATGCTGGTGAACGAGAGTCTGCGGGCGGATCTGTTCGGCTCGCCGAAGGAGGTCTACGAGCACGCCATCTCGGTCAAGACCGGGGCGGACGAGCTGCTGGACGTGTGCGTCGAGGGCTCCGTGGAGGTACCGGAGTTCATGACGATCCGGGAGCGCGGCAGCGTGCAGCACCTCGCCTCCCGGGTCGCCGGCCGGCTCGCGCCCGGCAGCGAGGCGTGGGACGCGTTCGGCGCGGTGTTCCCGGCCGTGACCGCCTCGGGCGTGCCCAAGGAGGCCGCGTACGAGTCGATACGCCGGCACGAGCCGGAGGCGCGCGGGCTGTACAGCGGGGCGGTGCTCACCGTGGACCACAGCGGGGCGATGGACGCCGCTCTGGTACTGCGGAGCGCGTATCGCAGGGACGGCCGTACGTGGCTGCGGGCCGGTGCCGGGATCGTCGGGCACTCCACTCCCGAGCGGGAGTTCGAGGAGACCTGCGAGAAACTCGACAGCGTCGCCCGTTTTCTGGTGCCGGCCGACGCGGGGACACGCTCGTGAAGGTCGAGGCCGAGGTCCACCTGGCGGGCGTCGGCAGTTGGCTGCCGGAGGCGGTGCGTACCGAGGAGGCCGTGGCCCGGGGCTGGTACGACCCCGCCCGGCGGGAGTCCTCCGGGATGCGGGCGGTACGGGTCGCCGGTGCGGTGCCCGCGCCCGACATGGCCGTATGGGCCGCCGAGACCGCGGTACGGCGGGCGACGGCGAGCGGGCTGACGGCGGACGACTACGGTGCGCTGCTGCACTGCGCCACCTACCACCAGGGGCCCGACGGCTGGTCCGCGCCGCACTACGTACTGCGGCACACGATCGATCGGCCGATCAGCGCCGCGCAGATCGGCCCCGGGTGCCTGGGAATGCTGGTCGCCCTGGAAGCGGCCGCGCACCGGTTGGTCGCGGACCCGTCGGCGGACGCGGTACTGCTCACCTCCGCCGACAACTTCTCGGCGGAAGTGGTGGACCGCTGGAACTCTTCGAAGCTCTTCCTGCTCGCCGACGGCGGGGCGGCCGCGGTGGTGTCCCGGCGACCCGGTTTCGCCCGGCTGCTCTCGATCGGGGCGGCCTCGGCACCTGTGCTGGAGGAGTTGCACCGCGCCGGTGAACAGCTCTTCCCGCCCGGTATCACGGTCGGCAGATCGCTCAACTTCGAGGAACGCAGCGCCTTTCTGCGCCGGCAGTGGGAGCAGGGGGCCGCGGGACCCCCGGTCCACTTCGGCGAGGTGGTCGCCGAGACGGTGGGCCGGGTCGTGGCGGAGGCCGGTACGGAGCCGGAGAAGCTCGCCCGGATCTGCCACACCGGATACGCCGAGGGGGCGCTGTACAGCATCTATCTCGACCCCCTGGACCTCGAACCGGACATCGGCACCTGGGAGTTCACCCGCGATATCGGCCATGTGGGCGCGGCCGACCCGTTCATCGGCCTGGATCGGCTGTGGACCAGGGGTGAGGTATCGCCCGGTGATCACGTGCTGCTGCTCGCGGCCGGCCCGGGCATGGAGGTCGCCTGCGCGGTTCTGGAGATCACCGCCGAGTACGACGAGATCGCACACGACACCCCGGGTGAGGAGAGACGACAGTGATGCTCGAGGACTGCACACCATGGCCCGCCGGGACAGCCGCGCGCTATCGCCGCGAAGGGATCTGGAGCGGTACGGATCTGGGCTCGCTGCCGCGCGCCTGGGCGCGGGCGTACGGCACGGATACCGCGCTGGTCGCCGGAGAACGGCGAATCGACTTCAACGAGTTGGCGGACCGGATCGACCGGCGGGCGGCCGGGTTCGTCCGGGCGGGGATACGGCCGGGGGACCGGATCGTGCTCCAACTTCCCAACGTTCCGGAGTTCGTGGAGGTCGCCTTCGCGCTGTTCCGGATGGGCGCGAAGCCGGTCTTCTCGCTCGCCTCGCACCGTGCGCAGGAGATACGACACCTGTGCGAGCTGTCGGAGGCGAAGGGATACGTGGTGCCCGGGGTCTTCCGAGGCTTCGACCACACGGCGTTGGGACGGCGGATCGCCGCTGAGCTTCCCTCGCTGACCAAGGTGTTCGTTCTCGACACGGACGGGGATCCCGGGGCCGAGGCGGAAGACGGCGACGGCCTGGTCGTACCGCTGAGTCGGGTCGACGCGGAGCCGCGGCCACTGCCGGGGGCCGACCCCTCCGATGTGGCGTTCTTCTTGCTCTCGGGTGGCACGACCGCGCTGCCCAAGCTCATCCCCCGGACGCACGACGACTACGCGTACCAGACCCGTACGGTCGCGGAGCTGGTCGGGCTGGGCCGGGACACGGTGTATCTGGCCGCGCTGCCGGTGGAGTTCAACTTCGTCTGGGGCTGCCCCGGGGTGATCGGCACGCTGTCCGGTGGCGGCACCGTGGTCCTGGCACCCGATCCGACGGCGGATGACTGCTTCCGGCTCATCGAGCGGGAGCGGGTGACGCTGACGTCCGTGGTGCCCACGGTGGCACGGCTGTGGCTGGAGGAGCGGGAGTGGTCGGACGCGGACCTGTCGAGTCTTCGGGTGCTCCAGATCGGCGGGGCCCGGCTGGAACCGGAGCTGGCCGCGCGGATCACGCCCGAGCTGGGGTGCCGGCTGCAGCAGGTCTTCGGGATGGCCGAAGGGCTGCTGACGATGTCCCGGCTGGATGACGACACCCACTCCGTACTGCACACCCAGGGCCGACCGGTGTCCGAGGCCGACGAGGTACTGATCGTCGACGGGCACGGAAATCCGGTGCCCACGGGTGGGACCGGCGAGTTGGTGACGCGCGGCCCGTACACGCTGCGCGGCTACTACCGGGCGCCGGAGCACAATGCCCGGGCCTTCACCGAGGACGGTTTCTACCGCACCGGTGACCTGGCCAGTCTGACCCCCGAGGGACGGCTCGTGGTCGAGGGGCGGATCAAGGACGTCGTCATCCGCGGCGGCGACAAGATCGCGGCCGGTGAGGTGGAGGCGCAGTTGGCGACCGTTCCCGGGATCTCGGCGGCGGCGGTGGTGCCGGTGCCCGACGAGTTCTTGGGCGAGCGGATCTACGCGTTCCTCGTCGGCCGGGAGAGGCAGCCGCCGTTGGCCGTCTTGAAGGCGACCCTGCAGGAGCGCGGGCTGGCCGAGTTCAAGCTGCCCGATCGGTCCGAATACGTGGCCCGGCTGCCGCTGACGCCGCTCGGGAAGATCGACAAGAAGGTTCTGGCGGCGGCCGCCGCCGATCCGACGCTGTCCCGTGACTGGGAGCCGGCCGGGACCGCCGGTCCGCCGGCGGCCCCGTCCACGACGAAAAGGTGAAGCCGTATGACCGCCGACTCTTCTTCCGTCAAGAGCACTCATCGATCCGGGGCCCGACCTCGTACCGCTCCGCTCTCCGCTCAGGAGCTGCGGGAGGCGGTCGCCGGAATGCTCGGAGTGACCCCGCAGGAGGTACCCGACGATGCCCATCTGGTCCATCTCGGTCTGGGCTCGTTGGAGATGATGCGGCTGGTCACGCGCTGGCGCCGGCAGGGCGTACCCGCCGACTTCGCCGAGCTGACCGCCGCCCCGACGCTGGCGGCCTGGCAGCGGCATTTGGACGCGGTCTGGGCCGCCCGTGCCCCGGGGGTGTCGACATGAGCGCTCTGCTGATCCGCGGTGGCGTGCTCTACCCCGCGGATGCCGCCGCCCGGGTCATTCCGGGCGGTGCGGTACTCATCGAGGGCCGGAAGGTGATCGCGGCGGGGCCGTTGGCCGAGGTCGAGGCGGCGATCACGCCACGGCAGCGGGCCGGGCTGCGCACCATCGAGGCGGGAGACCGGATGATCCTGCCCGGCTTCGTCAACGCGCACTGGCACGAGATGTTCGCCATGCGCTTTCCGTTCAAGGGGGCGTTGCGGCCCGCGTCCGACCGGGACGACAAGCCCGTGTTCATGGCCCTGGGGGGCGATGTCCCGCAGATCTCCGTCGCCTTCGACGCCTTCCACGACCATGTCGACCGGCTGTTGCCCGACGAGGCACTGGCCATCGCCCGTTACTCGATGTGGACCCAACTGCGCTCCGGTGTCACCGCGCTGGGTGATGTCGGCTCGCTGAACCAGCCGTGGGCGCTGGCGCAGGCCGCCCGGGAACTGGGAATGCGCTGCACCGTGAGCACCTGGGCTGCCGACGCGGTGTGCGCTCCCGGAGACAGTCGCTACACCCGCACCCGGGACACCGATCTGGAGCTACAGCGCATCGAGGAACTGCTGGAGGATTGCGCCGCCGAGCCCCGGGGCCTGGTACGGGCCTGGCCCACCGCCGTCTACGGCACCAACATGACCGATGAACTCGCCTGCGGTTTGGCCGAGTTGACCGCACGCTACGACGTGCCGTTCGCCACCCACGTGGGAGCGCTGCGCAACGAGGCAGCCGTGATGCTCGCCTACTACGGAGCCACGCCGGTGCGCCGGTTCGCCGAGGCCGGATTGCTGTCCGAGCGGTTCATGGCGGTGCATTGCGGCTTCGCCGACCCCGGGGAGCGGGCACTGCTGATCGATGCCGACGCACACATCAGCCACTCGCCCGCCAAGTACGGCCAGGCCGGTGAGTCCACCGTCTCGGAGACCCGGATGATCCCGGAGTTTCGGCGGGCGGGTCTCGACGTGTCGGTGTCGACGGACGGTGCCGCGTTGCCGCTGGGTGGCATGCCGGAGGCGATGCGGGCGGTGTGGCAGCACTACAACGAGATGTACGCCGATCCCACCGAGATACTGCCGACCGACGCCCTGGCAATGGCCACCAGGTTGCCCGCACGCGGCCTGGACCTGGGCGAACGTATCGGCAGCCTGGAGCCGGGAAAGCAGGCCGACCTCCTGCTGGTGCGGACCGACGACTGGCGCTATCTGCTCAACCCCCGCCCATTGGAGGGCTTTCTCTCACTCGGCGGATCGATGGACATCGACACGGTGCTCGTCGCCGGCCGGGTCCTGATCGAGGACGGCCGCTCCATCCGGCTGGACGAAGAAGTGCTGGAGGCGGAGTACCTGGAGGCGCTGTCCTCCTTCACGGTGCGCTGCCTGGGCGTCCCCGCCGAGACGGTCCGGGCGCAGTTGGCACGGCGGGCGGAATCCCTGCACAGCCGCCGCCGGGCGGTCGCGGCACAGCGGAACGGAAGGATGGAGGCATCATGACGACGGTATCCCCCACCACGGCGGCCGACCCCGCACACGAGGTGACCGGCCGCGACGGCCCGGTACCGGGCGGCCGTACGGCGCTGGTGACCGGTGCCGCGGGCGGGATCGGCGCCGCCGTGGCCCGCGCGCTGGCACAGGCCGGGGTCGGGGTCGCGGCACTGGACACCGACCGGGCGGCACTGGATGTGCTGGTGAAGGAACTCGAGGAGAAGGCGGGTCGGGCGCTGGCTCTCGCTGTGGACATACGCTCGAGTGCCCTGGTCGACCATGCCGTGGAGCGTGCCGAGAGCGAACTGGGTCCGCTGGATTATCTGGTGAACGCGGCCGGCGTGTTGCGGTCCGGCGCGGTCCTCGAATACAGCGACCAGGACTGGGAGTTGACCTTCGACGTCAACGTCGGCGGGGTCTTCCACGTCAGCCGGGCCGTCACCCGGCGAATGGTACGGCGCGGCTCGGGCGCGGTGGTGACCGTCGCCTCGAACGCGGCGCGGGTCCCGCGCTGGGACATGGCCGCGTACGCGGCGTCCAAGGCCGCGGTGACCAGCTTCACCCGCACCCTGGGCCTGGAACTGGCCCGGCACAACATCCGCTGCAACGTCGTCGCTCCCGGCTCGACCGAGACGGCGATGCTCACCTCGCTGTACGCGGGCGGCCCGGACGGTGACGCCGTACGGAGAGCGGCCCGGCACTCCGTCGAGGGGTCGCCGGCCACGTACCGGACGGGAATTCCGCTCGGCAGGCTCGCCCAGCCCGAGGACATCGCGCACGCGGTGCTCTTCCTGCTCTCCGAGCAGGCCTCGCACATCACCCTGCACGACCTGGTGGTCGACGGTGGCGCCGCGCTCGGCGCCTGACGGACTGTCCCAACCCCGCCCCTGCCCCCGCACGCCGAGCCGACGGCCCGAAGCCATCGGCTTCACCACCCGACCGCCCGACCCGGTGACACGCCTCCGGCCCGCGCCGGCGGCGCCGGGACCCGTATCCCCTTCGATCTTTCGGAGTCCACGATGGCCATACCCATGATCGACGCGTATCCCATGCCCAGGGAGGACGAGCTCCCGCGCAACATCGCGCCCTGGACGGTCGACCCCGACCGTGCGGTACTACTCGTCCACGACCTGCAGCACTACTTCCTGAACCCGTTCGGATACGACCGGCCGGCCACGGGCCGACAGCCGTTGACGGACCTGATGAACAACACCCGGGCGTTGCGCGAGCGGTTCGCGACGATCGGCGCGCCCGTCGTCTACACCGCGCAGCCGGGCGGCATGAGCAACGAGGAACGCGGCTTGCTCAAGGACATCTGGGGCACGGGCATGGGTTCCGAGGAGGGGGAGCGCGCGATCCCCGATCGGATCGCCCCGGCCCCCGGGGACACGGTGCTCACCAAGTGGCGGCCCAGCGCCTTCTGCCGGACCGGGCTGCGGGAGTTGATGCGGAAGCTGGGCCGCGACCAGTTGGTGATCTGCGGGGTGTACGCGCACGTCGGCATCCTCATGACCGCACACGAGGGGTTCTCGCACGACATCGAGACCTTCGTGGTGAGCGACGCGATCGCGGACTTCTCCGCCCAATACCACCGAAGGACCCTGGAGTACGTCGCGGGCCGCTGCTCGGTGACGCTGCCGACCCGCGCGGTACTCACCGCCCTGGAGCCGGCCGCACGCCGGCGCGGTGCCCAACCGCCCTCCGTGCAGCCTGCCGTGGTTGCCGCGCACCAGGGGAGCGGCTCATGAGGGAGACCTCCTCGCCGCTGTCCCGGGTGCTGGGCACCGACCCGCCGCCCTTCGCACTGCTGCACCGGCCGGGCGCGACCGATCCGGGGAAGATCGACCTGCTGATCGGGGAGATCGACGCACACGAGCTGATCGCGGACATACCCCTGCCGGAGACGGGCCCGCACACGGGTACCGGTGCCCGGCACGACGTGCTCGCCCTGCTGCCCTATCGGCAGATCCGCGAGCGCGGATTCGCCCACCCGGACGACGGGGCCCCGCTGCTCACCCTGCGCGTGGACGAGCAGGCGGTGCTGCCGTTCGACGAGGTCCTGGCCCGGCTGCCGGATCTGCCGATCGACGTGGACGAGGGTCACTTCGACGCCGACGACGAGGAGTACGCGGCGCGGGTACGACGCGTGCTCACCGAGGAGATCGGCCGGGGCGCGGGCGCCAACTTCGTCATCAAACGCTCGTTCCTGGCGCGTGTCACCGACTGGTCGACCCATACCGCGCTGTCGTTCTTCCGTCGCCTGGCCGGTCGCGACCCCGGCAGCCACTGGTCGTTCCTCGTGTACACCGGTGACCGCACGTTCGTGGGCGCCTCACCGGAGCGGCACGTCAGCCTGGACGCCTCCCGCCTGGTGATGAACCCCATCAGCGGCACCTACCGCTATCCGGAACAGGGCCCCGACCCGGACGAGGTGCTCGCCTTCCTCGCCGACTCCAAGGAGGCCAACGAGCTCTACATGGTGCTGGACGAGGAGCTCAAGATGATGGGTCGGGTGTGCGACCTGGGTGGTCGGGTGACCGGTCCGGGGCTGAAGGAGATGGGCCGGCTCGCGCACACGGAGTATCTGATCGAGGGGCACAGTTCGCTGGACGCGCGGGAGATCCTGCGGGAGACGCTACTGGCTCCCACGGTCACCGGCGGTCCGCTGGAGAGCGCCTGCGAGGTGATCAGCCGCCACGAGCCCGAGGGCCGGGGCCACTACTCCGGGGTCGCGGCGCTGATCGGCCGCGACGAGAGGGGCGCCCGTCGGATGGACTCGGTCATCCTCATCCGTACCGCCGAGATCGACCCGGAGGGGCGGGTGCGCATCCCCGTGGGCGCGACCCTCGTACGGGACTCCGATCCGGCCGGGGAGGCCGAGGAGACCCGGGCGAAGGCGGCCGGGCTGATCGAGGCGTTGCGGGCCCCGGTCGGCGGCGAAGGGCCGGTCCGGCGCAGCGGGGGGTCGTTGGCCGCGCACCCCGCGGTGGCCACCGCCCTGGTCGCGCGGAACGCGCCACTGGCCGGCTTCTGGTTCGAACAACCGCACCGGCGGTCCCGGCCGCTGCCATCGCTGGTCGACCGTCGGGTGCTGGTGATCGACGCGGAGGACGCGTTCACCGCGATGGCCCGGCACGTGCTCCAGGCGCAGGGGCCCCGGGTGGATGTACGGCGTCATGACGAACCGTTCGATCCGGGCGCGTACGACGTGGTGATCGTGGGCCCCGGACCCGGCGACCCGCGGGAGCCGAGTGACCCGAAGATCGCTCGGCTGCGTGCGGTGACAACCGAACTCCTTCGCCGGGGCGTACCGTTCCTCTCCGTCTGCCTGGGACACCAGGTACTCAGCACGCTGCTGGGACTGCCACTGGTGCGGCGCGCGGTGCCCAGCCAGGGCGTACAGCGCACGATCGAGTGCTTCGGTCGCAGTGAGCCGGTGGGCTTCTACAACACCTTCGCCGCGCACAGCCGGCGGGACACCTTCGCATGTCCGCAGCGCGAGGGCGTGGTGCGGGTGTACCGGGAGCCGTGCGGCGAGGTGCACGCGCTGCGCGGACCGGGTTTCGCCTCGGTGCAGTTCCACCCGGCGTCGGTACTGACGCAGCGCGGCCCCGAGCTGCTGGGCGAACTGCTCGCGGCACTACTTGAAGAGGCAACTGCCGGTAATCAAACGTCTGTTGCTCCGACGATGATACCTGCATAGCGTTTTCATCGGTAACACCACCACGCTCCGCCGGCCGTGATCGGCACCCCTCGCCCCCAGCGCCACTCCCTCTCGTCGGCCCGTCGGTCGACGCGTCCCGGAAGGAACCGTCCGATGCGCTTCGACAACATCTGGATCGCCGGCACCGGAGGCACCCTCGGCGCCCTCGAACCGGTCGCGGCGGCGGTGGCCGACGGGTCGTACTCCCCCGACGCCGCCGAGAGCACCGGCATGACCAGCTACGCGCGCTCCGAGGAGGCCCCACCCCAAATGGCGGTGACAGCAGGCCGGTTGGCCATCAAGGAGGCACGGGAACGGGGGATTGGTGTCGGCCCGAACACGGTGCACCTGCACAGCCACGGGCACTTCCAGGGCATCGAGATGTGGCCGGCCGCCTGCTGGATCGCCCGGGAGTTGCTCGGCAGCACGCTCGACACGATGCCGATGACGGTGAACGCCTGGTCCAACGGTTCGCTGGCCACCCTCGATGTGGCCGCCGCGACCCTGGCCGCCCGCCCCGACGTACCGTCCGCGCTGATCACCATGGCGGATCGCTTCGCCCCACCCGCCGACCGCTGGTACACCTCCCCCGGCATGGTCTTCGGCGACGGCGCCGCGGCCGGGGTGGTCACCCGTGACGTCGGGCGGATGCGGCTGCGGTCTCTGGCGAGCCGTACCGACACCGTGCTGGAGGGCCTGTCGCGGGGCGCGGAGCCGTTCCGTACCGCCCCCGAGGGGCGGCAGCCCGATATGCGGCGTCGCACCCGGGAGTTCCTGGCCACCGGTGAGGTCTCGCTGAAGGACGTGTTCACCAGGACCGCCGAGTGCACCCGGGCCGTGGTCGGCCGGGCGCTGGCGGAGGCCGAGGTCGGCCCCGACGAGGTCGACTGGTTCCTGACGCCGTTCGTCGGCCGCACGCTCTACCGCGACAGCTTCGTCCGCACCATGACCGACCTCCGCCCACGCAACACCCTGCAGGAGCTCGGCCTCACCATCGGCCACCTCGGCCCCTGCGACCAGCTGTACGGACTCGACCACCTGCTCCGGAACGAGCTGCTGAACACCGGCGACCGCGTCCTGGTGCTCGGCACCGGTATGGGGTTCACCTTCTCCGCCGCCGTCCTCACGGCGGACGGCCTCTGACCGGGTCACACAGCCGGCGCACCCACCGGGATCGGCATCCCCTCCCGGTCGCCCGGTCGCCCGGTGGCGCACACCTGTCCCGCACCACCCGTCCAAGGAACGGAAGAGACCACATGAGCCTCGACACCGCGTACCTGTCCCCCGGGCCGCTGAGCCCCGGGCCCCGGACGAGACGATCCTCGACCCCGACCCCCACCGACCTGCTGCCCACCCCCGACGAGCTGCGGGCGCAGCTGCCCCTGTCCGCGGTCGCCCGCAAGACCACGGCCAAGGCCCGCAGGGACATCGCGCAGATCCTCAACGGCGAGGACGATCGACTCGTCGTCATCACCGGTCCCTGCTCCGTCCACGACCCCGAGGCCGCCCTCGACTACGCCGCGCGCCTGACCGCGCTGGCCGAGGAAACCCGCGACCAACTACTGCTCGTGATGCGGGTGTACGTGGAGAAGCCGCGCACCAGAACCGGCTGGAAAGGGCTGCTCAGCGACCCGCAGCTGGACGGTACGCACGATCTGCCCGGCGGGTTGCGGCTCGCGCGCGGACTGATGGCACGGATCACCGACTCCGGACTGCCGGTCGCCTGCGAGTTCCTGGACCCGCTGGTGCCGTCCTACCTCGCCGACGCCGTCTCCTGGGGCGCGATCGGCGCCCGTACGGTCCAGAGCCAGGTGCACCGGCAGATGACCAGCGGTCTCGAGATGCCGATCGGCTTCAAGAACACCACAGGCGGCGGAGTGGCCGACGCGGTGGACGCGATCGTCTCCGCGGCCGGCGCCCACGTCTTCCCCGGCCTCGACGGCGACGGCCGGGCCGTGGTGACGACCACCCGGGGCAACCCGCACGGCCATGTCGTCCTGCGCGGCGGCGGGGACGGTCCCAACTACGGCCGTGGGCCGGTTGCCGACGCGCTCGCGCGGTTGGCCGAAGCCGAGTTGCCGCAGCAGTTGATCGTGGACGCCAGTCACGGCAACAGCAACAAGGACCACGAGCGGCAGCCGCTGGTCATCACCGACCTCGCGCAGCGGATCGCCGCGGGTGAGCGCGGGGTCGCCGGCGTCATGATCGAGAGCTTCCTGGCGCCCGGCCGGCAGAACCTCCCGCTGGGCCGTACGGACCGGCTCACCTACGGGCAGAGCGTGACCGACGCGTGTGTCGACTGGACGACCACGATCGGCATGGTCCAGGGCCTGGCCGACGCTGTCACGGCCCGCCGAGAGGGAGTGCGTGTCGCCGGCTGAGCGATTCCGGTGCGGCGAGGGCCCGGCCGGCGCCCGGTGGACGGATGGACACACCGTCTCCTCCCCGGAGGGCGTGCGCACGCCTCCGCCCCTCGCCGGCCCGGCCCCCGCCCCCGTACGACCCCGATCCGATCCGCAGACCCGCAGACCCGAAAGGAACCAACGCCGTGGCTCTTACGACAAGTTCGTCACTACCCCTGGCCCGTGTGCCGGGTGGTGACCGGTCCGGTGCGTTGCACCGCCGCGTCATCGCCGCCCCCGCACCGGTCGCCGCGCGGCCCGAGGCGTACGCGATCGCCGCGCTCGCCGCGCTCGTGCACCGCTACACCGGAGAGACCGATCTGCTGATAGGCCGACAGCGGCAACCGGGCGTGGTGGACCCGCTCCCGCTCCGGGTGACCGATGACATCACCACGCGGGAGCTGGTCACCGCCGCCTCACAGGCAACCGTTACCGGGAGGGAGAACACCGGACGGCCCGCGCACGCGGTGGTCGACACCACCCCGGGTCCCTCCCGCGCGCTCGCCGCGCTGACCCTGTCCGCCACCGACATCGGCCTGGAACTCGCTCTGGACGATGAGGAGTTCGATGCCTCCGCGGCTGACCAGTACGCCACGCACCTGGAGCGGATCGTCGCCGCCCTGGCCGCCGAGCCGACGGGCACGGTCGGCGACATCGCGCTGCTCACCGAGGCCGAGTTGCACCGAATCCTGGTGGAGTGGAACGACACCGCGGGGTCCGTGGCGGACCCGTTCTTCCACGAGTTGGTCGCCGAGACCGCCCGTCGCACCCCGGACGCGGTCGCGGTCATCCTTCCCGGCAAGCGGCTCACCTACCGCGAACTCGACGAACAGGCCAATCAGTTGGCTCACCGACTCGCGGCCAGGGGCATCAGCGCGGGCGAACGGATCGGGGTGTGCTTCCCGCGCAGCGCGGAGAGCCTGATCGCCCAGTTGGCCTGCTTCAAGCTGGGCTGTGCGGCGATCCTGTTGGACAACGAGTTCCCCGAGGACCGCATCCGGTTCATGATCGGGGACGCCTCGGCCGCCGCCGTGCTGACGCTCTCCGCGCACGAGGCGAAGGTCGCCGGCGACGCCCCGGTGATCTCGCTCGACACCGACGACTGGCGGACCGAACCGACCGTCGGGATCAACCGCCGTGTGGCTGCCGACGACCTGATTCACATCTGCTACACCTCCGGCTCGACCGGCGCCCCCAAGGCGGTCATGGTGCGCTTCGGCGCAGCCCGCAACCTGATCCACAGCATGGCCGAACTCTGCGGGATGGACAGCGGGTCCCAAGGCACCTGGCTGGCCGCCCCCGGCTACGGGATGATCGAGGTCGAGTGCTTCCCGGTGCTGGCCCGCGGCGGCACCGTGCACATCCCGGACGTCTCGGTGGTCTCCTCCGAGCACCGGCTCCAGGAGTGGTTCCTGCGGGAGGGCATCACCACCACCCTGTTGATGAAGCCGATGGCCGAGCGGCTGTGGCGACTCGAGTGGCCGCGGGACGCCCCGCTGGAGAACATCCGGGTCTGCGGTGAACGCATCCAGTCCTGGCCACCCACCGGCCTGCCGTTTCGGCTGATCAACCTGTACGGGTCGGCGGAGGCCACCGTCGTCGCCGCCTGCGACCTCACCGAACTCGGGGAGCGACTCGGCGAGCAGGGCAGGGCCCGCCGACTGCCGCCGATCGGCCGCCCCACCACCAACGTCACCAGCTATGTCCTGGACGAGCGGCTGCGTCCGCTTCCGCCGGGCCCGGTCGGAGAGTTGTGCATCGCCGGGGTCAGCCTGTCGGCCGGCTATCTGGGCCGCCCCGAGGCCACCGCGGAGAAGTGGATCGACAACCCGATCGCCCCGGACACCCACCCGGTGATGTACCGGACCGGTGATCTGGCCCGCTACTGGCCGGACGGCAGCATCGAGATCGTCGGCAGGGCCGACAACCAGATCAAGGTGCGTGGCAACCGGGTGCACCTCGGCGAGATCGAGGTCGTACTGACCGGGCTGCCCGGTGTCCGACAGGCCGCGGTACTCGCCCGCCAGGACGGCCAGGGCGACGTCCAGCTGACCGCGTACCTGGAGCCCGACACCGAACCCGCTCCGACCGTAAGGGAGTTGCGTCGTGGACTGGCACAGCGACTGCCGTCTTTCATGGTGCCGGCCGCGTACGTCATCGGCGGACTGCCCACCAGTACGAACGGCAAGATCGACCGGGCCGCCCTGCCCGAGCCGCCGCGCTCCCGTCCCGATGTGGACACCCCGTACCAGGAACCCGACGGGGAGCTGGAGGAGGCGATCCGATCGCTGTGGGCGAGGATCCTGGAGCTGGAGGGGATCGGCGTTCGCGACAACTTCTTCGAGTTGGGCGGGGATTCACTGCGTGCCTCGCGACTGACCCGGCTGGTGCGGGAGAGGTTCGAGGTGGAGATCGAGATCATTGATCTCTTCGACCAGCCGACGGTGGCCGCGATGGCGAGCCTGGTGGACCGCACCGTCACCACCCCGGCGAGCTGACCCGGTGGGTACGCGGTGGCTCGCTCCGCCGCTCCGGCGGCGGGAGAGCCACCGCGCGCCGGGCGCGCGAGCGTCGGCCGACCGGTGCCGTACGGCGGCTCGGTGCGGCGCCGCACGGCACGATGCCGTTCGGTGTGTCGATGGGCGCGGTGCGCCCGGGCATCACTTCGATAAGTGATTCTCTTTCCGCTCCTCCGCATCCGGGGGATCCGCCGGCCTAGATTTTGTGAAGTCAGCCGTGTTCGGACGGCATCGTTCCCAACTCTTCGCTCGAGATTCTTTGTTCGACGCGTCATGTGCGGAATTCGGTCGTGTCCGGAATTATTGAAGGAGGTTGCATGAAGTTCGGGGTATACCCGGCCTACATCGGTGGCCGGGACGTCACCGGGGACGACGCCCGGCTCGTCCACACCGTCACGGCACGTGCTCTGATCGACGACACCTTCCCCAGCCTGGGGCTCAAGCAGGATCTCGACCTCGGCGTCGTCACCCCGGACATGGCCGCGGGTCGTGCGGTCGGGGCCTGTGTCGTGGCCGATGAGGCGATGGCGGAACAGGCGCTGAAGGCCGCCGCCGAGGCGGCGCCGCAGTGGCGCAGGGTGCCTCTCGCCGACCGGCTGAAGGCGGCCCGGATGATCGCCCGTCGACTGCTGGAGCATCTCGATCCGCTGGTGGAGATTCTGGTCGCGGAGGGGACCCCCCGATCGGCGGCAGTGGGTATGCTCACCGGCATTCCGTTTACCAGCTGGAGCGCCCAGACACTCGAATTCTGCGCCGAGCAAATGGAGTTCCGCCGGTACGACGGCGACCGTGAAATGATCCTGCGACGACTGCCCGACGGCGTCGTGTGCATCAACCCGCCCCAGAACGCCGCCACCGTCAACGCGCTCAACGGCCTCGCCACCCTCATCGCGGGGAACACCGTCGTGGTACGGGCACCCCGCGGCGTCGCGCTCAGCTGCATGTACGCCATGCGGGAAGTCGTGGCACCGGTACTGGAGGAGATCGGCGCGCCGCCCGGCACGCTCAACGCGTTCTGCGGCCCACCCATGCTCGACGCCTGGCTGGCCAGCGAACACGTGGACGACATCCTTTACTTCGGCGGCAGCGTCAAGGGCATGGAGTTCGAGCGGAACGCCATCGCCGCCGGCAAGAAGCCGATCCTGGAACTGGCCGGCAACGACTGCTGTGTGGTCTGGCATGACGCCGATCTGGACACCGCGGTGCAGAGCATCACCCAGTTCTTCCTGAACTCCGGCCAGATCTGCAACGTGCCCAATCAGGTCATCGCCCATCCGGCCATCGCCGACGAGCTCACGGACCGCCTCGTCGCGGCGACCCGGGAGATCACCCCCGGTTACCCCGAGGACCCCGGGGTCGTCCTGACCCCCGTCCTGGGCGCCGACTGGTTCTACGGCTGCCTGTCCGAGGCACTCGGCATGGGTGCCCGACTCGTCCACGGCGGTCGGCGGTTGGAGGTGGACGGTACGCCGTCGGACACCGGATTCTTCATCGAGCCCACGATTGTCCGGCTGGACGGGCTGACGGGCGCACGCGCGCTGTCGGTCGTGCGCGACGAGACGTTCTTCCCGCTGCTGCCGATCGTCGTACCCGACGCCGGTACGCCGGACGACATCCTGCTCGACCAAGTGGTGTCCTTTGTGAACACCAACGCCTATGGACTGCGCAACTCCGTTTGGTCCACGGAAAATTCGACCATCCAGCGCTTCCTGGACGACATCCACAACGCCGGCACTCTGAAGATCAACGACTCGCACAGCGGCTTCGTCCCCTTCCTGCCCAACCAGGGCGGTCCCGGTCTGACCGGCGGGGCCTTCGGCGAGGCGAGTCATCCCATGTTGCGTACGACGTGGCTCCAGGCGGTCAGTGTCGTACGACCCACCCACGACGTGCCCGCCGACGCACAGGCGGCGGAGAAGGAGCCGGGGTCATGACCACCCGCAAGCTGACCGCGACCGTCCCGGCCGAGGCCGACGAGGTGTGGCGCCTGCTCCGCGAGCAGCAGGCGTTCCCGAGGTACTCCGACGACATACGGTCCGTCTCCCCCGCCGACGACGGCGCCGACACCGACACCGGCCCGCACACCTGGGTGCTCGGCTTCCGCGGCGGCACGGCCACCTGGACACAGCGCACCCGACTTGTGGGCGAGGGGGGACAGACACCGCGCCGGATCGAGTTCCTCCGGGTCAGCGGCGAGTTTCAGCAGCTGATGGGTGCCTGGACCGTCACGGAGCTGCCACAGGGGTGCGAGATCGACTACGAGGTGCACTACCGCACCGGCGTTCCGCACCTCGCGGGTGCGATCGACTCGGCCGTCGGCCGGGTGCTGGTACGGGCCGCTCACCGAATCATCACCGCCGTCGGGGGTCCCGCGCGGATCACGGCCGGCGAACACCATCTACAGGACCTGATCGCGGCATAGCCCGCGGGTCGCGCACCGAGCCAAGGAGTCTCAGTGAACGCCAACAAGAACCCGGTGGAGGACGTCGTGCGGCACGCGGTGAAAGCCCCCCGGGAGCGGGTCTGCGTCATCGGCGCCGGCTGGTCCGGTCTCGCGTCCTGCCAGGTACTGCACGAACGCGGTGTCGCCTTCGACTGCTACGAGGCCGGCTCCCGGGTCGGCGGCAACTGGCGTTACCTCAACGACAACGGCATGTCGTCCGGGTACCGCTCGCTGCACATCAACACCTCCAAGAAACTATCGGAGTACCGCAGTTACCCGATGCCGAAGGACTATCCGCCCTATCCGGACCACTACCGGATCGCACAGTACCTCGATGACTACGTCGACCACTTCGGCTTCCGGGAGGCGATCGCGTTCCGCACCGAGGTCACCCGTGTCGAGCCCGCCGAGGGCGGTGGCTGGAACGTGACCGCCCGGCACCGGGACACCGGCACGGAGAGCACCCGGCACTACGGCTCCGTACTGGTCGCCAACGGGCACCACTGGGACCCCCGGATGCCCGAGCCCGGCTTCCCCGGCGCGGACGGCTTCACCGGCGAGCAGATCCACTCCCATCACTACAAGGTCCCCGACTCCTACGCGGGCAAGCGGGTGCTGGTCGTCGGGTTCGGCAACTCGGCGTCCGACATCGCGGTGGAGACCTCGCTGGTGTCGGAGCGGACGTTCCTGTCGCTGCGGCGCGGGGGATACGTGTTCCCGAAGTTCATGTTCGGCAAGGCGGGGGACGATCTGATCAACCCGTTCATCACCCGGGTGATGCCCCGGGAGACCCAGCGCTGGGTGATGGCGCTGTTGCTGCGGATGACCGTCGGCAAGGTCACCGACTACGGGCTGCCCGAGCCCGATCACAAGCTCTTCAACGCCCATCCGACGGTTTCCGAGGCGCTGTTGCCCCGGCTCGGCCACGGCGGTATCGGGGTCAAGCCGAACATCAGCCACTTCGACGGCGACACCGTCCACTTCACCGACGGCAGCAGCGAGGTCATCGACGCGGTCATCTACAGCACCGGCTACAAGGTCGGCTTCCCGTTCCTGGGCGCCTCGGTGATCGCTCCGAAGGACAACGACGTCTCCCTCTTCCACCGGGTCGTCGACCCCCGACACCGGGGCCTGTACTTCATCGGCCTCTTCCAGCCGCTCGGCGCCACGACCGTCCTGGCCGAAGCCCAGTCCCACTGGGTGGCCGACCTCATCGAGGGGAAGGCCGCGCTGCCGTCGGCGGAACGGATGCACCGGGAGATCGCCCGCTACAAGCACCGGCTCGCCAAGCGGTACATCACCTCCAAACGGCACACCATGCAGGTCGACCACTACCCGTACCTCGCCGAGCTGAGCAGGGCGCGGCGGGTGGGCGCCCGGCTCGCCCGGAAGGGCGGGACCGACCGTACCGGGACCACCCCGGGGGTCGTGGTGGACCACCGGCCCGAGGAGGTGTCGATACGGATCGACGCCTCTCCCGAGCAGGTCTGGGACCTGATCAGCGATGTGACGCGGATGGGAGAGTGGAGTCCGGAGTGCCGTCGCTGCTACTGGCGGGGCGGCAAACGCGGGGTCGGTGCGCGCTTCATCGGGGTCAACCGGCGCGGCTGGGTCGTGTGGGTCACCTCCAACCGGGTCGAGAAGTCCGAGCGGGGCCGCTCCTTCGCCTTCCGCACCACCACCAACGGGGTGCGCTGGGGTTACCGAATGGTTCCGGACGGTGAGGGCACGCTGGTCACCGAGGTCTGGGATGTCTCGGGGCAGAACACGGGACAACGCAAGCGCACCGAGTCGTTCGCCAATATGCTGCTGGGCAGCCAGGAATCGCACCTGCAGGAACTACGTGACGGTATGCGGCAGACCCTTCAGCGGGTGAAGGCCGCCGCGGAGAAGTCGGCGGCGGTCGGTCGAGCGCGGGAGGCCACGGCCACCGAGGGGTCGGCCGCGCGACAGGAGCCGGTACCGGTGGACCAGGCGGCGTAACCGAACGCGGGACGGCCCGGCTCGGCTTCGCCGCCGAACGGGGCGGAGGCGGGGGTCGTACGTCCGTGGGAGGACCGGAGAGGTGCCCCCGGGCGTACGGGCCCCGCGAAGACGCGTGAGAGTGAGAGCGGTGGAGATGACGGACAACATCCTGACCTGTACGACGGTCGACGAGTTCACCGAATGGATGGAGAAGCACCACGAGGAGGCCGACGAGGTCTGGGTCGCGCTGCCCAAGAAGGGCACCGACGTCCCCTCGATCACCCGGAACGAGGCCTTGGACGTCGCCCTGTGCTACGGCTGGATCGACGGCAAGGCGTTCTCCGGCAACGTGCCGGACGGCTGGTGGGCCCAGCGTTTCTCCCCCCGTCGCCGCCGCAGCCCCTGGTCGAAGATCAACGTCGCCAAGGCGGAGGCCCTGATCGAGGCGGGCCGTATGAGCCCGGCCGGATTCAGGCAGATCGAACTGGCGAAGGCGGACGGCCGGTGGGAGGCGGCGTACGCCCCGCAGAGCACCGCAGAGGTGACCCCCGACCTACAGGAAGCGCTGGACGCCTCGCCCGCGGCGGCGGAGGCGTTCGGGAAGCTGAGCCGGAGCAACCGGTACCAGATCCTGCTCAACCTTCAGAAGGCGGTGAAACCGGAGACGCGGGCACGACGGATCGTCACGTATGTGGAGCGACTGGCGAACGGCGAGCCGCCGCACGGTCCGCGTCGGCGCTGAGATCGGCGCCGTCATCGTACGGCCGCGTCGGCACCGGTGCCCTCCGGTGCGCGTGGCATGGAGCCCTGGCCGGTCAACGGCCGGGGCTCGCCGCTGTGTCGGGACCGGTGGGAAGCGGGAGCCGGGGGCGGACGCCCCCCGGGGGCCGGCGTGGAGATGCCGAAGGCCGCTGCCGTCGCGGGGCAGCGGCCTTCGGTGTGCGTGCGTGTCGCGCGGGAGAGCGCCGATGGGTGTGCGCTCCGGGCCCCCGTCAGGTCCCGCCTCCCTCGTCGCCGCCGCCGTGCAGCCAGGCCACCGCGTCGTGGAGCCGGGCGGTGGAGTGGCCGGAGAGCAGGGCGTCGCGATCCTCGGCCCGGGTGCCGGCCGGGTGGTACAGCTCGGCACCCATCCAGCGCGCGGTCAAGGTGGTACGGGCGGTGCGCTCGCGCCGTACCACGTTGTACTCCTCCAGCCGCCGCGGTATGTCCTCGTCGGCGCAGCGCAGCAGCGAGCCGAGCGTCACCGCGTCCTCCAGCGCCATGCACGCACCCTGCGCGGCGTACTGGAGCATCGGGTGCGCGGCGTCCCCGAGCAGTGCGACCCGGCCGTCGACCCAGGTCTCCACCGGGTCGCGGTCGCACAGCACCCAGGTCCGCCAGTCCCTGCCGAGCTCAAGCAGTCGGCTTGCCCTGTCGGCCAGTCGGTCGAACTCGGCGCGGACGTGGGCGCGGCTCGCGGGAACGCCGGTGAGTTCCTCGGTGGCCCGGTCGTCGCGGGTGGCGGCCAGGTTGAGGTACGCGCCGCCACCGATCGGATAGTGCACGAAGTGCCAGGCGGGACCGGCCCACAGGGTGACTGCCCGGGCCCGCAGCGACTCGGGGACCTCGGACATCGGAATGACGGAACGGTAGATGGTGTGGCCGGAGACACGGGGCGGACCGTCACCGACGAGCTGCTCGCGCACGGATGACCGCAGCCCGTCGGCACCCAACAGCACGTCGGCGGTGAAGCGGGCTCCGGCCGCGGTGTGCGCGACGACCCGGGCACCGGGCTGGGTGTAATGGGTGACGCGTTGACCGCCCAGCAGTTCCACGCCCGCCCCGCGGCAGCCGTCCAGCAGTGTCCGGTGGAGGTCGGCGCGGTGGACGACGGCATACGGGTTGCCGAAGCGGGCACGGTAGGCGCCGGTCAGCGGCATGGCGGTGATCTGTTCGCCGGTGATGCCGTTCATGAAGTGGAGCGCGTCGATGAAATCGGCGCGCGCGGTCACACCGTCGCGTACACCGAGGTCCGCCAGGGCGCGGAAGGCGTTGGGCGCGAGCTGGATGCCGGCGCCGATCTCGGTGAACCCGGGTCTGCCCTCCAGGACGGTGACCCGGTGTCCCGCACGGGCCTGGGCCAGTGCGGTGGCGAGTCCGCCGATGCCGCCGCCGGCGACGAGGATGTGCGTCATGGTGGGTACTCTTCCTCTCCTCGAACCGGGCGGCCGGCCCCCGGGGGAAGTGGGGGCCGGCCGCTGGGGAAGGCGGCGGATGCCGCCGATGGACTACCGGGCCGCCGCGGGAACACCGGCGGTGGTGTTCTTCCCGTCGTCCCCTCGGTCGCCGAGCCGGTCGTCCCGCTCGTCGGTGACTCCCGTTGATGCCCCGCCGGCCGCTCCGGCCGGACGCGGAGCGGGTGCCGCGACGGCGGTGTTCCGCAGACCGAGCGCGGACATCACGATGATTCCGACGGAGAGTGCCGCGGTGAACCAGAACGCGGTCTGGAACCCGCTGATCGGAATGGCCCGCACGGCTCCCTGGAGCATGCCGGCCAGTACCACGCCCAGGGCGAGGCACAGCCCCACGCCCAGCTGACGGCTGGAGTTGTACAGACCGGAGGCCAGGCCCATCTGCGGTCCGCCGACCCCACTGGTGGCAGCCACCGCGGTGGTGATCATCATGACCGTGATACCGAGGCCGAGCAGCACACCGCCGGGCAACACCACGAGCCAGTAGGAGCTGGACTCGGTGACCCGGGCGAGCAGTACCGAGCCCGCGACGAGCAGGACACCACCGATGGTCAGCATGTTCCGGGCACCCAGCCTCCCGGTGAGGCGCACCACCGGCACGCTGGCCAGGAAGACCACGAACGCCTGTGGGAAGAAGGCGAGTCCGGTCATGGCCGGCGAGTACTCGAGCACCTGTTGGAGGTACATGGTGATGAAGAACGTCGACACCGACATCACGCCACCGGACAGGAACGCGATGCCGTTGCCGGCGGACAGCGCGCGGTTGCGGAAGATCCGCAGCGGCACCAGCGGCGCCGGCACCCGGGTCTGCACGACCAGGAAGGCGATCAGCAACAGCACACCGGCGGTCAGCGAACCGATCACGGGGGTTGAGCCCCAGCCCTGGTCGACGGCGGCCGTCAGGCCGTAGCTGAAGGCGCACATCGCCGAGGTGATGAGGATCGCGCCCGGTACGTCGAGCTTCGTGGAGCGGGTGGCGGTGTGGTCGGTGGCCAGCTTGCCGGCGGCCAGGGCGACGATGAGGACACCCACCGGGAGGTTCACCAGCATCACCGCGCGCCAGCTGAGGTACTCGGTGAGCAGACCACCGGCCGCGACACCGCCGGAGAAACCGGCCGATGAGACCGCGCCGAAGACGCCCATCGCCTTCACCCGCTCCTTCCCCTCGGGGAAGCCGGCCGCGATCAGGGCGAGGATCGCCGGTGACACCGCCGCGGCCGAAAGACCCTGCAACGCACGCGAGGCGACCAGCAGGAACGGGGTGGTGGCCAGCCCGCCCACCACGGAGGCGAGAGTGAACACCGAGAGGCCGCCGACGAAGAGCCGCTTGCGGCCGATCACGTCACCCGCCCGGCCACCGAGCAGCAGGAAGCCGCCGAAGAACAGCGCGTACGCGCCCACGACCCACTGCAAGCCGCTGTCGGTGAAGCCCAGGTCACGCTGCATACCACCGAGCGCGACGTTCACGATGGCGAAGTCGAGAGCGAGTACGAACTGTGCGGAGCACAGCAGGAGGAGTGGCGGTCGCCCGCCGGTCTTGCTGGTCATGAGGGTCCTTTCGGGTGCTTCCTTGGACTTGTGATGGCCGGGGGCGTCGAGACGGTTACCGGCCAATGGGGTTGGCCGGTATACTCGGCCGGATGGCAGGGGATGCGGGTACGCGGCAGCCGGGCGACCGGGAGGTGGCGCCGGGCCCGCTGGCCCTGGTGCAGGCGTTCGTCAACAGCGTCAACGTCGAGTTCGGCCCGGACGAGTTCGCCGCGGTCGGGGGGCTCGCGCGCTGGATGGAGCGAACCGGATACCCCCCGGGCCCGTCCGGGATCATCGAGGCGGACCGTCGACGCGCGGTCGAACTCCGCGAGGCACTCCGGGCGTTGATGCGTGAGCACAACGGCGGGGAGTACGACCCGCGGGCCCGCGCCACGGTCGCCCGCGTCGCCGAACGCTGCCCCCTGGTGCTCGGCTTCGACGCGTCCGGTCGGCCCGAACTCCAGCCCGGCGGAGAGGGTGTGACGGGCCTGCTGGGCCGAATTCTGGGCATCGTCGTCGAGGCGTCCGCGGAGGGGAACTGGCAGCGGCTGAAGTCCTGCCACGACCACCGCTGCGAGTGGGTGTTCTACGATCGCGCCCGCAACCGGTCCGGGCGGTGGTGCTCCATGGCGGTGTGTGGCGTCCGCTCCAAGATGCACTCCTACCGGCAGGGCCTGAAGACCGCCTCGGTGGCCCGCTGAGCACGCGTGACGCGGGGGCGACCCGGCCGTCACGGCGCGTACTCCTTGCCGAGCAGCAGCCGGGCCACGGTCAGCTTGGTCGCCGCCGCCGTACCGTCGGCGAGCTGAAGCCCGATGACGTCCCGCAGCCGCTGGGCGATGGGGCCGTCCTCGCTCCAGCCGAGGTGCCCCAACGTCAACAGCGCCTGGTGAACGGCCTCCACGGCGGCCTTCGGCGCCCACCACTTGGCCATGTTCGACGGGATGCGCGGGTCTTCGCCGCGGTCGGCGCGACACAGCGCCTCGAACGAGACCAGCCGCGCGGCGTGCAGCAGGGTGGTGTGTTCCACCAGCGGGAAGGTCACCGACTGGTGGCGGCCGAGCGGCTGGTCGAAGGCCGTCCGACGCTTCGCGTGGGCGTACGCCTCGGCCAGCGCCGCGTTGCCCACCCCGATGGCCATCAGCGCGATGAGCGCCCTGGACACGCCGAAGCCGCGCATCACCGCGCGGAAGCCGCCGCCCGGCGTGCCGACCAGATTGTCGGGCCCGACCCGCAGTCCGTCGAAGACCAGCCGCCCGCGTCCGCCGGCCCGACAGCCGAGATCGGTCAGCGGCTCCCGGTGTACGCGCTCGTCGTCCAGGGCGGTGTGGAACGCGCTGATACCGCCGGCTCCTTCACCGCCGGTGCGGGCGAACACCAGGGCGTGGGTGGCGTGGGTGGCGATCATGATCGAGGTCTTCTCGCCGTCCAGGACCCAGCCGTCCCCGTCGGGACGGGCGGTGAGCCGGATACCGGCGGCGTCCGTGCCGTGGTCCGGCTCGGTGAGCGCGAGGGCGACGAGGTGCTCACCACGGGCGATCGGCGGCAGCCAGGCGGCCCTCTGTCCGGGCGTCCCGTTCTCCGCGAGGACGCCCCCGATGAGCCCCGCGTTGAGCACCGGGAAGCACACCGCGAGGTCACCCCCGGCCAGCCGCTCCAGCGCGATACCGGAGCTCACGGAGTCCAGCCCGAGGCCCCCGTACTCCCGGGGTATCCGCAGCGCGAACAGTTCGGCCGCCGCCAGGTCGGCGATCAGCCCGGGGCGGTAGGTGGCCGCACGGTCGCCCTCCTGCCGGTACGGGGCGATCTTCTCGGCGACGAACTCGTCCACACGCTTGGCCAGTTCCGTATGGGCGGGGGTGAGGGTGAAGTCCATGGAGGCGGGTCCTTCCTTTCACGTGGGTCTGATCCGGTCATTCGTGGGATCGGAGGGCCCGGGCCGCGGGTGTGGCCGCGGGGTGGGCACCGGGTTCATCGCCGCCACCGGTGGTGACACGGACTCCTTCGGCGGCGCCGATCGCCCGGCCGGCCTCGCCGGCCCGGTGGCCCGGACCCCGCGGCTCCGGGCGCGTCGGCGGTAACCCCCCGCGGGCCCGGACGCCGCCACCGCGGTCTGCCGCGAGGCGTGTACCTCGCGGCGATGGCCGGCATCCCGCCGTGGCCGCCCATCGCGGCGTACCGCCGGTGGGCGAGGAGCGGGGGAAAGGGTCGCCCCCGGGCCCTCCTCGCGCTCGTCCGTCGCGGGCTCGATGTCCGGCGGGCGATGGTCCGTGACGGAAAGCGCCACCGGTTTCACCCCCCGTCACGGAACGGCTCGACATCACGATAGGAATTTCCTTCTCTGTGGTGCGGGCGCGGGCGCGGGGTCTCCGGCCGGTCAGCCGGCCGACTGATCGAGCAGCCGGTCCCGCAGGTCGAATTTCTGGATCTTCCCGGAGGGTGTACGGGGCAGGGCCGACAGCTGTTCCACCCGCTCCGGCCAATAGGTGCGGTTCATGCCCAGGCTCTGGAGATGGGCGCGCAGCTCGGGCAGACCGAAGCCCGGATCCGTGCCGACGACGAAAGCACAGGCCCGCTCACCGAGCCGCTGGTCCGGGTAGCCGACGACCGCGACATCCTTGAGCGCGCCGTGCCGCAGCAACGCGGCCTCGACCTCGGCGACCGGGATGTTCTCCGCACCACGCATGATCATGTCCTTGACGCGGCCCGCGATCCGGATCCCGCCGTGGCCGTCCTCCCTGGCCAGATCGCCGGTGTCGAACCAACCGTCGGCGGTGAGGCAGGCCCGGTACACCTCCTGGCGCCGGAAGTAGCCGAGGCACTGGGCGGAACCACGCACCTGGAGCAGCCCGGTGTCACCGGTCGGTGTCGGACGCCCCTCCCGGTCCACGATCCGTACCTCCATGCCGGGTACGGCCTCTCCGTCGCTCTCGGCGGCACGCAGGGGCGGCTGCTCGGGGCGGGTGACGGTGACGCAGCCGTTCTCCGTCATGCCCCACAGGGCGTACACCCGGCAGCCGAGCACCACGTCCGCGTCCTCCACCAGCAGCGGGGCTATCGGCGCGCTGCCGGTGGCGAAGCCGTGGAGGGTGGACAGTTCCCGCGGCGCCTCGCGCTGGGCATCGATCAGGTCGGAGAGGAAGGTGGGCGCCCCCATGAAGAAGGTGACCCGCTGTTCCTCGATGACACGAAGCATCTGCTCCGGGTCCCAGCGGTCAACCTGCACGGCGGTGCCGCCGAGCAGCATCGGCATCAGGAAGTTCCAGGTGTAGCCGGCCTGGTGGGTCGTCGGCGAACCCATCGCGGTGACCTCGTCGTGGGACAGGTCGAGGACATCGGCCTGTGCCTTGTTCATCGAGTACAGCGTGTTGTGGCTGTGGACGACGCCCTTGGGCTCCCCGGTGGTGCCGGAGGTGAACATGATCTGACCGGCCTCGTCGGCGCGCGCCTCCAACTCATCCAACCGGGAAAGGAGTTCGATGTCGGGCTCGGGAGCGTAGAGATCATCGACGAAGTCCAGGGTGCCGGTGGCGCGATCGTCGTCCGGACCGAGACGCAGCAGGACGCGATGACGCAGCGTCGGTACGGCCCGGGCGACTTCCGCGCTCATCCCGGCGTAGCAAAAGCCCTGCCGACGCGCGACACCGATGTACACCGGGCTGGCGGTGAGCCGGGTCATGAACTCCACCTCGCGGCGGCGCATGTTCGGTACGACCGGACCTGCGACCGCGCCGATCCGCGCGGCCGCCAGGCACAGCGCCACCAGTTGCCAGGAGTTGGGCAACTGGAGCGTGACCACGTCGCCGCGCCGCACGCCGAGCCGCAACAGTCCGACCGCCAATCGGTCGACCCGACGGGCGAGGTCGGCGTAGCCCACGGTCTGGAACTCGGTGCCGGAGTAGCAGATGAGCGCCGCCTTGTCGGGGCACTCGGCGGCCCAGCGGCGGAGGTCGTGGAGGATCGTCTCGTCGCGCCACCAGCCCTCGGCGCGGTAGCGATCCGCCGGCCGCACGTCGAGCGGGGCCTCGCCGTCGCAGGCCACAGTGGGTTCGCCGTACGCGCTCGGTGTGCTCGTCACCGGCCACCTCCCGTGGCCCGGCGCGGACCCGAATCGCGGGTCGCGATGGTGTGGTCGCTCCCCTCGGTGCCGTGGTGCGTACCGGCGCCGGAGAGCGTCCGGCGGGCACGGTCGACGATGGTCTGCGCGGTGACACCGCCCCGTTCGAGCAGTTGCCGCTGGCTACCGGCGACCGTGACGAACGCGTCCGGCATCGCGACGCGGTGCACCTGGACCGGACGCAGCAGACTGAGTTCCTCGACGACCGCGGAACCGAAGCCGCCCGCGCCCCAGTGCTCCTCGACCGTGATCAGCGCGCGCTGGTCGCCGAGCGCGTCGAGCAGCGCGGGGGTGTCCAGCGGTTTGACGGTGTGGACGTGCAGCACGGTCACCGAGACGCCTTCCCGCGCCAGGGCGTCGGCGGCCTCCAGCGCGGCCAGGACGGGGTAGGGGCCACAGGCCGCCACGGTGAGATCGGTGCCTTCGCGCAGTACCTGGGCCCGGCCCAGCCGGGTCGGTGCGTCGGACGGCAGGTCGGGAGTCGCGCCCCGGCCGAGCCGGAAGTACACCGGCGTGCCCAGCGCGAGGGCCTGCCGCAGGAGTTCGGCGGTCTGCGGGCCGTCGCCCGGGACCACCACGGTCATGTTCGGCAGGGTCCGCATCGCCGCCAGGTCCTCCAGCGCGTGGTGCGTGGGGCCGAGATGGCCGGCGGACACTCCCGAGTGGGTGGCGGCGATCAGTACCGGAAGGTTGTCCAGCGCGATGTCGAGCTTCACGGCCTCCACCGCGCGGGAGGAGGCGAACGCCGCCATGGTGTGCACCAGCGGGACACGTCCCTCACGGGCGATCCCGGACGCCGCGCCCATCAGGGTGTGCTCGGCGATTCCGATGTTCACGTAGCGCCCGGCGGCGGCGCTGAGGTCCACCGCGCCGAAGAGTCCGGTATCGGTGTCCAGGACGACCAGTCGCTCCTCGTCCGGCAGCAACTCGGCGACGGTGTCGCGGTAGACCTCACGCGCCGAACGGGTGGACGGGGGCGCGGGGACGGGTGCGGTGCTCATCGGCGGGCCCCCGCGTCCGCGCGCAGGGCCTTGAGAAGTTGCAGTTGCTGACGTCGGCTCAGCTTGGCGTAGTGGCTCCGCGCCTGCCCTTCGATCCTGGCGACGCCCTTGCCCTTGACGGTGTGGGCGATGAGCACGGTGGGCTGCTCGGGGTCGGGCTCCGTGCTCAGTGCCGCGGTGAGCGCCACCGTGTCGTGCCCGTCCGCCTCCAGCACCCTCCAACCGAAGGCACGCCAGCGGTCCGCCAGCGGTTCGAGGGAGCCGACCGACTCCGTGTCGCCGGTGATCTGGAGACCGTTGCGGTCCACGATTGCGGTCAGCCGGCCGAGCCGCTGGGCGGCGGCGACGGAAGCGGCCTCCCACACCGATCCCTCCTGGAGCTCACCGTCGCCCATCACCACGAAGCAGCGGCGGTCGGACCGGTCGAGCCGGTGGGCGAGCGCGTAGCCGACGCCGAGCGCCAGTCCGTGCCCGAGCGAGCCCGAGGCCACCTCCACACCGGGTATGCCGGGGTGCGGGTGGGCGGTGAAACGGCTGGCGGGTTTGGCGTATTCGGTGAGCTCGTCGGCCGGGAAGTAGCCGGCCTCGCAGAGTGTCGCGTACAGGGCGATACCGCCGTGGCCCTTGCTGAGGAGCAGTACGTCCCGTTCGGGCAGGCCGGGGAAGCCGGGGTCGTGGCGCAGCACCCGCAGATAGAGGACGGCGAGGATCTCCACCAGCGACATCGAGCCGCCCAGGTGACCCCCCTCGTCACTCGCGCACATCCCGAGGATGTGCTCCCTGATGCGGACGGTCGCCTCGGTCGGATCGACGCCGGCGGGCGGGTCGACACTCTCGGCCCCGGCGGGGCTCGCGGCGGGGACAGGGGCGACTGGGGGCGGAGTACCGTACACCAGGGGTGGGCTGCTCATGCCGGGTCCTTTCTCGGCGGGTCCGGGAGGGGTTGTCGGGGCGGCGACGAAGCAGCCCTGTTTCGCTCGACTGAGCGTTCGAGTCCTTTAGTTGGGGTGCAGGCCGGTAAACTCCAGGCCTCGGTGCTCCGGTTCGCCGAAGCGCACGTTCATGCACTGGACCGCGTTGCCCGCGCCGCCCTTGACGAGGTTGTCCAGCGCCGCGATGACGGTGACGGTCGAGGCTCCCTCGTCCAGGGCGAACCCGATGTCGCAGAAGTTGGAGCCGGAGAGGATCTTGGCGTCGGGGAAGCGGTGCATGCCGCGTTTGGCGGCAACGATCCGTACGAACGGCTCGTCGGCGTAGGCCGCGCGGTACCGGGCGCGGATGACCCGGGCGTCCACCCCGTCGCCGAGCGCCACCCGGCACAGCAGCTGTACCCCCCGTACCGCCTCCACCCCGGTGGCCGTCATCCGGACCGTGTGCTTGGTGGCCTGGGAGATCTCCGCCTCGTGCCGGTGCCGGGTCGGGGCGAACACCCGGAGTGCGCCGCTGCGTTCGGCATGCAGGTTCTCCGAGCCGGCCTTGGCGCCGGAGCCGGAGGAGCCGGTGCGGGCGTCCACCATGATGTCGCCCCGGATGAGCCCGCCCTCGGCGAGCGGGGTCAACGCCAGGATGCCGGCGTTGGCCATACAGCCGGGCACCGAGATCCGGTCGGCGACCCGCAGCTGTTCCCGGTCGAACTCGGGAATGCCCCGGGTGAAGGTGGGCAGCAGGTCGTGCGCCTCGTGCGGGGCACCGTAGTAGTGCTCGTACACGTCGGTGTCGCGCAGTCGGAAGTCACCCGAGAGGTCGATGACGACCCCGGCCTTGGCGAGGAAGTCCGGCATCCGACGCATGGTCTCGCGATGCGGCGTGGCGAGGAACAGCACGTCGCACCGGTCGAGTTGCTCCTCTGCGGAGAAGGTCAGTCGGGTGCGACCGCGTAGGTTGGGGTGGACGGTGTCCACCGGTCGGCCACGCAGGGTGCGGGAGGTGGCGGCGACCAGCTCCACCCCGGGGTGGTTGATCAGCAGGCGCAGAAGCTCGCCACCGATGTAACCCGCCGCGCCCACGACGGCTGCCTGAATCATGCCCGGGTCTCCTTGGTCAGCAGGTCGACGATGGCGGCGGCCACGTCGATGTCCGTTCCGTGCGTCTCCTGGAGCCCTCGAAACTCCACCCGGTCGTTGACCTCGAGTACGGTCAGCCGCCCGTCGGGGTCCTGCAACAGGTCGACTCCGGCGATCCGGGCGCCGAGCGTCTCCGCGGCGGCGACGGCGGGGGTGGTGAGGGCGGGGTCGAGCGGGCAGCGTTCGCTGACCGCACCACGGGCCACGTTGGTACGCCACTCCTTGCTGCTGCGGTATGTCGCGCCGACGGCACGTCCGTCGACCACGAGCACCCGGATGTCCCGGTCGGCCTTGGGGACCTCGCGCTGTACGTAGACGATGTGGGACTGCGGCGAGGGCAGCGCCGCCACGTGTTCCAGCACGGCCGCGGCCATCGCCGGGTCGGTGACGCGGGTGACCAGCCGTCCCCAGGAGCCCACCAGGGGCTTGACGACGGCCGGGTAGCCGATCTCCTCCAGGGCGGCCAGCGCCGCGTCGGGGGTCAGCGCGAGGCTGGTGTCGGGAGTCGGCAGCCCCTCGGCGACCAGCGCCGCCGAGGTCTGCCACTTGTCGCCGCAGACGGCCGTGGCGGCGGCGCTGTTGAGCACCGTCACCCCCACCGACTCCAGCGCACTCGCCGCGTACAGCGCCCGGTAGTGGCCGACTTCACGGTTGAGTACGGTCCCGGGACCGGCCCACGTCGTGCCCGCACGAACCGAGAGCGACCGGGGATCGATCTGCTCGCACGCGACGCCGCGCTTCTCCAGCGTCGCCAGGATGCTCTTCTCCTCGAATCTGATCCGTGAGGCGAGGACACCGAACCGCGCTGTAGCGGAACTCATCGACTCCTTCTCCCCTTCTCGTCGGGTTTCCCGTGGCGCTTCTTGTCGAATTTCTCGTCGATTCCCGTCGATCGGGACGGGTTACTCGCCCCAGTCCTCCTCAACCTCGGGTGCGAGTACCATCTTCGGCGGCTCGACGGATTCGACCTCGAACTCCACCCGGCAGTCCGGACACTCAAGGATTTCGCCGACCCGGGTGTCGTTCTCCCAGGGAACCTCCGCGTCACATTCAAGGCACTCGGCCGCGATAAGGGTCTGCGACATGACATTTCCCTCGCTTCGGAGAAAGCTGATGATTCCGTATCGACTGTAGCCCCGCGTTTTCCGCGAACCGCCGAACACTTCATGAAGGGCTCGTATGGAATCGAGTGCGACCTCTTATTCGAGCACACCCGTCGACATTCCGTTCCCGGGGCCGACGCCCACTCAGGCCGCTGAGGCGCTCAGTGCGGGAGAGACGGCGTACCCGGCCGGTTCGGCGCGCCCGACGGCGCCCCCGGTGTCCAGCGGGTAGCCCCGCAGCCCTCGGAGGAAGGCCTTCTCCGCGATCCGCGCGAACCCCTCCGGCGTACGTCCCGGCGCCAGCGCCAGGGTCACCGGAAGAGGGGCGGGCGGCTCGGGCAGCCCGGGCCGTACGGCCCGGGACAGTCCCCACAGTTCGTCGCTGTTGGCGACCAGGCAGGTCAACCCCAGACCGGCCTTGGCGGCCGACCGCAACCCGATCAACTCCGATCCCTCGTAGGCGATCCGCCAGGAGGTGTCCGCCTCGTCGAGCACCATGGTGACCAGTCCGCGCAGTGTGCACGGTGCCGGGAACAACGCCAGCGGCAGATCGTCCCGCCCCCCGGTCGCCGGATGCCCGAACCAGGCCATCCGCATCCGGCCGAGCCCGACGCTCTCCATCGCCTGATCGGGTGGCTCGTCCTGCAGGAGCAGTGCCGCGTCGAGCTGGCCCGAGGCGAGCTGCTGGGCCAGTACCTCGCTCATCCCGGTGCGCACCCGCAGCTGCGCCTGCGGCGCGCCCCGGTTGACGAGCCGCAGCACTTCGGGCAGCGTCTCGGCGAGTTGACTGGTCACGCCGAGCGAGATCAGCACCCGGCCGGCCTCCGGCACGAAGCGGCCCACCACCTCGTCGTTCAGCGCGACCATGCGACGCGCACAGGCGAGCAGTTCCTCGCCCTGCGGGCTGAGTCGCATCTCGCGTCCGGTGGAGGCGAACACCGGTCCCTTGACCAGCCCCCGGAGCTGACGGATCTGCTGACTGACGGCGGGCTGTGTGATGTGCAGTGCCTCGGCGGCCCGCCGGAAGCCACCGTGGTCGACCACAGCGATGAGCGCTCTCAGCCGATTTATCTGCAAGTCGTGACGCATTCTCCACCCCGTCTTTTCTCTCGGGATTCGAGTGAACCTGCGATCACTGTAAAGCGCGGCGCTTCATCGGCACCACGGTACCGATCACGGGATGGGCGTGAGATCCTCACACGCGGCGGGTTCAGGTTTCACAAAAGAAAAATTACCGAATCTTATACGAGCCATAATAAATGACCGCCGAATTCTCCTCACCCGCACCCGTAAAGCGCCTACCGTCAACCTCGGCCACATCGACTCACTTGACCCGAGGGAGACATCATGCTGCCAGCCGCTGCGGGTTCCGCGGTACCTCAGGAAGTTCGGATACAACTCGCCGATCCGGCACTCGCCGAACGCAGCCCGGGAGAGGAGTTCGCCTGGTCGGTACGCGGCGTGGGAGAGGGCGAGAGCCGCGAGGTGCCCTTCCGGGCCCATCTCCCCGCCGTTTTCCCGCTGTTCGCCACCCGGTCCCGTTACGCGGTACGGCATCTGCTGAAAACCGCCTCGGTGGCCGACGCCCCGGTACCTTTCGTCCACGAGCCGGCGACCCGTATCGCCGCCTCGGGAACGTCGTACGCCGGCACCCCCGAGGGCTCCTTCACCTCCTCCGTGGAGATGGCCGAACTCACCGACCTGACCGTGCGGGTGCCGCTGCCCACCGGGCTGCTGGACCAGCCGGCACTGCTCGCCTCCTTCATCGACTACCGGGTGCTGGTGCGGCTGTCGGTCGTGGAGAACCAGACCCTGCTGCACGGCAGCGAGGACAAGGCGATCACCGGTCTGCTGCAGCTGCCCGGGCTGCGTCGCGGCAGCCTCGGGGACGACGTGTACGCCTCCGTGACCCGGGCCGCCGCCGAAGTGGAGGAGACCGGTGGTTCCTGCGACGGCATCGTCGTCCACCCGTTCACCTACTGGGAGTTGGTGAGGACCGGCGTGCTCGGCCGGCTGGGCGCCGCCGGTGTCACCGTCTCTCGCACCCGGATGATCCCGCGCGACCAGATCCTGTTGGGCGACTTCAGGGCGGCCGTGACGCTGCTGGTGCCCGGAGTCGCCTCGCTGACACTGCTGCGCGGTGCCGGGCCGGACGGTACGGACGCCGTGGAGGCCACCACCCGCGTCGGACTCGCCGTCCACCTTCCGCAGCACTTCCTGCTGCTGAGCCGCGACTGATCCGCGGACCGCGACGAGCGGACCGACGACGAAGGGATCGAGCCACATGACCGGCCCACCCACCCGTGTCCTCTATCTCACCGGTTGGACGCGCAGCGGCAGCACCCTGCTCGGCAATGTGCTGGGCGAGCTGCCGGGCGTACAACACATCGGCGAGCTGCACTTCCTCTGGCGGAACGGCGTGCTCGGCGTCGGCACCAACTCCAGCTGCGGCTGCGGACAGCGGGTCACCGAGTGCCCGCTGTGGTCGGAAGCGCTCACGGCGCTGCCGGCCGGGATCGGTGAACCCACCGCCCGCCGCATGCTCGCCCTCCAGCACGCGCTGCTGCGCACCCGGCACACCCGGGACCGGATCGCCGAAGCGCGCGGTCTGCGCCCCGTGGCGTCCGGGCTGACCGAACTGCTCGACCAGTCGGCCGCCGTCTACCGGGCGTTGACGAAGCTCGGCGGGGAGCGGTTGGTGATCGACGGCTCCAAGTGCCCCGCCGAGGCGGCGGCGCTGCTCGGCCGGGACGACCTCGACGTCCGGGTGCTGCACATGGTGCGCGACCCCCGGGCGACCGCCCTGTCGTACCGCAGTGCCAAGGAGTACATCGACCCGATGTCGCCGGCCCGCAGCAGTGGTTACTGGACGGCGTTCAACATCGCCTCCGAGTTCGTCGGCGCCGCCGCCGGCAATCGCTACCTCCGACTCCGACACGAGGATCTGTGCGCCGACCCGCGGCGTACGGTCACCGAGGTGATGCGGTTCGCCGGGCTGCCCGACGCCTCACCGGTCGACAGGGACGGCCGGGTCGAACTCGGCGTCAACCACACCGTCACCGGCAATCCGGACCGACTGCGCCGCGGGGTGACCCGGATCAGGGCGGACCACCGCTGGCGTACGGCGCTCTCCGGCGGCGACATCGCGGCGGCCAGCGCACCGGCGCTCCCGCTGCTGGGCCGCTACGGCTACCCGTTCCTGCCCGTTCGGACGGCCGTCCCGGCGAGTTCGCCCGCCTCCCGAGCGGATGCCCCGGCCGCAGGCGCCACCGATACCCCTCCGCCCGACAGTCCCGTCCCCTCCGGGAGCGCCCGATGAACCTCGGACTCGCCGGCCGCGCCGCCCTGGTGGCGGCCTCCAGCAGCGGAATCGGCCTGGCGGTGGCGAAGGTCCTCGCCGCCGAGGGCGCGGACGTCGCCATCTGTGGTCGTGGCTCGGAGAAACTGGCGACCGCGCACCGGGAGGTGGACGCCGCCGGCCCGGGCCGGGTGCTGAGCACCATCGTGGACCTGCGGGACGAACACGCCGCCGCCGAGTGGGTACGGCAGACCTCCGAAGCCTTCGGCGCGCTGCACGTCGTGGTCACCAACTCCGGTGGAGTGCCGTTCGGTCCGGTGCAGGACTTCGACGTCTCCCGGTACCGCGAGGCGGTGAACGACAACATGCTGCCGCACGTGTCGCTGTCGCTGGCCGCCGCGCCGTATCTGAAGGAGGCCGGCTGGGGGCGGATCGTCATGATCACCTCCGAGTCGGTACGTCAGCCGCACACCGGCAGTGGACTCTCCTCGGTCGCGCGGCTGGGCGTCCTGGGCTTCGCCAAAGGACTCGTCGATGCCTTCGGTGCCTCCGGAGTGACGGTCAACGTCCTCGCCCCCGGCTTCCACCGCACCCCGATCCTCGACGTCCAGTACGGCGACCGGGTCGAGGAGCGTCTCGCCGAGGTGGCGGCCCGGCTGCCGCTCGGCCGGATCGGCCGTGCCGAGGACCTGGGCGCCCTGGTGGCCTTCCTCGCCAGCGAGCAGGCCTCGTTCGTCACCGGAACCGTGCTGCTCGCCGACGGCGGCAACACCCGAGGCATCGGCTGACCCCGTGTCGCACCCGACCGGCCGTCGCACGGCCGCCTTCGTGAAGGAGTTCCGCACATGCCATCCCTGGGAGAAGTCGCCAGCTCACGCGCGTCCGCGCTGTACGTGGTCAAGCTGGGGAGCGCCACCCTGCGACACCGTCAGGTCTTCGACGAACTGCTGGAGCTGCACGGACGCGGCGCCCGGTTGCTCGTCGTCGCCGGCGGCGCCGCCGGGATCACCGAGCACTACCGGCGCACCGGCCGCGAGATCCGTACCCTGCGCTCCCGGCGCGGCGACGAGATCCGCTACTGCCCGCCGGAGGAGATGCGGCACATCGTCGCCGCCTACGAGGAGGTGACGCTCCCCCTGATCGAGGAGGAGCTCACCCGCCGCGGCCTCTCGGTGTTCGCCTCGGTGGCCCGTGGTGGTGGGCTGGTCAGCGCCACCGTCAACGGCCCGCTGCGGGTACGCGACGGCGACGACGACCGCGTCCGGCTCGTACGCGACCACCGGGCCGGCACCGTCACCGGTGTCGACGCGCGCCGCGTCAACGCGCTGCTGGGCGCGTTCGACGTCGTCTGCCTCTCCCCACCGGTCGCCGACGCCGAGGGCGGTACGCCGCTGAACGTCGACGCGGACGTACTGGCCGCCGAGCTGGCCCGGGCCCTGGACGCCGACCATCTGCGACTGGTTACCGGCACCGCGGGTCTGCTCGCCGACCCCGACGACCCCACCAGCACCGTGCGTCACCTCGCCGACGGCGAGGGCGGGAGCTACGCCCGCGGCCGGATGCGGCAGAAGGTCAGAGCCGCCGAGATCGCGCTGCGCGGCACCGCCGACACCGCGATCACCGGACCACACACCCTGTCCACGGCGCACACCACCCGCTTCTGGGGAGCCACCCCGCCGGCCGACGACCTCACCCTGCTCTCCCGCGCCGTACAACTGTCCTCGGTCTCCCGTGACGAACGGGAACTCGCGTCCTTCCTCGCCGAATGGTGCGAGGACAACGGGATCAAGAGCGAGATCGACGCCGCCGGCAATCTGGTGGCCACCAAAGGCGCGGGCGACCGGCGGCTACTGCTGCTCGGCCACCTGGACACGGTGCCGCACCGCTGGCCGGTCCGTTGGGACGAGGAGGTGCTGACCGGTCGCGGCTCGGTCGACGCCAAGGCCAGCCTGGTCACCTTCCTCCACACCCTCGCCGCCGTGGATCCGCCCGAGAACGTGGAGTTGCGGGTGATCGGCGCGGTCGAGGAGGAGATCACCGGGGCCGGTGCCTTCCACGTCAGGGACGCCTACCGGGCCGACGCGGTGATCGTGGGCGAACCCAGCGGCGCGGCGGCCCTCACCCTGGGCTACTACGGCCTGGTCAAGTTCCGGCTGTACACGCGCGAACGCGTCGGCCACACCGCGGGCGAGGGCGTCCGTACGGCCGGCGACCGGCTGGTCGACACCCTCCTCGCGGTGCGCGGCGCGGTCGCCGGGGTCGCCCCGGACGCGCTGATCGCCACCCTCGGCGTACATGCCCGGAACGAGGGTGACCTACAGACCGGCGAGGCGGTGGTCGACGTGCGGCTGCCACCCGGCAACGCGGTGGACACGCTGCTCGACGCGGTACGCGCGCAGGTGTCCCCGCCGGTCGCCCTCGATGTGCTGCGCGCCACTCCGGGCGTGGCCACCGCACGTACCAGCCCTCTGGTGAAGGCGTTCCAACGTGCCTTCCGGCAGCAGGAGTTGCGGCCTCGCTATCTGATGAAGAAGGGCAGCAGCGACATGAACACACTCGCCACCACCTGGCAGGGCATCCCGATGGTCGCCTACGGGCCCGGCGACGCGAGCTTGGACCACACGCCCCATGAACACCTTCACGCGGCCGAGTTCCGGCAGGCCCGGCGTCTCCTCACGGCCGCCGTCCACGAATGGAGCACGATGTGACCGTCCGGATCACGGCTCCCCCCGCCGACCCGTCTCCCACCCCCGCCCCCGCCTTTACGTTCCCGAACCCGCACTGCAACTGTTTCCCGGGCGCGACCGTCTGGCTGACCGGCCTGCCCAGCGCGGGCAAGTCGACCATCGCACGGGCCACAGCCACCCTGCTGCGGCAGCGCGGCCGCCGTGCCGAGGTGCTGGACGGCGACGAGATGCGCCGCACCCTCACCTCGGGACTCGGCTACTCCCCCCGGGACCGACAACGCAACGTCGAACGCATCGGCCGCGTCGCCGAGGTCCTCTCCCGCAACGGTGTCACCGCGCTGGTACCGGTGATCGCGCCGTACGCCCACGTACGCGATCTGGTCCGCTCGTGGCACGAGAGCAGCCGCACCGCGTTTCTGGAGATCCACGTCGCGGCCCCCGTCGAGGTGTGCGCCGAACGCGACGTCAAGGGTCTGTACGCCCGCCGCGAAGCCGGTGAGATCAGTGGGCTGACCGGCGTCGACGCCCCGTACGAGGAGCCCGTCGCCCCCGATCTGCGCATCCGTTCCCACGACGAACCGGTCGAGCGGTCCGCCGCGGCCGTACTGAACCTGCTGGCCGAAAGGGGCCTGGCATGACCATTCTCACCACGGCACCCGCCGTGCGCCCGTACGCGCTGTCCCATCTCGACACCGTCGAGTCGGAGGCGATCCACGTTTTCCGCGAGGTGGCGGGCGAGTTCGAGCGTCCGGTGATCCTCTTCTCCGGTGGCAAGGACTCGATCGTGCTGCTGCACCTGGCGCTGAAGGCTTTCGCGCCCGCCCCGATCCCGTTCACGCTGCTGCACGTCGACACCGGGCACAACTTCCCCGAGGTCCTCGACCACCGCGACCGCACGGTGACCCGCCACCGGTTGCGGCTGCGTGTTGCCAGCGTCCAGGAGTACCTCGACGACGGGCGGCTACGGGAACGCGCGGACGGCACCCGCAACCCGCTGCAGACCGTTCCGCTGCTGGACGCGATCTCCGAGGGGAGGCACGACGCGGTCTTCGGCGGTGGACGCCGCGACGAGGAGAAGGCCCGCGCCAAGGAGCGGGTGTTCTCACTGCGGGACGAGTTCGGTGCCTGGGACCCGCGCCGTCAGCGCCCCGAACTATGGGCCCTCTACAACGGCAGGCACACCACCGGCGAACACGTCCGGGTCTTCCCCATCTCCAACTGGACCGAACTGGACGTCTGGCAGTACATCCAGCGCGAGGGCATCGAACTGCCGTCGATCTACTACGCCCACCACCGCGAGGTCTTCGCCCGCGACGGCATGTGGCTCGCCCCGGGCGACTGGGGCGGCCCTCCCGGCGACGAACGGGTTCTCACCAAACAGGTCCGCTACCGAACGGTCGGCGACATGTCCTGCACCGGAGCGGTGGAATCGGCGGCCGGCACCGTCGAGGAGGTCATCAGGGAGATCACCGCCACCCGCCTCACCGAGCGTGGAGCCACCCGCGCCGACGACAAGCTCTCCGAGGCAGCCATGGAAGACCGCAAGAAGGAGGGTTACTTCTAATCATGAACACCATCGGTACACCCACCATCGGTACACCCCCCGGCGGCCTCCCCCGCCCCTCGGAACCGGCAGAGGACGGCGCCCTCCCGCCCACCGAGACCCTGCGATTCGCCACCGCGGGCTCGGTGGACGACGGCAAGTCCACCCTGGTGGGCCGACTGCTGCACGACTCCAAGTCGGTTCTCGCCGACCAGCTGGCCGCGGTCGAAGCCGCGTCGCGGCAGCGCGGCGGGCAGGCGCCGGACCTCGCCCTGCTCACCGACGGGCTCCGGGCCGAACGCGAGCAGGGCATCACCATCGATGTCGCCTACCGCTACTTCGCCACACCCCGGCGCCGCTTCATCCTGGCCGACACCCCGGGCCATGTGCAGTACACCCGCAACATGGTCACCGGTGCCTCCACCGCCGATCTGGCCCTGGTGTTGGTCGACGCCCGGCACGGCATCGTGGAGCAGACCCGCAGGCACCTGGCGGTCGCCGCGCTGCTGTGCACCCCACAGGTCACACTGGTGGTCAACAAGATGGACCTGGTGGGACGTTCGGAGCAGGTCTTCGCCGCCATCGCGGCCGAGTTCGCCCACTGCGCCCACTCGCTCGGAGTGGCAGGGGTGACCGCCATACCGGTCTCCGCGCTCGAGGGCGACAATGTCGTACGGCCCTCCGACACCATGGGCTGGTACGCGGGTCCCACCGTTCTCGAACACCTGGAGACGGTGCCGAGCGGTATCGACCCCCGGACGCAGGCGGCCCGGCTGCCCGTCCAGTACGTCATCCGCCCGCACAGCGCCGCCCACCGCGACTACCGGGGGTACGCGGGTCAGCTCACCTCCGGGGTGCTGCGGGTCGGCGACCGGGTCACCGTGCTGCCCGCGGGGCTGAACAGCACCATCACCACGATCGACACCCCGGCCGGTCCGGCCGAGGAGGCCCGGTCACCGCAGTCGGTGACGGTACAACTGGCCGACGACATCGACATCGCCCGCGGAGACCTCCTCGCCCCGGAGGCCACCGCACCACGTCTCACCCGTCAGCTGGTCGCCACTGTTTGCCACTTGACGGAACAGCCTCTCCGAGCGGGGCAGCGGGTACTGCTGCGGCACACCTCCCGGACGGTCCGTGCCGTGGTCGAGTCGATCGACTCCCGACTCGACCTCCGGGACCTCGCGGAAAAGCCGGGCGCCACCGCACTCCAGGTCAACGACATCGGCCGGATCACCGTACGGACCGCCGAGCCGCTCGCACTCGACGGCTATACCGATCTCCGGCGCACCGGGGCGTTTCTGCTGATCGACCCGGACGACGGCGACACCCTGACCGCCGGCATGGCGGACGCCCCGGAACCCGACCGCGCGGAAGGGGTCCGAAGTTCCCCGCACGGTGAGCATGAAAACTTCACAGTCGCCCGGTGAGGCCGGCACTGGTGGCGAAACCGGGCGACCGGAAGACTCTTCCCCGTCAGCTCGCACGGAGTCGCCACCGGTCGCCGACCGGGGTCGAGGGAGCTGCCACCCACCGCCGTGGCACGCCGGTCACACGGGACCACGGGACCACGGGACCACGGGACTCCGCGCACACAGGACTGCACGTAACGGGCCCCCCGTGGGCACCGTCTCTCCCGACGAAAGGTCACCATCATGAACTCCACCACCGGCACCACCGTCCTCTCCGTCGTCATCGAGACCCCGGCCCTCGACACCCTTGTCATCGAGGACTTCGGGCAGCTCTCCACCGAGCCGTTCCAGCCGAGCACCTGCATCTGCTGGACCAACGCGGCGTCCCGGTGACCCACGGCGTCGAAGCGCTCGGGTGAGCCCGTCGATTCGGACGAGCCGAGCGGTTCACACGGGACTCGACGCATCGGTACCGCACCACCTCACGCGACACCGCGTCGGAAGACCGCGCACCGATCGCCGAGGACTTCTTCACCACAGCAGGAGAGAAACGAGAGGGCAGTAGCAGTGGACAAGCCGCGCACCACTCCGGGCCTGACGTTCAAGCACCATCTGACGGCCGAAGTACTCCCGGAAGAGGGAGTGTTCCTCGTCTCCGAACGCGGGGTCACCGTACTTCGTGGCGCCGGCTCCACCGCACTCGTCCCCCTGCTCGACGGCACCCGCACCCTGGACCAGCTGACCGCCGAAGCCCCGGCCGACATTCCTCCGGGTCAGGTACGCCAGGTGATCGGCAGGCTGCTGGAGTCCGGGCTGCTGACCCATCGGATGCCCGACGCCCGGGCCCGCTCCGACGAGGCGTTCTGGGAACTGGTCGGGCTGGACGGCCCCGAGGTCGTCCACCGCACCACCAACAGCACCGTATCGGTGTCCGCACTGGGCACACACGCCGTGGGCGCCGCGGCCAAGATGACCACGGCGCTCACGGACGCGGGGCTGCACGTTCACCGGCCCGGTGAGGACGGCACGGCTCCCGTGCTCACCGTGGTGGTCTGCGACAACTACCTCGACCCCGGGCTCGCCGCCCTGGACGCCGCGCACCGGGCGGCGGGCACACCCTGGCTGCTCGTCCGAATTGTTGGTCAACAGCCATGGATCGGACCGGTGTTCAGACCCGACGAAGGCGCGTGTTGGCACTGTGTCGCCGAGTCGCTGAGGCGCAACCGGCCCGCCGAGACCTACCTGGGCAAGGCCCTCGGCCGGCCCGTCAGCAGCCCGCCGTCCGGACTCACCGCGGGACGCGCGGTCGGACTGCACCTGGCCGCCCTGGAAGCGGTGAAATGGCTGGCCGGCCAGCGCCATCCGGGTCAGTCCGCGCTGTGGACCATGGACACCCTCACGCTCGCCGGGCAGCACCATCCGCTGCGAAGAAGGCCGCAGTGCCCCACCTGCGGCGACCCGGAACTGACCAGCCGCCAGGTACTGGCCCCCTTCACGCCCGTCAGCCGGCCCAAAACCGACACCGGTACCGGCGAACGCGCCCTGTCGGCCGAGCAGATGCTGGCACGCCACGGTCATCTGGTCGACCACCTGACCGGCATCGTCAGAGAGATACGCCGGGACAGCCGCGGCCCCGAGTTCCTGAACTGCTTCCACTCCGGGCACAACCCGGCCACCACCCCCTCCGGGCTGGCCCGGGTGCGCGCCGGTCTGCGCAGCCACAGCTCGGGCAAGGGCACCACCGAGACCCAGGCCAGAGTCAGCGCCCTGTGCGAGGCGGTGGAACGGCACAGCGGCTACTTCCAGGGCGATGAGCCGACCGTACGCGGCAGCTACCGGGAGCTCGCCGTCCAAGCGGTACACCCCGACTCCCTCCAGCTCTACCATCCCCGCCAGTACGCCGGCCGCGCCGCGTGGAACGCCACCCACAGCCCGGCGCACCACGTCTGCGCCCCCTTCGACGAGACCGAGCCCGTCGACTGGACCCCGATGTGGTCGCTGACCGAGAAGCGGCACCGCCTCGTCCCCACCGCACTGCTCTACTACGACGCCCCGTCCGACGGGGATCGCTTCGTCGCCACCTCCAACGGCTCGGCGGCCGGCAGCTCCCGCGAGGACGCCCTCGTCCAGGGCTTCCTGGAACTGGTCGAACGCGACGCGGTGGCACTGTGGTGGTACAACCGCACCCGCCAACCCGGGGTCGACCTCGACGCGTTCGAGGACGACTGGATCTCGCGGGTACGCCGGGGTCACCGGGAACTCGGCCGGCACCTGTGGGTCCTGGACCTCACCGGTGACCTGGACATCCCCGTCTTCGTCGCGCTGTCCCGCCGAGTCGACAAGCCGGTACAGGACATCACCCTCGGCTTCGGCGCCCACCTCGACCCCCGGGTGGCACTCCGCCGCGCGGTGGCCGAACTCAACCAGATGCTGCCGCCCGTCGCCCGGGTCGACGCCGAGGGCACCGGCTACAGCTGCGACGACCCGGTGGTCATGGACTGGTGGCGCACCGCCACCGTCGAGAACCAGCCGTACCTGCTGGCCGATCCTACTCGGCCGGCCGGCACTCCGGCGGACCATCCGTACGCCCCGCGCCAGGATCTGGCCGAAGACATCGCGGACCTCGTCACCCTCGTCCGGGACGTACTGGACAGTGAACTTCTGGTGCTCGACCAGACCAGGCCCGATATCGGATTGCCCGTGGTCAAGGTGATCGTGCCGGGGCTGCGTCCGTTCTGGGCCCGCTTCGGTCCCGGCCGGCTGTACGACGTGCCGGTCCGGCTGGGGCGGCGCACCACACCCATCCGCTACGAGGACCTGAATCCGATCCCGCTCTTCCTCTGAAGGCGCCCACCGCATCCTCCCCACACACATCGGCACCGTCCCTCGAGGTCTCCATGACAAAGGTCCCCCTTCCCGTCACCCCGCCGCGGACCGCTCTGGCCCAGCTCTGGGCCCTGCGGGAGGACGCCGGCTTCCGGCCCGGCGGGGACGGGCCGGGGGCCGGTGTCGTCACCACGCCCTGGGGGGACGTGCCACTGGACACCGAGTCCCCTGTGGTCGCGAGGGCGTTGGAGCGCATGACCTACGGCCCGGTGTCCCTGGACAACATCGCTCCGGGCTTCGGCGACATCGTGGCGAACCACCCCGACACCGCACCCGCTGCGGCCGGCCGGCCGGACGGGCAGGCCCCCGAACCCGGGCCGAAGCAGCACTCCGCCACCGGCCGGCCCTCCGACCACGCCGCCCTGCGCGCGGTACTCGCCGCGCTACAGCACACGGTGGTCCGTACCCTCGCCACGCCCGACGGCAACCACGTGCTCACCGTGGTACCCATGTCCCGCCGGGCCACCTTCGCCCCCGTACCGCCGGCCGACGACACCGTTCATCGACTGTCCCGGTTCGTCACTCTGCGGACCGGCCCCGAGGGCTGGCTTGCGGAGTCACCGCTGTCGCCGCACCGGGTGACCCTGCACTCCCCCCGGGCGAGCCTGCTGGTCAGCTGCTACACCCGCGCCCGAACCGTCATCGAGGTCGCCCGGCTCCTCGGCCAACCGACGGCCGAGACCGCGCTCGTGGTCGCCCATCTGGCGGCGGCCGGCATACTCGTCCCCGGAATCGTCCGACCCGGCACCGCGACGCCGGTCACCTTCGCCGAGGACCACGAGCCGCTGACACACTGGTCGCCCCGGGAACTGCTGGTGCACCAACGCAGCCGCCCGGGCGCGCACGACGAGCCCGTTGGCCGCATCGGGGAATTCCGCACCGACGAGGGAGGGCCCACCGGCCTCGCCCGGCGAGGCCCGGCCATCGCGCTCCCGATCCCCGACCCGGAGCTGATCCGCGCCTCGGACCCGAGCCTCAGCGAGGCCATGGCCGCTCGCCGCTCCGTACGCCTGGATGACGGACAGCCGCTGACCATCCAGGAATTGGGTCAGCTGCTGCACCGTTCGGCCGGCGTCCGGCCGAACAACGGCCGCCCCTACCCCAGCATCGGCTCCCGCTACCCGCTGGAGCTGTATCTCACGGTCACCGGCGGTGGAGAGCTGCGGCGCGGCGTCTATCATTACGACCCGTACGCGCACACCCTCACCCCGCTGGACACCCCCCCGGAACTGGTCGACAGATTGCTCGTCGAGGCGGGCGTCAACGCCGGGCTGTCGAAGGAACCCCCGGTGCTGATCAGCATGACTGCCCGCTACCACCGGCTCAGCGCCTCGTACCGGGGCACGGCCTACAGCGCGTTGCTGAAGGAGGTCGGGGCGTTTCAGCAGACCCTGTACCTGGTGGCCACCGCCATGGGGCTCGGCCCCTGTGCGCTGGCGTTCGGTGACACCGAGACCGCTGCGCACGCGTTCGGCCTCGACTGGCTGGTGGAACCGGGGGTGGGCGAGTTCGTCGTCTCCGCGTTTCCCGAGTCGGCGGCCCACCCCCGACGCTGATCCCCGCACGGACCCACCGGCGTTTCGGCCAACTTCCCCGGACCGTGGGACAGTTTCGTGGCATCGTCCACGCGGACACCGCCCAAGGGCTCCGCGTATGGTGCACACCGGCAGAAGTCTCATGGGGGTGGAGGTAGCACATGCGGTGGAATCGTGCTTCGTTCTCGGATGTGCTGATACCCCAAAGACCCGTGAGCAACGTCGAATTAGCTCCCAGGATGGCCGCTTCCATCACCACCGTGGTCATCCTGTGCTTCCTCGGTGTCGCCCTGGCCTACGCCCTCAACGGCGGCTTCTCGGCGATCGAGCTCACCATCTGCGTCTTCTTGATGCTGCTGCTCCTATTCCTTCAGTTCTGCCACTCCTTCCCCTCGTGGTTCCCCCGAATTTCGGCACATCCGCGCAGCACACTGACGGTCCAGACGGTGCTGACCTTCGCACCGTTCGCCGCCTTCGGCGCCACCTGGCTCGGTATGCCCGGCTTCCTCGCCTCCTCCTGCCTGCTGCTCCTCCGGCCCGGGATCGCCTGGTTCACCTTCGCACTGGTCATCGCGATGACGGGAGCCATGCAGTTCATCGTCGGGTACGGCGTGGAGAAGCTCGGATACAACACCGTCGCCACATGCCTGACCGGTCTCGTCGTCTACGGGCTGAGCCGACTGACCAGCCTGGTCAGTGAAGTACAGACAGCCCGCGACGAGTTGGTGCGAATGGCCCTCGCCCAGGAGCGGATTCGCTTCGCCCGCGACCTCCACGACCTCCTCGGCTTCAGCCTGTCCACCATCGCGCTGAAGTCCGAACTCGCCCATCGCCTGGTCAGCCGTGACCCGGTGCGCGCCGAGGCGGAGATCACCGAAATCGTCCGGGACGCGCGGCAGGCCCTTACCGAGGTGCGTTCGGTGGCCGGCAGCTACCTGCAGATGAGCCTGGAACGCGAACTCCGGGCAGCCTCCTCGCTGCTGCGCGCGGTGGGTATCCACGCCGAGATGCGGATCGAGGTGGGGACCCTGACGCGGGACACGGATTCCACGCTGGCCATCGTGCTCCGCGAGGGCGTCACCAACGTACTGCGCCACAGCAAGGCGCAGAAATGCCGGATCGAAGCCACCACCAACGAGCGGGGTGTGCGGTTGACCATCGCCAACGACGGTCTCCGCGACGCCGACGCCGCCCACTTCGCCGAGTTGGGAGCCGCCCGCCGGGACCCGGGCACCGGCTCCGTGACCACAGTGAACACGAACCCCGCGGGCACCGCGGGCGGGAACGGGCTGAGCAACATCGCAGCCCGTGCCCGGGCCCTGGGCGGCGAGCTCCAAGCCAGTGAACGGCCCGATGGTTGGTATGAGTTGACAGTCCTGCTCCCCGCGGCGGGCAAGGACTAGGGTCTGTTCGACGGGTCTGTCACAGCCAGCCGGAATCCCGGGCGATCCGTACCGCGTCCATCCGGTTCCGAGCGCTGAGCTTGGTGACCACCGTGGTCAGATAGTTCCGCACGGTGCCCGGGGACAGGAACAGCGCTCGCGCGATCTCCTGCGCCTCCTCCCCCTGGGCCGCCAGCCGCAGCACCTCGGTCTCCCGCGAGCTGAGCGGGCTGTCCCCGACCTGGAGCGCCGCGAGGGCCAGCCCCGGATCCACCACCTTGCCCCCCGCGGCCACCTCCCGGATCGCCGCGGCCAACCGGTCCGGATCGGTGTCCTTGATCAGAAAGCCGGACACCCCGGCGTTCAGCGCACGCCGCAGATTTCCCGGTCGACCAAGCGTGGTGAGAATGACCGTCCGGCACTCCGGCAGCTCCTCGTACAGCTGACGCGCGGCCGTGATGCCATCGATACCCGGCATGTCGATGTCGAGCACCGCCACGTCGGGGCGGTGCTCGAGGGCCAACGGAAGGACCTGGTCCCCGTTGTCCGTCTCGGCCACCACCTCGATCCCCGTCTCCAGTTCGAAGAGCGACACGAGGGCTCTTCGCAGCATCAGCATGTCCTCGGCCAACAGGATTCTGACCACGGTGCCCCCGACATCCTCGCGGCGCTCAAAGGTTTCCTGCGCTGATTATGACCGCTGCCGTGGTGAGTTGAAAGACGAAGTCCAGCTCACCCGAAAGGACTTGAGCGGGCGGGCAGCCCCGCAGGGAAGCGACGAGAAGGACGGCCCCGTCCCGGCCGGCGGGATGGGGCCGCCCTTCGGTGTTCCGCCGGGATGTTCCCCCGACGGGGGCGGCGCCTCCGTGGCTCCCGGGGCCCACGGTGCGGGCCGTCGCCGATGGCCCGATGACAGACGTCACCGAACCGGTCGTACCGGGAGCCGACTTGTTCGGGGGTGCTCGAGCGGCCCGTTGGGCGATGGGACCGGGGATCTCCCGCGACACATGTCCCCGGCGGGGAAACGGCGCGGTGGCACAGCGCCGGAGACCGTGCCCGGGGAGACCTGCGGGACGGCGTACGACGGTGCGGGAACCTCTCGGTCACGGCCCCGGGGGCCGACCGGGGGTGTGGCGCCCCGGTGGTCACCGCCGTCAGGCCGGGCGGTATGTGCCCGGGGCGAGGTAAACGGCGAAGCGCGGAGTCGGCCCACCCCGGTAGGAGAGGAAGTTCTGGGTCGACGACTCCGCCGGTGGACCGTCCGCCAGAGCGTGGAGAGCGGCCGTGTAGGGCGCCGGGTCCACGTTCTCCTCACGCATGAAGGCCGCTACGCGATCGTGCGCGGTCGCGTCATCGCCGTGACCGGGGATGAGCGGCACATAGAGCGTGGCGCCCGGCACGTCCCGGGTGGAGCTGAAGCCCCAGCAGGTGACGGGGGGCTTCAGCCATCCGGACTCGCGGCATCCGGTGACACGTTCGAGAGCACGGGCGAAGGAGCCGGGTACGTGATCGCGGGCGATGGCCGATTGGGCATCCACCTCATCGGCGGTCACCCCCGTGTGCGCGAGGTAGACCTTGCAGCGGGCCTCCCGGGCGTCGGACAGGTCCAGGGCCAGTCCGACGGGTTCGTGCGCGATACCGTGGACGCCACCCAGGTGATCGGCGAGGAGGCGCCAGGGGCGTTCCAGGCCCAGCCGGATCATGGCCTCCTCCGTACGAGCGGCAGCGTGCTCACGGCCGGCGATGGCGGGGTTGAGATAGATCTTGTGGAGCGGGTCTCCGCCCTGCCGCCAGGCCACCCCGTGGAAGAACGAGAAGTATCCGCGCGGGTCCCCGTCCGTGAAGAGGTCCTCGACGGCGAGATAGCGCTCGATCGGGACTCCCGGACGGTCGGCCAGGCCGCGGGTGAAAGCCCTGCCGTCTTCCTGACGGGCGAGCGGCGTCCCCGGATGACTCGGGTTTTCGAACGAAAGGCGCAGTTCGCTCCTGCCGTCGACCCAGGCGAACGACACCTCGAAAGGCATGCCGTCGATGGCGACCCAGCACGCGCGTTCGGGCGGATTCCCTGCGGGGAGTTCACCCCAGGCCCCGAACAATTCGCGGACCAGGGCGAGCCGCGCCCGCCGTTCACTTTCGCTCGCGCCGAGCACCTCGCTCCCGCGCCGGATCTTGTCACAGGCGATGTCGGCGTAGCTGTCGGTCGGTTGGTACCTCCGGGACTCGAAGCGCACGGACCGTCCCACCATCTCGGCGGCGACTCCCGTGTCCGGCGTGAGAGCGGCGGCTTCCATTGACTCTCCCTGCACAAGTGAGCGCAAGCAAGCGGGCGTACACGATCGGATCGTCCAGCCCGATGACCGCCCGCACACGGTGTCCAGCGGGATCAACCGTACCATGAGGCATGAAGTGCATATATTTCAGGCAGGATTCGGCATAATCGGATACCTCCCCGCACGGCATGGGCGACGCGGACGACGAGCGACCGCACCGTGTCATCGACTTCACACACAAGGCCATACCCGTGTTTGTCCATGGTCGTACCGGTCTGCGCTAGTTCGGAGCGAGAACGACCCGGAGGCCTCCCCCGGGAAGTTGGCGTGGGGCGTTCCATCACCCGGCCGCGACGCGTCGGTCGGAGCCGCGCACGCTCACGCATCTCCCCCGGCGAGCGGGAACGCCCACGACAGCGGGCCGTTGAAGCGGGACCGCGCCGCAATACGGTGTGCGCCGCCACCCCCGGGCGCATTCGGCGATCCGACTCCCCGCCCGTAAGGCTCTCCGACCCCTTCGACCGCGACCCCGCGCCTGTCGGCGGCCATGGCCCGGGTCTCCCCATCGGCGGATCACCGGTACATATCCCCATGGCATCGCGGAAACGGAGGAGGCGTCTCCGCCTGTGCCGTGTCGCCGAAGCAGGCGCGATCTCCCCAGCCGACGCGGAGTACGGCGGAACTTTGTTCGACATTTACCACTAACCACTCATAGGCATTCATTTCAGCCAATCTCCGACCCGCCCAGTTGGCGGATGACCTCACGAACCACCTCCTGTTTTTCGGTGACGCGGCCAGGGTTCGCGTCCCCGCGGAACCGCCCCGCGAGCGACCGCGCCGGTGGGTCGACCACAGGCCCCCACGCGACCGATCGGCCACGAGAACGGCCGAATCGACCACTGTCCCGTTTCCGCGCCGAAACGCGCTGCGACATGATCGCTACGCATCGTTCGCCCACGCATTCACCGGACGCCTGAGTGCGCCCTTCCGCGGTGCGGTCGAGCGGCAGGCCGGCAGCGCCGTCCCCCGGGAGTCCGCACAGAGGAGTTGACGCGTGTCCCCCCAGTACCACTCCCTCCCGGGCCGGCCCCCGGCCGACGCTCCGCGCCCCGACATCCCCCTCGCACGTTCCGGCCCGTCCGACACCGCCACGACGCCCGCGACGCTCCCGGAAGCCTTCGTGCGACAGGCTCGGCTGACTCCCGACGCGACCGCGCTGATCCGTGGCGCCGAGGAGGACACGGCCATGACGTACCGGGAGCTCGACGCCCGTTCCGAACACCTGGCCCGGCGTCTCGCCGCGGAGGGGGCGAGCCCGGGTTCCACCGTGGCGGTCCTGATGGAACGCTCGACCCATCTCGTGGTGTCTCTGCTCGCCATCGTCAGGTCCGGTGCCTGCTATGTGCCGTTGGATACGCGGTCACCCGCATCGCGACTGCGATGGATGGTCGAGCAGACCCGACCCCGGTTGATCCTGACGGACCGGCCACGTCCCCGGGATGAGTTCGGCACCGGCCCACGGGTCCTGTCGGTGCGCTCCGGCGCCCCGGACGGGGACCAGGGCCCGGCCACCCCCGGTATCCCCGCCGAACCGCGGCAGCTCGCCTACGTGATGTTCACCTCCGGCTCCACCGGTACGTCCAAGGGCGTGGCGGTGACCCACGAGAACGTCGTGGGTCTTGCCCGGGACCGTATCTGGCGCGGTGGTGCCCACGAGCGGGTCCTGCTGCACTCGCCACACGCTTTCGACGCGTCCACCTACGAGTTGTGGGTGCCGCTGCTGTGTGGCGGGACGGTCGTGATCGCGCCCCCGGGCGAACCGGACGCCCGGGGCATCGCCTCGGCGGTCTCGGAGGCGGGGATCACCGGATTGTGGGTGACCGCCGGGCTGTTCTCCGTCCTCGCGGAGGAGGATCCGCGGTGCTTCCGCGGCGCGCGCGAGGTGTGGACCGGCGGGGACGCGGTCTCCCCCGCGGCCGTCCGGCGAGTCCTGCGGGCCTGTCCCGGCACGGCGGTTGTCAACGGTTACGGGCCGACGGAGACGACGACGTTCGCCACCTGTCACCGGGTCACCGACCCCGGTGCCCCGGGCACCGTCGTTCCCATCGGCGCCCCCATGTCGGGCATGCGCGTCGAGGTCCTCGACCGGCGGTTGCGCCCGGTTCCCCCGGGTGCGGTCGGGGAACTGTACATCGGCGGCTCGGGCCTGGCCCGCGGCTACTGGAATCGCCCGGCCCTGACCGCCGAACGGTTTGTCGCCGACCCGCTGGGAGAGCCCGGCGCCCGGCTCTTCCGAACCGGTGACCTGGTGCGCGGCGGGCCGGACGGACTCCTGGAGTTCGTGGGCCGCAGCGATGACCAGGTGAAGATCCGTGGTTTCCGCGTCGAGCCCGGCGAGGTGGAGGCCGTCCTCTCGGAGCACCCGGGTGTCGCCCGGGCCGCGGTCGTGACCCGCGAGGATCGGACCGGACACAAACGACTCATCGGCTACGTCGTCCCCACCGACGGGGCCGGGCCCGCGCAGGGCGGCACGGACGCGGTGAGCGAGTGGCGGGGAATCTACAACTCGCTCTACGGCGAGACCACCCGGATGCCCTTCGGCGAGGACTTCTCCGGCTGGCACAGCAGCTACGACGGCCGACCCATCCCGCCGGAGCAGATGCGGGAGTGGCGCGACACGACCGTGGAACGAATCCGTGAACTGAACCCACGTCGCGTCCTGGAGATAGGAGTGGGCACCGGGCTGCTGATGTCCCGGCTGGCTCCTCGGTGCGACGCCTACTGGGGAACGGACCTGTCGGATCGGGCCATCGAGGCGCTGACCGGACCGGTGCGCCGGGACGCCTCGCTCGCGGGCCGGGTCGAACTGAGCGTCCGCGCGGCCGACGACATCAGCGGCCTGCCCGTCGGATTCTTCGACACCGTCGTCATCAACTCCGTCACCCAGTACTTCCCGGACGCGCACTACCTCACGGACGTCCTGACCAAGGCGGTCGAGCTGCTCGTCCCCGGCGGGTCGGTCTTCGTCGGAGACGTACGCAACCTGCGCCTCCTTCGCGCCTTCCACACCGATGTCCGGCTGCGCCGCCCCGGGTTGCCGTCGAGCCCCGCCGCCCTGCGCGCGGCCGTCGAGCACGGCATGGTCCGGGAGAAGGAGCTACTGGTGGACCCGGCGTTCTTCACCGACCCGGCGGGCACCGTCCCGGGCGTCGGCGGCAGCGAGGTGCGGGTGAAGCGGGGGCGGTACGTCAACGAACTGACCCGCTACCGCTACGACGCCGTGCTGCGCAAGGCCGTGAGCCGAGCCGAACCCGTTCTCCCCGTGGAAGAGCTGCGGTGGGGCCGGGACATCTCGGACCCGAAATCGCTGGCCGACCACCTCGACGCCGGATGCCCCGTCGACATCCGGGTGACCGGGGTGCCCGACGACCGGATCGCACCCGTCGCCGCGGCACTGCGGGCGTTGGAGGGTGCGGGCGACACGGGCCGGATCCGCTCGTTGGGCGCGCGGGACGACGCCGAGACCCTCTTGATCGAGCAAGTGCACGAGATTGCCGCACGGTATGGTCTTCGGGCCTCCGTCACCTGGTCCCCCAGCGTTGATGACGCCCTGGACATCGTGGTGACCCGGCGCCCGCCGGGCACACCCGGTGGTGGAGCCCCGGCACCGGCCGGCACGACGCCGACCTCCCTCGTCAACGCTCCCGCCACCGCGCGGGACACCGGCGCCCTGGTCTCCTCGGTCCGCGACTTCCTGACGAGGCGGCTACCCGAGTACCTGGTGCCGGCCGCCACGGTGGTACTCGAGACCATGCCACTGACGCCACACGGCAAGGTGGACCGCCGACGGCTGCCGGAGCCCGACATCGGCTCCGTCGAAGACGGACGGCCGCCGCGCACCCCCCTCGAAGAGCTGCTGTGCGGGCTGTTCGCCGATATCCTGGGCGTCTCGAAAGTTACCATCGACGACAGCTTCTTCGCCCTCGGCGGCCACTCCCTTTCCGCCACCCGCCTCAGCTCCCGGCTGCGGTCGGTGCTCGGTCTGGAGCTGCCGGTGCGCAGCGTCTTCGAAGCACCGACCGTCGCCGGTCTGGCCGAGGCCGTGCGGCGGACGTCGGCCGGGGATCGTCCCCCGCTCCGGCCCATGGAGCGTCCCGATGAGGTACCGCTGTCCTTCGCGCAGCGCCGCCTGTGGTTCCTCGACCGGCTCCAGGGTCCGGCCGCGACGTACAACGTCCCGCTCGTCCTGGAACTGGAGGGGGAGTTGGACCGGGCGGCGCTCGAAACCGCGCTGGCCGATGTCGTCGAGCGCCACGAGAGCCTGCGGACGGTCTTTACCGAAAAGGCTGGTGTGCCCGGGCAGTTGGTTCTCGACGGCACGGCCGCACGGCCGCCGCTCGATGTCGATACGGTGGCGCCCGCGGAACTCGACGCGGCGGTGGCCGCGACGGTGCGCCGCCCGTTCGACCTGGCGGGCCACCTTCCGGTCAGGGCCCACCTGTTCGGCACGGCCCCGGACCGCCACGTCCTGGCACTGACCATCCATCACATCGCCTGCGACGGATGGTCCCTCGCACCGCTGTGGCGGGACCTCGCCACAGCCTACGCGGCGCGCCGCCGCGGTGAGGCCCCCGCCGTGGAGCCGCTGCCGGTCCAGTACACGGACTACGCCCTGTGGCAGCGGCAACTCCTGGGCGGGGAAGACGACCCCGACAGTCCGGCCGCCCGCCAGATCGCCTACTGGACCCGCGTTCTGAAAGGGCTGCCCGAACGCGTCGAACTCCCCCTCGACCGGCCCCGGCCGCGGTCCGCGTCCCACCGCGGCGACACCCTGCACTTCGCGGTGGACGCCGACCTGCACCGGCGGATCGTGGACCTGGCGGAGCGGTGCGGGGCGAGTCCGTTCATGGTGGTGCACGCCACGCTCGCCACCTTGCTGAGCAAGCTGGGCGCGGGCCACGACATCGCGATCGGCACCCCGGTGGCAGGCCGCACGGACCAAGCCCTGGAGGGCCTGGTGGGGTTCTTCGTCAACACCCTGGTGCTGCGCACCGACACCTCGGGGAACCCCGCCTTCCGGGATCTGCTCGCCCGGGTGCGGGAGACCGATCTGGCCGCGTACGCCCATCAGGACCTGCCGTTCGAGCGGCTTGTGGACGCCCTCGCCCCGGCGCGCGGGACACCCCACCACCCCCTGTTCCAGGTGATGCTGGCCCTGCAGAACGCTCCGCGGAGCGCACCGGAGCTGCCGGGCCTGATCGTCGGGGAGCGTGCGGTGAGCACCGGTGCCTGCAGGTTCGACCTCTCACTGAGCCTGCGGGAGCGCCAGGGCGCCGACCGGCGCCCGCAGGGGATGGACGGTGTGGTGGAGTACAGCACCGACCTGTTCGACCGGGACGGCGTCGAGCGTCTCGTCCACCGGTTCCTTCGCTTCCTCGACACGCTCACCGCCGACCCCGGACAGCGGATCGACACGCTTGATGTGGTCCTCCCCGGCGAGCGAAAAACACTGCTGAAGCAGAGTCGCGACACGTCGCGGGATGTACCGCGCCTTCCCCTGCCCGATCTGTTCGAGGCACAGGTCAAACGAACGCCCGGGGCAACGGCGCTGATCTTCGACAACGGCGTGGGGCCGGCGCGGAAAATGACCTACCACCAGCTCAACGCACGGGCGAACCGGCTCGCCGGGTACCTCATCGGTTACGGTATCGGCCCCGAACAGTACGTGGCCATCGCACTGCCCCGCACGGTCGACTCGGTCATCGCCACCCTCGCCGTGCTGAAGGCGGGAGGCGCGTATCTGCCGCTGGACGCCGACTACCCCGCCGCCCGACTCCGGTTCATGCTCGAGGATGTCCGTCCGGCGCTGCTCCTCACCGACTCCGGCACGTCGCTTTCCCTTCCGGACCTTCCCGGCGCCCCCGAAGTGCGCCGAGTCGTCCTGGACCGGGCCGAGACCCGGCACGCCGTCGGCCTGTGTCGGGAGACGGATGTCACCGACGGCGAGCGGGGGCGGCCGTTGACGGACACGAGTCCGGCGTACGTCATCCACACCTCCGGATCCACCGGCCGGCCCAAGGGCGTGGTGGTGACCCATTCCGGCTTCTCCGGTGTCGTCGAGGCGCAGCTGCGGCGGTTCGGGGTGACCGCGTCGAGCCGAATCCTTCAGTTCGCATCCCACAGCTTCGACGGGGCCGTGTGGGAACTGTGCGGGGGGTTGCTGACCGGAGCCACGCTGGTGATGGCACCGGCGGAACTCACCGCGCCCGGGCCCGGCCTGGCCGCCCTGGTCGAGCGACTCGGCGTCACCCATGCGACCCTGCCACCGGCCGCGCTGACCGTGATGGAGCCCGCTCGGCTGACTTCCGTGTCCTCGCTGATCGTCTCGGGTGAGGCGGTGTCGGGGAAGACGGTTCGGCGCTGGTCGGTCGGGCGCCGCCTCATCAACGGCTACGGCCCGACCGAGACCACCGTGTGCGCCACGCTCAGCTCCCCGCTCTCCGGCGGCGGCACGCCTCCGATCGGCACACCCACCGTGGGCGCGAGCACCTACGTCCTCGACCGCGGCCTGTGTCTCGTGCCGCCCGGGATGCCCGGAGAGTTGTACGTCTCCGGGGCCGGACTCGCCCGCGGCTACCTGCATCGGCCGGGGCTCACGGCCGACCGCTTCGTGGCCGACCCGTTCGGCGCCCCCGGCTCCCGGATGTATCGCACGGGCGACATCGTTCGCTGGAACAGTGACGGGGAACTGGAGTACATCGGCCGCGCCGACGGGCAGGTCAAGATCCGGGGGTTCCGGATCGAGCCGGGCGAGGTGGAGGCCGCCCTGAGCACCCATCCGGACGTCGCGCAAGCCGTGGTCGTCCCCCGCAAGGACAGCCGCGGCGCCACCTGCCTCGCCGGATACGTCGTGCCCGCCCGCCACTCGGCGGACCCGAGCGGCCTCGGGCTGCGCTCCCATCTGGCCGGTCTGCTGCCCGACCACATGGTTCCGGCCTCGGTGACGGTCCTCGACGCACTGCCGATCACGGCGGCGGGCAAGGTGGACCGCGCCGCGCTCCCGGCGCCGGATCTCGCGGCGCTGTCGGCAGGCCGGGCGCCGCGCAATCCGCGCGAACGCATCCTGTGCGAACTGTACGCCGAGGTTCTGGACGTCCCCCGGGTCACCATCGACGACTCCTTCTTCGCCCTGGGCGGGCACTCCCTGCTCGTGACCCGGGTGATCAGCGGGATCCGCCACCGCCTCGGGGTGGATCTGCCCGTCCGCACCCTCTTCGAACGGCAGTCGGTTGCCGCGCTCCTCGAGGCGGCCGACGAGACGAACCCGCCGGCGGACGCCTCCGTGCCCGGTCCGGCCCCGGCAGACCTCTTGGCGGAGGCCGTGCTCGACCCGCGGATCACCGTCGGGCCCCGGCGAGAGGGGCGGTCCGGCGACACGACGGACCACGAGAACATCCTGTTGACGGGCGCGACGGGCTTCCTCGGCGCCTTCCTCCTGCGCGAACTCCTCGACCGTACGAGTGCCGACATCCACTGTCTGGTCCGCGCGGACGACACCGAGCGGGCGTTCGGGCGCGTCCGGCGGAGCCTGGTGGAGTACGGGCTGTGGAACGAGTCCACCCGCGGCCGGATCGTTCCCGTGCCCGGTGATCTGGAAAAGCCCCTGCTCGGCCTCCGCCCGGAGCGGTTCGACGCCCTGGCGGCCCTGACCGACGTCGTTTATCACAATGGCGCGTGGGTCAACGCGGTCGAACCGTACGCCCGGCTGAGGGCGTCCAACGTGTCCGGCACCGAGGAGGTGCTTCGCTTGGCGGCCCGCTCGACCCCGGTGCCGGTCCACTACGTCTCGACCGCCGCGGTCTCCGTGAGCACCGACGAGGACTCCGGGAACCTCGGCCCCGTGCCCGAGTCCCACCGGGTACACCCCGACTCCCTCATGCCGGGCGGCTACACGGCCAGCAAGTGGGTGGCGGAGCAGCTCGTGTGGGAGGCGGCCGGGCGTGGGCTCCCGGTGAGTGTGTACCGGTTCGGCCGGGTGAGCGGTCACACCGTCAGCGGGATCGGTTCCGCCAAGGACGTGCTCTGGCAGCTCGTGCGGGCGATGCTCGTCATCGGGGCCGCCCCACGCCCCGCCGATCAGGACGCCCCGCCCGCCGTGGTCGACCTGATCCCCGTGGACCACGCCGCGGCCGCCCTCGTCCACCTCTCCCGCCGTCCCGGCGGCATCGGTCTGGCACACCACCTCACGTGCCCCGAACCCATCCCCCTCGACACGTTCCTCGACCATCTGCGGTTGTACGGGTATCGCTTGGACACCATGGGCCTCGACGACTGGACGCGAGCGCTGCGCCGGCGGGCGGACGCCGAGGCGGAACGGGCGAAAGGCGCGGGACTCCTTGACGCGGCCGTGCTGCTCACCGACACCCTGCCCGCGCTGTCCCGCCTGGGGCGGATCCGTCTCGACCGGACCAACACCCTGGCCGGACTCGCGGACTCGGGGCCGGCGTTCCCGGCCCTGGACGGCGCGCTCATCCGGACCTACGCCGACCACTTCGTCGCGTCGGGTTTCTTCCCACCGCCCACCCGCTGAGCACCACACCATCACGGTGGCCGCGGCCGGCCCCGGCCCCGGCGCACCATCTCCTCATCCGTTCGTCCACGGAAAGGTCACACATCATGAACAACCCCTGGGATGACACCGAGGGCACTTTCTCGGTGCTGGTCAACGACGAGGGACAGCACTCCTTGTGGCCGTCCTTCACCGCCGTGCCCGCGGGGTGGGCCACGGTCCACGGCCCCGCCTCCCACCAGGAATGCCTCGCGTACGTCGAGGAGAACTGGACCGACATGCGGCCCAAGAGCCTCGTCGAGTACTACGACCGGTTCTCCGAGGTGCGGTCCGCATGAGCGACCAGCAGTCACCCCGCGGCTACCCCTTCGGCGAAGCGATCGCTCTGGACCTCGATCCGCTGTACGGGGAACTGCGCCGGGAGGAGCCCGTCCTCCGGGTCCGCTGCCCTTTCGGCGAGGACGCCTGGCTGGTCACCGGCTACGCGGACATGAAGAAGATCCTGGGGGACCCCCGGTTCAGCCGTGCGATGGCGGCGGAGCACGACGAGTCCCGTCTGACCCCGTTGCCCATCCACACCAGCATCCTGGGCATGGACCCACCCGACCACACCCGGCTGCGCAGGCTCCTGGCGAAGGTCTTCACCACGCGCCGCGTCGAGCTGCTGCATCCCCGGATCGAAGGTGAGGCTCACCGGTTGATCGACGGCCTCGTCGCCCAGGGGCCGCCAGGCGATCTCATGGAGGAATTCGCGGTTCCCTTCGCCGGTACGGTCGTCTGCGATCTGCTCGGCGTCCCGTTCGAGGACCGCGAGCGGTTCCGCGGCTGGCTCGACGCCTTTTCCGCCACGACCGTGATGACGGAAGAGGAGATCGAGGCGGACACCGAGCGGTTGCACGGATATATCATGCGGCTGATGGCCACCCGCCGTCAGCAACCGCGGGACGACCTGATCAGCGCCATGGTCAAGGCCGGCGAGGAGGAGGAGAGGCTCTCCGAGAAGGAACTCGTGGAGCTGGCGAGCGTCCTGCTGATCGCGGGGCACGAGACGGTCTCGTCGCAGCTCATCGACTCCCTGTACGTCCTGTTCACCCACCCCGAGCAGCTGGAACTACTTCGGGGAAAACGCGAGCTGATGCCGACGGCGATCGAGGAGCTGCTGCGCTATGTGCCCCTCATCTCCCATGTCACCTTCGCGCGCTACGCCACCGAGGACATCGAGCTGAGCGGAACGCTTGTCCGTGCGGGCGAGTCCGTGCTTCCCGCCATCCCCTCGGCCAACCGCGATGAATCGGTGTTCGAGAACGCGGACCTTTTCGACCCGACCCGGGAGCACAATCCCCATCTGGGATTCGGGTACGGAATCCACCGCTGCCTGGGCGCGCCGCTCGCCCGCCTCGAATTGCGGGTGGCGCTTGAGGCGTTGCTCACGCGACTGCCCGGAATGCGGTGTGCCGTTCCCACGAATTCGCTGGAATGGAAGGACGGAATGCAGGTACGGAGCTTGCTGCGGCTGCCCATCACCTGGTGAACCACCCGTGAGATCACGGCACTAGTGTCTCGTGATCCGGTTCGTGTCACCTGAGGCTCTTTGGCTCGTTGGACACTGTGTGAACCTCTCTTCGGAACAGGCCGCAGAATTGCGGGCGTTGGCGACGGACCGGCACGTGACGGCGGATGTGGCCCTGCGAGCCCGCATCGTGTTGTGGGCGGGCGAGGGGCGCCGCCGCAAGGACATCGCCGAACTGGCGGGGGTGTCCGCCCGGACGGTGGACCGCACCAGGACCCGATACGCGGAGCACGGAGTGGCGGGCCTGGTGGAAAGGAAGCGCGGTGGCGGAAAGGAGCAGGTGCCGCCGCAGACCCGCGGCCGGGTGATCGCGCTGACGAGGATGACTCCGCCGCCGGAATCGGGCCTGTCGCACTGGTCCACACGGACACTTGCCGACCATCTGAAGCGGCGCGAGGGCATCAAGGTCTCCTTCCACTATGTCGCCCGCATCTGGCGGGAGGAGAACCTGAAACCGCACCGCTCCGGCACCTTCACACTGTCGAAAGACCCGGCGTTCGCGGAGAAGGTCGCCGATATCGTCGGGCTGTACCTGGACCCGCCCGGGGGCGCTGTCGTCCTGTCGGTCGACGAGAAGACGCGGGTACAGGCGCTGGACCGGACTCAGCCGGTGCTGCCCGTGACCTTCACCGCCACCGAGAAACGCACCCACGACTACGTGCGGCACGGCACCACGAACCTGTTCGCCGCACTGAACATCTCCACCGGCGAGGTGCTCGGCGAATGCAAGCCGAACCGGAACGGCGCGAACTTCCCGGCCCTCCTGAAGAAGGCGGTGAAGCCGCACGCCGGCAAGGAGATCCATATCGTGCTGGACAACCTGTCCACGCACACCACCCCGGACGTGAAGGCGTGGCTGGAGAAGAACCCTCGCGTGCACTTCCATTTCACCCCCGTCGGCTCTTCCTGGTTGAACCGGATCGAGATCTGGTTCGGGATCATCACCCGGCAGTCGATCCGTCGCGGCACGTTCTCCAGCGTCCACGTCCTGATCAAGCAGATCCGCGACTACATCAACTCCTGGAACCAGAACCCGAAACCCTTCACCTGGACTGCGACCACCGGCGAGATCCTCGCAAAGGTCCGGCTCGTCACAACCAGCGTCAGGAAACTCGTCAATAACAACTCGAACTGACACGAACCGGATCACGAAACACTAGGCTGTCCAAGGACGGCAAGTTGCTGCCGCACTGTCCGGGGACGTCCGGCCACCCCTCCCCTCAGTCCTGGCGCTTTCCAGAGGCCGACAGAATCTGTCGTGAACATCCAAAACCGGACCCATCTGATCCTGGCGGCCCGCTTCGGTCGCTCCGCAGTCGTCGCCCACGACGACTCGGCAAAGGGCGAAGGTCTGTGAGCGTTCTCGCTCTTTCCGCAGCCGTGGTCGCGACAGGCGGAGCGGGCCGGCCGAGGGAAGGCGGGGTCACCGAGGTGTTACCGCCCTCCGGCCGGCTTCTGCTCGGCCAGGTGGAGGCCGAGCTCGGCACGGTGAACACCAGCCCCTCGGCGCCAGGTGAGGCGATGGCCCGGTGACCCCTACCGCACCGCAGTGCCCCGCCCGCGGTATGGAGCGGGGGCGATGGGGACCGGCGAAGCAGAGGCGGAAGGGTAAGGAGTCGGTCCGATCGGGGAGACCCCTGCCTACGGGGTGCGCCGCGTCCGACGGCGGGCGCTCACCGTGCCGGCGAGCCAGGCCATCCCGGCGCTCACCGCGAGCAGCAGCAGCCAGGGCAGTGCCCCGGGTTCGGTCAACTCCGGGGCGGCCGAAGGTCTGAATGCCGCGTCCGCACTCACCACCACGGCGATGGCGACGATCCCGGCGATGATCTGCGCGGTGGCGGCAAGCGGCCGGTGTCCGACGGCCCCGACGGCGACGGCCAGCCCGACCGCGACGCCGGCGGCCACCGCCGGCGCCACCACCATGCCGACCGGGCCCTCCGCACGCATCACGGCCTCGAGCACGAACGCCGCGAGAGCCGCGCCGAGCGCCACCACCACCGGTGCCATCCGACGCCCCGCCTCCTGCCGCCATGCCTCTTGGCGCGGCAGGTCCGGCCGCACTGCGGCGGCGACCATCCCGGCACCGATCAGAACGGCCCCGGCCGCAGCCAGCAGTTCGACCGGCCACAACCCGGCCAACCCGTCGGCCTCACGCGCCTCCGTGACCCGCGCCACGGCCAGCACCACGACCGGCACGACCCCCACCGCCACCATCGCCCACC
>NZ_JAJUWS010000037.1 GCF_021390475.1 Streptomyces sp. ST2-7A
CTTGATGGGGTAAGGCTCCCTGTAGACGACGGGGTTGATAGGCCGGAGATGGAAGCCCTGTGAGGGGTGGAGTTGACCGGTACTAATAAGCCGAGGGCTTGTCCTCAGGTGCTCGCGTCCACTGTGTTGGTTCTGAAACCACAACCCGGTCACCGGTCTGTAGAGGGGCTGGTGGGTTCGGTTGATGTGTGTTTCATAGTGTTTCGGTGGTCATGGCGAAGGGGAAACGCCCGGTTACATTCCGAACCCGGAAGCTAAGCCTTTCCGCGCCGATGGTACTGCATGGGGGACCGTGTGGGAGAGTAGGTCGCCGCCGAACAATCATTGAAGGAAGAGGGTTTCTTTTCCCGGTATCAGCCGGGGGAAGAAGCCCTCTTCTTTTTTGTGTTCCCGGGGTGTTCCCGGGGTGTTCCCGTGCGGAACCGAACCGGAGGAGAGACTACTGGCCGACCCTGCCGTCGATACGCTCCCGCAGGAGGTCGGCGTGGCCGTTGTGCCGGGCGTACTCCTCGATCATGTGGACCAGGACCTCCCGCAGTTCCACGGACTTCCCCCTCCCCGTGCCGATGACGCCGAGATCCGGTGCGCCGGCCACCAGGCGCCGCGCGAACGCGACCTCCTCCTCCCATCGCTCCCACGCCTCGGCCACCACCGCGGGATCGGCCGCGGCCCCGTTGAAGTCCCCGTCGGGGTCCTCCCGGTCCGGACGCCGACGCCAGAGCGGCGGCGCGTCCTCACCGGCCATCACCCGGCGGAACCAGCCCCGTTCCACGTCCGCCATGTGCCGCACCAGGCCCAACAGCGAGAGGTTGGAGGGCTCCACGGCCCGGCGGCTCAACTGCTCGGGGGTCAGGTCGGCGCACTTCATCATCAACGTCCGACGTTGGTCTTCCAGGTAACCGATGATCACGTCCCGTTCGCCGCGGAAACCGCCGTCGGTGCGGGGATCCTCCTCCCGGGGGAGGAACATGTCGGACCACCCGAACCGTCGAGGAGGAAAGGTGGAGACTCCCTCACCCGCGGGGTCCGCCCCGGTTCCGGCGCGGATTCCCGTGCCGGTGGTCGTGTCGGTGCCGGTATCGGGACGGGGCCCGCCGTCACCGTCGCTGTTCGTCATGGCGTGAAGCCTTCCCCGGGCCGCTCCGCATCGCCACGGCTTTTCGGGGGCACGGGGGCACGGGGGCACGGGGGCACGGGGGCACGGGGGCACGGGCGGGCTCTGCCCGGACCACAAGGGACGGACGGGGAGGCCACGGGCTCCTCAGAGGCGGCCGGCGGCCTTCAACGCCAGGTAGGCGTCCGCGACGGCCGGCGCCAGACCCTCCGGCGAGCCCTCGACCACGGTCGCCCCCATGCGGCGGACGCGGGCGATGATCTCCTCGCGCTCCTCCTGGTGCCGGGCGGCGGCCGCCGCCTCGTACACGCCGGACACGGTGCCCCGGGTACGGGCCATCTCCGCGACCCTCGGATCGGAGACGGAGGCGATCATCACCGAGTGCCGGCGCAGCAGCTCCGGCAGGATCGGCAGCAGGCCGGTGTCGGCCGGACCGGGATCCAGCGCGGTGAACAGGACGATCAGCGAACGGTGCGGGGCGGCGGTGCGGGCCGCCGCCGCCAGGCCGGGGGCGTCGGTCTCCACCAGGGCGGGCTCCAGGTCCACCATCGACCGCACCATCGCGGGCAGCACCTCGCGCCCCGAGCGTCCGCGCACGGAGATCCGGGTGTGCCGGTCCCGGGCGATCAGGTCCACCCGGTCCCCGGCCCGGCTGGCCAGGGCGGTCAGCAGCAGGGCGGCGTCCATGGACACGTCCAGCCGCGGGATGTCGCCGACCCGGCCGGCCGAGGTCCGACCGGTGTCCAGGACCAGCAGCAGGTGTCGGTCGCGCTCGGGCCGCCAGGTACGGACGGCGACGCTTCCCCGCCGGGCGGTGGCCCGCCAGTCGATCGAGCGGACCTCGTCACCGGGCACGTACTCGCGCAGGCTGTCGAACTCGGTGCCCTCACCGCGGACGAGCACGCTGGTCCGGCCGTCCAACTCGCGCAGTCGTGCCAGCTTGGCCGGCAGGTGCCTGCGGCTGGTGAAGGGTGGCAGCACCCGCAACGCCCACGGCACCCGGTGGGCGCCCTGGCGGGCGGCGAGTCCGAGCGGCCCCCGGGAGCGCACGGTCACCCGGTCCGGCCGCCGTTCGCCCCGGCGGGAGGGTCGCAGCACCGTTTCCATCCGGCGGCGTTCCCCGGCGGGCACCGTGAGACGGTGCCGGGTGGCGCGGTACGCCTCGTCGGGGTCGGAGAAGGCGCCCGGGGTCCAGGCGTCCCGCAGTTCGCCGCGCAGCGCGCGGCGCGAGGGGTTGGTCACCGTCAGCCGGACCCGGGCCTCCTCACCGGCGCGCACCGACTCCGCGCCGTCGCGCTCCAGACGCAGCCCGCGCACCGGTGCGGCGAGGGCGAGGTCGAGGAGGACGGCGAGCAGCAGCGGCACCGCCACGAGGAGGACGCCGTGCCACCCGGGCAGGGCGGCCACGACGAGCGCGCCGAGCGCGGCGATGAGGACGGTCCGTCCGGTGAGGGCCATGACTCGAACCGCCCGCTCAGCGGGGCACGGGGACGTGGGAGAGCAGACCGGTGATCACCGAGTCGGCCGTCACGCCCTCCATCTCGGCCTCGGGCCGCAGCCGCACGCGGTGGCGCAGCGCCGGCAGGGCGAGGGCCTTGACGTCGTCGGGGGTGAGGTAGTCGCGCCCGGAGAGCCAGGCCCAGGCACGGGAGGCGCTCAGCAGGGCCGTCGCGCCACGGGGGGAGACGCCCAGGGCGAGCGAGGGCGACTCGCGGGTGGCCCGGCACAGGTCCACGATGTAACCGGCGACCTCCGCGGCGACGGTGACCTTGCGGACCTCCTCGCGGGCGGCGGCCAGTTGGGCGGGGCCCGCGACGGCGCGGAGGCCGGCGGCGGTCAGGTCCCGGGGGTCGAAGCCGTTCGCGTGCCGGGTGAGGACATCGATCTCCTGCTCGCGGGAGGGCAACGAGAGGTTCAACTTGAGGAGGAAGCGGTCGAGCTGGGCCTCGGGCAGCGGGTAGGTGCCCTCGTACTCGATCGGGTTCTGGGTGGCGGCGACCATGAACGGCTCGGGCAGCGGGCGGGGGAGGCCGTCCACGGAGACCTGCCGCTCCTCCATCGCCTCCAGCAACGACGCCTGGGTCTTGGGCGGGGTGCGGTTGATCTCGTCGGCGAGCAGCAGATTGGTGAAGACCGGGCCCTCCTGGAAGGAGAACTCGGCGCTGCGGGCGTCGTAGACGAGGGAGCCGGTGATGTCACCGGGCATCAGGTCGGGGGTGAACTGCACCCGCTTGGTGTCCAGTTCCAGGGAGCCGGCGAGGGCCCGGACCAGCAGTGTCTTGGCGACGCCGGGAACGCCCTCGAGCAGGACGTGACCCCGGCACAGCAGGGCCACCACCAGGCCGGTGACGGCCGAGTCCTGGCCGACGACGGCCTTGCCGATCTCGCCGCGCAGGGCCTCCAGGGAGGCGAGGGGGCTGGACGTGGTCGGGTCGCTCACGGGGTCTCGTCCTTCGTGTTCGGCGTCGGGTCGGTTCGGTGGGCGGCTGCCGTGCCGGTCTCCCGGGGGCTATCGGCGGGGGAGTCGCCGACGGGGTCGGCCACCCGGCGTTCCAGCGCGTCCAGCTCATCGGCCAGGCGCACCAGCTCCCGGTCGTCGGCGGGGACCCGGGGGCCGTGCAGCAGGGCGTGCAGCGCGGCGACCGGTTCGCCGGTGCGGGCGGCGACGGCCCCGGCGAGGGCGCCGGCGTCCCGGGCGTCCCCCCGGGTGAGTCCCACGCGCGGTGCCAGCCGTCGGCGGGTGGCACCGCGCAAGGCGTCGGCGGCGCGGTCGCGTGCCCCGGCCCGGTGGTAGAGACGGGCGCGGCCCTCGGTGGTCTCGGCGGCCCGCACCACGGCGGGCAGCCGCTCGGCGACGACCGGTCCCAGTCGGCGTCCCCGCCACAGGGCGGCGAGCAGGGTGGCGATGCCCAACTGGAGGGCGGCCCAGCGCCAGGCGGGATCGAGGAGGGCGACGAAGGACTCGTCGCCGCCCCCGGGCAGGTCCTCGGGGACGGGCACGTACCAGACCAGCTCGGGGTGCGCGCCCAGCAGGTTCAGGGCGAGGGCGGCGTTGCCCTCCTCGGCGAGGTTCTCGTTCAGCAGCGGGTGGGGGGTGCCGAGGAGCACGGTGTCGCTGCCGTCGGAGGCGTCCGGCGGGGTGAGGAAGAGCAGCGTGGGCAGGCCCTCGCGCAGGTGACAGACCTCGGTGCGGGCGCCGCCGGGACGCTCGGCGTCGGCCCCGGGGTCCCAGCGCATCCCGCCGAGTTCGGCGGGGCCGGCACGGTGGGGGCCGTCGGTGCGGCACTCGGGGGCACCGGTCCCCACCTCCACGGGCTCGGCGGGGGTGACGCCGGGCGCGAAGAGGTCCAGCACCGCCGGAGAGGTGGGGGCCAGCAGCACGGTGCGGCCGGGAGCGCCGGACCCGCGGGCGTTGTGCAGCAGACGGGCGCTGTCGGCGCTCAGCAGATCGGGTACGACGACCAGGAGGGTGGTGTCGGGGCCGGCGGCCTCGGCCGCCTCCTCGGGACCGGAGACCTCGGTGGTCTCCACGCCGCGTTCGGCGAGGAGCTCGACGACCGCGTGGGCGCCCTGCGGGGTGGCGGAACGGGGATTGAGGTAGCCGCTCTCACCGGTGGTGAGGAGGGCGACCAGGGCGGCGGTCAACAGGATGACGGCGGCGGCCAGCAGCGGCCCCCGGGCGGCGTGCCACAGTCTGCGGCCGTCGGGGGAGACGGAGGTGACGGGGGCGCCACCGGTGGACATGCTCACCGGGCGGCCCCACCGCTCGGGGAAGCGCCGGTCGGGACTTCACCGACGGGCCGGGAGGGTACGGCGGGGCGGGCGGCGCGCAGCTCGCGGTCGAGTTCGTCCACCCGGTGGTGGTCGGCGGCGTCGGCGCCCCGGCCGCCGTAGGTGACGTCGTCGAAGGTGCGGGCGGCGGCGCGCAGCCGGTCGGCGAAGGCGGGCATGGGGACGGCTGCCTCCCGGGCGGCCTCGTCGGCGGTACGGCCGGGACGGGGGTCGAGCAGGGCGCGCTCCTCCAGGGAGCGGACCAGGGCGCGGACGCGTTCGCGCACGGCGAGGTCCCAGTGGCCGGCCCCGGCGTGTCGGTCGGCCTCGGCCCGGTGCTCGGCGGCGGTGCGGGCCGCCGCTCCCAGCACCTCGGGTCCCCCGGCGCCGCCGGCTGTCCGGACCGATCCCAGGCGCAGCCGCAGCGCGATGAGCAGGGCGAGCACGATCAGGACGATGAGCAGCAGACCGAACCAGCCACCGGGGGTGACCACGGTGACCCCGGTGATCAGGTCGGAGACGGTCTCCCACATCCAGTCGAAGGCCCGGCGGACGGGGCCGGGTTCGTGGCGGGTGTAGATCTCCTTCGAGAGCTCCCGTTCGGCTGCCTCGCGGGCGGGGTCGCGGTCGATGCCGACGGGCGGCTCGTCGGCCGAGCGCGGCAGCGCCCGCCCGACGACGGCCGTGAGCGGGTGGGCGAGCGCGCCGAACGCCCCCGTCATCCGCTCAGTACCCCGGCTGCCCGGGGCCGTCGGCCCCGGGGTCGTTCGGGGTGTCGAAGCCGGCGGCCCGGGCCAACTCCAGGTCCAGGGCCTCGCGGCGCATCCGCTGGTCCATGTACAGGAGCGCGGTGACGCCGGCGCTGATCGGCAGGGTGATGGTGGAGGAGATCACCGCGCCCGCACCGGTGATCAGCAGGTAGGTCCAGGTCATCTCGGCGCCGACGAACAGATTGGTGCCGCCGTTGGAGATGAACTCGGCGAGGAAGGTCAGCGGGAACTCGATGATCCCGGAGACGACGAGCACCAGCACCAGGATGAGCAGTTGGATGCCGAAGATCCGCCACCAGGAACCGCCCACCAGCTTCCACGAGCGGCCCAGGGAGGCGAACACCCCCTGCCGCTCGAGCATCAGGGCGGGGGCGGCGAGGGAGAACCGGATCCACAGCCACACGGCGAGGACCACTCCGGCGAAGAGACCGAGAGGGATCAGGACGACGCCGGCTCCGCCGAGGAGGAAACCCGGCACCGCGGCCAGCAGGGGCGGCACCGCCATCGCCAGGACGCCGATCAGACCGGTGAGGACGATCAGGCCGAAGAGGCGCAGCAGCCGGCCCCGGGACTCCGCCCACGCCTCGGCGATGGAGATCTCCCGGCCCAGGACGGCCCGGGCGATGACCACGGTCAGCATGGCGGTGGCGATGACGGACCCGACGAGGGTGGCGATGCCGGTCACCGAGCCGAGGGCGAAGATGTCGGCGAAGGCGTCGACCAGCTCTTCCTCGGTGGGGTCGGTGTTCCCCTCCAGCGCGCCGATGGCGGAGCCGTCGCCGAACCAGGAACGCAGCGCGAACAGCGAGATCAGCTGGATGAAGACCGCCACGGCCAGGGAGATGCCGAGGACGGTGCGCCAGTGGGCGCGGGCGGTGGAGACGGCGCCGTCGAGGATCTCGCCGACGCCGAGCGGGCGCAGCGGGATCACGCCGGGCTTGGGTGCCCACGAGTGGCCGCCCCAACCGGGGCCGCCGGGCGCGCCGGGACCGGCGCCCCAACCCGGGCCGCCGGGCCCGCCGGCGGGCGGGTGGGCGCTCCAGCCGGTGGGCGGTGTCCCCCCGCCGGTGGGTGGTGCGGAATTCTTGTCGAGGTTCGGCCCCCGGCCCGCCTCCGGGTCGTGCGGATCGTCCCCCGATCCGGATGATCCCGGGGAGGTCCAACGGTCGCTCATCATCGCTCCTTCACCGCATCCTGGCGCCCATCGTGCCATGTACCCCCTGCCGTCGGTGCGGCGGATACCGGTCCCGGTGTCCCTCTGTTCCGTTTCCGCCCGGCAGACTGTGCGGATGACGGAGCGGATGACGGGAAGCGGGGGCCTGCCCGACGGCGGGGGACCGGTGGATGGTTTCTCTCCGGCGCTGCGGTGGTTCGACACCTCCGGGGAGCGGGCCGACGGGGTCTACGCGGGATCCGACGGCGGGCTCGACGGTCCGGCGGTGGTGCTGCTGGACCAGACCCGGCTGCCGGCGGAGGAGCGGGAGCTGGTGTGCCGGGACGTACCCGCGCTGGTGGCGGCGATCCGGTCGCTGGCGGTGCGCGGCGCCCCGGTGCTGGGGTTGGCGGGGGCCTACGGGGTGGCGCTGGCGGCGGCCCGCGGTGAGGACGTGGAGGCGGCTGCCGGGCGATTGGCGGGGGCGCGGCCGACGGCGGTGAACCTCGGCTTCGGGGTGGCGCGGGCGCTGGACGCCCACCGGGCCGCGGTCGGATCGGGTCCCCGGGCCGGGGCGGGGGCCGCACTGGCGGCAGCCCGGGAACTGCACCGGGAGGACGCTCTGGCCTCTGAGGCGATGGCCGGGGAGGGCCTGCGGTTGCTGCGGGAGCTGTTGCCGGAGCCGGGGGAGGGACGAGCCGGTTGGCGGCTGCTGACGCACTGCAACACCGGGACACTGGTCTCCGGCGGCGGGGGCACCGCGCTGGCGGTGGTGCGCGCCGCGCACCGCGCGGGTCTGCTGGAACGGCTGTGGGTGGACGAGACCCGTCCGCTGTGGCAGGGTGCGCGGCTGACCGCCTGGGAGGCCGGACGGGAGGGGATGCCGTACGCGGTGCTGGCGGACGCCGCCGCCGGGTCGTTGTTCGCGGCCGGTCGGGTGGACGCGGTGGTGGTGGGGGCCGACCGGATCGCGGCGGACGGGGCGGTGGCCAACAAGGTGGGCACGTACCCGCTGGCGGTGCTGGCACGGCATCACGGGGTGCCGTTTCTGGTGGTCGCCCCGGTGAGCACGGTCGATCCGGCCACGCCCTCGGGGGCGGGGATCGTGATCGAGGAACGGGAGGGGGACGAGGTGACGACGGCGCGACCGGGGGTGCGGATGGCGCCGGAGGGCGCCGGGGCGTACAACCCGGCGTTCGATGTGACACCCGGGGAACTGGTGACGGCGGTGGTGACCGAGCGCGGCGCGGTGCGGTCGTCGGACCGGGAGCGGTGGGCGACGCTGTTGTCGGAGGCGGCGTCCGGGTCGGTGCCGGATACCGGCGGCCCGGCGGACACCGGGAACACCGGGAACACCGGGAAAAACAGCGCCGGACGAAACGGCGCGAACCAGGATCAGGACCCCTCGCGGGTCGGGAGGAAACAGGATGTCGACAGTCACGATCCGGCCAATGGGATGATGAAGCCATGAAGGGACGCGTTCTCGTCGTCGATGACGACACCGCTCTGGCGGAGATGCTCGGCATCGTCCTGCGCGGCGAGGGCTTCGAGCCGTCGTTCGTGGCGGACGGAGACAAGGCCCTGGCGGCGTTTCGGGAGATCAAGCCCGATCTGGTGCTGCTGGACCTGATGCTGCCGGGTCGGGACGGCATCGAGGTGTGCCGCCTGATCCGGGGTGAGTCCGGGGTGCCGATCGTGATGCTCACCGCCAAGAGCGACACGGTGGATGTGGTGGTCGGCCTGGAGTCCGGGGCCGACGACTACATCGTCAAACCGTTCAAGCCCAAGGAACTGGTGGCGCGGATCCGGGCCCGACTGCGGCGATCGGAGGAACCCGCGCCGGAGCAGTTGGCCATCGGTGATCTGGCGATCGACGTCGCCGGGCACTCCGTCAAGCGCGGCGGCAAGGCCATCTCGCTGACCCCGCTGGAGTTCGACCTGCTGGTGGCGCTGGCCCGCAAGCCGTGGCAGGTGTTCACCCGCGAGGTGCTGCTCGAGCAGGTGTGGGGGTACCGGCACGCCGCCGACACCCGCCTGGTCAACGTGCACGTCCAGCGGCTGCGCTCGAAGATCGAGAAGGATCCCGAGCGCCCGGAGATCGTCGTGACGGTCCGGGGCGTCGGCTACAAGGCCGGGTCCGGCTGAGGTGACCGAGTGGTCCCGTCGCACGGCCCTGCTACTGCCCGAGGGGGCGACCGGCAGCAGGGCGCAGCCCGCCATCCGGATCTTCGGACGGTGGGCCCGTGGGCCGTTGCTGCCGGTGCTCCGGCTGTGGCGGCGCAACATCCAGCTGCGCGTGGTGGTCTCGACCCTGCTGCTGTCGCTGGCCGTGGTGCTGGTGCTGGGCGTGGTCGTCATCGGCCAGGTCCGCAACGGCCTGCTGGAAGCCAAGCGGCAGACGGCGATCAGCCAGGCCGACGGCGGGTTCGCGGTGGCCGCGGACCGGGCGGATCGGGCCGTCACCGGCACGGACCCCGGTGACGGCACCCCGGGTCGGGCCACCGACCCGGGCGTGTGGCTGACCGGGATGGTCGAGCAGCTGGCCAGCGGCGGGCAGGGCGTGTACTCGGTGGTGGCGCTGCCCTCGCAGCTATCCGGCCAGCCGTTCGGCGGGGAGACGGCCGGCGGCGCGCCGCGCGGCCCGCGCTCCTCGGCGGACATCAGACCCGAGGAGAGCGTGCCGCAGGACATGCGGGACGCGCTGGACGGCAACGCCGGCACCCATCGCCGGTACGGCACGATCGTGCGCCCGGACGGGTCCACCCAGACGGCGCTGATCGTCGGCCGCCGGCTGACCGACAACCACGGCAACCCCTACCAGCTGTACTACCTCTTCCCCTTCACGCAGGAGGAGAAGTCGTTGGCGCTGGTCAAGGGCACCATCACCACCGCCGGGGTGTTCCTGGTGGCGCTGCTGGGCGCCATCGCGTGGCTGGTGGTCCGGCAGGCGGTGACGCCGGTGCGGATGGCGGCGCGGATCGCCGAGCGCCTGGCGGCGGGCCGGTTGCAGGAACGGATGAAGGTCAGCGGCGAGGACGACATCGCCCGGCTCGGCGAGTCGTTCAACAAGATGGCCCGCAGCCTCCAGGCCAAGATCCACCAGCTCGAGGAGCTGTCGCGGATGCAGCGACGGTTCGTCTCGGACGTTTCGCACGAGCTGCGCACGCCGTTGACGACGGTGCGGATGGCGGCCGACGTCATCCACGAGTCCAAGAGCGACTTCGACCCGATGACCGCCCGTTCGGCGGAACTCCTCATCGACCAGCTGGACCGGTTCGAGGCCATGCTCGCGGAACTGCTGGAGATCAGCCGCTTCGACGCGGGCGCGGCGGCCCTGGAGGCCGAACCGACCGACCTGCGGGACTCGGTGCGGCGGGTCCTGGAGGCGGCCGAACCGCTGGCCGGGCGCAAGGGCACCCGACTGGTGGTGCGCGGCGACGAACGGCCCGTGGTGGCGGAGGTGGACCCGAGGCGGGTGGAACGGGTGCTGCGCAACCTGGTGGTCAACGCCATCGAACACGGTGAGGGACGCGACGTGGTGGTGCGGTTGGCCGTCGCCCCCGGCGAGGACGGGGCGGTGGCGGTGGCGGTGCGCGACCACGGCATCGGGCTGGGGCCCGGCGAGGCGGAGCGGGTGTTCAACCGGTTCTGGCGGGCCGATCCGGCGCGGGCGCGGACCACCGGCGGCACCGGCCTGGGGTTGTCGATCGCGTTGGAGGACACCCGGCTGCACGGCGGCCGGCTGGAGGCCTGGGGTGCGCCGGGGCGCGGGGCGCAGTTCCGGCTGACCCTGCCGCGCACGGCGGACGGTCCGCTGGGCGGATCGCCGATCGAGCTCGAGCCGGCGGACGCCGGGCCCGGCGGAGCCCCCGGCGCGGCCGGTGCCGCCGCCGGCTCGGGCGCCACGGCCCTCTCCGCGCGGGAGGCCGGACACGGCTCCGGGCACGGACCGGAGCGGGGCGCCGACAGCCGGGAGGAGGCCGGCCGTGGGTGGTGAGGGACCGATTCCGCACGGTGGAACGACGGGACGCGTGACGAACGGCGGGGTCCTCCGGGCGCCGCGCGCCGCCCGGCTGCGCCGGCTGGGCGGCGCGCTCGTCGCCTGCGGCCTGCTGGTGGGCGGCTGTGCCTCGATGCCGGGCTCCGGGCCCGTGCAGCGGGTGGAGTCCGATCGGCGGGCGGACGCCGACAGCCAGGTTCGGGTCTTCGGCGTCAGCCCGCAGCCCGGCGCGCTGCCGCAGGACATCGCGCGCGGCTTCCTGGAGGCGATCACCAGCGACGAGGCGGACTTCGCGACCGCCCGCGAGTACCTGACCCCGGAGGCGGCCGAGGACTGGGACCCGATGGCGTCCACCACGGTGCTCGCGGACGGCCCGCTGTTGGCCGGCCGGCCGGCGGACCCGGCGATCGACGGCAGCGGCTTCGCGTTCGAGATCTCCGGCACCCGGTTGGCGGTGGTGGACGCGGGGCACGTGTACGAGCCGGAGGAGGGCGTCTACCGCGAGCGGCTGTCGCTGCGGCAGGTGGACGACGAGTGGCGGATCGACCGGCTCCCCGACGGTCTGGTGCTGGGGGAGTCCGACTTCCGCCGTATCCACCGAGGGGTCAACCGCTACTACTACGCGGACGCCGGCCCGGAGGCGAGCCTGGTGCCCGGAGCCTCGGGGGTGCTGGTGGCCGACCCGATCCAGGTGCGCAGCCGGGTGGACCCGGTGGGCGAGGCGGTCGCCGCGCTGATCGACGGGCCCAGCCCGTGGCTGGAGCCGGTGGTGACCACCCACTTCCCCGAGGACGCGCGCCTGGTGGGCGACAGCCGGCCGGCGCCGGACGAGTCGGGCGTGCTGACGCTGCGGCTCGGCGGGCTCCCCGCCGATCTGGGGCGCACCCGGTGCGAGCGGATGGCCGCGCAGACCCTGCACACCGTGCGGGGGGTGGGCGCGGCCGAGGTCACCGAGGTCCGGCTGGCGTCCCGGGCGGGGCGGGATCTGTGCTCGCTGACGGCGCTGGAGGCCCAGACCAGGGCGCCGGGGCTGCTGATCGGTTCCCAGGAGCGGCAGTACCTGCTGGACGAGGAACGACGGCTGGTCGCCATCGAGGACGAGGGGCAGCCGCGTCCGGTGGCCGGCCCGCTGGGCCGTGAGGGCGTGGAGCCGCGTGCGGTGGCGGTGCGGAGGGACGAGGAGGTGGCGGCGGCCGTGTCGGCGGACGGGGCCACTCTGTGGGTGACCGAGCTGACCGGCAACGCCGACCTCCCCGACGAACCGCTGTACGTCTCCGCCGGGAACGGCGCCGCCCCGCCGACCGCCCCCTCGGAGGAGGGCGCCGGGGAGGACGACCCGGCCGCCGGGGACGGCGCCGAGGGCCCAGCCGGCTCGGAGGGGGCTGAGGACCCCGAGGGGGTCGACACGCCGCTCGCCGCGCCCACCGGTGGTCTCACCACCCCGAGCTGGGACGGACTGGGCGACCTGTGGTTCGCCGACCGCGACGCCGAGGCGGTCTCCGGCGGTACCGGCGCGCTGTACCGGCTCCCGCGCGGCGGCGCGGCCCCGGAGGAGGTCGAGGTCCGCGGCCTGCGGTCCGGACAGCGCCTGGAGGCGCTGCGGGTCTCCTCCGACGGCACCCGGGTCGCGATGCTGATCTCGCAGCGCGACCGCACCGCCCTGTACCTGGGGCGGATCGAGCGGTCCGCCGGCACGGCGGAGGAGGCGGCCGACCCCGGGGACGCCGTCGGGAACGGTGCGGGCGACGACGGCACCGCGGTGGTGGTGGACGGCCTGCGGCCGATCGCGCCGCACCTGCAGAACGTGGTGGCCGTCTCGTGGGCCGGGGCCGGACGACTGGTGGTCGCGGGCCGGCCGGAGGGCGGCGTGGACCAGATCCAGTATGTGGGCGTGGACGGCTCCACGGCGCCGACGGCGCCGGTACCCGGCCTGAGCGACGTCACCGGGGTGGCGGCCTCGGAGCGCGAGGACCGGCCGTTGCTGGCGGAGTCGGCGGACGGTGTGGCCCGGCTCCAACAGCAGGACGCGCAGTGGAAGGTGGTCATGGCGGACGGCACCGGGCCGGTCTATCCGGGCTGACCGGCGGCTTCCCGCCCCGGGCGCGCGCCCGGGGCGCGCCGGGCGCGGAGGCGTCGGTCCCGACCCGGTTCGCCGGAAGGCCGAAACCGCTCGGATCGGCACGGCGTTTTTCCACAGGGGTGGCCCGGGTCACCCCTGGTCCGCCACAGTGGTGGGGTGCTCGTACCGGGGCCGCGATGGCCCGAGGAATTGGTCTCCCTGATGCTGCCCGCCGCCTGCGCGGGGTGCGCCGGGCGGGGCGCCCTGCTCTGCGGTTCCTGTCGGGGGTTGCTGACCCGGGAGGGGCCGCACCGGATCCGGCCGCGTCCCGAGCCACCGGGGCTGCCCCCGGTCCTCGCCGCCGCGGTGTACGCCGACCAGACCCGCGCGGTGCTGCTCGCGCACAAGGAGCGCGGGCGGCTCCCGTTGGCCGGCCCGCTGGGCGTGGCCCTGGCGGGGGCGGTGTCGGCGGCGGTGTCGGCCGCGCCGGATTGGGCCCGGCCCCGGCCGGGGGAGCTGCTGTGGCTGGTGCCCGTGCCCTCCGAGCGGGCGGCGGTGGCGCGGCGCGGCCACGACCCGGTACTGCGGATCGCCCGTGCGGCGGCGGCCTGTCTGCGCCGCTCGGGACGGGGCGCGCGAGTGGTGCCCTGCCTGGGGCGGGATCGGGCGGTGGCCGACCAGGTCGGGCTGGGGTCGGCCGAGCGGTGGGAGAACCTGACCGGCGCGCTGGTCGCCGGCCGTCCGCCCGCCTCCGCGGCGGCCGGACGGGGACCGGTGGTGCTCGTGGACGACCTGATCACCACCGGGGCGACACTCGCGGAGGCCGCCCGCGCGCTGCGCGAGGCCGGCTGGGTCCCGGGGGGACGGTCGCCCGGGGAGGTGGGGGACGCGCTGGTGGCCGCGGTGGTCGCCGGCCCGCCGAGCGGCGGCCGGCCCGGTACACCGGTCCCCGGACGGGAGCGGCCGGCGGGGGAGCCGGGGATGGTCCCGTGAACACCGGCGCCGGGTCACCGTGGCGGTGTCCGGTGTCCGGTGGCCCGGTCCCGGCGGTCCCGCCCGCCGCACGGGGCCGATCGGGCCTCTCACGGGCCGTTCAGCGGGTGCCGTACCCCCGGCATCGGAGGTATTTTCGAGGAACAGAACCTTCCACCGACGGTCCCGCGGAATCGGGCGCCGGAGCTGCGGGAACGGGGAGGCGCCACCCCCGGGACCGGACGCGGTGGACACTCCGAAGAGGGGTTGAGGGCATGGTGCGGGTTTGCCGCTTCGACCCCGGGTATGGAGTGACGTACCGGTGCGCGGGCGGATCCCCGGGACGTGGGGTTCCCCTCCCGTCCCCCACGGGGCCCTCCGCCCCCGCCACCGGGGAGAAGTCCTCCGGGTGGGTACCCGGAGGCGCTCGGAGGGATCCGGATCGAGGAGGTGGCAGCCGCACCCCGATGTAACCCGAGGGGAGCGCCGGAAGATCCCCCGGACCCCTCGGAGTCGGTGTACCAAGGGCGGCGACCGCCGGGAGCGGGCCGCCCGGGAACGGAGTTCTGCGTGGACATTGTCGTCAAGGGCCGCAAGACGGAGGTGCCGGAGCGCTTCCGGAAGCACGTGGCCGAAAAGCTCAAGATCGACAAAATCCAGAGGATCGACACGAAGATCCTCAGCCTCGACGTGGAAGTCTCCAAGGAGCCCAACCCCCGGCAGGCGGACCGCTCCGACCGGGTGGAGATCACGTTGCGGCACCGGGGGCCGGTGATCAGGGCGGAAGCCTCCGCCTCCGACCCGTACGGCGCCCTGGACCTCGCGGTGGAGAAGCTCGAGACCCGGCTGCGCAGGCGGCACGACAAGCGCACCTCCCGGCGCGGTCGCGACCGCATCCCCGCGAGCGCCGTGCCCGAGACGGTCATCGGAGCCGCCACCCTCAACGGCGACGGCGAGCTGGTCACGAGCTCCGCGGAGGAGAGCGAGGAGTCGCGCGTCCGACGGGTGGGACCGCTGGAGGTGGAGGGTGACGGGCCGCTGGTGGTGCGGGAGAAGACCCACACCGCCGCCCCGATGGCCCTGGACCAGGCGCTGTACGAGATGGAGCTGGTCGGCCACGACTTCTACCTGTTCGTGGACGCCGAGACCAAGGAACCCAGCGTCGTCTACCGCCGCCACGCCTACGACTACGGGGTGATCCGACTGAAGAGCGACCCGCTGGCGGACTCCGCCCCGCCGGAGGCCGGGGACTCGCTGGGCATCTGAACGGGGCGGGCGCCCGATCGGTCCCGGGCACCCCATGGGGCCGGCCCCCGGCGGAGGTTGTCGGGGACCGGCCGGTGAGTCGGTCGATCCCCGACAACCCCTTCCCGGACGCGGGCACACCCATGGGTGGGTGGGGTGCCGGGTCCGGGGCCGCCCGGTCCGGCGGACCTCCGCTCGTTTCCCGGTTCCGACTGTTCCCCCGGTCATCGGTGTTCTTCGGTCGTTCGCCGGTCGCTCTTCGGTCGCTCTTCGGCCCGGGGCGACCTCCGGGAACCGAGGGGCGGTGACCCGGGCACGGGCCGTGGAATCATGGCCCGTGCCCGATCGGCCTCCCGTGGTGACCGACCGGGGACGAGCCGGCTCACGGGGGAAAAGAGGGATCATGGTGAACGGCTTCGGCCCCGGGGCCGGCGGTTCGGCGTCAGGGGATTCCCGCGCGGAGCCGATCCGGGTCCTGGTCGTCGACGATCACGAACTCTTTCGTCGGGGCCTGGAGATCGTGCTCGCCCACGAGCCGGACATCCTGGTGGTGGGCGAGGCGGGGGATGGGGCGGAGGCCGTGGAGAAGGCCGCCGACCTGCTGCCGGACATCGTGCTGATGGACGTGCGGATGCCCCGCCGGGGCGGGATCGAGGCCTGCACCTCCATCAAGGAGGTGGCCCCCAGTGCCCGGATCATCATGCTGACGATCAGTGACGAGGAGGCCGACCTCTACGAGGCGATCAAGGCGGGCGCCACCGGTTACCTGCTGAAGGAGATCTCCACCGACGAGGTCACCGCCGCGATCCGGGCGGTCGCCGACGGGCAGTCCCAGATCAGCCCCTCGATGGCGGTGAAACTGCTCACCGAGTTCAAGGCGATGGTCCAGCGCACCGGGGAGGAGCAGCGACTGGTGCCGGCGCCCCGACTGACCTCCCGCGAGCTCGAGGTCCTCAAGCTCGTCGCCACCGGGAAGAACAACCGGGAGATCGCCCGGGATCTCTACATCAGCGAGAACACCGTCAAGAACCACGTCCGGAACATCCTGGAGAAGCTGCAACTGCACTCCCGGATGGAGGCCGTGGTCTACGCGGTGCGGGAGAAGATCCTCGATCTCGAGGGTGGCTGACGCGCCGGCCCGCCACCGTTTCCCCGTTCCGGCCCGGCACCCCACCGCCGGGCCCCACGGCCGTCCCGCGCCTATCCGGTTCCGCGCCGGCCCGTGTTCGCCCCGGGCCCGTGTTCGTCCCGGGCCGTGGGCGGGGTCCGTGCCGGTCCGATCCCGGGGTCGTGCTCACGGTGCCGGTCCCGGGTCACCCCGGTTCGGTGGCGTCCCGGGGAACCCGCGGGCCACAAGCAGCCGCGGCTTCGCGCCGGCCTCGTCCCGCGGGGGTCCTGTCCCACCCCGGGGGCCACGCCGCCGTGACCCCCGGGGTGGTGCCCGCTCAGCGGACCCCGCCCGAGGGGAGGTCGGTCGGCTCCCCGATCGCGTGCGCCCCGAGCGCCTCCACCAGCGCCGGAGCCGCGGCGGCCGGGACCACCCGCTCCACCCGGATCCGCTCGGCCCCCACCCAGCTCGCGGCCTCGCGCAGCGCGGTCGCCACCGCCGGAGCCGACCGTCGCGCGACGGCGGGGGTGCCCTCGAAGCCGACCCGCCGGGCGACCAGCACCCCGCCGCGCTCGCGCGCGGGATCCACCCGGGCGACCAGCCGTCCGCCGGCGAGCACCGGCATCGCGAAGTAACCGTGCACCCGCTTCTCCTTCGGGGTGTAGGCCTCGAGCCGGTGCGCCATGCCGAAGATCCGTTCGGTGCGGCGGCGGTCCCAGATCAGGGAGTCGAAGGGGGAGAGCAGGGTGGTGCGGTGCCGGCCGCGCGGGGTCTCCCGCAGCGCGACCGGGTCCGCCCACGCCGGTTCGCGCCAGCCCTCCACCGCCACCGGCACCAGATCGGTGTCGGGCAGCGCCCCGGTGACGGAGGCGATGCCCAGGCGGTGCTGATCGGCCAGGTCGGCGACGGTCGCCACCCCCAGCGCCCGCCCCGCGCGGCCCACCAGCTCCCGCACACAGGCGTCGTCGTCCAGATCGTCGTGGAACAGCTCGCCGGGAACGGCCCGCTCGGCGAGCTCGTAGACCCGCTTCCAGCCGCGCCGCTCGCGGCAGACCACCTCGCCGACGTCCAGCAGCCACTCCACGGCGATCTTCGTCTGCGACCAGTCCCACCACGGCCCGCCGCGCTTGGCACCGCCCAACTCGGTGGCGGTCAACGGCCCCTCGGCGGCGAGACGTTCCCGGACCGTCGCGAGGGCGGAGGCGGAGTCCTCCAGCTGATGCCAGCGGTAACCGCGGCCGCGACGGGCCCGACGGCGGAAGGCGAACAGCGGCCAGTCCTCGATCGGGAGGATGCAGGCCGCGTGCGACCAGTACTCGAAGGAGTGGCCCGGCGTCCAGTAGGCGGCCTCCACGGTTGGGCGGCCGACGGCGCCCAACCGGGCGTAGGGGACCAGTTCGTGGGAGCGGGCCAGCACCGAGATGGTGTCCAGCTGCACCGCGCCCAGATCGCGCAACATGCCGTGCACGCCCGCACGGTGGTCGGGCGCGCCGAGCAGGCCCTGGGCACGCAGCGCGAGGCGGCGGGCGTCGTCCGCCGACAGCTCCGCCTCCGGCGCGCTGCCGCGCCCCGCCCGGCGGGCCCCGGTCGGGACGGCGTCGGGCCGGGGGCCGTCGGGAGTGCCGTCCGGTTCGGCTCGCCCGCCGGCCGGCGGCGTGGTCGGGCCGGGCCCGGCGTCGTTCCGGGCGTCGGGTCCGGTGGCGGTCTCGGAGTGCGGGCGGGGGGCGGGTACCCCGGGCGGGATGCGGGACATGACCGGATCGTAGGGCCGACCGCCGACAGTCACCGACAGTGCCCACCGGTCGCCTCCGGAGCGTCCGTTGTGATCGTCCCGTCACGGCGGGCGTCACGGCACTGACACCTCGTCCCGCCCTCGCATACGATGGCCGGTGCGGCGGGGCCGCCTGAATGGAACGCCGCGCCCACGCACCCGACCGTGACGTGTCAGGCCCGACCGGCAAGGAGACCAACCCTCGTGTCCGTCTTCAGCAAACTCATGCGTGCAGGCGAAGGGAAGATCCTGCGCAAGCTGCACCGCATCGCCAAACAGGTGAATTCGATTGAAGAGGACTTCCTGGACCTGTCGGACGCCGAGCTGCGCGCCCTGACCGATGAATACCGGGAACGCCTGGAGGCGGGGGAGACCCTGGACGACCTGCTGCCCGAGGCATTCGCCACCGTGCGTGAGGCGGCCAAGCGGGTGCTGGGGCAGCGTCACTACGACGTGCAGATCATGGGTGGCGCCGCCCTTCACCTGGGGTACGTGGCGGAGATGAAGACCGGTGAGGGCAAGACCCTCGTCGGCACCCTGCCGACCTACCTCAACGGGCTCTCCGGCAAGGGCGTCCACCTCATCACGGTCAACGACTACCTGGCGCAGCGCGACTCGGAGTGGATGGGCCGCGTCCACCGCTTCCTGGGCCTGTCCGTGGGGTGCATCACCGGTGGTATGCCGCCGGCCAAGCGGCGCGAGCAGTACGCCTGCGACATCACCTACGGCACCAACAACGAGTTCGGCTTCGACTACCTGCGCGACAACATGGCGTGGTCGAAGGAGGAGCTGGTGCAGCGCGGCCACAACTTCGCGGTGGTCGACGAGGTGGACTCCATCCTCGTCGACGAGGCCCGCACCCCGCTGATCATCTCCGGCCCGGCCGACCAGGCGACCAAGTGGTACGCGGACTTCGCGAAGCTGGTCACCCGACTGGAGCGCGGCGAGGCCGCCGTCCCGACCCGTCAGCAGGCGGAGACCGCCGACTACGACGTCGACGAGAAGAAGCGCACCGTCGCCATCCACGACGCCGGCGTCGCCAAGGTCGAGGACTGGCTGGGCATCGACAACCTCTACGAGTCGGTGAACACCCCCCTGGTCGGCTACCTGAACAACGCCATCAAGGCGAAGGAGCTGTACAAGCGGGACAAGGACTACGTCGTCGTCGACGGCGAGGTCGTGATCGTCGACGAGCACACCGGTCGCATCCTCGCCGGGCGTCGCTACAACGAGGGCATGCACCAGGCGATCGAGGCGAAGGAAGGGGTGAAGATCAAGGACGAGAACCAGACCCTCGCCAAGATCACCCTTCAGAACTATTTCCGCCTCTACGACAAGCTCTCCGGCATGACCGGTACGGCGATGACCGAGGCGGCGGAGTTCCACCAGATCTACAAGCTCGGCGTGGTGCCCATCCCCACCCACCGGGTCCCGGCCCGTGTCGACCAGGCCGACCTCATCTACCGGACCGAGGTCGCCAAGTTCAACGCGGTGGTCGAGGACATCGTCGAGAAGCACGAGAGCGGCCAGCCGGTGCTGGTCGGTACCACCTCCGTGGAGAAGTCCGAGTACCTCTCCCAGCAGTTGGCCAAGCGCGGGGTGCGCCACGAGGTGCTCAACGCGAAGAACCACGAGCGGGAGGCGCAGATCGTCGCCGCCGCCGGCCGGCGGGGCGCGGTGACCGTGGCCACCAACATGGCCGGTCGCGGTACCGACATCAAGCTCGGCGGCAACCCCGAGGAGATGGCCGAGGACGAGCTGCGCGCCAAGGGCCTGGACCCGGTGGAGCACTCCGAGGAGTGGGCGGCGGCGCTGCCCGCCGCCCTGGAGCGTGCCGAGCAGTCGGTCAGCCAGGAGTTCGAGGAGGTCAAGGAGCTCGGCGGCCTCTACGTGCTGGGTACCGAGCGCCACGAGTCGCGGCGCATCGACAACCAGCTGCGCGGTCGTTCCGGACGTCAGGGCGACCCGGGCGAGTCCCGCTTCTACCTGTCGCTGGGCGACGACCTGATGCGACTGTTCAAGGCGCAGATGGTCGAGCGCGTCATGTCGATGGCCAACGTGCCGGACGACGTGCCGATCGAGAACAAGATGGTGACCCGGGCCATCGCCTCGGCCCAGGGCCAGGTCGAGCAGCAGAACTTCGAGATCCGCAAGAACGTCCTGAAGTACGACGAGGTCCTCAACCGGCAGCGCGAGGTGATCTACGCCGAGCGCCGCCGGGTGCTGGAGGGCGCCGACCTGCACGAGCAGGTGCGCTTCTTCATGGAGGACACCATCGAGGCGTACGTCCGGGCGGAGACGGTCGAGGGCTTCGCCGAGGAGTGGGACCTGGACCGGCTGTGGGGCGCCTTCAAGCAGCTCTATCCGGTGTCGGTGACGATCGACGAGTTGATCGAGGCGGTCGGCGAACGCGAGGGCCTGACCCCCGAGTTCATCGCCGAGGAGGTCAAGCGCGACGTCAACGAGCAGTACGACGCCCGCGAGGAGCAGCTCGGCGCCGAGGTCATGCGGGAGCTGGAGCGTCGCGTGGTGCTCTCGGTGCTGGACCGCAAGTGGCGCGAGCACCTCTACGAGATGGACTACCTCCAGGAGGGCATCGGCCTGCGGGCGATGGCCCAGCGCGACCCGGTGGTGGAGTTCCAGCGCGAGGGCTTCGACATGTTCACCGCCATGATGGACGCCATCAAGGAGGAGTCGGTCGGTTACCTGTTCAACCTGGAGGTCCAGGTGGAGCGCCGGGTCGAGGAGGTGCCGGTGGAGGCGCCGACCGGCGCGCCGCAGCTCACCAAGGAGTCCGACGCCCCGGCTCCGGCGGCGGCCCCGGCCCGGCCGGCCATCCGGGCCAAGGGCCTGGAGGCCCCGCAGCGGGCGGAGCGACTGCACTTCTCGGCCCCGAGTGTGGACGGCGAGGGCGGGGTGGTCGAGGGCGACTTCGACGCCGCGGCCGGTGCCTCCCCGCCCGGTGACGGGATGAGCCGGGCCGAGCGCCGCAAGGCGCAGAAGGCGAGCGGTCGCCGCCGCCGGAAGTGAGCCCGGGCCGGGGTCCGCGGACCCCGGACGAGGTGTGAGGGTGCCGGTCCGTCCCCCCGGGGGGACGGACCGGCACCGTCGTTTCCGGAGCCTTTCGATCAGCGGGGGCACCGGGGGCGGGACCGGCGCGCGGGTCCGTGACCGGTGGGGGCGGACCGGGTGGGGGCGGCGAGGGGGTCGAGGGGGCCCAGGTCCACGGCCTCGCAGCGCCAGCTCCGGGGCCCCCGCCCGAGCCGGAAGGCGAGGGCGTGGACCCGATCATCCGGGACGGCCACCCGGGCGAACGCCTCCAGCACATCGGGTCGGGGACGGCAGGAGCCGACCCCGAGCAGGGTGGGCGGGGCGGTCGGGTGGGTGCCGGTGGGGCGCAGCGGGGCGAGCGGGGTCCGGGGGATCAGGTGCTCGTAGGTGTCGGCGTCGGTGTGCCCGACCAGGGTGTGGAGCGGGAGCCGGCCGCCCAGGACGAGGAGGAGCGTCCGGGCGAACCAGTGGTGCGGGTTGACGGGGTCGGGCCGGCCGAGGGGTTCTCCCGCGGTGTCGGCCCGGGTGAGCCGGCCGAGCCGGAGGGCGGGTCCGGCGGGACCCGTGGGGGGTGTGGGGCCGGTGGGAACGATCGCGCGACGGGCGGGGCGCGGACGGGAGGCGATCGGGTGGGCGGTGAGGTCGGAGCGGGTGGCCCCCGGCGGGGGACATCCGTGTGGCCGGGGGGTTCGGGGGGTGGTGCGGGTGGTCGACCGGCGGTGCGCGGTCGTCGGTGCCGCCCCGGGTTCACCGGTGGGGCGGTCCGGGTGGTGCGGACGGCGCGGCCCCGGGGTGCGGTACCGGAGGGGTCCGCCGACCGGTGCGCCGGTCGCGCCGGTCGGCGTTGCCGGGTGCCCCGGGGCGGGCCCGGTGGCGGCACCGGTGACGCCGGAGCCCGCCCGCCGGGTCGTGCCCGTGGTCGTCGTGGCGCCCGTCGTATCCGTGGTCGGTGTCCCGTGTGTCGTGTCAGCTGTGGTCGTGTCAGCTGTGTCCGTCGTCATGACGCCACTCCCATCCGGGGCCCTCGCGGGGTCGGCCGGATCGTCGGCCCCGGCCCGTGCGAAGACCCCACGAGCAGGGGCTACCAGTCGGTAACATGGCGGAGTGTAACCACGGTCACACGCGTCGACCAAGCACGTTGCTCCGAGCGGGGGTCGCCCGTCGGGGAGGGGCCGGACCCCGGCGGGGCCCCGGCGACACCTCCCGCGCGTCGGGGTCCGTTCGCCCCACCGATCCCGGCCCGCGCTGCTCTATCCTGAGCCCCATGCGCGTCTATCTCCCGCTCACCCTTCCCGGGCTCGCCGAGGCGTATCGGGCGGGGGAGGTCGGGCCCGCCCCCCTGACGGCCCGGGCCGTCACCCCCGGCCTGCGCGAGTGGTATCTCTCCGGCGACGAGGAGGAGTTGGAGTACACCGCCCTCGGCCGGGCAGCCCTCGCCTCGCTGCGGTTGGTCGCCGCCGACCGGGGCGCGCCGCCGCGCCGGGTGGTGCTCGCCGTCGACGTGCCCGACGAGTGGGTGCGGGTCGACCCCGACCGGGCCCTGCTCGTCGAGGCGTTGGGCGAGGTGACGCTCGCCGAGGCGGTCCCGGTGGCCCGTTGGGTGTCGGCGCACGTGGACTCGGCCGACGCGGAGACCGATCTGGTGGCCGCCGCCGACGCCCTCCCGGCCGCCGAGAAGGGGGACCCCGATGCCCGGTTCGTCGTCGAGGGCGCCACCGACCACGAACTGCTGTGGTACGCCGTGCAGGAGATCCCCGACCTCGACTCCTGAGGTCCGCCGGGTCCCCGGATCCGTCCCCGGGCGCGGTTCCGCACCGGGAAAACGACTCGAACGTCTGGTCGACATATCGTCCGAACGCTGGGTGTGGCGTCGAGACGGAGGGGAACCATCTCCCGCTCGGCGGGGAAACCGCCGGCCGGCTGTCGGTGATCGCGCGTACCGTCGGTGTCATGCGTCAGGACAGCCGACCCCACCAACCCCCGCTCCGGTCCGGGGCCCCGATTCCCCCGCCCATCCCGTCCGGTCCGCCCCCGTCGTCGGGCCCGCCGGCGGCGCCGCCGCCCTCGGTGCCCGGTCTCTCCGACCCGCCCACCGGGCCGGGTCGGACACCGACCCCCGCACCGGCCCCATCGGACTCCCCGCACCTGGTCTGGGACTGGAACGGCACGCTGCTGCACGACATCCACGTCGTGCTGGAGGCCACCAACGCCGCCTTCGGTGAGCTGGGACTGCCCGTCCTGACCCTCGACCGGTACCGCGACCTGTTCTGTGTCCCCATCCCGAAGTTCTACGAGCGCCTGCTCGGACGGCTGCCCACCGACGACGAATGGGTGGTGATGGACGGCGCCTTCCACCGCCACTACTTCGCGCGGATCGAGCGCACCGCCCTCACCGAGGGGGCGGTCGATCTCCTCGCCGCGTGGGGCGGAGCCGGTGGCACCCAGTCCGTCTGCTCGCTCGCCGGTCACGACCACCTGTCCGACTGGCTGGTGCGTCTGGACATCCACCACCACTTCACCAGGGTGGACGGCCACCCGGGTGGCGGGCCGCGCGAGGGCAAGGCCGAGCAGATGGTGCGCCACCTCATGGCACTGGAGGGCGTGGACCCCACCCGCACCGTGGTCATCGGGGACGCCACCGACGACGCGGTCGCCGCCGCCGCGGCCGGTGCCCGGGCCGTGCTGTACACGGGCGGCTCGCACAGCCGCCGCAGCCTGCTGGCCGCCGGCGTCCCCGTCGTGGACACCCTGGAGGAGGCCGTGGAGGTGGCGGGGAACCTCACCTCCTGAGCGCCGGCGTGAAGTACGGGCGCGCGGGGCCGTCCGCCGGGTGCCGGGCCCGACCGCCCGGTGCCCGCCCCGCCCCGCGCCGGTGGGCGCCGACGGCCGCCGGACGCTCCACCCGGTATCCCGGGGCGTGCGCCCCGGGGGCGCCCCCGACCCCGACACGCCCCCTCCGGTGTCCCCGACCGGCACCCGGCCCTGCGGTACCGTTCCCGTGGAGGCCCGTCCGCCCGCCGTACCGGCTGACGGGTCCGGGTCGCCGTCCGCTCCGGCGTACGGCGGACGCCGTCCCCTCCGGGATCCGCGCGTCACACCGTCGGTCGCCCCGTTCCCGACCGGGGAGGGAAGTCGACGGTGCCCGTCGCGGCCGGCCGATCCGTTCGGCGCCGGGCCGCACCCCGCGCACGGGGAACACCGCGCGACGCCACGTGACGGTGCGCTCGCCGTGCGGCACGCCCCGCCGACGACCGACAACGCCACACAGCCGACCGACAACAGCACGTGGCTCGCCCGCGGCCCCGCTCGCGGTTCTTGTCCACCCGGTCAAAATATCGTCCCCCGCTTTGTACGAACGGCGGCGGGAGCGCCGACACGGGAGCGGTAGCCTGAGCCCGTGATCAGCGCGATACCCGCCGGAGGCAGCGTCGCCTCCCCCGCCCCGATCGCGGAGTCCGCTCCGCGCGGGGTCCGGTTCCGCGCACCCCGCGCGGCCCGGTGCGGCCGGTCGTCGAAGGACGCGGCGGGGATCGCCCGTCATCCCCGACCGAGCGTCGCCCGCTGCATCCGACATCGAGTTCCCGACGTCGTGCGACGAGGCGCGACAGGAGTCAGAGGACATGCACAGCAAGCTGGATGACGTCAAAGCCGAATTGCTGGACCGCGCGGCCGAGGTCGCCGATCACGGACCGGCGGGGAGCAGAACCGCCCGGCACCCGGACGCCGACGAACTCCGGGCGTATCTCCAGCGCTACTACCTGTACGTCTCCCCGGAGGACCTCCAGGGGCGCGATCCGGTCGACCTCTACGGCGCCGCGCTCTCCCACCGCCGGCTCGCCGCCCGCCGCCCGCAGGGCACCGCCGACATCCGCGTGCACACGCCGACGGTCGAGGAGGTCGGCTGGACCTGCAGTCACACCGTGGTGGAGGTCGTCACCGACGACATGCCCTTCCTGGTGGACTCGGTCACCAACGAACTCTCCCGGCAGGACCGGGGCATCCACATCGTCATCCACCCGCAGATGATCGTCCGCCGGGACGTCGCCGGAGAGCTCCTGGAGGTCCTGGACGCCGGGCGCGACCCCTTCGGCGCCCGGACCCACACCCACGAGCCGGGTGAGCTGCCGGACGACGCCGTGATCGAGTCCTGGATCCACGTCGAGGTGGACCGGGAGACCGACCACGAGGATCTGCGGCGCATCGAGGCCGACCTGCGGCGGGTCCTCAACGACGTCCGCGAGTCCGTGGAGGACTGGCGGAAGATGCGCGAGCGGGCGCTGTCCATCGCCGACGAGCTGACCGTCCCGCCCGTCCTGGTGACCGACACCGCCGAGGACGACGACGCGACCGCCCTCGACGCCGACACCGACGGGGCGACCGACACCGCCGCCCGGGACGAGGCGGAGGAGCGTCGGCGCGTCCTGGAGATCGAGGAGGCCCGCGAACTGCTCCGCTGGCTGGCCGCCGACCACTTCACCTTCCTCGGCTACCGCGAGTACCGGCTGGTGCGGGAGGACAACGGCGGCGAGGGTGACGTGTTGGCGGCCGTCCCCGGCACCGGTCTGGGCATCCTGCGCTCCGACCCCACCCATGTCCTGCCGGAGGGCACCGCCGGGGACGGCACCGACACCGGAAGCGGCGGCGCGACCCCCGGCCGCACCGCGTCCGGCCGCACCGACATCGGTGACTACCACCCCGGCATCCCGACGCCCTCCTCCCCGGCGTTCAGTCGACTGACACCCGCCGCCCGGGCCAAGGCCCGCGAGCCCCGGGTGCTCATCCTCACCAAGGCCAACAGCCGTGCCACCGTGCACCGCCGCTCCTACCTGGACTACATCGGCGTCAAGAAGTTCGACGCCGAGGGCCGCGTGATCGGCGAGCGCCGCTTCCTGGGCCTGTTCTCCTCGGCGGCCTACACCGAGTCGGTGCGCCGGGTGCCGGTGATCCGCCGCAAGGTGGCCGAGGTGTTGGCCTCCGCCGGGTTCGCCCCCGACAGCCACAGCGGCCGGGACCTGCTCCAGATCCTGGAGACCTACCCGCGCGACGAACTGTTCCAGACCTCGGTGCCGACCCTGCGGTCCATCACCACAGCCGTGCTGCACCTCCAGGAACGCCGCCGGCTGCGGCTGTTCCTGCGCCAGGACGAGTACGGCCGCTACTACTCCGCCCTCGTCTACCTCCCCCGGGACCGTTGGACCACCTCGGTGCGGCTGCGGCTGAGTGACATCCTCTGCGAGGAACTGGGCGGCACCACCACCGACTTCACCGCCTGGAACACCGAGTCGGTGCTCTCCCGGCTGCACTTCGTGATCCGGGTCCCGACCGGTACCGAACTGCCGGAGATCACCGAGGCCGACCGGGATCGAATCGAGGCACGGCTGGCCGACGCCTCCCGCTCGTGGACCGACGGTTTCGTCGACGCCCTCCTCTCCGAACTGGGCGAGGAACAGGCGGCCGAACTGGGCCGGCGCTTCCAACACGCCTTCCCCGAGGGGTACAAGGCGGACCACCCGCCGCGCGCCGCCGTCGCCGACCTGCAGTACGTGCTCGGCCTGCGCACCGGGGAGGACGAGCCGGACTTCGCCCTCAGCCTCTACGAGCCGGTCGGCGCCGCCCCCGGCGAGCGCCGCTTCAAGATCTACCGCACCGGTGAGCCGGTGACCCTCTCGGCGGTCCTGCCGGTGTTGCAGAACCTCGGAGTGGAGGTCGTCGACGAGCGGCCCTACGAGCTGCGCCCGGCAGACGGTTCCACCGCCTGGATCTACGACTTCGGCCTGCGCGTCCCGGAGGCGGTCGCCAAATCCACCGGCGCCGACGTCCGCGAGCGCTTCCAGGAGGCGTTCTCCGCCGCCTGGACCGGCGAGGCGGAGAACGACGGGATCAACGCCCTGGTGCTGTCGGCGGGGCTGACCTGGCGGCAGGCGATGGTCCTGCGCGCCTACGCCAAGTACCTGTGGCAGGCGGGGGCGAGGTTCTCCAAGGAGAACATGGAGGCCACGCTCTGCCGCAACGTCCACACCACCCGCCTGCTGGTCAACCTCTTCGAAGCCCGCCTGCACCCCGAACGACAGCACGCCGGTCACGAGTTGACCGACGGCATCCTGGAGGAACTGGACGGTGCCCTGGACCAGGTCTCCAACCTGGACGAGGACCGCATCCTGCGCGCCTTCCGGACCGTCATCCGGGCCACCCTGCGCTGCAACTACTTCCGTTCCGACGGCGATGTCCCCGCCGGTACGACCGCCGACGGCACGGAGGCCGGGCGACCCCGGCCCTACCTGTCGATGAAGCTCGACCCGCAGGCCATCCCCGACCTGCCCGAGCCGCGCCCGGCCTACGAGATCTGGGTGTACTCCCCGCGTGTGGAGGGCGTCCACCTGCGCTTCGGCAAGGTAGCCCGGGGCGGTCTGCGCTGGTCCGACCGGCGCGAGGACTTCCGCACCGAGATCCTGGGCCTGGTCAAGGCGCAGGAGGTGAAGAACACCGTCATCGTGCCGGTCGGCGCCAAGGGCGGGTTCGTCGCCAAGCGGCTGCCGAGCCCGACCCGGCGGGAGGCGTGGCTGGCGGAGGGCGTCGCCTGCTACCGCACCTTCATCCGCGGACTGTTGGACATCACCGACAACCTGGTGGACGGCCGGGTCGTGCCGCCGCCCGGGGTGGTGCGCCACGACGGCGACGACACCTACCTCGTGGTCGCCGCGGACAAGGGCACCGCCACCTTCTCCGACATCGCCAACGAGGTCGCCGGCGAGTACGGCTTCTGGCTGGGCGACGCCTTCGCCTCCGGTGGCTCCGCCGGCTACGACCACAAGGCCATGGGCATCACCGCCCGGGGCGCCTGGGAGTCGGTCCGCCGACACTTCCGCGAACTGGGCCACGACACCCAGACGCAGGACTTCACGGTCGTCGGCATCGGTGACATGTCCGGTGACGTCTTCGGCAACGGCATGCTGCTGTCGGAGCACATCCGGCTGGTCGCGGCCTTCGACCACCGGCACATCTTCCTGGACCCCGACCCCGACGCCGAGATCTCCCACCTGGAGCGCCGCCGGCTGTTCGAGCTGCCCCGCTCGTCCTGGGCCGACTACGACACCTCGCTGCTCTCCAAGGGCGGCGGCGTGCACCCGCGCTCGGCCAAGTCCATCCCGCTCACCCCGCAGGTGCGCGCGGCCCTGGACATCCCGTCCACGGTTGTGGCGATGACCCCCGCCGACCTGATGCGGGCGATCCTGCGGGCCCCGGTGGACCTGCTGTGGAACGGCGGCATCGGCACCTACGTCAAGGCGTCCACGGAGAGCCACGCCGCCGTCGGCGACCGCGCCAACGACGCGATCCGGGTGGACGGCCGGGACCTGCGGGTCAAGGTGATCGGCGAGGGCGGCAATCTGGGCCTGACGCAGTTGGGCCGCATCGAGTTCGCCCGATCCGGTGGGCACTGCAACACCGACGCCATCGACAACAGCGCCGGGGTGGACACCTCCGACCACGAGGTGAACATCAAGATCCTGCTCAACGACGTGGTCGCCAACGGGGACCTCACCGTCAAGCAGCGCAACCTGCTGCTGGCGGAGATGACCGACGAGGTCTCCGACATCGTGCTGCGCAACAACCACGCGCAGAACGTGGTGCTGGCCACCTCCGAGGCCACCGCGCCCGGCCTGCTCCTGGCCCACCAGCGCTTCATCCGCTCCCTGGAGGTGGACGGCCGGCTGGACCGGCGACTGGAGTTCCTGCCGGACGACGAGGAGATCTCCGACCGGCTGCACGTGGGGGAGGGGCTGACCCAGCCGGAGCTGGCGGTGCTGCTGGCGTACGCCAAGCTCACCACCACCGAGGCGCTGGTCGACACCGACCTCCCCGAGGACCCGTACCTGCAACGGCTGCTGGCGGTGTACTTCCCCGGCCCGCTGCGCGAGCGCTTCCCGGACCGGATCGAGCGCCACGCGCTGCGCCGGGAGATCATCACCACCCTCCTGGTCAACGACACGATCAACGTCGGCGGACCGTCCTTCCTGCACCGGCTGCACGAGGAGTCCGGTGCCTCGGTGGAGGAGATCGTCCGGGCGCACAGCGCCGCCCGGGCGATCTTCGGCCTGCACCGGATCTGGGACACCGCCGAACAGCTGGCCAACGATGTTCCGGCGACCGTCCTGACCCGCATCCGGCTGCACTCGCGGCGGATGGTCGAGCGCGGCGCCCGCTGGTTGCTGAACAACCGGCCGCAGCCGCTGAGGCTGGCGGAGACCATCGAGGTGTTCTCCGACCCGCTGGGGAAGGTGTGGCTCGAGCTGCCCAAGCTGCTGCGCGGCCGGGACCTGGAGGTGCACAGCGCCACCCACGACGAGCTGGTGGGCAGCGGAGTGCCGGCCGAGCTGGCCCAGCAGGTCGCCGGGTTCACGGCGGTCTTCCCGGCCCTGGACGTGGTGGCCGTCGCCGACCGTACCGGGCGCGACCTGATGGACGTGGCGCAGGTGTACTACCACCTCGCCGACCAGCTGGGGATCTCCCGGCTCCAGGACCGGATCAGCATGCTGCCGCGCGCCGACCGCTGGCAGTCGATGGCGCGCACCTCGATCCGCGAGGATCTCTACGCGGCGCATCAGCTGATCACGGCCGACGTACTGGCCGCTGGGGAGCCGGGGGCCGACCCGGAGGAGATGTGGGAGGCGTGGGCCTCCCGCAACCGGGCGATCCTCACCCGGGCGCGCTCCACGCTGGCGGAGATCCAGAACTCCGACGGCTTCGACCTGGCCAACCTTTCGGTGGCGATGCGGACGATGCGCACCCTGCTGCGCAGCAACCGCTGACGCCGACGGAGGCCGACGCGCCCCCGGGCCGGGAACCACCGGCCCGGGGGCGCGGGTGTTTCCGCACCCGTGCCGGGTGCGGGCGGGGTCGGCCGGGGGCCGCCCGTCCCCGCACGGCCCGGTCCCCCGCTTGGCCCGGTCCCCCGCATGGCCCGGTCCCCCGCATGGCCCGGTCCCCCGCACGGCCCGGTCCCCCGCATGGCCCGGTCCCCCGCACGGCCCGGGAAAAGGCGGTACGACAAGCCCTCGGTTCCTAGGGTGACGGGCATGGAGCCACTGATGACCACCAGCGGTGTCGGTCGGGCGACCGCCCCGATGCCCGCCCCCGGTCGGGCCCCGGCCGCGACGACCCTGCCGGGGGAGTGGGCCCGTACCCCGGTCCTGGTGGTGATGCCGACCTACAACGAGGCGGGTGCCCTGCCGGGGGTGGTGGCGGAGTTGATGGCGCTGCCGCTGTCCGGCCTGCGGCTGCTGGTCGTGGACGACGCCAGCCCGGACGGCACCGGCCGGATCGCCGAGGGCCTGGCCCGCAGGTACGCCGTGCCGGGGCGCCCCGCGCGGGTGACGGTGCTGCACCGGCCCGCGAAGCTGGGGCTGGGGCGGGCCTACGTGGCGGGGATGCGCAGGGCCCGGGAGCTCGTCACCGAGCCGGGGAGCTCCGGGGTTGCCGCCGGGTACGTGGTCCAGATGGATGCCGACGGCAGCCATCCGGCCGCCGCGCTGCCGGTGATGCTGGGGGTGGCCCGCAGTACCGGGGCCGGTCTGGTGGTCGGCAGCCGGTACGTGGCGGGCGGGCGGTTGGCCGCCGATTGGGAGCGGCACCGGCGGATGCTCTCACGCGGGGCCAACGTCTACGCCGGGGCCCTGCTCGGGACGGGCATCCGGGACCTGACCGGCGGGTTCAACCTGTGGCGCGAGGAGGCGCTGCGGGCGGCGGCCCCGCAGGAGGCGGCCGGCGCGGGGTACGCCTTCCAGGTGGAACTCAAGCACCGGGCGGTGGTGCGCGGGGTGCGGGTGGTGGAGGTGCCGATCCGCTTCGGGGCGCGCCGCGCCGGGCACTCCAAGCTGTCGGCCGCGGTGCAGTGGGAGGCGGCACTGTTGCCGTGGCGCCTGCTGCTGCGGCGCCGGTAGTCCTCCACACCGGCCCCCACCGCGCCCGCCCCGGGCGGTCGTTGGCCGGGGCGGGCGCGGTGGACGGGAGAAAGCCCCGGGGGCCGGTGGGGCGCGGTACTCAGGCGTCCCGCTCGTAGGGGCTCGCGAAGGGGAAGTACGCCCGTAGGAACGGCTCCATGATCGACAGCTGGGTCGCCAGGTTCTTCTCGTCGGAGACGGTGTCGTTGAGACAGAACACCGTGCGGTTGTGCGCTGCCAGTAGTCGCCCCAACCGCGTCTCGATCGCCGGGTGCGCCATGTCGAAGTAGTCGTACGGGATGCCGCCGGGCACCGCGCGTCCGGTGAGGAACGCGTAGTAGTGGTGCAGGGAGGAGGTCACCGACAGATCGTCGAGGTCACGGAAGCGGTTGGCGGCGGTGGTCGTGTGCCGGTCCGCGAACTCCTCCTCGATCTCGTACAGCACGCTGCGCCGCAGGGCGTGCGGAACGTGCTTCATCTTCTGCGTGATGACCGCGCCGAAGCGCTCCTCCAACAGCATCCGGTTGTTCTTGCCCGCCACCGACACCGGAACGTCGTCCGGGGTGGGCAGCCCGTAGGGGATGTGTGCCTTGGAGAGGAAGAACCGGGTGAGGCCGTTGCCCAGGAAGAAGTGCTGGGGCACCGTCAGGCGGCCGAAGAACACGTCGTCGTTCAGGTAGAGGAAGTGTTCGGCCAGGCCCTCGATGTGGTGCAACTGGCTCTCGATGGCGTGTGAGTTGAAGGTCGGCAGCAGCGAGGTGTCGGAGAAGATCTCTCGGTGGTCGACCACCGTCAGCCCGGGGTGGTCGGTGTTCAGCCAGGACGGCACCTGGCGATCGGTGACCAGGTAGACGTGTCGGATCCACGGCGCGTACTGGTGCAGCGAGCGCAGCGAGTAGCGCAGTTCGTCGCGGCTGAGGTAGCGGGCGGCGTTGGCGGCCTCGGCGTGGTAGGTCTCGCCGGCATGCAGGGCGCGCCGGGCCAGCCACTCGGGGTCGGCGCCGTCCACCCAGGTGTAGACGGCGTCCACGGGGAAGGGCACGTCGTCGGGAAGGGGGCGGGAGAACTCCGGGATGGTGACCACCGGACGGGCGACGGCGCCCTTCCGCGCCGGGGCCGCGACGCCGGCGGTCATGATGTCGGTGTGGGTGGGGGGCCCGGCGTCGGTGTCGGTCGCGGGTTCGGGGGCCGGGTGCAGTTGGTCGACCCGGGCGAGCGGCACGGTGACCCGCGGGGTGTCGGGGGAGATCTCCTCGGTGCACCGATTGCGGCGCGGGGCGACGAGCATGCCGCGTTCGTCGGTCTTCCAGAACTCGACGGTGCAGCCGTAGCGTTGTCCGATGGCGTGGGTGCCGCGCCGGTCGGTGACGTACCAGCACAGCCGCACCAGCGGGGCGGAGGTCCACAGCCGGCGGGCGGCCTGTGAGTCGCCGGGCACGGTGTGGCGCGGCCCCCGCCGCCGCCGGCGGCGGTGGGAACGAACCCCTATGTAACCGGCGGTGCGCGAGCACAGGCGGGCCAGCGCGCGGGCGGCCCGCAGCCGTTCGTGCTCCGGCACGGCGACGGTGGAGCCCGCCGGGTCCACGCCGCGCACACAGAAGTAGTGGACGCCGGCCTCCTCGAGCGCCTCGCACACCCTGTGCAGGGACTCGTCCCGGACGGCCAGGGGGGTGGGGAACTCCATCACCGTGGCGGCCTTGGGCTGTCGGTTGACCTGCACCATGCGGCGTTCGGGAGCGGAGAACAGATCCGGTCGGCCGCGACGGGCGCGCTCCGCGCGAACCTCCGCCATCCGCTCGGGCACGGCCCGGGCGGCTTCGGAGAGGGTGCGCTTGACGGAACCCCGTACCTGCGGGGAGACCCGGCCGACCACCGCGCGGCGGGCGCTCAGGGGCACCACCCGGCGGTAGAGGGCCACCAGGGGGGACGCCTCGGGATTGACCGGCGGGTGGTGCCCCCGGGACACGGCCGAGGAACCGGCCGGTCGACCGGCCGCGCGGGCGGCGCCCCCCGTCCCGGAGCCGTCGGCCGACACCGGGTGGGCCCCGGTCTCGGCTCGGTCGCTCACGGCGCGTGGCCGCCCGACCTGAACAAGAGCTGCATACCTGATGAAACGCCGCATAACTGTCACGATACGACGCGGCGACCGAGGGAGCCTTCGGTTCGCGTCCGACGCGGCGGCGGATGAGGTGGAAATCGGTGCACAGCGTGATGTCACGATCGGCACCTTCCACGGTTTCGGAAACCCATGCGTCGCCGGCGTGGGGAAGAGGTGCGCGTCACGTGTGGGTGGTGCCGTCCGGTGGTGAACGCGGGGTGGGGGCGTGGGAGTGCCGGGGTGTGCGGCGTGCCGGGATGCGCGGGGCGTCCGAAGGGGGTCTCCTGGTCGCATGACCGACGCCGATATCCGTCTCGATCGCCCCTCACGCCCCTCGAACCCCGTCGTCCGCGCCTTCTTCCAGGCGGTCAACACCGGTGACCGCACCGCGCTGCTCGCCCTGCTGACCACCGACGCCGTACTGGTGGTGGACGGTGGGGAACGCGAGGTGGAGCCGTGGTTGGACCGGGAGGTCCTGGACCCGGGCGGACATGTGGAGGTGGTGGACGAGGAGGTGGGCGGCCTCGTGGTGTCCGGCCGGTTCCGGGCGGGGGAAGGCGCCGAGCCGGTGACCGGCCGGTGGGCCTTCGAGTTGCGGGAGGACCGGGTGTCACGGGTCGAGATCGGCGGGAGCCGGGAGTCGGGGGCGTGAGCGGGGAGGACGCGGGGGCCCGATCGGCCGGGGACCGTCCGCGGGCCTCCCCCGCCCGGTCGACAGGTGTTCGAACGGTCCGTGGAAGCGGTGTGTAACTCACCCTTTCGGGTGAGCGTGAGAAAACCCCCGCGCGCCGCCCGTTGGGGCGAACGTGCGGGGGTGGGCGCCGGCACGGGCGTGCCGGTCGTCCTCACTTCACGGAGCCGGCCATCACCCCCGCCACGAACTGACGCTGGAACGCGAAGAACACCGCCAGCGGTACCAGCATCGAGATGAACGCACCGGGCGCCAACACGTCGATGTTCGCCCCGAACTGCCGCATCTCCTGTTGCAGCGCCACCGTCATCGGCGGGCTGCTCGAGGAGGCGAAGATCAACGCCACCAGCATGTCGTTCCACACCCACATGAACTGGAAGATCGCCAGTGCCGCGATCGCCGGGCCGCCCAGCGGCAGCACCACCCGGGTGAACAGCCGTATCTCGCCGGCCCCGTCCAGCCGTGCCGCCTCCAGCAGTTCGCGGGGGATCTCCGCGAAGAAGTTCCGCAGCAGGAAGATGGCGAACGGCAACCCGAAGGCGGCGTGGAAGAGGACCACCCCGGGGATCGTCTCGAAGATCCCCAGGACGTTGAACAACCGCGCCACCGGGATCAGCGCCACCTGGATGGGCACCACCAACAGCGCCACCACCAGCAGGAACAGCCAATCCCGACCGGGGAAGTCCAGCCAGGCGAAGACGTACGCGGCCATCGCGCCGACCGCCACCACCAGCACCGTCGAGGGCAGCGTGATCGCCACCGTCGTCCAGATGGAGCCGGTGAAGGCGGAGTTCCCCAGCAGGTTCGAGTAGTTCTCCATCGACCACTGCGAGGCGTCGGTCAGGGCCGTCCACCAGCCGTCGGCGGAGATGTCCCGCGGGCTCCTGAAGGAGGACACGAACAGACCGGCGGTCGGCAGCAGCCATACCAACCCGAACAGGATCAGGGTCACCCGCGCCGCGCCGCCGGCGGTCATCGAGACCAGACGGGAGGCCGGGGAGCGCCGTGTGTCCCGGTCACGGCCGACGGGCCCGGCCGGACCGTCGGTCACCGGATGGCGCGGTGGCTCGGGCCGGGCGGGGGACAGGGCCCCCGGCGTGCCGGCGTCCGAACCGTCCCCCCGGCCGGAGTCGGCGGAGGAGGCGGGGATCTCGGGTGTGCTCATCGTGATTCCTCCTGTCCCCGGTGTGCTCCCCGGTGTGCTTCCCGGTGGGGTCCCGGGCGTGCCCCTCGACGCCGTCCCGGTTCTCCCCCCGGTCCCGGTGCGGCCGACGCGTCGGGGCGCCGGACCGGCCGGCCGGGGGCGTGCGTGTCCCGCCTCATCCCTTGCGCTCCTGTCGCAGTCGTCGGATGTTGAAGATCATCACCGGCACCACCAACAGCAGCAGGAAGACCGCGATGGCGCTGCCCAGGCCCTGGTTGGGACTGGTCCCGAAGGAGGAGAAGTACAACTGCAACGCCAGCACGTTGGCGTCCGGTTGGGTCGAGCCCGGGGCGATGATCAGCACCAGGTCGAAGACCTTCAGCACGTTGATCATCAGGGTCACCAGCACCACCGCCAGCACCGGCGCCAGCAACGGGACCGTGATCCGCCGGAACACCTGCCACTCGTTGGCGCCGTCCACCCGGGCGGCCTCCAACATCTCGCGCGGAACCCCGGCCAACCCGGCGGCGATCAGGACCATCGCGAAGCCCGCCCACATCCACACGTAGCTGCTGATGATGGCCGGGGTCACCAGAGTCGGACCCAGCCAGTCCACCCCGTTGAACGAGGCGGCGAAGTTGCCTGCGGCCAAGCGCAGTTCGGCGCCGTCCGCCTCGGCGGGCAGCGAGAAGGTCCCGTCGTCCCCGGCGGTCGCGGTGGCGACCACCGTGCCGTCGCGCACCGCCTCCACGACCATCCCCGGCAGGCCCCGCTCGTCCTCGTCGACCACCCCGGGATCACCACCCCCACCGGGGGCGAAGTCCAGCCACACCACGCCGACCACCGCGTCCGGGGCGGGCTCCGGGGTCACCGCCTGTCCGGCGTCCGCCACCCGCGGCGGTGCCACACCGACCAGTGGCAGCAGCGCCGGTTCGCCCACCGCGGCCGGTTCGGCGGCCACCAGACTCTCCTCCGGTCCCGGCTCGAACCCGCTGTCCGGGCGGGGACGGGCGTCGGGCCAGGGCGCGCCCTCGGAGAAGGTGTCGTTCACCGAGACCAGGATGGCGTTGGCCACGCCCCGGTCCGGGTCCGCCTCGTACACCAGGCGGAAGATGATGCCGGCGGCCAGCATGGAGATGGCCATCGGCATGAAGATCACCAGCTTGAAGGCGGTGGACCAGCGGATCCGCTCGGTCAGCACCGCGAAGATCAGACCCAGGGCGGTCGCCGCGGCCGGCGCCACCAGGATCCAGATCAGGTTGTTCTGCAGGGCCCGCCGGATGGCGGGGTTGGCGAACATCTCCCGGTAGTTGTCCAGCCCCACGAAGCCGGTACCGGGGGCGTCGAAAAGGCTGCGCCACAGGGAGTACCCGATCGGGTACACCACCAGCGCCCCCAGCAGCAGCAGGGCGGGCAGCAGGAAGCACGCCACGGCCCATGGGCGGGCGCGTATCACCGCCGGTCGGCCATCAGCCATCCGTCACTCCATCCATCGGATGTCGGTCCATCGGGTGCGGGTCCGTCGGACGCGGACCCATCGGGTGTGGGGTCCCCGCGCGTCGCGCGGGGATCGGGCGGGTCGAGGGGGACGGGCGGACGGGTCCCCGGCTCCGGGCCGGCGCCCGTCCCGGCGCCGGCGCGTGGCCCGCGACCCCGCGCACGGCGGCCCGGGGCGACCGGGAATCCGTCGGGGCCCACCCCGACCGGCCGGGGCCGGGGAGCCGCTCCGATGTGGACGGCTCCCCGGCCCCGACGGCGGGGCGGGAGTCGGGGGTCAGTCCCCGTAGGCCCGCGCCGCCTCGTTCTCCAGGTACTGCTGAACCCCGTCGATGTCCTCGGGGTCGCGCAGGAAGTCCTGGAGCGCCTGCCACATGCCCTGACCGGTGGTGCCGCCGAACGCCGCCGGCGCCTGGTCGGAGAGGTCGAAACGGAAGTCGTCGCCCGCCTCGATCAGCGCGTCGGCGATGTTCCGCTGCACGTCGTCCGGGTAGGCGGAGGTGTCCAGCTCGCGGTTGGGGGACAGGAAGCCGCCGCCCTCGGCCCAGATGCGGGCCGCGTCGGTGGAGGCGAACCAGGCGAGCAGCGCCATCTGGGCCTCGCTCGCCTCGCCCTCGGGCGCCAGCGCGACCGCGACATCGCCACCGCTGACCACCGGCGCGTCACCGTCCACCGACGGGAAGGGGAAGACCAGCGCGTCCTCGCCGACCACGGCGTCGGTGCCGTCGGCGATCACCGAGGCCACGAAGTCACCCTCGTAGACCATGCCCGCCGCCGGGTTCTCCGGGTCGGCGAAGGTCTGCGTGACGGAGGTCGGGAAGTCGGTGCGCAGCGCGCCGTCCGCGCCGCCCGCCAACAGGCGGTCGGAGCCGAAGAGTTCGGCCAGTGTGGTCAGTGCCTCGGTGACGCTCTCGTCGGTCCACGGGATCTCGTGGGCGGCGAGTCGGTCGTACATCTCGGGGCCCGCCTGCGAGAGGTAGATGTTCTCGAACCAGTCGGTGAGGGTCCACCCGTCGCCGCCCGCCACGGAGACCGGCGGGGTGCCGGAGTCGGAGATGGTTTCCGCCACCTCGATGAACTCCTCCCAGGTGCCCGGCTCGGAGACCCCGGCGTTCTCGAAGGAGGTGGTGTTGTACCAGATCAGTGATTTGTTCGCGGCTTTGACGTAGACGCCGTACTGCTCGCCGTCATGGGCGCCCAGATCCCGCCAGCCATCGGCGTAGTTGGCGTTCAGCTGCTCCATGACGGTGTCGTCCACCGGAACCGCCCAGCCCTGCTCTGCGAACTCGTGCAACACGCCGACCTGCGGCAACAGCACGACGTCCGGTGCCGAGCCGCCCGCGATCTTCTGGCCCACGAAGGTGGCCACGTTGTCGCCCGAGGGGACGAAGTTCACCTCCGCGCCCGTTCGACTCTCGAACTCGGCGACCGCCGCCATGAAGTTGGCCTGTTCGGCGCCGGTCCACACCGCGGCGATCTCCAGACTCTCACCGCTCAGGTCCGGCAGTTCGATCGAGGACTCGACGCTCCCGCCGTTGTCACCGCCGTTTCCGCCGTTTCCGCCGTCATCGCCGTTGTCACCGCCGCAGGCGGTGGTCAGGGCCAGGACGGAGGCCACCGCGACGGCTCCCGCCGTGCGTGCCGCGCCCCCTCGCCGGCGCGTACCGGCCCTCGTTATTCCCGTCGCCGGCTCTCGCCTCACCACGCGCATGTCATCGCTCTCTTCCCGGGGCGTGGCGAACCGACCGGGGGTCGGGACCGCCACGCCGCATGTCCCGTTCGTCAAAGGTCCTACGCCGGGGCATCCCCCGTCACAAGTCGGAGCACTGCTTCAACTCCGGTTCGTGACAGGGCTGTTATCGGAAAATGAAGGCGGCGAGCCGAAGCGATTCCCCGGGCTCGGGGAATCGCAGGTGAGGGTACACGTGGCCGACCCATGGGGCATTCGGGACGTTTGGGGTGGTCGGAGTGGACGGGGCGACCGGGCCGACCGGAGTACCCCGGGAACGCGGGCCCGGCGGAGCCCCGGCGCGGCACGCCGGCCCCGCCTCACACCGGCGAGGCGGCGTGTTCGTTCCTTCCGGCCCGCGCGGCGGCGCTCGCCAACAACGCCGCGTCGGTGGGGCCGTTCCCCAACTCGCGCACCGGCCGCCGGGTGGGGGGATCCCCGGCCCGGTCCCAGTCCAGCGGCACCACGGTGGGCCGCAGCGTCGAGGTGCGGGGGATGCGGCCGGTCACCCTGGCCACCTGGAGTTCCACCGGCTCCGCACCGGGCCGCAGCAACTCCCCCCGCCCGGCGGGGGAACCCGCCAACCGGACCCGGGCACCGGGCGCCCGGGCCGGTCCGCCCGCCAGGATCAGGTGCACACCCAACCGGGCGCCGGCACCCGCGACCGCCTCCAGTATCCGCACCATCGATCCCGCCGCCGGCCGGCCCGGATCACCGGCCGCCGGCGCCCACAGCGCCTCGGAGTCGTCCACCACGACCATCAGGCGGGGCAGCGGCCCGCTGCCCGGAGCCAGCATCGTCGGGAGGGGCACGCCGTCCTCCTCCGGCGGCTCGGGGACGGTGAACCCGGTCCGCCCCCCACCCGGCCGGTCCTCGGCGAACCCCCGGCCGTCGAGCAGGTCCTCGCGCCGTTTCAGCTCCGCCCGCAGGGCGCGGGCGAAGGCCCGCATCCGCACCGGATCGTTCGCCCGCAACCGGCTCGCGGTCTGCGGCAGCTCCGCGCAGGCGGCCAGACGGCCTCCACCACCGCCCTCCACCAGGAGCAGGGACAGCTCACGCGGCCCGCGGGCGGCGGCCAGCGCGACGACGAGCGAGCACAGGGTCTCGCTGCGCCCCGATCCCGGCGGGCCCTCCACCACCAGCGGCCCGGACAGGGCGGCCGGGTCGAGGACCACCGGGCCGCCGGTGCCGACGCCCAGCGGGACCGGCAACCCGGCCCGGGGCGTGCTCCAGCGTTCGCGCAGCACTCCGGGGGTGACCCGGGGCAGCCCCAACAGATCCAGCAGCCGGACCGAGGAAGGCAACGGCCCTCCGGTCGTCGCCTCGTCGGGCTCGTCGGGGTCGCCGCCCAATGGCGCCAGCGCCCGGGCGAATCGCTCCGCCCAGGCGCTGGAGACGGCGTCCACGGCCGCCGCCGGTCCGACCGTGCCGTCCGCCGACACCAGGCGGACGGTGGTGGCCACCTCGCCCACCAGCACGGCCGTGCTGCCACAACCGACCAGGGCGGGCACCGCCGCCCGGGCCGAGGCCAGGCCGCGTTCCAGCGGTGAGGCCGGGGTGGCGGCCGGCGCCTCGGCCAGGCACAGGGCGTGCACCCCCCGCGCGCGACCGCGCGCCACCAACTCGGCGGCCGCCGCGCGGGCCTCGGCGCCACCGGGGTCGCCGTCGAGGACCAGCAGGGTGCGCGGACCGTCCGGGTCCCGCTCGCCCGACTCCCGTTCGCCCAACTCACGCAGCCGGGCGAGTGCCTGCTCACGGTCGAAGGCCACCAGTCGGCGGCAGGCCCGGCCGGGGCCGGGGGCGGTGTGCGGGAGCCACCCGGTCCACGCCCACTCGGCGGCCCGGTCGGGGGCGACCACGACCAACTCCAGCGCGGCGGGCGGGTGCTCGGCGATCAGACGGGCGATCAGGCCGCGTGCCAGGCCGCTCAGTCGCCGACGCGGGCCGACGAGGCCCAGCGAACCGATGGCCTCCAGGGAGACGGCCACCGGCTCCCGGCCGCCACCGGAGCGGTGGACGGTGCCGGGCCGCACGATCAGCGGCGGCCGGGGTGCCGGCGGGGTCGAGGCGCCGGCGGGCGTCGGTGCCCCGCCGGTGTCCGGCCGGGGGGCGACCGGTGCCGGTCCGGTGGGGTGCTCGGGCCGGGTGCGGGCGCGCGGCACGGCACCGGTCGGGAGGTCGGGGGCGAAGGGGAAGGACGGGGCGGGGGTCGATCCGGTGGGAACGGCGCCCGCCCATGGGGTCGGGCCGCCGGGGGTGCGGCTCACCGCGGGCGCCGAGGGCGCGGCCGGCTCGGGGATGGCGTCGGAGCCGGAACGGGCGCGGGGGGCCGGTCGGGACGCGGCCGGGGGAGGGGTCTTCCTCCGGGGGGCCGGGGCGGCGGGCCACAACCCGGCCGGGTCGTCCAGGGCCCGCAGCAGCAACTCCGCCGGATCCGGTCCGGCTCCCTCCTCGGCGGGCCGGGGCGTCCGCGCCCCGGCCTCCGCCGGTGGTGCGGACGGCTCCGGGGGGCGCTCGCGGCGCAGCAACCGACCACCGAGTCGACGGCGCGGAGTCTCCGCGGCGGGCACCGGCGGCGGTTCCGGTGGGGGGACCGGGGCGCTGCCGGCCCCCTCCGTCGCCGGGTCGGCGCCCCGGGCGGCGAGGATCCGCAGCGTGGATTCGCCGAGACGCAACTCGGAGCCGGGGGGCAGCGGCAGGTCCCGATCGGTGGGGAGGGCGACACCCTCCAGGGTGGTGCCGTTGGTCGAACAGAGGTCCCGCGCGGTCACCGGGCCGGGCCCGTCGGGCACGGTCAACAGGCAGTGCAATCGGGAGACATCGGGATCGTCGAGGGGCACGTCGGCCCGTGCGGAGCGGCCGATCCGGACCTCGCCGCCGTGCAATAGGTGCACGCCGCCCGCGTCCGGGCCGGATACCACCAGCAGGCGGGGAACGGAGTCGTCGGCGCGGTCCACCCCCACCGGCCCGTCGGTGGCGAGCACGGCGCCGTCCATCAGCGGCGGTCGGCCCAGGGGCGCGCGCCGCGGATCCAGGCGCCGGGCCCCGCACCAGACCACCCCGGGGACGCCGCCGGCGGGATCCGCCGCGGCCACCAGATCGCCGAGCACCGCTTCCAGGGGGGTGTCCACGGGTGCGGTGACGGTCACGTCGGCACCCTCGCCGCCCCGCGGGCCGAGAACGGTCAACCTGATCTGCATCGGCCCTCCCGATCGGGTCGCAACGGCGGGCACGCCGGCCGCCCCCGGCATCCTCGCACCCCCCACCGACACCCCGCTCCGGGCTCCTCCCGGGCTGATCTTGATTGGTCGTATCCGACCGAATCCGACCGCTCCGCGACGTCGGGATCCGGCCGGCCGGGACCCACCGATCGGGCGGGTTCCGGAGTGGTCCCGAAACCGCTCCCGGGCCCCGGAAACGGGCCGCGCCGCCGGCCGCCCCACCGGTGGGAGGGAAACCGGGACGCACACATCCGGACAGATCCGTGCCCGGACCTTCCCGGGGCCCGTTCACCCATCCCCCGAAGTCCGTTTCCGGTCGATCCCGCGCCACCGGGCCGGAAGGAGCACCACGGCCCCGGCCCCGCTCCCCGGGGTCCGGTGAGGCGGCGGGGCCGGAAAACGGGAGGGGCGTCCCGCCTCCCGATCCCGGCCTCGGCGGCGACGACGGACGACCCGCCCGGCGGCCCCCACCCCCGGGCGCCGGGGCGCGGGACCCCGGCCACCCACCTCCCGGGTTCGGCGACCGCGCTCCGGCGTCGCCGGAGCGGGAAGGTGCCACGGTCGCGGGCCGGGGGCGGCTCCGACACCTCCGACCGATCGGCGACCGCCCGTCCCGCCACCGACGCGCCGCGTCAGGAGGACCCGTCCCACCGGGCGCGCGAAGCACCTCCCGTCGGGTGGTCGTCCGCGACGCGACGGTGGTCGGGAAACGGTCGTGGTCGGGAAACGACGCCGGTCGGGAGAGGCCGGGGACCCGCGCCGGCCGGTGCCGGGACGGCCGCCGACGGTGACGGGGTGAGAGGCGGGGGCGAGTCGTTCCGGACCCACCGCGACCGGACGGCCGACGCGGCACCGTCGGACCTCGGGTTCGACACACGTGCGCGCGTACGGGCGCATTACAGTGGGCCTCCGGGGTCGCCGAACGGCGACCCCGACGACGGGGAAGCGGACGCGGGGACACCCGCCCGTGCCCCGCCACCGTGCCGGCGGGGACCGCCCCGGCGGCGACACCGACGAGACGATCCCGGGAGTGCGCGTGCGGCCGGTAGGGAGCAAGTACCTCCTGGAGGAACCGCTCGGACGCGGTGCCACCGGCACCGTGTGGCGGGCCCGCCAACGGGAGGCCGCCGGAGCCGAGGCCGCTGTGCCCGGCCACCCCGGCGAACTGGTCGCCATCAAGGTCCTCAAGGAGGAGTTGGCGCACGACCCCGACGTGGTCATGCGCTTCCTGCGCGAGCGCTCCGTGCTGCTGCGTCTGGGCCAGGACAACCACTCCAACATCGTGCGGGTCCGCGACATGGTCGTCGAGGGCGATCTCCTCGCCCTGGTGATGGACCTGGTCGACGGCCCAGACCTGCACCGTCACCTCTACGAGAACGGCCCGCTCACCCCGATCGCCGCGGCCCTGCTCACCGCGCAGATCGCCGACGCGCTCGCCTCCGCGCATGCCAAGGGCGTGGTCCACCGCGACCTCAAGCCCGCCAACGTGCTGCTGGCCGGCGGCCGGGGCGACGAACCGCTGCGGCCGATGCTCACCGACTTCGGGATCGCCCGACTCGCCGACTCGCCGGGCGTCACCCGCGCCCACGAGTTCGTCGGCACTCCCTCCTACGTCGCTCCCGAGTCCGCCGAGGGACGCGGTCAGACCTCCGCCGTGGACATCTACGGCGCCGGCATCCTGTTGTACGAACTCCTCACCGGACAGCCGCCGTTCCGCGGCGGGTCCGCCCTGGAGGTCCTCCAGCGCCACCTGTCCGAGCAGCCCGCCCGCCCCGAGCAGGTCCCCGGTCCGCTGTGGACGGTGCTCGAACGCTGCCTGCGCAAGAACCCGGCGGAGCGCCCCTCGGCCGAGAACCTGGCCCGGGCCCTGCGCACCGTGGCGGCGGGCATCTCCGACCGGGCCGGACCCGACGAGCGCACCGCCGCACTCGGCGTCGCCGCGCTGTTGGCCCCGCCCTCCGACCCGGCGCGGGTGCCCGGCACCGGCGGCGCCCCCTCCGGCCCTCCCGGCGCCGAACCGACGCAGGCCCTTCCGGGCGGCTCCGGAGGCTTCGGCGGGACGGACCCGAACGCCGCCACCAGCGTGCTCCCGGCCGCCGGCGGAGGGCCGGGCGGCCCGGGTGACCGGGGGGATTTGGACGCCACCCGGGCGATGCCGGCCGGCGGCTTCGACGACTCGGGGAGCCCCGGCGGCCGGGAGGAGCCCCATCCGTGGGAGCGCCAGATGCGGGCGGCCCGCGACCGCAACGAACAGACCGCCGTGCAACCGTTGGACCCCGCGCAGGATCCCCTGTACCGGGCGCCGCAGCGGCGACCCCGGCCCGAGCAGCAGCCGCCGCAGCGGCCCCGGCAGGCCGCCGATCCCGGTTACGGCCGGTCGGCCCCCGCCCGGCGTCCCGACGATTACGGCCGGCCGCAGCGTTACGAGCCCGAGCCACCGCGTCGCCCGGAGCGCCGTCCCGAGCCCCGGCCACGTCCGCAGCCGAGGCCCGAGCCCCGGCGGGAACCGCGTCCGCCGCGGGAGCCGCGGCGCAGCGCCAACCCGGTCCGGATCCCCGGTCTGGGGTGCCTGAAGGGCTGTCTGGTCATCGTGCTGGTCCTGGCCGCCCTCGTCTTCGTCGCCTGGAACTTCACCCCGCTGCCCGACTGGATCGCCGAGGGGCAGAGCTTCTGGGAGACGGTGCAGGAGTGGTTCGCCTCGCTGCAGGAGATGCTCGGCTTCGCCGAGGGTGCCCGGGACACGGTGGAGGATTTCCAGAACAACCTGCCCGGCGGCTGAGGGACGGCCGTCCAGGGAATTTGTCGACTTCCCCCGGAGATTTTCCGGCTGTCTTTCCGGGACGATACGGACAAAATCATTGGACTTCGGCCCTCGATTCGTGCCCCGCGTCGTAGCCTCCCGCCATGGCACGGAACATCGGCAGCCAGTACACCCTCCACCGAGTCCTGGGTCGCGGCGCCGCCGGCACCGTCTGGCTCGCGGACGGGCCCGACGGTCCGGTGGCCGTCAAGGTCATGCGGGAGGACCTGGCCGCCGATCCCGAGCTGGTCGAACGCTTCGCCCACGAGCGGCACACCCTGCTCGGTCTGGAACACCCCAACATCGTGGGGGTCCGCGACCTGATCACGGTCTCGGACCCCGTCCGCCGCGAGCCCGTGGGCACGGGTGGCGGGTCCGGAGCCGGCGGGACCGGCGGTGCCCCGGCCCCCGGCGCCGACACGACCACCGGCGACACGCCCGGAACCGGCGGGCCGGCCCGCGACACCGACGCCGGTACGGAGTCCGACGCCGACGGGGCCCCCGCCGGCGTCCCCCGCCCCCGTACCGGGCCCCGTACCGGGCCCGGACCCGACCTCGCCCTGGTGATGGACCTCGTGCGCGGCCCCGACCTCCGGGCCCACCTGCGCGAACACGGCCCGCTCGCCCCCGCCGGGGCGGTCGCGATCGTCGCGGACATCGCCGCCGGACTCGCCGTCGCGCACGCCGCGGGCATCGTCCATCGCGACGTCAAACCCGAGAACATCCTGCTGGACACCGCCGGTGAGCGCCCCGTCGCACTGCTCACCGACTTCGGTGTCGCCCAACTCGTCGACGAGCCCCGGCGGGGCTCCGGCTCCGGTGTCGTCGGCACCCCCGACTACATGGCCCCCGAGATCATCGAGGGGCTGCCCTCCCGGGCGCCGGTGGACATCTACGCCCTGGCCACCGTCCTCTACGAACTCCTCGCCGGCTTCACCCCCTTCGGTGGAGGCCACAGCGGCGCCGTGTTGCGCCGGCAGGTCACCGAACAGGCCGCCCCGCTGCCCGGCCTGCCCGGGGAACTGTGGCACCTGATCCAGCAGTGTCTGGCCAAATCGCCCGCCTCACGGCTGCGGGCCTCCGAACTGGCCGCGCGGCTGCGCGAGATCCACCCCGCGCTCCGAGGACTGCCCGCTCTGGAGGTGGAGGCCGGCTCCGCCGCGGGAGGCGTGCCCGCGGCCCGCAACGGCCGCGCGCCCCACACCGGCGGTGGCCGTCCCGGCGCCGTCAACGGGCGGGGCGCGTCGTCCTCCGCCGTCGGCGCCCCCGCCCCCGGCGGTCGGACCGGCGGCCCGGTCGGCACGACCGGACGCCCCGGCGTTCCCGCCGGGAGCCTCGATCACGCCGGACACGCCGGGCCCCACGTCCTCCCCGAGCAGGACGGGGAGGACGAGGCCCCCGCCGCGCGCCGGGGCGCCGTCCCCCTCGTCGACGGTTCCGACCCCGACGACGAACGGGTCACCCACACCCGGATGAGGGTCCCCGACGCGGGTGAGCTCACCGGCGGGCCCCGGGGCACCGCCCGTGTCCCCCGGGACCCCCGCAGCCCCCGGGCCGGCTCGGCCCGCCACGGCGCGGCCGAACGCCGTCGCCGGCTCGCCCTCACCCTCGTCGCCGTGCTGCTCCCGCTGCTGCTCCTCGTCGTGATCCTGCTCACCGGCTGAACGCCGGCACCCACGGTCGTCCCGGACCCCGCCCCGACACTGTCCAGCACCGCACCGGCATCGCCCGGACCCTGCCCCGGCACCGCCCGGACCCTGCCCCGACCCCCCACCGGCACCGCCCGGACCCTGCCCCGGACCCTGCCCCGACACCGTCCAGCACCGTCCGGCACCGGGCCGGGACCGACCCCCGGCGATCGGCCGGCGGGAAACCCGCGTGCCCGGCGAGCGGGCCCGCGCCCCACCAGCCGCTAGGCTGGGGGACGTGGCAGTCGTCGATGTATCCGAAGCGCTGAAGTCCCTCACCACCACGATGGAGTCCGTAGAGGCCGTCCTCGACGTGGACAAGCTGAGGGCGGAGATCGCCGTGCTCGAGGAGCAGGCGGCGGCCCCCTCCCTGTGGGACGACCCCGAGAACGCCCAGAAGGTCACCACCCGTCTCTCCTTCCTCCAGGGGCAGGTGCGCCGCACCGAGGAGCTGCGCGGTCGCATCGGCGACCTCGCCATCCTCTTCGAGCTGGCCGAGACCGAGGGCGACGCCGAGACGCTGGAGGAGTCGCGGGTCGAGCTGGACGCCGTCCGCAAGGCGGTCTCCGAGCTGGAGGTCCGCACGCTGCTCTCGGGCGAGTACGACGAGCGCGAGGCCATGATCAGCGTCCGCGCCGAGGCCGGTGGCGTGGACGCCGCCGACTTCGCCGAGCAGCTCCAGCGCATGTACCTGCGCTGGGCCGAGCGCAAGGGCTACCCCACCGAGATCCTCGACACCTCCTACGCGGAGGAGGCGGGCATCAAGTCCACCACCTTCACGGTCAAGGCCCCCTACGCGTACGGCACCCTCTCCGTCGAACAGGGCACCCACCGGCTGGTCCGCATCTCCCCCTTCGACAACCAGGGGCGACGGCAGACCTCCTTCGCCGGCGTCGAGGTGCTGCCCGTGGTGGAGCAGACCGACCACATCGACATCCCGGACAACGACATCCGGATCGACGTCTTCCGCTCCTCCGGACCCGGTGGGCAGTCGGTCAACACCACCGACTCGGCGGTGCGCATCACCCACCTGTCGACCGGCATCGTCGTCTCCTGCCAGAACGAGAAGTCCCAGATCCAGAACCGCGCCGCCGCCATGCGCGTCCTGCAGGCCCGCCTGCTGGCCCGCCGCAAGGAGGAGGACCAGGCCAAGATGGACGCCCTCAAGACCGAGGGCGGCAACTCCTGGGGCAGCCAGATGCGTTCGTACGTGATGCAGCCGTACCAGATGGTCAAGGATCTGCGCACCGAGCACGAGGTCGGCACCCCGCAGGCGGTTCTGGACGGCGACATCGACGACTTCCTCGAGGCCGGCATCCGTTGGCGCAAGCAGCGGGAGCAGGAGGGGGTGTAACCCCCCACCCCCTCGGGGGAATCACGACCCGGGCCCGGCGGTGTTCACCGCCGGGCCTTTTCACGGGATGCCCGGAGAACCCCCCTGGAAAGCCGACTTGACGGGGTTGTGTGGAACGGGAAAGCTGTTCGCTCGGCAGACCCTGTTCGGGGCGCGTGTGGCCCGGGGGGCTCAACTGCACGACGGGGACCTCGATCACGGCCCGTCGCCCCTGTATGTCTGCCTCGATGACGCGTCATTGACACACAACTCCATCAATCACAGGGGGTAGTGGCTTTCATGGCCAATTCCAGGATTCGCATCGCGGCGGCCCGCGTGGCAGCCGGCGCGGTGTTCGCGGCGGGCGCCTCGTTCGCCGTGGCGGGCGTCGCCCAGGCGAACGAGGGCGATGACCCGACGCCGCCGCCGGGGGACTGCATTCCCACCATCGACGACGACTGCGACACCAGCGGCGGCGGTGACAACGAGGGCGCTTCCGGCACTCCCGGTGGTGGTGACGAGGGCGCCGACCAGGGTGGCGACGGCGGCCCCGGCACTCCCGGTGGTGGTGACGAGGGCGCCGACCAGGGTGGCGACGGCGGCCCCGGCACTCCCGGTGGTGGTGACGAGGGCGCCGACCAGGGTGGCGACGGCGGCCCCGGCACCCCGGGCGGTGGTGACGAGGGCGCCGGCACCACTGGTGGCCCCGGCACTCCCGGTGGTGGTGACGAGGGCGCCGGCACCACAGGCACCACCGGTGACAACGGCACCACCGGTGGCACCGGTGGCAACGGCTCCCCGCAGCTGAGCGGCGGCCAGGAGGGTCTCGAGGCCCCCGAGGCCGAGGAGGGCCTCACCCCGCCGGTGCAGAACGACCCGACCACCGACGGTGGCGAGGAGCGCGGCGAGCTGGCCGAGACCGGTGCCTCCGGCGGCGACATGCTGCTGCTGGTCGGCGCCGCGACGATGATCGCCGGTGGGGTGGCCTTCCGCTACCTGCCGAAGATCGTCGCCAAGGGTTCCGCCACCGCCTGATCCTCCTTCGGGGATGACGGGACGGCCCGGGCACCCGGCGGTTCGGCGGCCCTCCGGGGTCGCCGGAACCCGGTCACGGCCGGTGACCGGGACGGACGGTCCCGTCGGCGACAGCGCAGGGGAACGGGCCCGGAGCACATCGCTCCGGGCCCGTTCCGCGTTCCCGCCCACCCGATCCGGTTCCCGATCCGGCTTCGTCCCGGTCGTCGTGGCGTGCCGTCCCCGTCCGGGGCCCACCGGGGCCCCCGGTGCGCTCCCGGAGCGCCCTCTCCCGCCCCACCGGCCTCCCGCGCCCGATCAGGCCGGACGGGCCACGACCAGGGCCACCGCGAGCAGGGCCAGCAACAGGGCGAACAGCATCGCCGAGCCGGCGACCGGTCCGCCCTCGCGGCGCATCCGGGCCAACCGGTCGCGGCAGACCGCGCAGCGGCCCTCGCTCACCCGGCCCGCGCAGTTCGCGCAGACCAGCCATTCGGCCCATCCGACGGTCATGCCATCGCCTCCTTCCGTCACCTTCTCCGCCTCCCCGAGGGGCGGCGGTGACGTTCGCGTCACCCTCCATCCTGCCGGCGTTCACGACGCGGCGTCCCGCCGGCAGGGGAACCGAGGGGCGGGGAACCCGGTCGGTCGCCGACGGGGACGGCGCCCGTCGGGGCACGGGGAGGCGCGCGGGACCCGGGGGGAGAGGGGTTGGGTCCCGTGGCGAATCCCGGCCGGAACGCCGGGGATCGGCGGAGAACGGTGGGGACAAAGCGGGAGTAATCGGCACGGGGTGTGACGGTGTCTGCCGGCGCCCCGCCCGGTCGCGTAGGGTCGGCCCTCGAAGAGGGAGCCGCGCACAGTGCTCCTACCGCATCTACCCCGTATCAGCCAGGTGCAATCGTGATCCGATTCGACAGCGTCTCCGTGACCTACCCCCGGATGAACGCGCCCGCCCTCCGCGAGCTCTCCCTGGAGATCGAGCGGGGCGAGTTCGTCTTCCTGGTGGGCTCGTCGGGCTCCGGCAAGTCCACCTTCCTGCGGCTGATCCTCCGGGAGGAGCGGGCCACGCAGGGCAGCGTCCACGTGCTCGGCAAGGACCTCGGCCGCCTCTCCAACTGGAAGGTGCCCCAGGTCCGCCGCAAGCTGGGCACGGTCTTCCAGGACTTCCGTCTCCTGCCGAACAAGACGGTGGGGGAGAACGTCGCCTTCGCGATGGAGGTCATCGGCAAGTCCCGCATCGAGATCCGCAAGACGGTGCCCCAGGTACTCGACCTGGTCGGCCTGGCCGGCAAGGAAGAGCGGATGCCGGGCGAGCTGTCCGGTGGTGAGCAGCAGCGCGTGGCCATCGCGCGGGCCTTCGTCAACAAGCCCATGTTGCTGATCGCGGACGAACCCACGGGCAACCTCGACCCCCAGACCTCGGTCGGCATCATGAAGCTGCTGGACCGCATCAACCGCACCGGCACCACCGTGGTCATGGCCACCCACGACGCCCAGATCGTGGACCAGATGCGCAAGCGGGTCATCGAGCTGGACAAGGGCCGCCTCGTCCGCGACCAGTCGCGCGGCGTCTACGGCTACCAGAACTGACGACCGGGACGGTTCGGCCCCTTTCCGGCGCCCGGACCGTCCCACCGACGGTTCCCTCGCCCCCTCCGCCCCCTTCGGGGCTCCCGCTTCCGACCACGAGCACCACCACGGGAAGGACGCCATGCGCGCCAACTTCGTCCTGTCGGAGATCGGCGTCGGTCTCCGTCGCAACGTCACGATGACGCTGGCCGTCATCGTCTCCGTCGCGCTGTCGTTGTCCCTGCTGGGCGGGTCGCTGCTGGCCCGCGAGCAGGTCACCAGCATGAAGGACTTCTGGTACGACAAGGTCCAGGTGTCGATCTTCCTGTGCAACAAGATCGACGCCGAGACCGACCCGGCCTGCGCCCGGGGCGCCGTCACCGACGAGCAGCGCGACGAACTCGAGGCCGAGCTGCGGCAGTACGACATCGTCGAGGACGTCTTCCACGAGTCGGCGGAGGAGGCGTACGCGCACTACTCCGAGCAGCAGAAGGACTCGCCGATCGCGGCCGTCGTCACCCCGGACCAGATGCAGGAGTCGCTGCGGGTCAAGCTGAGCGACCCCGAGCGCTACGAGGTGATCTCGACCGCCTTCGCGGGCCGGGACGGGGTGCACTCGGTCCAGGACCAACGCGCCCTGTTGGAGAACCTCTTCCAACTCCTCAACGGCGTCAACATCGCGGCCCTGGCACTGATGGCGCTGATGCTGGTGGTGGCGCTGTTGTTGATCGTGAACACGGTCCGGGTCTCCGCGTTCAGCCGCAGACGCGAGACCGGGATCATGCGATTGGTCGGTGCCTCCAGTTTCTACATCCAGATGCCGTTCATCCTGGAGGCGGCGATCGCCGGCCTCATCGGGGCGGTGCTGGCCTGTCTGATCCTGGTGGTCGGGAAGTCCTTCCTGATCGACGGCTTCCTCGACTCGCGCATCCAGGTGATCGACTTCGTCGGCTGGGAGGCGGTGCTCTCGGTGCTGCCGTTCCTGCTGGTGGTGGGGGCTCTGATGCCCGCCGTGGCGGCGCTCTTCGCGCTGCGCAAGTACCTGAAGGTCTGAGGCCCCACCGGCTCCGGCCGGTTCCGGTGCCGTACGGCCGCGCACCGCCTGATGGTGTGACAGATCACCTTCCGGCCACCGCGCATCCTGCCGCGCGTTCCCGCCGGCCGGTCTAGACTCCCGACCCATGTCACGTGTGCGTAACGGAACCCCGACCCGTCCGGTGCGTCGCGGGACGGCGCTCGCCGGTCTGCTCGTCGGCGCGCTCGCGGCGGGTGCGGCGGGAGCGGCGTGGGGCGACGTGGTGGCCGACCTCCCGCCGGCGGGCATCGGACCGGGCAGCACCGCCCCGGCCGACGCCGAGGCCGTGGTGAGTCGTTCTGGTGACGTGTGGTCGGCCTCCTACACCGCCGAGGAGTACGAGGCGTGGCGGCTCTCCCTGGAGGGCGAGTACGTGGGCACCGGCATCTCCGTGCGTCGGGTGGGCGAGGACCGGATCGAGATCGAGCGCGTGCACGAGGGCGGCCCGGCGGACCGCGCGGGTTTGCGCCCGGGCGACGCGCTGCGGAGCGTGGACGGCGTGGCCGTGGAGGATCTGCCGGTGACCGAGGTGGTCGCCCGCCTGCGTGGCAGCGCTCTCCCGCCGGGGCAGGCGGGGCCGGGCAGTCGGGTGCGGCTGGGCGTGGAGCGTGCGGAAACCGCCCGGGCCGGGACCTCCGACACGCCCGGGGGGGCCGAGACGCCCGGGGAGGTTCGGGACGACGGGGCGTCCGGCCGGGTCTCCCGCTCCGCGGACGCCGGCCGCGCCGTCGGGGTGGGCACGGGTGCCGGGGAGGTGATCGAGGTGGAGGTGGAGCGCGCGGTGCTCGTCAGCGAGCCGGTCACCGTCCACCGGGACGCGCCGGGGGTGACCCGGGTGCGGATCTCCTCCTTCGTGCAGGGGTCGGCGGAGCGGCTGCGCGAGGTGGTGGGTCGGATGCCGGAGGGCGAGGGTGTCGTTCTCGACCTGCGCGGCAACAGCGGCGGCCTGATCACCGAGGCGGCCGGGGCGGCGTCGGTCTTCCTCGACGGCGGCCTGGTGGGCACCTACGACGTGCGCGGCGTCCAGCACGCGCTGCGCGCCGACCCCGGCGGGGACACCGAGCGCCCGGTGGTCCTCCTGGTGGACGGCGGAACGATGAGTTCGGCCGAACTGCTGACCGGTGCGCTGCGGGACCGCAACCGGGCCGTCGTGGTGGGACGGCCCACCTTCGGCAAGGGCAGCGTCCAGATGCCGAGCCGGCAGCCGGACGGCAGCGTGGCGGAGTTGACGGTCGGCACCTACGCGACCCCGGCGGGCACCACGCCCGTCGAGGGCGAGGGCCTGGAGCCGGACGTGCCGGTGGAGCCGGGGGAGGATCCGGTCGTGCGGGCCGGGCGGGTGCTCTCCGCGCTCTCCCGCGGCGCCTGAGGACCGCCCCGGGGAGTGGGGTGACCGGAGTGGGGAACAAACCGGGGGCCCCCGGGGCTTCCGGATCGTAGGATGGTGCGGCCATGGCAAAGACCAAGAAAGCTGACAAGAAGAAGGCCGACGCCGAGGGGCGCAAGCTCATCGCGCAGCACAAGAAGGCGCGGCACGACTACGAGATCCTGGACACCTGGGAATGCGGGGTCGTGCTCACCGGTACCGAGGTGAAGTCGCTGCGCCAGGGTCGGGCCTCCCTGGTGGACGGGTTCGGACAGATCGACGCCGGTGAGGTGTGGCTGCACAACGCCCACATCCCGGAGTACGCGCAGGGCACATGGACCAACCACAGCGCCCGTCGCAAGCGCAAGCTCCTGATGCACCGGTCGGAGATCGACAAGCTGATCGGCAAGCTCCAGGAGACCGGCCTGACGCTGGTGCCGCTGAGCCTGTACTTCCTCAACGGCCGGGTGAAGGTCGAGATCGCCCTCGCCCGGGGCAAGAAGGAGTACGACAAGCGGCAGACGCTGCGCGAGAAGCAGGACCGGCGCGAGTCGGACCGGGCGATGTCCGCCGCCCGGCGGCGACAGCGCTCCTGAGCGTCCCGGAGGGTCGGCGGTCGGGCCCCGGCACACCCCCCGGACATCGGGGGGAAAACCGCCGGCCGGAACGACGGCGGCTCCTGTATCATGGGCCGCAGGTGAACGGTGGCATCGGCTTCGGCCGGAGCACCGCTTGTCAACTCAACATGGGGATGATCGGTTTCGACAGCGGCTGTCGAGGCAGGGGAAGCGAGCCGAGGAAGCACGGCGATGATCTCGTTAACCACCCGCCGTGAAACAATAATCGCCAACCAGAAGCGCGATTCCTTCGCGCTTGCTGCCTGACGCAGCAAGCGTGAAGTGTCAGTCCGGGCGTGTTCCCGTCCCGGGTCCTGGCATCAGCTAGGGAACTTTACCTACGACCCCGGTCACGGGGGCCGATAGGGACATTCAACAGTGACTGAGCCCGTCGGAGACTTGTCCGCGTGATCTCCGGGGCCGAGAAAATCGAAGCGGACTGCGCTCGGAGAAGTCCTTCTTCCGCACCGTTGGACGCGGGTTCGATTCCCGCCATCTCCACTCCCCATGACAATGAGGCCCCCGCCCGGATTCCCGGTCGGGGGCCTCGTCGTGTTCGTTCCGCCCCGCCCCGCCCGGCGCTCGCCGGGCGGGGCGCGGGTGTGGCCGGGGCCCTGGCGGCCTCACGGCAACTCACCGCGTTCGGTGCTTTCGCGGTCGGCGCCGGCGCCTCCCTCATTCTTCAACGCATGGCAGCGGGGTCACCCGGCGATGCCATCGGCTCCGGGGAGGACGGGCGGGTCGCTCCCCGCCCCGCGGGAGGGGAACGCGACCGGAAGCGGGGCCGAGATGTCCGAGGAAGGTGATGCCCGATGTCCCTGATGAGGTTCGTGGACGCCCTCACCCATTCCGGGCCGGGATACCTCTCGGAATCCGACCCCGGGAACCTCCCGGAGACGCGGTCCTCCCCGGGGCGATTCCTGGACGCGCTGGCCCACCGCGGCCCGGGGTACGGACCACCGTCCCCCGGGGAACGGCTCGAAATGGCGACCGCCGTGCGCAGGGGCCGGGAACTCGTGACGGAAACCGCGCTGGGAGCGATGGAACAACTGCTCTACGCGAAGGGACACATCGACGCCCTGGCCGGGGCGGGAGATGAGCGGGAGCGGCGGGAGCACGCCTCGGCGGCCCTCGATGAGCTGGGGGAGTTCCTCCGTTACACCCGCCGGGAGCTTCCCCCGGCCTCGACCGCCCTGCGGGAGGCTCTGGGGCCTCTCGATCTGCGGAACAGGATCTCCCTACTGAGAACCGAACGTTCCCTCCGGCGCCTGGAGTCGTCCGTGACGGCCGCCGTCGACCATCTTCGCGATGTTCACGCCCGGGAGGCCCCGGGGGCCCCGGACACCCGGATGGACACGGTCCTCGCGCGTCCCCTCAGGCGACTCTGCGCCGTGGTGCACTGACCCGCGACCCCGTTCCGTTCGCCCGACGAGGCCCCGGCCCGGTATCCCGGGTCGGGGGCCCCGGACCGTCACGCGGCGACGGGGGCGGTGGGCGTCCGCTCCGGGGCGAGGGCCGAACCGGGGAGCGCCAGGGTGCGCAGCGTGTCCGCGATGAAGGACACGCGCAGCGCCCCGCGCAGGGTCAGGTGACCGAGCAGCCCGCCGAGGGTGTTCGCCAGCAGGTCGTTGACGTCCACCGACCGGCCGTTGTTGAACATGATGTAGGACAGGCACTGGGCCGTCTCGATGGTCAGGCTCGTCAGGGCGCACAGCAGCGTCGCCCGGCCCACCGAGCGGGCCCGCCGGGAGAGCAGGGGCAGCAGGACACCCAATGGCAGGAACATGATCATGTTGGGCAGGAAGGTGAAGTCGACGGTCAGCACCGGGATCGGGTTGAGCATGTTGTACCAGGCGACCTGATTGGCGTACATGCCGTAGGTGGCCACGATCGGGAAGATCGTGATGCTTGCCACGGCCGCCGCGTAACCGGCCGCCATCAGCCGGGTGGCGGCGTGGCGCCCCGTCCATCCCGGTCGGTTCCGGGCGGCGCGCACGGCCACCAGGACGGCGAAGGCGACCAACAGGGGGCCCAACCCGACGGCGGGGTCGATACGGAAGGAGAGGTCGAAATCGTTCACCGGGGGCTCCTCGGGGGCGCTGTGGTCGGCACCCTGCCGACCCGCTCCGCAGTCTGCTCGGCCCGCCCGGCCCGGTGGATCTCCCGAAAGCGGGATCATCGCTCTCCCGGCTATGACTTTCGGCCGAGCCGTCCCGTCCCCCGCCCGACCTAAACTCCCGGCATGACCACTCGTCGTGGAACGGTCGGCCGTTTCGCCCCCGCCCTCGCGGTCGGACTCTGCGCGGTCCTCCTCACGGTCGGTGCCCTGGAGTACGTGTGGACGGACTCCTTCCACGGCACGAGGGGAGGGCTCGTGCTCCACACCGGGCTGATCATCGCGGGACTCGCCGCGCCGGCCCCCCTGCTCGGGGCCCGGGCCCTGGCATGGGTCGGTGTGGGGGCCGCCCTCCTCTCACTGGTGACCACCGCCGGTACCCGGCCGTGGTGGAACGGCGCCGCTCCCTACGGCCTCGCCGAACTCCTCGCCCTCACGACGCTGCTGGCCGTGGTCGCGGCGCGCGGCGCCGCGCCGGTGGCGTTCGGTGCCGTCCCACTGATGATCACGGCTGTCGTGCTGCGTCCCCTGACCCCCGGGGTCGGGGAGATCGGGATCATCCTGGCGCTCCTGTCGGCGGTGGTGGTGATGGTCGTGGCCGGGGCCGGGCTGGCGGTGCGGTTCGTGGCGATCGACCGCCGCCGGCGGGAGCGGACGGTGCGGCTGGAGCAGCGCGCCGACTTCGCCCGCGACCTGCACGACTTCGTCGCCCATCACGTGACGGGCATGGTGGTGCTCGCCCAGGGCGCCCGGACGATCGCCGAGAAGCGTCCCGAGGCGGTCCTGCCCGCCCTGCGTCGGATCGAGGAGGCCGGGGGAGAGGCGTTGACCTCGATGAGGGGCATGGTCGGGATATTGCGGGAGAGCGGGTCACCGGCCGTTCCCGTGCCCGGGGCCGCCGACCGGGAGGGCGGCCTGCGGGAGCGGATCGAGGCGCTGGTCTCCGGGGCCGTGCCACCCGACGGCGCCCGCATCCGGCTGACCATCGGCGAGGGTGTCGCGGAATCGGGAAGGGAGCCACCGGTGGAGGTTGTGGAGACCGCGCACCGCGTGGTCATGGAGGCCCTCACCAATGCCCGCCGGCACGCGAGGGACTGCCGGCGGGTGGAGGTGGACCTCGCACGGGAGGAGGAGGGTCTGGTGGTGCGGGTGACCGATGACGGGCGTCGCCGACACGGCCCCGGACGCGGCGCGGGACGCGGGTTCGGGCTCACGGGCCTGGACGAGCGGGTCTCGCTGATCGGCGGCACGTTGCGGGCCGGGCCGGAGCCGGGGGCCGGCTGGACCGTCCGCGCCGAACTGCCCCTCGCCCGCGCGGCGGTCGGCCGATGACGATCCGGGTGGTGATCGCGGACGACCAGGCCATGGTGCGCACGGGGTTCGGGCTGATCCTCGCCGCGGAGGAGGACATCGAGGTCGTCGCGGAGGCCGCCGACGGGGCGGAGGCCGTCGAACTGGCACGCCGTCACCGTCCCGACGTGGTCCTGATGGACATCCGGATGCCGCGGCTGGACGGGTTGGAGGCGCTGCGGCTGCTCACCCGGCCGGGGGTCGTCGATCCGCCCCGGGTGGTCGTGGTGACCACCTTCGACGACGACGTGTACGTGCGGCGGGCCCTGCGCGGCGGGGCCTACGGGTTCCTGCTCAAGGACGCCGGCCCGACCCTGCTGGTGGAGGCGGTGCGGGCGGCGGCCTCGGGGGAGGCGCTGATCAGCCCGTCGATCACCATCTCCCTGCTGCGCGGACTGACGGCCGAGCCGGGGCCGGAACCCGGGCCCGGGGCCGATCCGCTCTCGGAGCGGGAGCGGGAGGTGGTGGCGCTGGTGGCGCGCGGGGCGACCAACGCGGAGGTGGCGGCGGCGCTGACCATCGGCGTGGGCACGGTCAAGACGCACCTGACCAACGTGCAGCGCAAGTGGGGTGCCCGGAACCGGGTGGAGATCGCCGCTCGGGCGTGGGAGACGGGATTGGCGCGGCGCGACGGCCCGTCCGCCGGGGTGTGATCCGGCGCGGTCGGGGCGCGGGGACGAGGGGGGCCGGGAGTGGGAATGGTCACCCGGTTCCGGCCGGGCCCCGTTCGCCGGGGGCCGACCGGCCCCGGTGGTGATCACGGGGGAGGCCGGAAGGGGGATCTGGGGGAATGCCGATTCCCGTCCGGGAGAGGAAGGCCGTCCAGGCGACCGGGGGGAAGACCAGCGCCCCGTGGTCGCGGGCCTTGCTGTCGCCGACGGCTATCAGCGCGTCGTCTGTGGTCTGCGTCTCGAGACAGTTTCCGCTCGCGGCGCTGGAACGGCTGGATCTCCGCCACCGGTCGGTGGGAAGGTCGTGTCGCATGGGGTCACTCCTGCTGATCCTCGTGGAAATCGGCTGCGATGGCCGCGATGAGGCGTTCGGAAGCCTCCGGGGTGAGCGCGCGATCGCACAATTGCTCCGCCGCGACACGGTAGGGCACCAGGTCCGCTTCGTCCTCGATGAAAATCCTACTCTGTTTCTGTTCCAGAAAGACGATGTCCATATCCACCGGCGAGGAGTAGCCGAACAAACGGAAGCTGCCGTCGGTACCCGCGTGCGCGCCCGAGGAGTACGGCACCACGCGAATGGAGACCCGCGGAAGTCGGTTCACCTCGATCAGTTTTCCCAACTGGTCGGCCATGACGGCGCGGCTGCCGATCCGGCGGTGCAGGACGGCCTCGTCGAGCACGCAGACGATCCAGGGGGCGTCCGGCTGCTCCAGCAGGGGTTGTCGATCCAGGCGGATGCGCACGGCGTCCTCGACGGTGAGGTCGGTCGGGGGTGGGAAGCCGGAGATGACGGCGTGCGCGTACTCCCGGGTCTGGAACAGGCCGGGGATCACGATGGGTTCGTACTCGAAGATCCGGGTGGCGGTGGTTTCGAGCTCGATCAGTTCCTGGAGCTTGGGGGCCATGACATCGCCGCGTTGTTGCCACCAACCCCGTTGTCTGGCGGTGCGGTTGAGCTCCAGAAGGCCGGTGCGGAACTCGCGGTCCGTGATGCCGTAGAGGTCCAGGAGGGCGTCGAGTTCCAGACGGGTCAGACTTGTTCTACCGGCCTCGACCCGACTGATTTTCGTATCGCTCCCATCGATGGCATCGGCCGCCGAGTTCTGTGAGACCCGCGCGTTCTCCCTCATGCGACGCAGTTCCATGCCGAGCCGCATTCGTCGGACGGTGGTGACGGGCTGACCCATGTCGTTCTCCTCGTCTGGTCGAGCAGGGACAGTGTGCCGCATCCTTAGGTTCACCTTTCCCCGTGAATAATCGAACTGCGTTTCGCGGGGTGGCGTAGGGAAAAATTGCGGTCCGGGAATTCCCGTGGTCGGGTCGCCCGTCCCCGGTCCGGGGCCCCGCGGGCCGGAACGGGGCTTCCCCGAGGGGCGGAACGGCCCCGCCGGCCGTGTGTAGGGTGTGGACAGGTGTCGAGCGCTGGGGGCGCCGGCTGCCCCCGGGGAGCGGGGAAAGCAGTGCGCGGCAAGGTGATGATCCCGGCCATCGCCCTGGTGGCCTTGGTGGCGGGAGCGGTCGTTCTACTCCTGGTGCGCGGTGGCGACGACAATCCCGGGGACGGCGCGACCGAGCTCGCGGAGGAGTTCCTGCGGGCCTGGCCCCTGGACGACGCGGTGGAACCCGCCGCCGAACTCACCGACGACCCCGAGGCCGCCGCCTCGCTGCTGGAGTCGGTGAACCGCAACCTCTCACCCGAGGGGCGGGAGACCGTCGCGGTCGGGAAACCCGGCGAGGCCGACGAGAAGGTGCCCGCCGGCGTCGTCGCCGTCCCCTACACCGTGGTCTACGACCTCGGCGAGGGGCTGCCCGAGTGGACGGTGGACTCCACCATCACGCTGGTCCCCGCGACCGAGGACGCCCCCACCGACAGCGGGTGGCTGGTGCACTGGGACCCCTCCCTCATCCACCCCGACCTGGCGGACGATCAGACACTGATGCGCACCACCGCCAAGCCGGAACGCGCGTCGGTGCTGGCGGCCGACGGCACCGAGTTGGCGGGCAGCGGACAGGTGTGGTCGATCAGCGTCTGGCCCGCCGTGCTCGTCGACCCCGAGGGGGCGTGGGCCGTCATCGACGCCCTGGACGTCGGCGTGGACACCGAGGCCCTCGCCGAGCGGGTCGAGGAGGCCGACCCGGACCGGGCGGTCCACGTGGTGACCATCCGCGACGAGCTCTACGAGGAACACCGGGACGAACTCAACGCCGTGCTGGGCCTCCAGTTCGACCAGTCCTCCCGTCCCCTGGCCCACGCCGCCCGTTCACTGGTCGGTGGGGTGAACCCGGAGACCGGCGAGGGCACCTCGGGCCTCCAGGCCCGTTGGGACGAGCGGCTCGCCGGGGTCCCGCTGACCTCGGTGGTGATCGCCGAACGGCAGTCCGCGAGCACGGTGGAGACCCTGGTCGAGGGCGAGGGCGGTATCGACGGCGAGCCGCTGGACACCAGCATCGACCCGGCGATCCAGGCGGCGGCCGAGGAGGCGTTGGCCGGCCAGGAGCAGAAGGGCTCGATCGCCGCCGTGCGACCCTCCACCGGCGAGGTGCTGGCCCTGGCCGACCAGCCGTTGGACTTCGCCCGGTCCGCCGAGGGCCGGTACGCCCCCGGCTCCGGCTTCAAGGTGATCACGACCGCCGCCCTGCTGGAGGCCGGCGCCGCACCCGACGAGGTGCTGGGCTGCCCGAAGGAGGCGGTCGTCCAGGGCTACCGCTTCCACAACCAGGACGAGTTCGAACTCGGCCCGGACACCACGCTGCACGAGGCGTTCACGGCCTCCTGCAACACCGCCTTCATCGGCCACCGCGACCGCTTCGAACCGAAGACCCTGCGGGAGACGGCGCTGGCGTTCGGCGTCGGCGGCGAGTGGGAGTCCGGCATGGTCACCTTCGACGGCAGCGTGCCGGCCGCCGAGGGCGAGAGCGACCTGGCGGCCTCGCTGATCGGCCAGGCCCGGCTGGAGACGAGCCCGCTGGGCATGGCGGCGGTGGCCGCCACCGTGGCGGCGGGGGAGTTCCACCAGCCCATCCTGGTCCCCGACCTGGCCGAGGAGGCGTGGGAGCCGCCGCACGGCCTGGCCGCCTCCACCGTCGAGGACCTGCGGGCCATGATGCGGGCCACGGTCACCGAGGGCACCGCCTCCGTGCTGCGGGACGTGCCGGGTGAGCCGCACGCCAAGACCGGCACCGCCGAGTTCGTCGCCGGCGAGGACGGTGAACTGTCCACCCACGCCTGGATGATCGGCTTCCTCGGCGAGGAGGACCTGGCCTTCGCGGTGTTGCTGGAGGACGGCGGGTCGGGCGGCTCGCACGCCGGCCCGGTGGCGGCGGAGTTCCTGCGCGCCGTGGTCTCCCGCCCCGCTTCCTGACCGGCGGCGACCGACCGGTCCCACCCTCCGGGGGCCCGCTCGGCAGGACGGAGCCCGCCGGGGCCCGGCGACGGTCCGCCGTCCCCGCCCGGCCGAGGGTGGCTGCCCGCACCGGACCGGGAGGTGTTGTCGGCCGGGACGGGACCTCGGCGGGCGACCCCGGCCGGTTGACGCCCGGACCGTGCCGTCGGACGGTCGTGCCGGTGATCGGTGATCGGTGATCGGTGATCGGTGATCGGTGATCGGTGACGCCGGTGCGGGTAGGCGGCGGAGGGTGTCCCGATCCGCGTCGACGGGCGGTCCGACCGTCCGACCGACGCGCACGCCGTCTCGCGGCCGGCCGGGGTGGTCGTGCCGGTCGCCCCGGATCGTCACCCGCCGTCTCGGGCGCCGGTGCCACCGGGTCGGGTCACGTCCGGCCGCCCGGGCGGGTCACACCGAGCCGGGTCACGCCCCGGCGCCGGGCACGGGTCCCGTCGGGGTGGCCCGCGCGGCCGGCGCGGCCGGGGTCTCCGGCGCGATGTCGCGTGCCAGCAGGGTGGCCCCCGCCACGGCCCCCGGCATGAACAGCACCGCCCCGCCCGGGATCAGGAAGAGCACCACCAGCGGCATCCCGAAGCCCAGCGCCGTGCGGCGTCGTCCCGCCACCAAACGCAGCCGTTCGCGCAACCCCAGGCCGCGCCGCTGGAGCGCGTAGGCGGTCAGTTCGGCGGTGAGGAACCAGCCGGCCACCGCCGTGCCGAGCACGAATCCGAAGACCTGTCCGGCGAACGGCACCAGACCGACCAGGAGGACCGGCACCGCGAGCAGCAGGGTCCACGCCAGCGTGCCCAGGCTCTCGCGCAGGGAGATCGCCAGCTCCCGCCACAGCGGTCGATCCGGTCCCTCGGGGACCGGGATCCCCGTCCCGGCGGCCTCCCCCTCCTCGATCCTCACCGAGAGCGCGTCGTAGAGCGGATCGCCGACCAGCAGGGTGACGGTGGTGAAGGTGACGACCGCCAGCAGGAGCCCGACGCCCAGCAGCGCCAGCCCGGCGGCGATCCGGATCGCCGTCCGACCGCCGTCCTCCCAGTCGTCCGCGAAGGGGGTGATTAGCGCGGCCAGTTCGCCGAGATGGAGGGCGAGGGCGACCAGTGCCGCCGCGTAGACCACGAAGACGGCCAGGGCGGGCAGCAGGCACCGCGCGTACAACCGGGGCCGGCCCAGCACCCAGCGCTGTCCCCGGCCCAGATACCGCACCCCGCTCCGGAAGTCGTTCGGGGCACTGTTCCGGGCGGTGTTCCGAACCGGGTTCCGGGGATCGTTCATGGCGCCGAGCGTAGCCCGCGTCGATCGGACGGGGCCTCGTTTCCCCAAGGTCCCGCACCGCCGTGCGCCCCCGTCCCCCTCGCCGCGGTCACCCGTCGTCCTCCGGGCCGGGGTCGTCGAGCCAGCCGCGTTCGGCGGCCAGCACGCCGGCCTGGAACCGGCTGTCCGCGCCCAGCCGTTCCATCAGCTCCGTGACCGTGCGCACCACGGTGCGCGGAGAGGTGCCCAGCCGTTCGGCGATCTCCTCGTTGGTGTGGCCGGAGGCGAGCAGCAGCAGGACGTCCCGGGCCGACCCCGAGGGGGCCGCCTCGCCCGGATCGGCGTCGGGGTCGGGGAAGCCCTCGGAGCGCTCCCAGAAGTGGTCGAAGAGCCGGCGCAGGAACGCCATGACGGCCGGGTCGCGGATCACCACGGCCCCCCGGGCGGTGTCCTCCACGTCGAGCGGCAGCACCGCCCTCGTCCCGTCGTAGATCAGCATCCGGCTGGGCAGCACCCCGGCGCACCGCACATGTGCCCCGGCGTCCCGGATCAGGGTCGCGTACTGCACGGCCGCCCGGTCGCCCCGGGCGCTGCGCGGCAGCAGGGTCCGGATGGCGACCCCGCGCTCCAGGTGGGCCAGGTCCAGTGGGATCGAAGCCCGGATCGCCTCCTCCGACACACGCCGACCGGACTGCATGCTGTCCAGCGAGTGCCGGCACTCGCGCGCCAGATCGGAGAGGACGGCGCGGATGTTCTCCAGCCCCTCGATGGTCTCGATGTCACCCGGCGCGGAGCGCAGGCTCCGCGCCTCGAGGAAGTGCCCGGACAGGGAGTGCAGCCGGGTCCGGGTCGCCGCGACCGCGATCTGTCGCCGCAGGATCTCCTGTTCCTCCGTGGTCAGCAGGTCCTCGGCCGCGCTCTCCGGCGCCACCGCCACCCATCCGCCGGCGGGGGAGGGGCGCAACAGGCCCAGCGCCGAGAGTTCGCCCTCCGCGCGGACCACCGCCTCCCGGGCCAGCCCCGCCCGCCGGGCCAGCCCAGCCGTGGAATCCGTCGGGTGGGAGACCCGGAGCCGGTACACCCGCAGGGTGCCCTCCGACAACCCGCTGGGATGGTTCATCGCCGCCCCGGTGCGCCGCGGTCGGCGGGAGGGCGGGGGCGGTGACCGGGGCGGTACCTCATGTCAGCCAGCCGTTCTGCACGGCCTTGACCCCCGCCTGGAAGCGGCTGTCGGCGTCCAGACGCTCCATCAGCGTGGACACGATACGGCTCACCGAGCGGTCGGACATGCCCAGTTGGTGGGCGATGACCTGGTTCTTCTTGCCGGTGGCCATGAGCAGCAGGACGTCCCGCTCCAGGCCGGTCGGCGCCGGTCCGGCGACCCGGTCCACCTCGGAGAAGTTCACCGACCGTTCCCAGTAGTACTCGAACAACCGACGCACGAAGCCGAGCACGGCCGGGTCGCGGACCAGCGCCACCCCCGCGCCGGTGTTCTCCGGGTCGATGGGCAGCACCGCGCACACCCGGTCGTAGATCTGCACCCGGGAGGGCAGCGTGCTGCTGCTGCGCACCCGGGCGCCGGCCGCCGTGATCCTGGCGACGAACTGGGCGGTGGGCAGATGTCGTCGGGCGCTGTGCTGGAAGATCGTGCGCAGTTCCACGCCCCGGGCCAGCATCTCCAGGTCCAGTGGCACGGCCGAGCGGATGGCCTGCTCGCTCTGGCCCCCACCCGGCGCGAGGGTGTCCAGGGAACTCGAACAGGTGCGTGTCAGGTCGTCGATGACGGCCCGGATGCTGTCGATCCCCTTGATCACCTCGATGTTGGTCTTGGCCGAACGCAGACTGCGGGCCTCGAGGTAGTCGCCGCTCAGGGCGTGCAGGCGGGCCCTGGTCGCGGCCATGGCGATCCGCCGCTGCAGGATGTCCTGCTCGAGTGGCGCGAGCAGCTCGTCCGCCGCGCTCTCGGGGCTGATCGCCACCCAGCCCCCTCCCGGCGACGGTCGCAACAACCCCAGGTCGGCGAGTTGTTCCTCGGCCCTGGCGGCCTCATCGGGCGCCACTCCCGCCCGAGCCGCGACCTGTGCCACGGAGTCCGTGGGGTGGATCACCCTGAGCCGGTATATGCGGGTTGCCGCCGCGCCTATCTCGCTGGGTTCCAGCACGTTTTCTTTCCTCGTACGACGACAGCCGTCCCTTGGCGTCAAGCCGCCAGGCACCATGACGCCACCGTGGCCGACTCGACTTCACCATCATTGACCGTGAGTATCGACGGCAACAGCATGCCACCCCGATCAGGGCCTGTGGAGATAGGAGTGAAAACCGTGAAGAGGATCGCGTTCGCCGCCGTCACGGCTCTGCTGGTTTCGGTGCTGGGCGCCGGAGCCGCCCATGCCACGCCCAGCAGCATCTGGGACTCCTCGTCCCCGCTGAGCAGCATCTGGCAGTGACACCCCCGGGGGTGGGCACGACCGGGCGTCCCCCACCGGTCGCGTCGAGCTCGCCCCACCGGGTGTCGTCTCCACGCCACGATCCGCACGGCCTGCCGAAGGGAGGCGGAGTTGACTTCCGGTACCCCCACCGCGATCCTGCTCGACCCCGCCCCGGCGGCGGTCCGGGCGGTACGGAAGGTGGGAGCCCGCGGACTCGCGTTGGCCTCCCCCTCCGCCTCGCCGGAGGTTCGGCAGGCATGTCTGATGGCCGATGAACGTATCGACGTCGACTGGTTCGACCACCCCTCCCTGTTGGAGGCGGTCCACCACTTCGCCGATCCCCCCACACGTGCGTCGGATCGTCATCCCCCGGCGTCCGTCCTCGGTTTCACCGGGGCCGGCGCACTGGTGGCGGCCCGGGCCAACGAGTCCCTGGGCCTCCCCGGCAATCCACACGCGGCCGTCGCCTATCTGACGGACAAGGCCGCGCTTCGGGACCGGGTCAACCATTCGACCGCTTCCCCCGTGCGGTTCGAACGGTGCGACCGGGTCGCGGCTCTGGTGCCGACCGCCGAGCGGGTCGGCTTCCCTTGCGTGGTCAAACCACGCACCGGCTCCGGTGGCACGGACGTCCATCTGCTGCGTTCCGCGGCGGAGGCGGCCGAGTTCTCCCGGCGGTCGGCACCGGAGCCCGCACTGATCGTGGAGGAGTACCTGGAGGGTCCGGAGCTGCGGGTCGACGTCCACTCCCGGGACGGCCGGCACAGCGTTCTGGCGGTCAGCCGCCGGGTTCACCCGGAGCCGGACCCGGCGTCCGGACGGATGTCGGGATCCCGTGGGCCGGACGCCTTCCTCCTCGCCGGTGCCGCCCGGGGATGGGACCTGCCGGTCGACCTGGGGCGCCGGGAGCTGGCCCGGGTGCACCGACTGGCCGAGACGACGCTCACCGCCGCCGGACACCGTCACGGCCCCGCCCGGGTCGAGGTGGTGCTCACCCGGCGGGGACCGATCCTGCTGGAGGCGGACGCCGATCCCGGCGCCGACCCCTTCCCCGAACTCCTGGCCGCCGCCACCGGCCACGACATCCACGCCCTGGCCCTCGCCGGTGTCCTGGGCCGGCCCGACCCCGGGGTGCGCCGCAGGCCCGCCCGGTACGCCGGGCTGCGCCGGATCACCTCGGCGGAGGGCCCCGCGCCGGCGCCCGAGCGGGTGGAGGCCGCGCGTGCCGTGCCGGGTGTGATCTCGGTCGAGGTGCGAAGCGGGACGCCTTCGCCGGGCGGATCGGACGGTCTCGCCGGGTTCCCCGACCGGGGAGAGGTGTCGCCGTACCCCTTCC
>NZ_JAJUWS010000038.1 GCF_021390475.1 Streptomyces sp. ST2-7A
GGGGCGTGGCAGATCCACAGCAGGGCCCGTGTGAGGACGAGGTGGGCGCAGGCCGCCAGAACGCACAGCGGGTTGTCGACGAGGTCCCTCCGGTGGGGGGGCCAGGGGGAGTCGCCGCGCCACGGGTGTTGCCGGTGCGGGTGGTGCGGGTGGTGCGGGTGGTGCGGGTGCTAATTCGTACTACAGGAGACCGTTGGCCAGGTGTGGTTGCCGTTGTGTCTGATGGTGACGCCGAAGTTGTTGCCGTTCCCGTTGGGCCTGGCGGTCATCACCTGTGAACTGGGCCAGTTGGCGCTGACGTTCCAGGTGGCGATGATCGATGCCGGTTGTGGCACGTTCATCGTCACGGTCCAGTTACTGGATCCGGAGACCGAGACGTTGAGGTTGTACCGGTCGTCCCACCGGTCCCCGGCCGACAGCGTCGCGGTGCAGCCGTTGTTCCCGCCGCCACCGGTGTTACCTCCGGTGTTGCCCCCGGTGTTCCCTCCGGTACCGCCGCCGGTGCCGCCCACGGTGATGTTGGAGCTGCCGCTGCTCTGGTAACCCTCGGTCGCCATGATCATGTAATCGTGGTTCCCGAGGGGCATTCCGTTCCGGGCCCACGCGTCGAAGTGGTTACCGGTGGTGATGGTGCCGCCGGTCCGCTTGGACTGCCGGACGCTCCAGTACTGCTTGAAGGTCTGGGTGCCGTCGATCGAGGGGGAGTTGTACCGCGTCGTCTCGTAGATGTCGTAGGTGCCGCCGTCGCTGGTCACCGTGCCCTTGAAGGTGCCGGTGGGCCGGTAGGTGCCCCAGTTGTCGACGATGTAGTACTCCACCAGCGGGTTCCTCGCCCAGCCGTAAAGAGCCAGGTAGGCGTTGCCGGAGGGGTTGAAGGTGCCCGAGTAGTTCACGCTCATCCGGCTGCCGGTGCGCCAGCCCTTGCCGAGCACGAAGTTACCGGTGTTGGTCCACGAGGTGCTGTAGTTGCCGCCGGATCCCATGTTCATGGAGACCGACCCGCCGCCGTCGGTCCAGAACGAGTAGAAGTACCCGCCGTGGGTGCCGGTCTGGTTCGAGTTGATGGGGTTGGCGTGGGCGGAGCCCATCGGGAGCATCACCGTGGCCACCAGCGCGGCGCAGACGCCGGCGATGAGCAGGCGGATACGCCCGTTTCCGCGGATTCTCGACCGTCCGAAACGGCCGCCGATGCGGCGCGTCGGACGGGTGGGGTTGCCGTTCATGTGCGTGCTTCCTCCTTGTGAAGGCCGGTGGAGAAGCCCGGGCGACGTCACACGGAGCCGACGGCGCGTCGGTGCCCGGGGAAGCGGGCACCGTGCGTCGGCATCGCACGACGACAGTGGGGGGTTGCCCGGTCGACACAGGTGCGGCGACCGGTGGATCGGAGCACGGGAAGTGTTCCGAATCGATGACTGTGGGGTGTCTTCGATGGCGTTAGTGTTGAGTCGACTCCGATAGTTGTCAACAGTTCACGGAAATATTTCGAGGATTTCGGCGGGAGTAAAGCCCGACGAGGAGAGCATTCTCGCAGTTCAGAGCGGTTCTAAAGAACGACGCCGAGCCGGAGTGCCCACTGATCCGCCGTCACATGATCGTCAACCGGAACGATGGGCTGGAAATTTTCCGGAAATATTCCGGAGACACTTCGAAGATTTCGACACCTGAATCCACCGCTCCGGGGGAGAGCGATCGGTGCCTTCGGCCGACACGACCCGATGTGTCCGCGAGGGGGCGGTCCGGACATCGGGGAGTGGGGCGCGTCTCCCGACAGGGAGTCGCGCCCCGGAGGACCACCCTCGTCCATACCGACTCCACCGATCGGGCGGGGCGGCGGCCGCCAGGGGAACGGGGCCGATGTCCGGGCCCCGGGCGGGGACCCGGAGGGCTCCGGTGGGAACGGCTCGGCCGCCACCCGCGCCCGGAACCGCCCGGGCCCGGGGCCCGTTCCCGTTCGGGACCCGAAACCGCCCACCGGTCAGCGACGGCCGCTCCCCGTCCCGACCGCCCCGTCCCGAGACGCGCCGTCCCGAGACGCGCCGGGGCGAGACGCGCCGGGGCGAGACGCACCGGGGCGAGACGCGCCGGGGCGAGACGCGCCGGGGCGCCCCCTTCCGTCGGAAAGGGGCGCCCCGGGGTCGGCACGGACCGTCCGTCACCCCGCCATCGGTCACGTCACCGGGCGAGCACGGCTATCCGGCGCCCGCCGTCTCCGCCCCGGGCGCGGGGACCTCCGGCTCGCCGATGGTCGCCACCTCGCGGGCGGCGTCCGGCCCCCGCTCCAGCAGGACCGCGAACCCGTCCTCGTCCAACACCGGCACCTTGGCCTGCACGGCCTTGTCGTACTTCGATCCGGGGTTCTCCCCCACCACCACGAAGCCGGTCTTCTTCGACACCGAGCCGGTCACCTTGGCGCCGAGCCCCTGCAACGCCTCCTTGGCACCGTCCCGGGTCCACCGCGCCAGGGTGCCGGTGACCACGACCGTGACGCCCTCCAGCGGTCGGGGACCGACCTCCTCCCCGCCCTCCTCGGCCATGCGCACCCCGGCGGCCCGCCAGCGCTCGACGATCTCGCGCCGCCACGGCTCGGCGAACCACTCCTTCACCGAGGCGGCCACCGTCGGCCCGACACCCTCGACGGCCGCCAACTCCTCCTCGTCCGCCTCCGCGATGCGGTCGATCGAGCGGAACTCCCGGGCCAGTTCGCGGGCCGCGACCGGCCCGACGTGTCGGATGGACAGCCCGGTGAGGATCCGGTCCAGGGGACTGTCCCGGGCCTTGTCGATGGCCTCCAGCATCCCCAGGGTGTTCTTCTTCGGTTCACCCTCCTTGGTGGCGAAGAAGCTGACCACCTTCGGCTCGCCGGTCTCCGGGTCCCGCTTGGGCAGGCCGGTGTCCATGTCCAGCACGTGGGTGCGGATCGGCAGCAACTCCTCCAACCGCAGGTCGAACAGGCCGCCCTCGTCGCGCAGCGGCGGCTCGGCCGGCTCCAGCGGCTGGGTCAGCGCGGTGGCCGCGACGTACCCGAAGTGGTCGATGTCCAGACATTTGCGTCCCGCCAGGTAGAACAGCCGCTCCCGCAACTGGGCCGGACAGGAGCGGGCGTTGGGACAACGCCGGTCCACATCCCCCTCCTTCATGGCCTGCAGCGGCGTGCCGCACTCGGGACAGTCGACGGGCATGACGAACTCCCGCTCGGTGCCGTCCCGCAGATCGGCGACCGGACCCAGGATCTCGGGGATGACGTCCCCCGCCTTGCGCAGCGCCACCGTGTCACCGATCAGCACACCCTTGGCCTTGACCACGTCCTGGTTGTGCAGGGTGGCGAACTCCACCTCCGAGCCGGCCACGGTCACCGGCTCCACCACCGCGTACGGGGTGACCCGGCCGGTGCGGCCCACGCCGACCCGGATGTCCAGCAGGCGGGTGTTGACCTCCTCCGGCGGGTACTTCCAGGCGATCGCCCAGCGCGGCGCCCGCGAGGTGCTGCCCATCCGGCCCTGGAGCGGGATCTCGTCGACCTTGACGACCACGCCGTCGATCTCGTGCTCCACCGAGTGCCGGTGCTCGCCGTAGTACGCGATGAATTCGCGGACCTCCCGCGGGGTCTCCACCACCCGGGCGGCCCGGGCCGTCGGCAGGCCCCACTCCTTCAGCAGGTCGTAGGCGTGCGAGAGCCGGTCGATGGCGAAGCCCTCGCGGGCGCCGATGCCGTGCACGACCATCTGCAGCGGTCGGCCGGCGGTGACCCGGGGGTCCTTCTGCCGCAGCGAACCGGCCGCCGCGTTGCGCGGGTTGGCGAAGGGCTTCTCGCCGGCCCGCACCAGGCGCTCGTTCAACTCCTGAAAGCGCTCCATGGAGAAGAAGACCTCGCCGCGGATCTCCACCAGCTCCGGGATCCGCTCCCCCTCCAGGCGCAGCGGGATCTCCCCGATGGTGCGGACGTTGGGGGTGATGTCCTCGCCGGTACGGCCGTCGCCCCGGGTGGTGGCCCGGGTCAACCGGCCGTGTTCGTAGGTGAGGTTGACCGCCAGGCCGTCCACCTTCAGCTCGCACAGGTAGTGGTACCGGATGCCCCGCAGCTCCTCGGCCACCCGGTCCGCCCAGGCCGACAGCTCCTCGTCGTCGAAGGCGTTGTCCAGCGACAGCATCCGCTCGCGGTGCTCGACGGAGGTGAACTCGGTCTCGTAGCTGCCGGCCACGCGCTGGGTCGGGGAGTCGGGGGTGCGCAGCTCCGGATACGCCTCCTCCAACTCCTTCAACCCGATCATCAGCGCGTCGAAGGCGGCGTCGCTGATGATCGGGGTCTCCACGTAGTAGCGGAAGCGGTGCTCCTCCACCTGCTCGGCGAGGCGGGCGTGCCGCTCGCGGGCCTCCGGGGGCGTGGCCGCGCCGGCGGCGGCCGCGTCGAGGGAGGACGCACCCGCGTCGGTGGCCGGAGACGCCGCCGCGTCCCCCTCGCTGCCGGGGGTCGGCGGGGTGTCCACTCGGTCTTCGGCACCGGTCACGGTCGGCTCTCCCGTCACTCGGGGTTGTCGGCAAGGGATCGGGCGGCCCGGACGCAGTGGGCGAGCGCGGCCCGGGCGTACGCCGGGGAGGCACCCGCCAGACCACACGCCGGGGTCACCACCACCAACTCCGGAAGGAGCGCCGGTGGCAACCCCGGGTTGCGCCAGAGCGACCTGACTCCCATGACGGTAGCGCCGGGGTCCGACAACTCGGTGGGATCCGCGCCGTCGCCGGGCAGGACACCGATGAAGAGGGTGGTGCCCGCCTCCACGCTCTCCGCCACGGCGTCGTACTCGCGTTCCGTGATCAGGGAGAGGTCGAAGGAGACGCCGTGTGCGCCGGCCCGGCGCAGCAGGGCGAAGGGCACCTCCGGCGCGCAGCTGTGGACGACGACCGGGACCCCGGCCGCGTCGATCACCCGCCGCAGGCCCTCCTCGACCTCCTGCCGATCCACCGCCCGGTGGGTGCGGTACCCGCTGGCGGTCGGCACCCGGCCGGTCAGCACCGACACCACGGAGGGCTCGTCGAGTTGCAGCACGGGGCTCGCGCCCGGGACGCGCCGACGCAGGGTTCCCACCAGCTCCCCCGCGGTCTCGGCCAGCGCGGCGACCAGATCGCGGCGGGCGCCGTGGTCGCCGACCATCGCCTCGCCGTTGCGCCGCTCCAGGGTCGCGGCCAGCGTCCAGGGGCCGACCACCGAGACCTTGAGTGCTCCGGACCACCCCTGGGTGAACTCCTCCAGGGTGTCCAGGTCCTCCGAGAACCGGTCCCGGGCACGGCGCGAGTCGCGACCGGGGCGGTCGGCGATCCGCCAGCCGCTGGGTTCCACCCGGGCGTGCAGGTCGGGCAGCAGGCCGATGGTGCGGCCGAGCATGTCGGCGCCGGGGCCCCGGGCGGGCAGCTCGGGGAGGAACGGCAGCGCGGGAAGGGTCTCCAGCACCATCCGGGCGGTCTCCCGGACGTCCGTGCCCGGCATCGAGCCGATGCCGGTGGCGGCGGCCGAACCCCAGGGACGGGGGTCGAACGACCCCCCGTCCCCGTCGGCGGTGTCGGTGGCGGTGCCCGGTGCGGTCCCGGGTGCGGCGGCGGCGTTCACGAGCCGAGATCCTATGAGGTCGGCGGGGTGTGCCGCCGCCGCGGGGCGGCCCGGCGGGTCGACGGCCCCGCTCGGGCGGGAAGGGGGCCGACGGAGCCGGCCCCGGGACCCGGCGCCCGTCCGGAGGTCGGGTTCGGAAGTTCGGGGGCCGGGGGCGGGTCCGGGTCCGGGGGCGGAGTGCGGGGTCCGGTGACCGGGGTCAGGGTCCGGGGCGCACGCTCAGGTCCAGAACCTCCGCCGGCCGCGGCAGGTCCAGGGCCATCAGGATCGTCTCGGCCACGGCGGTCGGCGGCATCCACTCCCCCGCGTCGTACTCCCGCCCCTCCAGCCGATGCACCCGCTCCTGCATCGGGGTGGCGGTGCGACCGGGGTACACGGAGGTCACCCGCACCCCGTGCTCGCGCTCCTCGGCGCGCAGCGCGTCGGCGAGCGCCTTGAGGCCGTGCTTGCTCGCGGCGTAGGCGGCCCAGTGCGGGTTGGCCCGCAGCCCCGCACCGGAGTTGACGAAGACGACGTGCCCGGCGGCACGACGCAGGGCGGGCAGCAGGAGCCGGGTGATCTCGGCGGGAGAGGTGAGGTTGACGTTCAGGGCCGCCTGCCAGGTCGCGACCCTGAGTTCGGCGATCGGCCTCAGGTCCACGGCACCGGCGCTGTGGATCAGTCCGTCGACCCGGTCGGGCAGTTCCTGCTCGGCCAGCGCCCGTTCCATGCGGTCCGGGTGCGCGAGGTCGCAGGCGAGGGTGCGGGCGCCGGGGAAGCGCTCGCGCAGCTCGTCGGCACGGGCGGTGTCCCGGGCCCAGAGCCACAGCTCGTCACCGCGCTCCACGAGCCGTTCGGTCAGGGTGGCGCCGATGCCGGATCCGGCACCGGTGATCACGTGGGTTGCCATGCCGCCATGGTGTCGCACGGCGCCGATCCCCCGGCGACCGCCCTCCGGAGGAGCACGGGTCACCCACCCGTTCGGCGGCGTCGGTCCGCGCTCCGCCGCTCACGGATCCCCGTCGGCCGGACGTCGGGTGAGGAGGAAACCCTGCCGGCCCGCCCGGGGACCGTCGGTCGGGTCCGGTTCGCGGATCCATCGCGCCTCCTCGGACAGCCCGGCCTCCCCCGTGAGGGCGGCCATCCGGTCGGGGTGCGTCCGGTGCACCTCCAGACGGACCTCGTGGCCGTAGGCCCGCTCCAATCGCCGCACCTCTCCCCCCGCCTCCCCGGAGACCTTGAAGCCGAGCAGCATCCGGCCACCGGGCGCGAGGACCCGCCGGAACTCCGCGAACACCCTGGGCAGGTCGGCCGGCGGGGTGTGGACGGTGGAGTACCAGGCGAGGACCCCGCCGAGGGAGCCGTCCGGAAGACCGGTGTCGGTCATCGAACCCACCTCGAAACGGAGGCCCGGATGCCGGCGGCGGGCGACCGCGATCATGCCCGGCGACAGATCGACGCCGAAGACGTCCACACCGAGGTCGCGCAGGTGGGCGGTGACCCGGCCGGTCCCGCAGCCGAGGTCGGTGACCGGCCCGGGGTCCGCCGCCCGCACGAGGTCGGCGAAGGCGGCGAGCACCGCGCGGTCCAGGGGTTGGCCGGCCAACTGGTCGGCGAGCAGGTCGGCGTACTCCTCGGCGACGGTGTCGTACACCGTCCGCACGGTGGACGGCGGGCCGTCCGGCGCGGCCCCGGCTTCGGTGTTCTCGGTGCTCCCGGTCACACCCGCCGACGTTACCCCCGCCCACCGGCGGGGGCGGCCGGATCCGGCCGGCCTCAGCGCACCAGGGGGGAGGCGCGGGTGACGAATGCCTCGATCGCCTCGCGGGACTCCCGGTCGCGCTCCCGGTGCCCGTCCTCCTCCGTGGCGGTGGAGATCTCCCGCGTGTTGACGTAGGCACGGTCGGCGGCGAGGACGACCTCGGCGTCGACGGTGAGCAGCTTGACCCGGTAGAGGGCCTGGCGGGCGGCCGTCCGCAGGTGGTGGGCCCGGTCCCGGACGGCGATGTACTCCGGGCCCCCGGGGTCGCGCCGACTGCCGTACCACCGGTCGGCCTGGCCCCGTCGGTACTCCTCCACGGCGGCGGCGAAGGCGCTGTAGGTCGCGATGCGCTCCTGACGCAGCGCCTCGGAGCGCGCGAACTCCTCACCGCGCACGGTCGCGCGGCGCTGGAAGTGGTGGGTGACCACCACGCCGAGCAGCGTTCCGACGACCGCCACGACACTGGTCCAGATGGCTTCCACCCGCTCAGGGGATCACAACTCGCCGAATTCAGGCGGGTGTTCGGGTCACCTGCCCGGCGGCACGTATCTCTCCGGCCTCTCCGACACCGCCGACCCGGGGCACCTCGGGGATGGGCTCCGACGGGGATAATGCGGGGGGAGGCCCCGACCCGGACCTCCCCGATCCGCCGACCACCATCCGGGAGCACCATGCGCATCGCGCTCGCCCAGACGCTGTCCGGCACCGACCCCGCCGGGAACCTCGCGCTGCTCGCCGAACGGGCCGAGGAGGCCGAGGAGGCGGGTGCGCGGCTCCTCGTGCTTCCCGAGGCCGCCATGGTGCGTTTCGGCGTCCCGCTCGAACCGGTCGCCGAACCGCTGGACGGCCCCTGGGCCGACGGTGTGCGGAAGGTCGCCGAACGCACCGGGCTGCTGATCGTGGCGGGGATGTTCACCCCCACCCCCGACGGTCGGGTGCGCAACACCCTGCTGATCACCGGCGCCGGGGTGGACACCCGGTACGACAAGCTGCACCTCTACGACGCCTTCGGCTTCCGGGAGTCCGACCGCGTGGCGCCCGGCGACCACACGGTGGTCGTGGAGGTGGACGGCCTGCGGATCGGCTTCGCCACCTGCTACGACATCCGGTTCCCCGAACTGTTCCGGAAGTTGGCGGGGGACGGGGCCCAACTGATCGTGGTCCCCGCCTCCTGGGGCGCGGGGACGGGCAAGGTCGAGCAGTGGGAGGTGCTGGCCCGCGCCCGGGCCCTGGACAGCGGGTGCTGGGTGACCGCCTGCGACCAGGCCGACCCGCTCTCCGTCGGCGCGGAGACGGGGCGGGCGCCCACCGGGGTGGGGCACAGCCTCGTCGTGGATCCGTTCGGCGCCGTGCACGCCCGGCTGGGTGCCGAACCGGGCCTGCTGGTCACCGACATCGACCCGGACCGGGTGACCGCCGCCCGGGAGGCGATCGGTGTGCTCGCCAACGCCCGGCTGCCGCTGCCCGACGGGAGGTGAGGAGCGGCGCCCCGAGGGCCCCGACCCGGCCGCCGCCCGGCGACCGGGTCCCCGACGGGACGGGGCGGGGTCCCCGTGCGGCACGACCGCACGCGCACGCCGGCGGCCCCGGGTCCCGCCCGGGCCGGCGGCCTCAGCCGGCGGCGGCCCGGGCGCGGGTGGTGGTCGCGATGGTTCCCGAGCCGACGACCCGGGCCCCGTCGTACAGGACGACGGCCTGCCCCGGCGCCACACCGCGCACCGGCCGCTCGAACCGCACCCGCAGTTCCCCGTCCACCGGTTCGGCGGTGACCGGCACCTCCTCGCCGTGGGCCCGCAGCTGGGCGGTGTAGGCGCCCGGCCCGCTCGGCGGGGTGCCGCACCAGCGCGGACGGATCGCCGTCAGCTCGGCGATCTCCAGCGCCTCCGCGGGACCGACGGTGACGGTGTTGTTCACCGGGGAGATGTCCAGCACGTACCGGGGGCGGCCGTCGGGGGCGGGCCGGCCGATGCGCAGCCCCTTGCGCTGACCGACGGTGAAGCCGGTGGCACCGTCGTGGGAGCCGACCCGGTTGCCGTCCTCGTCGAGGATGTCGCCCTCGGCGGTGCCCAGGCGGTTCGCGAGGAAACCCCGGGTGTCGCCGTCGGCGATGAAGCAGATGTCGTGGCTGTCGGGCTTGGCCGCGACGGCCAGACCGCGCCGCTCGGCCTCGGCGCGGATCTCGTCCTTGGTGGTGAGGGTGTCCCCGAGCGGGAACAGGGCGTGCGCGAGCTGCCGCTCGTCCAGCACGCCGAGCACGTAGGACTGGTCCTTGGCCTGGTCGGAGGCACGGTGCAGTTCACGGCGCCCGTCGACGCCGGTGACGATCGTGGCGTAGTGACCGGTGCACACCGCGTCGAAGCCCAGGGCGAGGGCCTTGTCGAGCAGGGCCGCGAACTTGATCTTCTCGTTGCAGCGCAGGCAGGGGTTGGGGGTGCGGCCGGCGCGGTATTCGGCCACGAAGTCGTCCACCACCTCGGCGCGGAACCGCTCGGCCATGTCCCAGATGTAGAAGGGGATGCCGATGACATCGGCGGCCCGGCGGGCGTCTCGGGAGTCCTCGATCGTGCAGCAGCCCCGGGCACCGGTGCGGAAGGACTGGGGGTTCGCGGAGAGCGCGAGGTGCACACCGGTGACGTCGTGCCCGGCCTCGGCGGCCCGGGCGGCGGCGACGGCGGAGTCCACGCCGCCGGACATGGCGGCGAGCACGCGCAGACGGGGGGCTGGGGTCATCACGCCCTCCAGGGTACGGGCCCGGCGTGCCCGCCCCGGCGGGGCGGTGGCGGCTCCGTCCCCGGGTGGCCGGCGCGGGTCCGGCCCGACGGATGCCGACCGGTGCCGGCCGCGGCTGTTCGGCACGACAACGGTGGGAGACGACCGGTCGGGCCCGGGACCGCGCCGTCCGGCGCCCCCGGCCCGGCACGGTGCGATCCGACACCGTCCGGCGCCCCCGGCCCGGCCGGGCGGACGACCGGAGTCGCACCCGACCGTCAGGACAGGCCGGCGCCCCGGGCACGTTCGACGGCCGGGCCGATCGCCTCGGCGAGCGCCTTGACATCCTCCCGGACCGAGGTGTGCCCCAGGGAGAAGCGCAACGTGCCGCGCGCCAGCTCCCGGTCGGCGCCGGTGGCCAGCACGACGTGGCTGGGCTGGGCGATGCCGGCGGTGCAGGCGGAGCCGGTGGAACACTCGATACCAGCGGCGTCCAGCAGGAGCAGCAGGGAGTCGCCCTCGCATCCGGGAAAGGCGAAGTGCGCGTTGGCCGGGAGGCGGCCGGCCGGGTCGGGGTCCCCACCGAGCACGGCGTCGGGCACGGCGGCGCGCACGGCGTCGATCAGCTCGTCCCGCAGCGCGCCGATGTCCCGCGCGAAGTCGGCGCGACGGGCCACGGCCAGGTCGGCGGCGACCGCGAACCCGGCCGCGGCCGGGACGTCGAGGGTGCCGGAGCGCACGTCGCGCTCCTGGCCACCCCCGTGCAGCACGGGGGTGGGGGTCCAGTCGCGGCCCAGCACCAGGGCCCCGACACCGGGCGGCCCACCGATCTTGTGCCCGGAGACGGTGAGCGCGGCGACGCCGGAGGCGGCGAAGTCAACCGGAATCTGTCCGACCGCCTGCACGGCGTCGGAGTGCAGCGGGATGCCGTGCTCGGCGGCGATCGCGGCCGGCTCGGCGATCGGCTGGATGGTGCCGATCTCGTTGTTGGCCCACATGACGGTGATCAACGCCACGTCGTCGGGGTTCCGCCCGATCGCCTCGCGCAGCGCGTCGGGGTGCACCCGGCCCACGGCGTCCACGGGCAGCCACTCCACGACGGCGCCCTCGTGGTCGGCGAGCCAGTGCACGGGATCGAGGACGGCGTGGTGCTCCACCGGGCTGGCGAGCACGCGGACGCGGCGCGGGTCGGCGTCCCGGCGGGCCCAGTACAGGCCCTTGACCGCCAGGTTGTCGGCCTCGGTGCCGCCGGCGGTGAAGACCACCTCGCCGGGGCGGGCGCCGAGGGCGGCGGCGATGCGTTCGCGCGCCTCCTCGACCGTGCGCCGGGCCCGCCGGCCGGCGGCGTGCAGCGCGGATGCGTTGCCGACCAGCGCCAGCTGTTCGGTCATCGCGGCGATGGCCTCGGGCAGCATGGGGGTGGTGGCGGCGTGGTCGAGATACGGCATGGTGATGCCGATTCTACGTTCCGGAACGGAACCGTCCGCCTGCCGACGGCGTTCTTCCAGCCGGAGGAGAAATGAACTGGACCGGTCAGGACCCCACGCGGAACCCGTACGGCGGCGGAGCGGGTGACCCGCGCCCCGACGGCACGCGCGGGGACGACCCGGCGGCCGGCGAACACCGACCGCCGGCCGGGCCGAGCCGGCGCGGACTGCTGATCGGCGGCGCCGCCGTGGTGGCCGGGGCGGGCGCGGCCTACGCGGGCCGTGAGGAGCTGGGCCGCCTGTGGTGGCGGTACTCGGGGCGGCTGGAACCGCGTGTGGAGGGCGAGGTGGACCACCCGGGCGCCGAGTGGATCCCCGCCGCGAGCGCGAACTACCGGCGGGCCAACCGGCCGCGCGACTACCCCATCGACCGGGTGGTGATCCACATGCCGGAGGCCACCTACCCGATCACGCTGCGGGTCTTCCAGGACTCCTCGCACCGTGCGGCGACGCACTACGTGCTGCGCTCGGAGGACGGCCACGTGGCGCAACTGGCGCGGGAGTTGGACGTGGCCTTCCACACCGGAGACCGGCCGTTCAACGAGCGCAGCGTCGGCATCGAACACGAGGGCTGGGCGGACCAACCGGAGTACCTGACCGAGGAGATGTACGCCTCGTCGGCGCGGCTGGTGGCCGGGATATGCGATCGGTACGAGATCCCCCGCGACCGCGAGCACATCGTCGGCCACAACGAGATACCCGGTATCGCCCGCGTCTGCCCGGGCCCGCACTGGGACTGGGACCGCTACATCGCCATGGTCCGCGAGGTCTGATCGCGGAGGACGGTGGGTCGGCGAAGTCCTCGGAACCCGACACGAGCCGGCTCCGCGAAAAGCGATCCACCACCGATCCGATCGCGAACGGGCGAACCCGGGACGGAACCCACTGCCGGGTCACAGGCTTCGAGAGGGCGGCCATGTGTCGGTCCCGGAACGGGATCCGGGTCGGGCGTCCTCGGCGCCGACACAACCCCGAACCCGCGTGACCGGAACCGTGCCGCGTGGCCTGTCCGGCTCTCGCGTTACTGCTCGTCCCACGCCTGGATCAGGGTGTGGTCGGTGATCCTGCCGTCGCGCAACCTCATCATCGACTGGCCGAGGACCCGGGTTCCGTCCGAGTACTCGCAGGACTCGCTGAAAGCCGCGCGATCGCCCTGGACGACGCACTCCTCCAACTTGTGCGTCATGTCGCGGCTGTACACGTCGTCGAGCATGGCGGCGATCTCGTCGCGTCCGTGCAGCACCCTCGGGTGGCTGGGTTGCGCGGTGTGATCCACGACGCGCAGTTCGGCGTCCTCGGCGTAGAGCGACAGGAGGGTGTTCGGATCGCCTTCGACGCCCCGACGCAATGTCTCGGCGTCGAAGGGTGAACGTGTCGCGGTACCCATGGTGACCTCCTTCGTGAACCGCGACCCACGGGGGCGCGGGCCGCGGAGGGCCTCTCCTACGACTTTACTCCGGCCGGCCGGGCGGGCAGCCGGGCAGTCGCACCCGAGGAGTGAGCATCCGGGGCGAGGGAGGACACCGGCACAACACCGCGAAGGCCCGAACACGACCGGTGCGGCGGAATCCGGTGATCCCCCTGCCACTCGTGCGGTCGGTGGGAGTGGGGCGATCGGAACCTCACCCCTCGCCGGCTATGGTGTCGACGTGCCGGCCGCCTGAACAGGCATGTGGGGGCGGGGTTTCCTGCCTCTCACCGGAAGGAATCGACTCCACCTTGCGCGATCGGTGATCACATGAAGTGGAGTTCATGCGTATGTCCGGGCCCATCCGCGCCGGGCCCGCACGAGGACTGCGACGCCGCGCACCCGAGGGTGACCAGGGACGAACGGAAGGTCCGGGTCCGAGGCCCCAGCCGGGGCGGTGCCGCCCATTCACCGGAGTACCCTGCCCGCATGATTCGTGCCGTGGCCCTGGACGTGGGGGAAACCCTCATCCGTGACGATCGATACTGGTCGTCCTGGGCCGATTGGCTCGGTGTACCCCGGCACACCCTCTCCGCTCTGGTCGGTGCGGTGGTCGCGCAGGGCAGGGACAACTCCGACGCGGTACGTCTGCTGCGGCCCGACATCGACCCGACCGCCGAATACACGGCGCGGGAAACCGCCGGGCGAGGGGAGTACCTGGACGAGAGCGATGTGTACGAGGATGTCCGCCCGGCGCTGACCGCCATGCGTCGGGCCGGGATTCGAGTGGTGGTCGCCGGGAACCAGACGGTACGGGCAGGTGAGCTGCTGCGCGGCCTCGCCCTTCCGGCGGATGTGGTGGCGACCTCCGGGGAGTGGGGTGTGGCGAAGCCGGATCCCGGGTTCTTCCGGAAAGTGGTGGATCTGGCGGGGGTAAGGAGTCCGGGACAGGTGCTGTACGTGGGCGACCACCCCGCCAACGACATTCATCCGGCACGAGAGGCAGGCCTGTTGACGGCCCATCTGCGGCGGGGGCCGTGGGGGCACCTGTGGGCCGACGACCCAGCCGTACGAACTGCGGCCGACTGGTCCGTCGACTCCCTGCACGACCTGATCCCCCTGATCTCGAATACCGAAGGCCGTCCCTCTCTCCGCTGAAAGAACGGTTCACCGCTTCCGGACACACAGCCACTTCGGTTCGATACCATTCGGACACTCCCCCCTCGGAGGTCCGCATGGCGGGTTCGGAACGTTCCCCAAGAATTGGCGAACGCATTGCATATCATCGTCGTATCGCCCGGTTGACCCAGCAACGCCTCGCTGACACCTCGGGCATCGCGCTGGGCACCATTCGCAAAATCGAACGCGGAGAGCGAGGTGCTTCCGAATCCACGCTGGATCGCATCGCCGATGCCCTCCACATCGATCCGGTTCACCTGCACGGCACACCCGAACGCGGTGAAACCCGCGTGCATCACGCCATGCGCCAATTGTCCGGGATCCTGGCCTGCCACGAGGACCCGGACGACAGAGCATTCGACTCACCATCAGCGCTGAGGGCGAGAGTCGAAAAAATGACCGCCCATCGTCTCGCAGCTCGATACACTCCGATCTCGAGGCAAGCCCCTGAACTATTGGAAGAGCTCTTCCGTGCTTTTCACACCTCTTCTCACGGTGATCGAAAATCGACAGGAAAGCTACTCGTCATGGCCCTGAGGTCCGCCGACGCAGTTGCCTACAAGCACCGGGCACTGGACCTCTCGGCCAGATTGATCGATACGATGCGGTGGACTGCGGACCGAGTGGGGGACCCACTACTGGCCGGCATGGTCGCGTATGTACGCACCGAAACCTTTTTCGCGACCGAGACCCACACAGCCGGTTTGCGGGCTCTGGAACGGGCCATCGATCTCTCACCGTCTCCCACGACGGCCGACTCCACCGCGTCCCTGGGAGCCCTCCATATGCGTGCGGCCGTCATCGCCGGACGTTCAAGGAATTCGACCGCCGCAGGGGCACATATCAGCGAAGCTCGCGAACTCGCCGATCGCGTCCCGGAAGGAGTCTACAACGGTACGGCCTTCGGTCCTCACAGTCTGCGTATCCACGAGATCTCACTCGCGGTCTCCCTCGGGGACGGACACGCCCACCGGGCTCTCGAAATCTCCCGGGAGTGGCGCCCACCCTCCGGAACCCTTCCGGAACGACATTCCTCTTTCCATATCGAACTGGCCCGCGCTCAACTGTGGGCGGGCCGACCCGGAGAGGCATTTGATTCCTTGAAGGCAGCACGCCGAGTTGCCCCCCAGCACACTCGAGAGCACCCCTGGGTCCGGGAGGATGTGGCCACTTTGCGCAGACTGCGACGCGGCAGCGCGGAGGAACTGACCCGCTTCGCCACATGGTGCGAAGCCGGTGGATAGCCTGCCGCTACCCCGGAGTGGGGTACTTGTGGCATCGTGCCGGGGCCATCCTCCCAGGAGTCGGTTCCCACGACCACCGGAGGTCACGACATGGGTATTTCAAGGAAAGTTTTCACGCCTCGCAGTGATCGGAGCCTCGATGCCACGCCCCACCCGAACAGCCTCACACCCGGCATCGAGGATTCTTCGACACCTTTGGAAAAGACACTTGAAGGGGATGCTCGTGTGATTCCCGACCCCTGCGAGACGGCACGAATTTTTCATCCGAACATCCCGCATCTCCCGCCACCCCTCCCCATGCCCGGCACACGACCGGTGCGGGCGCTGGTCCGCTGTGGCGGATGTGGCGAACTGACCCGCGACGGACGGCGAGTCCCGGGAGCCGGCACGGAAATGCCAACGTGGATCTGCCCGGAGTGCGTGAAGGAACACAAGCGATGAGGCGCACGACGCTCCGGTTCCGGGAGTACACGATCGAGCCGGATCGGGAGCCGGACGCGGAGGCGATCGGCTTCGCCGGGGAGTGCGCGGTATGCGGGGAGCGCGGTCCCGTGGGTGGACCGGTACAGCACGGGGAGACGGTGATCTCGTGGATGCTCGATCATCTGCGGCGGCACCCGGAGCACCTGTCCTACCGGGAGATCATCACCCGCCCCTACCGGGCCGTCCCCGGGCGGTGGCGATGAGCGCCCCGGCGAGCCTTCCGGAATGGATGGAGACGGTGACGATCACCCGCGCCACCGTCCGCGTCGAGGACCGGGTGGTGGTCGGCGGGGTGCCGATGCGGGTGGTGGACGTGGTGCGGACCCTCACCGGTGTCCGGTTGGACCTGGAAGAGGGCGAGCGCCTGTGGCTGACCGCCCGCACCCGACTGACCGGCTTTCGCGAACCCGGCGACTGAGCGCCCGCCATCCGTCGGACCCACGAGGCCCCGGGACCGCTCGCAGGAGTGGTCCCGGGGCCCTCGACCGTTCCGGATTCTTTCCGATCGGCTGCGGAATTCCGGGGATTTTCCGTCCCGTCCCGACACGTCTCGTCACGCGGTGACACGTCTCGACACGACTGTTTTGGCAGGTCAGCGGCGCTACGAGCCTCTGACCTCAGCTGCCGTCCTCGGCCTGGAACATCCAGTGGTGCTTCTCGAGGGCGGCGGTGATCTGGATGATCAGGTCCTCGGTGACCGGGTCGGCCTTGCCGACCGCCCCCATCCGCTCCCGCATCCGGGTGACGACGGAGGCCAGGGCGTCGACCAGGTGGGCGACGGCGTCGGTGTCCCTCTGCCAGCCCTCGGGGGCGGTGGCGATGCCCGTGCTCTTGGCCACCGTGGCGGCGCGGCCGTCGGGGGCGATGCCCAGGGCGGCGGCCCGCTCGGCGACGGTGTCGGAGTAGGTGCGGGCGGTGGCCACGACCTCGTCGAGCTGGAGGTGGACGGTGCGGAACCGGGGGCCGACGACGTTCCAGTGGGTCTGCTTGGCGACCAGGGACAGGTCCACCAGGTCCACCAGGGCGCCCTGGAGCGCCTCGCCGACGACCTTGAGCGCCTCGTCCGGGAGCGTGCTCTTCACGGCATACATGCTGGAGCCCTTTCGTCCGGTTTGAGAGCTTCCACCGGCCAGGCTAGCGCCGATGCGCCGGTCCCGCCGGGGGTCGGGGTGCCCCTACCCCGGACAATGGGCCCCATGGGTACTTCGCGCCACACGATCCGACTCGCGGGGGCCGCCGACCTGGCGGACATCTGTCGGATGGTGAACCACTGGATCGCCACCTCCCACGTCAACTTCCGCACCGAACCGCAGGAGGTCGGCGAGTGGCTGTCCCTGTGGGAGGCCGGACACGAGCGGTATCCGTGGTTGGTGGCGGTGGAGACCGACCCGCCGAGCACCGACGTGCCGGCCGCCGGGGAGGCGGCCGAACGGGTGGTGGCGGCCTGTTACGCCGTGCCGTGGAGTCCGCGCGGGGCCTACGGCTGGACGGCCGAGTCGGTGATCTACCTGCGCCCCGAGGCGCGGGGCACGGGACTGGGCCGTCGGCTGTACGACCTGCTGCTGACGATGCTGGAGGCGCAGGGCTTCCGGGCCGTGCACGCGGGGGTGGCGCAGCCGAACCCGGGCAGTGACGCCCTGCACCGGGGGGCGGGTTTCGAGCCGGTGGGCGTCTTCACCGGCGCGGGGTTCAAGAACGGCGAGTGGCGCGACGTGGCCTACTGGCGTCGCACGCTCGGACCGGGGACGAGCGAACCGCCGGGGGAGTTGCGCCCGGTGGCAAAGGTGGCCGCCGACCTCGGCGTGCCCGGGCCGCCCACACCTCCGGGCCGGGGCTGACGCGCCGACCGATGTCCGCGGAACGACTCGGGGCGGATCCCGGTGGGGCCCTCGGATCCATCTCGAGTGCGAACGGTTCGCCCCCGATCACGGGGTTCGACCGGTGGATGTTCCGTGACCGGTGGCGGCACCCCGGGCACGGCTACGGCTACCGGGACCCGGGAGACATCGGAAGGTGCCGGGGCCCGGCCGCGTGGTCGACACGGCCGGGCCCTCGTGGTGTCGGCGCGCACGGCGCCGGGGTCCGGCGGGCGATCGGCCCCCGGAGATCTCGACGCTCCTCAGCCGCGCGGGGCGCGGGCGAGCTGACGGGACTGGGCGACCAGGCGGCCGGCGGAGTCCCAGACCTCGCCGTCCTCCTCCAGCAGGCCACCGGCGAGGTTGCGGGTGGTGAGGGCGACGCGCACCGGCCCGGGGGCGGGCAGGGCACGGACGTGGGTGGTCAGCTCGATGGTGGGCACCCAACCGGAGAGGCCGAGGTCGAAGACGGCCGGGGGCAGGGCGTCGCCGACCATCAGGAGCGCCAGGGGGTCGATCGGGCGGCCGTCGGCGAAGGCGAACCAGCCGCGCATACCCGCGCGCCCGGAGGGCGCTCCCACGGCCCAGCCGGCGCAGTCGGGGGCGAGGCGACCGGCGAGGCGGTGCACGATCGGGGTGTCCCGCAGGAACTCCGGCGGCGCGAGGTCCATACCGACGCAGTCCTCGTAGTCGGGGATGTCCGGCATCACGGCCGTGGTGCGGACCTCGTCGGGACCGGCTGCGAGGTCGATGTGGGTGGCCAGGACCCGCAGCCGTTCGACCTCCGTACCGTCGGCGGCGGTCTGCGTCAGGGTGGCGGTGCCGGTGGAGAGGGTGCGGCCCTCGCGGACGGTCTCCACCCGGATCACGGCCGGACCGGGGCGGGGGGCGGTGAGGTAGTGGGCGGTGACGGTCGCCGGGTGCGGGTGCGGCAGCGTCTCGACGAGGGCGCGGCCGACCAGGGCTTTGAGGTAGCCGCCGTTGACGGCGCCGAAGACGGACCAGCCGTCGGCGATCACGGTCTCGAACTCGCCGGGGACGCGCAGCCGGACGGCGGTGTCCCGGTCGAACTCGGAGGGGGGTGCGGGGTGGGCGTCGGGCGTCGCGGTACCGGTGGTCGGTTCGCTCGCTCGGGTCGTCTCGGCCATGGGGGCAGCCTACCCGGCATTACTACTAAGCGGTAGCTCAGTCATGGGTGACGGTCCCGGGCACAGCTCGAAGCTCCCCCCGGGCACCTCGGCCGAGCCACCCGGAGTTCCGGGCGCGTCCACCCGGGTTCGCCGCCGGGACGGGGTTTCCGACGGGGTGCCCTGCGCCCGGTGCCGGACGGGGGGCGCGGCTCCCGACCTCGGGAACGGGTGGTCGGTGGGCGCCCGGCGCCCGTACCGCCGGCGTCGCCGGTGCCGGTCGGTGTCCGCACCGGTGCCGGTCACAGCCGGTCGGTGTCACCCTCGGTGGCCGCACTGCGCCGGTGCCAGGCACGCGGGGCCCGCCAGTTGTACCGCAGCGCCAGCAGTCGCAGCACGAAGGGCACCAGCACCGACAGCGCCATCGTGACATCGCTCAGCGCGTCGTACCGCAGCAGCAGTGCCACCGCGGAGGCCCCCACGATCGCCGGCACCGCGTAGATCTCCCGATCCCAGCGCAGCAGGGCGGGCACCTCGTTGGCCAGCACGTCCCGCAGCACGCCCCCGCCGGCGGCGGTGGCCAGCCCCAGCGCGGCGGCGGCGACCGTGCCCAGCCCGTACTCGTGTGCCTTGATGGTCCCCACCACGCAGAAGAAGCCGAGGCCCGCGGCGTCGAAGACCAACACCGCGCGGTTGATCCGCTCCACCTGCGGATGCAGGAAGATCACCAGCACGGTCACCACCAACGGGGTGAGGAAGTACCCCATGTCGGTGAAGGCCGCCGGGGGCACCGCCCCGATCACCAGGTCGCGGAAGAGGCCGCCGCCCAAACCGGTGGCGAAGGCGAGGACCGCCATGCCGAAGACGTCGAAGTTCTTGCGCACCGCCAGCAGCGCGCCGGAGATCGCGAAGACGGCGATGCCGGCGAGGTCGAGCCACTGCTGGAGGTCGGGGGTCAGGGGGTTCACCGGGGCATTCTCCGGCACCACCGCCCGAGCGCCGTCGGCGGGGGCGAACCGGGCGCCCCACCCCGGGTCGGACGAACCGGACCGGGCCGGGTTCGGCACCGGGTCCGGTCAGCGGGACCCGGTCCACCGTTCCGGTGACGGGCCCGCCGCACCCCGCCCCGGAGTGGGGCGTCGGGCCGGGGAGGGCCGCACGGGTACCGGTCCGGGGCGGGCGGGCGGGGAAGCGGGCACGACCCCGCCGGGAGCCGTTCGGGCCGCGGCTCGGGACGGCCGGACCCGGGGGTCGACCGCGTCGCCCCTCCCGTATCACCGGTTCGGATCCCACCGACCCCGGGGCCGGCGCGGCGCCGGCGCCCTGCTCCGCACGTCCCCGATCAGGCACCGCGCCACCAGAACGGCGTCACGCACTGCCGCATCCAGTGCACCAGCGGGTCGTCCGCCGTGTCCATGAGCAGCAGTTGCACCGGCCACCGCACGGGCACCCGGGCCAGCGCGACCCCCAGCGCCTCCCCGACGGCCGCCGCGACCTCCGGGGGAACCGGTCCCTGCGGACCGCCGAGCACCGTCGGCTCCAGCTCCACTCCCACGCACAACGAGGGCGGGCCGCCCTCGGCGCTGGCCAGGCCGCGCCGGGCGGTGCGCACCGCCGGGATCTCGGACAGTTCGCCCGCCGCCGCGGCGAGGAAGTCGACCGGCTCCTCCTTCCAGTCCGGCTCGAAGAGCCGCATCCGGGCCCCGCTGGGCCGGCCCGGCACCCGCTCGCCCGGGGTGTCCCGGCACAGCTCGGCCACCGCCGCCGGCGGCAGCGGCGCGCCGATGGTGCCACCGGGGTTGATCACGACTCCGGCCTGCGGCGGCAGGCCGCGGGCGAACTCGATCGCCGGGGCCACCGCGAAGGAGAGGTGGGAACCGGCGCCCCTCATGAACTGTTCGGCGGAGCTGAAGACCGGCACGTAGACGCCGCCGTTGATCTCCAGGGTGGGCAGGTTCAGATGCGGGGAGGTGGGCCCGCCACCCTCGGGCAGCGGCACCCACAACGAGCTGCGGGCGATCGCCGTCAGTATCCGTTCCCCGGCGTCCGGCACACCGACCGAGGCGGCCAGCACCTCTTCCAGTTCGTTGCTCGGCCAGGAGGTGCCCGAGGCCCCCGGCGCGGTCGGCAGACCCGTCTGTCCCGTCATGAACGCAGACCCTAGACGAGTCACGGCCTCCGTGGGCACGGGGTCCGCCTCCGGGGTCGGACGGGACGCCGCGCGGAGTCGGATCACCCCTTCGACCACGTACGGCTACGGAGAGGTTGCGGAACGCAGCCGGCGCTTCAAGGCTGAACGGTGTGCGGGAGGTCGTCCGCCGCTCCGGAGCGGTTCGACGTCCGACCGCCCCGGGCGCGCGCCACGGGACGTCGGGGATCACGACCGCCCGGTGACCCGTTCCGTGCCGCGGGGCGTCCCGCACCGCCGTCCGCCACGCCCGCACATCGATCCCGCCGCGCGCAGCGGCCCTCCTGGAGACCCCATGCGCACACCCCGTGTCCATCCGATCCTCGCCACCGCTCTCGCCGCGGGCACCGCCGGCGCCCTGCTGCTGGGCACCACCGGTCCCGCCTCCGCCGTCACCGCCCCCGACATCCCGCTCTCCCCGGGGCTCTCCGCCGAGCGCGCGGGGGTCGGCACGTATCCGGCGGCCTTCGCCGCCGTGGTCCCCGCCCTGGCGGAGGAGGACGGGGTCACGGACGCCGAATCGCGCGTCCTGCCCGTCCCCGACATCGCCGACGCGCTGGAGCGGCTCACCTCCCTGACAAACTCGATCATGGAGTTGGTGGCCGCCCTGCCGGACACCTCCGAGACGGAGACGATCGGGTCCGTCGAGCCCGGCGATGCCACCGAGCCCGGCGCGGAGGTCGAGCCGGTGCTCGAGGACTCCGTGGACGAGCTGCTGACCGATCTGCTGACGGAGATCGACGATTTCGTGGCGGCGCTGCTCTCCGGTCTGCTGCCGAACTTCCCCATCGACGGCATCGGGGGCATCGACGACACGGAGGGCATCGACGGCGGGGGCCTCGACGAGGACTTCCCCATCGAGCCGATCGTCCCCTCCGAGGGGGCCGGGGCGGGCGACGAGGGGCAGGCCGGCGACCTGAACTCCCTCGGCAACCTGATCGACCTGCTGGAGACCACCGTCGACGGGACGGCCGACCCGATGATGAACCCGGCGGCGGCCGGCGCGGACCGCACGGCGAAGATCGCGCCGTTCCTGCGGCCCGCCCTTCCGGTGGCCGAGATCCGCGAACCCTGAGTCCGCGGACCCGGGTCCCGCGAACCCTGAGTCCGCGGGGCCCGGGTGGGCTCTCCTCTCCCCGTCGGGGCCCGCTCCAGCGGGTTCCACACCCTCCCGTCGGCCCGGCGCCGGTTCCCTCCCGGGCGCCGGGCCGACGGGTTCGGCAGCCGATCGACACCGGCTCCCCCGGGACCACCCACCCGCTCGCCTCCGCCCGACCACGGCCGGTCCCGTCGCGACGCGCGCCCCGCGCGCCGCGACGGGACCGGCCGTGCGATGATGACCGCCCAACCGCATACCGGCCGTTCGATCGCGTGCGGGAGAGTCCCCGGTTCCGCCGGGGCGCCGAAGGAGCAAGTCCTCCCTTGAATCTCTCAGGCCCCCATTACCGCGCGCGAGAGGCAGATCTGAAAAGCGGACCGCGCCCGGCCCACCGGGACGGTCCCACCCACGGTGCAAGCCGGGGCCGCACCGGCCCGGCGAACCTCTCAGGTGCAGATGACAGATGGGGAGGGCGTGCCGTACGGCCGTGGCCGCCACCGGCGGACCCCCCCCCCCCCCAGTCGTCCCCGGAGGAACCCCATGACCGCATCCGCAGCGTCCCCCGAGTCCGCCGCCGGACCCCGCCGCACGCCCCTGGACGCGGTGCACCGCGAGCTGGGCGCCGCCATGACCGACTTCGCGGGCTGGGACATGCCGCTGCGCTACGGCAGCGAGCGCGAGGAGCACCGGGCGGTGCGCGAGCACGTCGGGCTCTTCGACCTCTCCCACATGGGCGAGATCACCGTGCACGGCCCCGCCGCCGGGGAACTGCTGGACCACGCCCTGGTCGGTCACATCTCGGCGATCGCCCCCGGCCGCGCCCGCTACACGATGATCTGCGACGCCGACGGCGGCATCCTGGACGATCTGATCGTCTACCGCACCGCCGCCGACACCTATCTGGTGGTGGCCAACGCCGCCAACGCGCGGGGCGTCCTGGACGCGCTGCGCGAGCGGGCCGCCGGCTTCGACGCCGCCGTGCGCGACGACCGCGAGGCGTACGCGCTGCTGGCCGTGCAGGGGCCGCGCGCGGTGGAGCTGCTCTCCGGTCTCACCGGCGTCGAGCTCGACGCCGTGAAGTACTACGCCGGTGTTCCCGGCACCGTCGCCGGGGTCCCCGCGATGATCGCCCGCACCGGCTACACCGGCGAGGACGGCTTCGAACTCTTCGTCGCCCCGAAGGACGCCCCCACCCTGTGGGCCGCGTTGATCACCGCCCGGGTCACCGGCCCCGACGGGGAGCCCGCCGCCCCGGTGCCGTGCGGCCTGTCCTGCCGCGACACCCTGCGGCTGGAAGCCGGGATGCCGCTGTACGGGCACGAACTGAGTCGGGAGACCACCCCGTTCGAGGCGGGCCTGGGTCGTGTGGTGCGCTTCGACAAGCCCGGCGACTTCGTCGGCCGCACCGCCCTGGAGGCCGCCGCCCGCCGCGCGGAGGCCGAGCCGCCGCGTCGACTGGTGGGGCTGGTCTCCGACGGTCGCCGCGTGCCGCGGGCCGGCCACCCGGTGGTGGACGCCGACGGGAAGGTGATCGGCGAGATCACCTCCGGCGCCCCCTCCCCCACCCTGGGTCGGCCGATCGCCATGGCGTACGTGGACGCCGCGCACGCCGAGCCCGCGCCGGCCGGGGAGTCGGGGGTCGCGGTGGACGTGCGCGGTACCCGCGAGTCGTGTGCGGTCCTCGCCCTGCCCTTCTATCGTCGGCGACGGTAGGCCGGCGGGGCGGGTCCCCGGCGCCGGACACCGGCCCCGGCGCCTCCCCGCCCGTCCGTTCCCGATGGGACGGACGACGCCCCCGCGTCGCCGCCCGGCGCCGCCCGTCCCGTCGGGGCTCCCGATCCCGTTCGCCCACCGCCGACACCGCCCCGCCCCGTGAGCCGGGACACCGGCCCGCCCGGCACGGGCCTCCCCGTCCCCGGCCGGTGTCCCACCGGTCGGAACCGTCCCACCCGCCACCCTCGTGACCCGGGAGAATCCACCCATGAGCAACAACCCCCAGCACCTGCGGTACAGCAAGGAGCACGAGTGGCTGTCGCCGGCCGATGACGGCGTCGCCACCGTGGGCATCACCGCGCACGCCGCCTCGGCGCTCGGTGACGTCGTCTTCGTCGAGCTGCCCGAGACCGGGCGGACCGTGACGGCGGGCGAGACCTGCGGCGAGCTGGAGTCCACCAAGTCCGTCAGCGAGCTGTACTCCCCGGTCTCCGGCGAGGTCGTGGAGGTCAACCAGAACGCCGTGGACGACCCGGGTCTGGTCAACTCCTCCCCCTTCGAGGAGGGCTGGCTGTTCAAGGTCCGGCTCGACGAGGCCGCCGGCCTGCCGGGGGACCTGCTCTCCGCCGAGGAGTACACCTCCTTCAGCGAGGAGTGACCCCGGCGGGCACCACCCCGCTTGTCCCGGTCGCCGTCCCCGGCCGGTCCGTCCCGGTCCGCCGGGGGCGGACCGGCCGGGGACGGCGACCGGCCGGCCCGCAGACCGTCCGCAGACCGAAGGACTTCAGACCGCCATGTCTTCCCAGTCGCCCCAGTCGTCCCCGATCTCCCCGTCGCTGTTGAACGGTTCACTGCACGAGGTGGACCCGGACGTCGCCGCCGCCGTCGACGCCGAACTGCTCCGTCAGCAGTCCACCCTCGAGATGATCGCCTCGGAGAACTTCGCCCCGGTGGCCGCGCTGCAGGCGCAGGGCTCGGTACTCACCAACAAGTACGCCGAGGGCTACCCGGGCCGCCGCTACTACGGCGGCTGCGAGCACGTGGACGTCATCGAGACCCTGGCCCGCGACCGGGTGAAGGAGCTGTTCGGGGCCGACGCCGCGAACGTGCAGCCGCACTCCGGCGCCTCCGCCAACGCCGCCGCGATGTTCGCGCTGCTCCAGCCCGGCGACACCATCCTGGGTCTGGACCTCGCCCACGGCGGGCACCTCACCCACGGGATGCGGATCAACTTCTCCGGCAAGCTGTACAACGTCGTCGCCTACCACGTGGACGCGGAGACCGGCCGCGTGGACATGGCCGAGGTCGAGCGGCTGGCCGCCGAGCACCGGCCGAAGCTGATCATCGCCGGCTGGTCGGCGTACCCGCGGCAGCTGGACTTCGCGGAGTTCCGCCGCATCGCCGACGCCAACGACTCGCTGCTGATGGTGGACATGGCGCACTTCGCCGGTCTGGTCGCCGCCGGGCTGCACCCCAACCCGGTGCCGTTCGCCGACGTGGTGACCACCACCACCCACAAGACCCTGGGTGGCCCGCGCGGCGGTGTCATCCTCTCCCGCGCCGAACACGCCAAGAAGATCAACTCGGCGGTCTTCCCCGGCCAGCAGGGCGGCCCGCTGGAGCACGTGATCGCCGCCAAGGCGGTGGCGTTCAAGATCGCCGCCACCGAGGAGTTCCGGGACCGGCAGCGCCGTACCCTGGAGGGCGCGAAGCTCCTCGCCGAGCGCCTGCTCGCCGAGGACGTCGCCGGCGCCGGTGTCTCCGTGCTGTCCGGGGGCACCGACGTGCACCTGGTCCTGGTGGACCTGCGGAACTCGGAGCTGGACGGGCAGCAGGCCGAGGACCGGCTGCACGGCATCGGCATCACCGTCAACCGCAACGCCGTGCCGAACGACCCGCGCCCGCCGATGGTCACCTCCGGCCTGCGGATCGGCACGCCGGCCCTGGCCACCCGCGGTTTCGACGCCGAGGACTTCCGCGAGGTCGCCGACGTGATCGCCGAAGCCCTCAAGCCCGGTTTCGACACCGAGTCGCTCAAGGCCCGGGTCGTCGCCCTCGCCGAGAAGCACCCGCTGTACCCGAACCTGACGGTCTGACCCGCCCCACCCCCGGTGACGGGGAGGGCGCGGACGGCGACCCCGTACCGCCCCTCCCCGTCACCGGCCTCCGGGACCGGCCCCGCGCCCACCCCGCGCGCCGGCCCCCACCCTCCGCCCCCGGCGCTCACCACCCACGAGCAGACAAGGGAGTCCGCCCCGTGGCACTCTCCGCCTTCGACCTCTTCTCCATCGGCATCGGCCCCTCCAGCTCGCACACGGTCGGGCCGATGCGCGCCGCCCGGATGTTCGCCCGCCGGCTGCGCCGCGAGGGGCTGCTCGACGAGACCGCCGGGGTGCGGGCGGAGCTGTTCGGCTCGCTCGGCGCCACCGGCCACGGCCACGGCACGCCGAAGGCGGTGCTACTGGGACTGGAGGGCCACGCCCCCGACACCGTGGACCCGGAGCGCGCCGACGCCGAGGTGGATCGGATCCGCGCCGAGAAGCGGCTGCGGCTGCTGGGCGCGGAGACCGCCGACGGCCCGGTGCTGGACTTCGACCCCGACGCCGACCTCGTGCTGCACCGGCGCCGTTCCCTGCCGTACCACGCCAACGGCATGACGCTGTGCGCCCGCGACGCCGACGGGAAGCCGGTGCTGGAGAAGACGTACTACTCGGTGGGCGGCGGTTTCGTCGTCGACGGGGAGGCGGTCGGCGAGAAGCGGATCAAGCCCGACGACACCGCGCTGCGCCACCCCTTCCGCACCGGGGACGAACTGCTGCGCCTGACCCGGGAGACCGGTCTGTCGGTCTCGGCGCTGATGCTGGGGAACGAGACCGCCTGGCGGCCCGAGGCCGAGGTCCGCGACGGCCTGCTACGCATCTGGGAGGTCATGCGCGAGTGCGTGGCGCGCGGCCTGAGCCGGGAGGGCATCCTGCCCGGCGGGCTGAAGGTGCGCCGACGGGCCGCGCACTCCGCCCGCCAACTGCGGGCCGAGGGCGACCGGGCGCAGCACGCCATGGAGTGGACCACCCTGTGGGCGATGGCGGTCAACGAGGAGAACGCCGCCGGCGGCCGGGTCGTCACCGCCCCCACCAACGGCGCGGCGGGCATCATCCCGGCCGTCCTGCACCACTACACCGAGTTCGTGCCCGGCGCCGATGAGGACGGGGTGGTCCGCTTCCTGTTGGCGGCGAGCGCGATCGGGCTGCTGTTCAAGGAGAACGCCTCCATCTCCGGCGCCGAGGTCGGCTGCCAGGGCGAGGTGGGCTCGGCCTGCTCGATGGCGGCCGGCGGACTGGCCGAGGTGCTGGGCGGCAGCCCCGAGCAGGTGGAGAACGCCGCCGAGATCGGCATCGAGCACAACCTGGGCCTGACCTGCGACCCGGTCGGCGGGCTGGTGCAGATCCCCTGCATCGAGCGCAACGGCATGGCCGCCGTCAAGGCGGTCACCGCCGCCCGGATGGCGCTGCGCGGCGACGGCCGGCACCACGTCTCCCTGGACAAGGCGATCAAGACCATGAAGGAGACCGGCGCCGACATGAAGGTCAAGTACAAGGAGACCGCGCGCGGCGGCCTGGCCGTCAACGTCATCGAGTGCTGAGCGGCCGGGGCCGATCAGAGCCCCGATGAGCCCGGCGCACCGTCGTTTTCCGCCCCGGCGGGTGTGCCGCCGCGCACCGGGGCGAAGGAGGTGCCGGTGCCGACCGAGGAGCGGGGGATGACGCTGAAGGTGCCGTCGGTCTCCAGTACCACCGCCGCCACGTCCTCCACGGCCCCGATGCCCTGGCTGCGGATCGCCTGGCGCACCTCGTCCCGGGGCACCCGGTGGCGCTCCATGGCGTCGGTGAGGAACCGGCCGTCGCGCAGCAGCAGCGCGGGTTCGGACTTGAGCAGTTTCCGGACGCGGCGGGATCTGACGGAGGCCATGGCGCTGACGAACTGTAGGAGGATCAGCATCGCGAGGGCGAGGACACCCTCGCTCAGGGAGACGTCCCGGTTGAGCAGGATGGTGGCCAGGGTCGAGCCCAGTGCCACGGTGACCACCAGGTCGAAGGCGTTCATCTTGGCCAGGGTGCGTTTGCCGGAGAGCCGCAGCAGGGCGATGAGGGCGGGGTAGGCCACCAGTGCCACCACCGCCACCCGCAGCAGGTCCGTCCAGGAGTCGAAGAACATGGGGGGCGGGTACCCGAATCCCGCCCGGGCAGCCGCGCGGCCCCGGTCGGTGGGAACCGATCCGGGGCCGCGGGACGTCGGAGGCGAGCGGGAATCGGCGGGGATCAGCGAGGGCCGCCGGCACCGACGGTGGGGAGGCCGTGCGCGTGCGCGCCGTCGCCGAGGGCGACCTTGGTCCAGCCCTCCTCGCGTCGGTCGAAGGCGCGGTACGCCTCGATGGCGTCCGACATGCCCTCCCAGCGGGTGATCAGCGGGGCCGGGTCGAGTGTGCCACCGGCGACCATGGAGACCAGATCCGGGATGTGGTGCCGGTGGTGGCAGTTGCCCGTCTTCAGCGTGAGGTTCTTCATGAACGCCTCGCCGAAGGGGTAGTGCTCCACCTGCGGCGGATAGACGCCGATGATGCCGATGGTCCCGGCCTTGGCCACCATCCGCACAGCCCGGCGGGAGGCCGGCGAGGGGGCCGGCGAGGGGGCGTTGCCCGGGACCCGGGTGTCGCCGTCGGGGTGCTGCTCGGGAGCCACCTCGTCACGCTCGCGGTCGAACTCCTCGGTCTTCTCCGCCGGCGCCTCGGCGGCGGGGCCGCGTGCGGGGCGCTCGTCGTCCACGCCGACGGCGTCGATGACCCGGTCCACGCCGATGCCGCCGGTCATCTCCAGGACGGCCTGCACGGGATCCTCCGCGTTGAAGTCGACGACCTCGGCGTGTTGGTCGCGGGCGAGTTCGAGGCGGTCGTGGATGCCGTCCACGACGACGATCCGTCCGGCGCCCTCCATGCGGGCGCGGGCGATGGCGGCCCGGCCGACGGGGCCGGCGCCGAGAATGGCGACGGTGTCACCGGCGCGGATCTCGGCGAGCTTCGCGCCGAACCGGGCCGTGGGGTAGATGTCGGAGAGCAGGAGGGCCGCCGCGTCGCTCACGCTGTCCGGCAGCGGTACGGGACCGACGTGCGCGTAGGGGACGCGAGCCTACTCGGCCTGGAGCCCGTCCAGGCCACCGGCGGCCTCGGGCCCACCGAAGAAGACGGTGCCCGCGCGTCGGCCGCCGGGGTTCGCGTTGTCGCACTGGGCGTGGTAGCCGGCGCGGCAGTAGCCGCACACCCCGCAGGCCACCGTGAAGGGGATGACGACGCGGTCGCCGGGGCGCGGGTTGCGCACGCCGGCCCCGATCTCCTCGACGACGCCCACTCCCTCGTGGCCGAGGATCAGACCCTCGCGCAGTCCGGGCATGGTGCCCCGGACGAAGTGCAGGTCGGTTCCGCAGATCGCGGAGGAGGTGATGCGCACGATCGCGTCGTGCGCGTCCCTGATCTTCGGGTCGGGGACGTCCTCCAGGCGGATGTCCCCCACCCCGTGCCACACCACGGCTCTCAGGTGCCCTCCTCTTCCGGATGTCGTCCGGATGCGCCGATCGGGTCTCCTGTCGCGGAAGTCCTCCGCCTACCCGAACGGGTGAGTGAAAAATGACACGAACCGCCCCGCGACGGGCGGTCGGGGGCGGGTCGGTCGGAGATGGTCAGGGGACGGGGCGGGCGAGGAGGACGAGGGTCTCCTCGTATCGGCCGGCCTCCGGGTCGTACCGTCCGGCGCAGGTGACCAGGGCCAGGCGGGGTGGGCCGTCGGCGGCGAAGAGCACGTCGGGGAGGGTGTCGGCTGCGTGGCGGCGGGTGGTGGTGACGGCGTACCGATGGGTGCGGCCGTCGGCGCCGATCACCTCGACGCGGGTTCCGGTCGGCAGGTCGGCGAGGTCGGCGAAGGGGCCGGGGCCGCCGGTGGGGGTGTCGACGTGACCCACCAGCAGGACCGTGCCCGTCGCCCGTCCCGGGCGGGCGCCGGGGGCCCACCAGCCGACCCGGTCGGGTTCGTCGGGGACGGGGACCGAACCGGCCGGGTCGGTTCCGACGGGGACGACCGCGAGGTCCCGCAGACCGGGAACCTCCAGCCGCACGGGGGGTGTGCCGGGGGCCGCGGGTCGGACGGACCGTGCGGGCTCGGCGATCCCGAGGAGACCGGAGAGACCGGGAAGACCGAGGAGACCGGCCGTTCCGGCCCCCGCCGGGGACCGGAACGGGTCCGGTGCGGCGGGGGCCGGGACGTTCGACGCGGCGGCGGGCTCGGCGCCCACCTCCCCGGCGGGGGCCGCCCGGGCCGGCGCCGGGGGCGGGGGGACCGCCTCCGGAGCCGGCGCGGACAGCAGCGGCAGGACCGGTGCCAGGCCGAGCCCGACCCCGAGTCCGCACCGGACGGCGATCGCCGCGGGACCGGGGAGGCCCCGGCGGGGCGGTACGGGCCGGCGGCGTGCCGCGCGCACGACGGTCAGCGGGGACCGAAGCCGGCCGGGACGTGCGCCGGGTCCACCGCCGCGTGGCAGACACCGCCGCGGACCATCTCCAGGTGCGTCTCGACGATCGGCCGGGCGGAGAGGGCGGCGGCGGTGATCTCCTCGTCGGTGCCGTACTCGACCTGCGTGTCGATCAGGTCGAGGGTCTCCAGGTGGGCCGCCTCCTGGGCGAGGAGCCAGGCCGCCTCGTACTCCTCGGTCCCGGCCAGCGCGGAGACCTCCTCGAGGGTGAGCTGCTGGTCGGGGGCGGGGGCGTCGGGCAGGTCGACGCCGCGGGCGTCGGCGAGGGCGGTGACGTCGGCGTCGAGGAGGGTGTGGTCGCGGATCAGCACCTCACCGACGTGGCGGACGCATTCGCTGCGGGAGTTGGCGAGAGCGTCCTCGCCGGCGAGGATCTCGGTCAGGTTCCCCTGGCGGGCCTGCTCCAGGTAGCCCGCGTCGGTCATGGTCTCGTCGGCGAAGGCGGTTCCGGTGGAGGCGCCCGCCACCACGAGGGTGGCGACGGCGACGGCGGTGGCGAATCGGGTGCGCTTCATGTGTGTCCTCCGTGGTTCGGAAGGCCGGCACGGGCGACACCCGAACGGGTGTCGCCCGTCGTCGATGGTTGGGCCGTTCGGGAGGATCCGCATCCGCGTGTGGGCCGATCGGGCGACCCCCGGCCCCGGCCGGCGGATGCCCGGGAGTGCCCCCGGGTGCGAGCGGGCAGGGCTGCGGACATGGCAGCGGACACACCACGGGCGAGCGACGCCGCGGAACACGGGAACGACACCGATGACACCACCGGCACGACCGACCCGGCGGGGGACGGGGCGGGAACGGGGCGCGGGGACGGTCCCGACGCCGCCCACCGCCGACCCGAGGGGGTGGACGACGCGACCGTCGAGGCCACCGGCCTGGTCTCCAAGGCACTGGAGACGATCGAGCGGGCGCGCGGTCACCTGTACTCGTTCCACCAACTCACCGGCACCGCCGACCTGATCCTCGGGGACGCGGTGGAGAAGCTGCGGGAGGCCGGACACACCGCGCAGGCGGAACTGCTGGAGCGGGAGATCGTCGGCCGGAACGTGTTGCCGGGGCGGTGGACCTTCCAGGTGGTGGAGGACTACAACGCCACGTACTACAAGCCGTTCACGGCCGCGGAGGAGCGGATCCGGCAGGAGTTGGTGGCCGGTCGGGATCACCTGTACGAGGCGGAGATGAAGGAGGACCGCCGTACCCGGAACCATCCGGAGCACCGCGCCCTGCCGTGAGGCACCGGGCCCGGGCCCGCCGCGGACACATACCGGGGAGGTGTTCACCGACGCCGGTGAACGGACCTCCGGTCCGGTCAGTGTTCTTCGTCGCCCTCCCGGCCCTCGCGACCTTCCCACTGGCCGCGCAGCCGCTCCAGCTCGCGCCGGTCGCGCTTGGTGGGACGGCCGGTACCCCGGTCGCGGATGCCGGGTGGGGCGATCGCCTCGCGCGGCGGGGGCGGCGGACTGTTGTCGGTCAGGCACTCGGCGGCGACCGGCGCGCCGACCCGTTTGCGCACCAACTTCTTCACTTCCACGATCCGTTCCCGGATGCCCTGGCGCAGCCGGACCTCGTCGCCGGGGCGCAGGGGGTGGGCGGGTTTGACCCGCGAGCCGTTGACCCGGACGTGTCCGGCCCGGCAGGCCGCCGTGGCCTGCGAGCGCGTCTTGACCAGCCGTACCGACCAGAGCCAGGTGTCGGTCCGGACACTACCGCCGACGCCGTCCCCGCCGTTCTCCACCGTCATGCCCCCGACTCTACGCACCCCCGTCCCCGGTTTCCGCCGCGTTTCCCCGCGCCGGTGGTCCGCGCCGGTGACCGGGGACGGCGCGGACCACCGGCGCGGGGCGGCGGGAGCGGTCAGGCGCGGGGCGCCAGCAATTCGGCCCAGCGCTCGAGGACCGGCTCCTCGGCGAGGTCGGGGAAGGCGAGATCCACGCCGTACTCGGTGCGCCAGCGCTCCAGCAGGCTCATCAGCCGGATGGAGTCCAGGCCGTGGTCGGCGAGGTTCTCGTCCACCGGCAGGTCGGCGGAGTCCTCGCCGAGGGCCTCCGCGACGTCGGCACGCAACCGGTCGACGATCGGGACGGCACCGGTGGCGGTGGCGGTGTTCCCGGCCTCCCCCGTCCCCTTGCCCAGGGTCCGGACCAGGGTCTCGGTGTCGGTGACCACGGCGCAGCGCCCGGCGGCCCAGGTCAGGGCGCCGAGGTGTTCGGCCTCGGAGAAGTCGGCGACGGCGTCGGCGACGACGAAGGCCCGCAGATCGCGCATCCACGCCTCGCAGGCGGTGACCTGGACACCGATGTGGGCGTAGACGCCGGTGACGATCAGTTCGTCGCGGCCCAGTTCGCGCAGCCGGCTGTCGAGGTCGGTGCGGGTGAAGGCGCCGTACTTCCACTTGGTCACCACGGTGTCGTCCGGGCCGGGGGCCACGGCGTCCGCGATGGCGGCGGCGTGCGGGTCCCCGGGGATGCCGGGGCCCCAGAAGTCCTGTTGCAGACCGCGCTGTTCGGGTGTCTGGCCGCCGGGCTGCGCGGTGTACAGGACGGGGATGCCGGCCTCGGCGCAGACCGTCCGCAGCCGATCGATGTGGTGCAGCATCTCCGGGACGGGCGGGGCGTCGGCGGTGAAGGCGGACAGGAAGTGGTTCTGCAGGTCGTGGACGAGCAGCACGGCCCGCTCGGGATTCGGGGTCCAGTCCACCCGGTTGGCGGGCAGACGGTCCGGGCCGGGCATGGGGTACGGGGCGATGCGGGGCAGGGCCATCGGTTCGGTTGTCCTCCGGTACGGGGGCGGGTGACGGTGGTGAAGGGCGGGGTGCGGACGCACCCGGACCCCGGGGCCGGCCCCCACCGGGGGGAAGGCCCGCCCCGGGGCGGGGCGTCAGTCGTCGGCGACCGCGTCGCGGACGCGCAGGTCCTTCTTGGAGACCTTGCCGACACCGGTCTCCGGGAAGGACTCCACGATCCGGACGATGTCGGGGATCTTGTAGGCGGCCAGGCCCCGCTCCCGGACGAAGCGCCGCACGGCGGCCGGTTTCGGGGGCTCCTCGCCGGGCCGCAACACCAGGTAGGCGCAGGTGCGCTCGCCCAGGTAGTCGTCGGGCACCGCCACCACCTGCGCGTCGTGCACGGCCGGGTGAGCCAGCAGGACGTTCTCCACCTCGGCGGCGGCGATCTTCTCCCCGCCCCGGTTGATCTGGTCCTTGGCCCGGCCCTCGACGACCAGATGGCCGGTGGGCAGGCGACGGACCAGGTCGCCGGTGCGGTAGAAGCCGTCGGCGGTGAAGGAGCGGGCGTTGTGCTCCGGGGCCCGCCAGTAGCCGCGAATGGTGTAGGGGCCGCGGGTCAACAGGTGGCCGGTGGTGCCGGGCGGCACCTCGCGGTCGGCGTCGTCGACGATCCGGATCTCGTCGTCCGGTGAGATGGGCCGGCCCTGCGTGGTGAGCACGATGTCGGCGGGGTCGTCCGCACGGGTGTAGTTGACCAGCCCCTCGGCCATGCCGAAGACCTGCACGAGGTCGCAGCCCAGCGCCGGACGGACCCGGCGGGCGGCCTCCTCGGTGAACTTGGCGCCGCCGACCAGCAGGGTGCGCAGCGGGGCGAGGCGGGCGCGGACGGCGGGGTCGCGGACGGCCCCGGTCCAGGCGAGGGCCAGCGGGGGGACGACTCCGGTGATGGTGACGCCCTCGCGCTCGATCAGCGGGAAGGCGGTGTCCGGGTTGGGGGCTGGACACATCACCACCCGGCCGCCGGCGTACAGCGCGCCGAGGGTGCCGGGGGAACTGAGCGGGAAGTTGTGCGCGGCGGGCAGCGCGCACAGGTACACGCTCTCCTCCGTGACGCCGCAGATCTCGTTGGAGCCGCGCACGGAGTACAGGTAGTCGTCGTGGGTGCGCGGGATGAGCTTGGGCACGCCGGTGCTGCCGCCGGAGAGTTGGAGGAAGGCGAGGTCCCCGGGTTCCGGTCCGTCGGGCAACCGGCCGGCGGGGAGGTCGGCCGGGTCCCGGGGCACGTCGGCGAGGGCGGTGTGCGGGCCGGGGTCGCCGAGCACCAATACGTGGCGCGGGGCGGGGTCGGCGCTCTCCGCCACCCGGCCGGCGAGGGCGCGGTGGTCGAAGCCGTCGTGCCGGTCGGGCACGATCAGCGCGACGGCGTCGGAGTGGGCGCAGAAGTGCCGGAGTTCGGCCTCGCGGTGGGCGGGGAGCGCGAAGACGGGCAGCGCGCCGATCCGGAAGAGACCGAAGATCGTCTCGAGGAACTCGGCCCGGTTGGGGAGTTGGACGACGACCCGGTCACCGGCGGTGACGCCGAGGGTGAGCAGTCCGGCCGCCATCCGTTCGGCGCTGCGGTGCAACTCGGCGTAGGTGAGGCGACGTTCGCCGTCGACGACGGCGATCCGGTCGGGGTGGGCGGCGGCGCGGTCGCGCAGCACGCCGGCGAAGGTCTCGCCGCGCCAGTGGCCGGCGGCGCGATGGCGGGCGGCGAACTCCTCCGGCCAGGGGGTCCAGTCGCGACCGGCGACCGGTGGTCCGGCGGTGGCGCGCGGCGCGACGACGGGGGCGGGGGACGCGACGACGGGGGCGGGGGACGCGACGACGGGGGACGCGGCGGAGACGACGGGGTTCGCGGGGTTCACGGTGCTCACAGGTCGGCCTCCAGGGCGCGCAGCAGGGTGCGGAACTTGGCGCCGGTCTCGGCGGTCTCGGCCTCGGGGTCGGAGTCCGCGACGATCCCGGCCCCGGCGTACAGCCGCACGCCGTTGCCCTCGGCCTCGGCGCAGCGGATGGTGACCACCCATTCGCCGTCGCCCCGCACGTCCTGCCAGCCGACCATGCCGGTGAACCAGCCGCGGTCGAAGGGTTCCAGTTCCCCGATCACCCGGCGGGCCACCGGGGTGGGGGTCCCGCAGATGGCGGGGGTGGGGTGAAGCGCGCCCGCGAGTTCCAACGAGGTGGGGAACGGTGCGCGCAGGGTGCCGGTGACGGTGGTGGACAGGTGCCACATGCCGGCGGTGCGCACCAGGCCGGGCCGCCCGGGTATCTCCAGGTGCTCGCACCACGGCTCGAGAGCGGCGCGGATGTCGGCGACGACCACGGCGTGTTCGTGCAGGTCCTTGGGTGAGTCCAGGAGACGGGCGGCGCGTCGGACGTCCTCGGCCAGGTCGGGGCCGCGGGGTACGGATCCGGCCAACGGGTTGGCGACCACCCGGTCACCGGTGCGCGAGAGGAGCAGCTCGGGACTGGCGCCCAGCAGGGTGCGGCCGGGCCCGGTGGGCAGGGCGAAGGTGTGGCCGGTGGGATCGCGGCGCGCGAGGCGCTCCAGGACGGCGGGCAGGTCGGGGGGCTGGTCGGCGTCGAGCTCGAGGGTGCGGGCCAGAACGACCTTGTGGAAGTCGCCGGCGCGCATCCGGCGGACCGCCTCGGTGACGGCCGCGGTGTACCGGGCCGGTTCGGGCACGGGGCGCAGGCGCCACTCCCCCCGGAGGACGGGGCGGTCGGCGGGGAGGGCGATCAGGGGGTCGCCCTCCGGTGGGGGCGCGGTCCTCAGTTCGGCGGGGACGGCCAGGGCCGCCGGGCGGTCGGCGTCGAAGGGGACGGCGCCCATGACCAGGACGGGGGTGTTCCCGGGCGGGGTATGGCCCGGGTCGTGGTCGGCTCCGCCGGCGGATGCCCGATCGTCCCCCTCACCCCCACCTCCGGCGTCCCGGTGGCCGCCGAAACCGCCGGAGTCGGTCCCGAGGGTGGCCAGGGTGGCGGCGACGCGCTCGGCGACGGGGCGCTCGTCGTGCGGGACCACGGCGCGCACGCCACGTCCCAGGAGGGTGCGGCGGGGCGAGGCGAGGAAGCGGTCCCCGTCCGGCCGCCAGGCACGGAGCAGTGCGGTGGCCCGGCCGACGGTGTCCGCGCGGTCCGCCCTCGTCCCGGGGGTGTCGCCCGCCGAGCGGCCGGTGGGGGCGGCGGGGTCCCGGGGCGCGGCGGGCACGGGGCCGCGCACGACGACATCGGGTGTGGTCACCTGGTGCTCCTGTTCCTCCGGCCGGCGGGCCGGATCGGTCGGGCGGTGCCGGTGGGGGCGGGATGGTGCCGGTGGGGGCGCCGTGGGGGCGCGGGGATGGTCGGGTCGGTGACGGTGGCCCCGATGCCGGACGGCCGGCGGGCCGGTGCGCGGGGGTCAGACGCGCAGGGTGGCACCGCCGTCGACGTAGAGGTCGTGCAGGGTGATGTGCCGGGCGCGATCGGTGAGCAGGAAGGCGACGGCCTCTGCCACGTCGACCGGTTCGGCGATGCGCCCCAGCGGTATGCCGGTGCGGTAGGTCTCCGGATCACCGTCGACGACGCGGCGGCGGGCGGCGGCGGTCGCGGTGCCGTCGGGGTCCCCCGCCGGGTCCGGCCACAGTTGCCGCTGCATGGCGGTGTCCGTGGAGCCGGGCGAGACGACGTTGCACCGCACGCCGTCCCGGGCGACCTCCAGGCCCAGACATTTGGTGAACTGCGCGGCGGCGGCCTTGGAGGCGGCGTAGGCGGCCATGCCGGTACGCGGTATGCCGGCCGCGTTGGAGCCGACGGTGACGACGCATCCGGAACGGCGCGCGGTCATGCGGCGCGCGACCGCCCGGGAGGTGTGGAAGACCCCGGTGGTGTTGACGGCGAAGGTTTCGGCCCAGTCCCGGTCGGTGAGTTCGGTGGCGGGGGCCACCCGCAGCACGCCGGCGACGTTGACCAGGGCGCCGATGGGACCAAGGACGTCCTCGATGTCGGCGACGACGGCCTCCACGGCACCGGGATCGGTGACGTCCAAGGGGTGGGAGGTGACGGTGTCGGGGCCGAACTCCTTCTCCAGCGCCCGGATTCCGGCCGGGTCGCGGTCGGTGGCGGCCACTCTCGCGCCCATCCCCACCAGGACCCGGACCACGGCTTCGCCGATGCCGCCACCGGCGCCGGTGACCAGGGCGGTGAGGCCGGTGAGTTCGGCGTCGCGGCGGGTGGGCGGTTCGGTGGGGCGGTGGGCGACCTGCGGCACGACGTCTCCCGGTGGGGCGGCTCGGGCATGGACGACCGTCCGGGGACGGTCGAACGGCGCCCATGATCACGGACTCTTAGGTAAGGCTAACCTAATATGTCACACCCCGCACACCCCCGATCGACACCACCCGCCCGAAAGGACCGAGAGGGTGACGAGAGGTCAACCCCGCGACCACGCCGACCCCGTGGGCGTCGACGGGCATGCCGCCACCCGTGGCGGCACCCCGGCGCCGGGGGGTGACATCCGACTTCCGCCGCACCGCGCCCCATCATTAGGCAAGCCTTACCTTATGGTCGGCCCCGCCCTCCGGACAGTCACTCCCCGGCCGTTTCCCCGGCCGATACCGCCGACGCCCCGGGCCGGATGGCGCGTCACCCTCCCCCGGGGGACACGGGGGCGGCGCCGGGGCGCCCCATGGGCCCTGATCGGCCCGAAACCCCCCGCAAGCCCCCGGGTCCACACGGGTCCGCACGCCCCGGCGGGTGAGGCGACACGTTCACCTTTTGAACCTTGTCATGCTCATTGACTTCGCTTCGGAACCTCTGGCTTCATGTTGTGTGTCGCACGGGAGCCGCGGACCGGACGGCGGGTCCGGACATCCGCGTTCGACGACGCCCCCGTCGAACGCCCCGCCGTGACACCGCTCCACCCCGATCCGTGCGGGGTGGAGCACCGACGCACCTCCGGGTGCTGTTTTGGGAGCGCTTCCAGAAGGAGACCCAGCCCGCCTCATCGGTGCGGACCACCGGCGAGGCGGAAGCGAAGGTCAAGTTTTGGGAGCGCTCCCAAAAATCCCCCCGCCCCACCGCGAGGGGAACGACCGGACACGACGGACGGGACGGGAGCGACGGAGCCCGGTCGGGGCACGGCACATCGCCGCCACCCCGCCGACCGCGGGGACGTCCGGGCACCCGTCCCCGTTCACCTCCGATACGCATCCCACCGCCCCGGACGCCCGACCGGCCGGATACCGATCACCCCGCCGGAGCACCCCCCGGATCAGGAAGGACACCCCACATGCCCTCCCGACCGCACCACCGGCGCGGCCGCCCCGCCACCGCGACGGTCGGCCTCGTACTCGCCGCGCTCCTCCCCCTCCACCTCGCCACGGGTACGACCGCGCACGCGAACGCCGATCCGAGCCCCGTGCGGGTCAACCAGGTCGGCTATCTCACCGGCGCCGACAAGATCGCCACCGTGGTCTCCCCCTCGACCGTCCCCCTCCCCTGGGAACTGCGCGACGGGAGCGGGACGGTGGTGGCGAGCGGCACCACCGAGGTGCGCGGCCACGACGCCGCCTCCGGCGACCACGTCCACCACGCCGACTTCTCCGCCGTGACCACCCCCGGCACCCACACCCTGCACGTGCCGGGCGTCGGCACCAGCGTGGCCTTCCGCGTCGAGGGCTCCTCGCTCTACCCCGACCTGGCCGACGAGGCGCTGAACTACTTCTACTTCCACCGCATGGGCACCCCGACCGAGGCCCGCCACCTGCGGTATCCCGCCCACGCGCACGACGCCCTGCACCCGGGCGACGAGTCGGTGCCCTGTTACCAACAGTGGTGCGGGAACGAGCGGCTGAACGTCCGGTACTCCTGGGCCGACGCCGGTGACTTCGGCATCTACGCCGTCAACCACGCCATCTCCGCGTGGACTCTGCTCAACCTCCACGAGCGGTACCCCGACGCCCACCCCGACGGCTCGCTGAACATCCCCGAGAGCGGCAACGGCCGCTCGGACCTGGTCGACGAGGTGGAGTACGGCTCGCGGTTCATGCCCGGTCTGCTGCCCTCCACCGGGTTGGCCTCGCACAAGGTGCACAACCACGTCTGGAGCGCCTTCCCCACCTCCGTCGCGGAGGAGAACTCACAGGCGCGCTCCGCCCAACCGCCGTCCACCAACGCGACCTACGCCGTGGCGCGCACCACCGCCCACCTGGCGCGGGTCCTGGAGTCGGACGACCCGGCCCGGGCCGCCGAGCTGTGGGAGTCGGCGCGGGACGCCTGGCAGCGGGCGGAGTCGCACCCGGTGCTCACCTACCCCCACGCCCCGCAGGCCGACGGCGGAGGCGACTACGGCGACTCGAAGACCACCGACGACCGGTACGCGGCGGCCGTGGAGCTGTACCTGACGGCGGGCGCGCTGGGCGACTCCTCGGTGAGCGCCTACCGCTCGGCGGTGACCGGCTCCCCGCACTACGGGGAGATGGGCCAGTTCGACTGGGCGGAGGTCGCCGGGGCGGGCACTCTCTCGCTGCTCACCGTCGACAACGACCTGCCGGCGGCCGACCTGGCGCGGATGGAGTCGAACCTGCGGTCCTTCGCGGACTCGGTGATCGGCGTGCTGGGGAACGAGGGGTACCCCGCGGCGATCCCCGGCTCCTCGCCCTACCCGTGGGGCTCCAACTCCTTCATCGCCAACCGGATGCTGGTACTGGGCACCGCGCACGACGTGACCGGGGAGGCCGACTACCTGCGGGCGATGCACCGGGCGATGGACTACCTGATGGGCAACAACGCGATGCGCCTGTCGTACGTGACCGGCTACGGCGCCTTCGCCGAGACCGATCTGCACGACCGGCTGGCCTGGGGCGCCTACCCGGGGACCCCGTTCCCGCCCGGCTGGCTGTCCGGCGGCCCCAACAACGAACTGATCAACGACAACGCGACCCCCACCGGGCAGCCGCCCGCCAAGTCGTACGCCGGTCCGGACACCGCGCCGCAGGCGTGGGGGTCCAAGGAGAACACGATCAACTGGAACGCCCCGCTCGCCTGGGTGGCGACCCATCTGGACCGCACCGCCCACGAGTTGGCCGCGGACGACGGGAACGGCCCCGGCCCCGGTCCCGGCCCGGGTGACACCGAGCCGCCGACCGCCCCCGGCACCCCGACCGTCTCGGCCACCACCGCCGATTCGGTGACCCTCTCCTGGTCGGCGGCCACGGACAACGTGGGGGTGACCGGCTACCGGGTACTGCTGCTGGACGGCGGGGCGCGAACCCCGGTCGCCTCGGTCACCGGGACCACGGCCGTGGTCACGGGGCTGGAGCCGGACACCGTCCACACCTTCGCCGTGGAGGCGCGGGACGCCGCCGGGAACGTCTCGCCGTTGTCGGGGAGCGTGACCGCGCGGACCGCGCCGGGCGGGAGCGGCCCGGGGGCCGCGTGCGCGGTGGCCTACCGGTTGACGAGCCAGTGGCAGGGAGGTTTCCAGGCCGAGGTGACACTGACCAACAGTGGCCCGATCACCCTCTCGGGATGGTCTTTGACCTGGGACTTCCCCGGTGGTGAGAGCGTGTCGAACATGTGGGGCGGCACCGCCTCGCAGGTCGGCGGGCGGGTGACGGTCTCACCGATGGACTACACGGCGAACGTGCCCCCGGGCGGGTCGGTGACGGTCGGCTTCGTCGGGTCCGCGTCGGGCGCGACCGGGGTGCCGACCGCCTTCGCCCTCGACGGCTCGGCCTGCGCCGTCGAGTGAGCCCGCTCCCGGGCCCCGATGACGGGGCCCGGAACGGGCCCCGAGCGGCGGGGGTCGCGCGCGCCGGCCGGCCCCGGCACGTGCCGGCCCCCGCCTTCCGCGCCGCCCCGCTCGGGACCCGTGACCCCCCGGGTCGCATCATGAGACGATCACCTCTACGCATCCGCGCATCATCCGCACGCGTCACCCGAACGGTCCATCAGCGGGCGTCGCCCGCGGAGGTGCCCACGGACGCCATGAGGGGAACGGCTGGGGAATGGGGAGCGGATGGCCAGGGGAACCTTCCGGGTATTCGTCGGAAACAAGCGGGTGACCTGCCCGTTCTGCGACCATCAGATCTTCGCGCAGCGCGATGTGAAGCTCAACAGCACCGGGATGTCCCTGCTGGGCCTCGATTGGGCCAACAAGGCGGCCTGCGGCCTGATCTGTGCCCAGTGCGGCTACGTGCAGATGTTCGTGGATCCGCAGATCCGCTACGAAGCGGTGTGAGCCCCGGGCGCGCCGAACCCGTCGGCGCGCCCCCCGCGGGCGCCCGTCCCGACCCCCGTCCACCCCCTGGTAACCGCTTGCCGGAAACGGCGCGGAGGAGCAGGCTCGAGCCGGCGCGGAAGATCTCGCGCCGTTCCGCCACGCCCCCGCCCACCGGAGTACCCCGCTCATGGCACTGCCCCACGGCCACCGGTTCGACGACCACACCCCGAGCACGGTCTTGCCGAACATCTGGATAAGCCGCCGCTAGGAGTCCCAGGCGAAGCGCTCGTCGCCGGCCTGGGTGGCGAGCGCGCGGACCGAGGCGTCGGAGAGGCCGATGTTGAGGACGGTGTCCATCATGCCCGGCATGGAGAACTTGGCCCCGGACCGGACGGAGACCAGCAGCGGGTCCTCGCCGGTGCCGAGCCGCCGGCCCATCCGCCGCTGAAGCGCGTCGAGGTGCGCACTCACCTCGTCGCGCAGCTGCGGCGGCTCCGCTCCGGACTCCAGGTAGGCCCGGCAGGCCTCGGTGGTGATGGTGAAGCCCGGGGGTACGGGCAGGCCGAGCCTGGTCATCTCGGCGAGGTTCGCACCCTTCCCGCCGAGCAGATCCTTCAGGTCCTTGTGCCCCTCGGAGAAGTCGTAGACGTACTTCGGGGACGCGGAGGGTATCGGGCGCTCGGCCAGGCCGAGCGCTGGGGACGGAGGTCTTACTCGTGTTTCCGGCACGGGACTCGACTCCTCGTGAACGGCTGCCCTGACACCGGGAGAGCACCCCGCAATCTGCTCATCTGAGCATTGTGGCAATCATTCGTGGCAGGGGTCACGCTGTTGACGGCCGGCAATGGCCTCATTCCATCCTCAATCCTCCGGCGCACGCCGTCGACCGGACGGGCGGTGGCGAAGCGCGACGACACGTCGCCGCACAGCGGCGGCGCGAACACCGGACGCATCCGGCCGACGAGCGGTGCGGCGCACGTCACGCCGAGCGGCGAGCGGTCGCCGTTCCCGCTCGCCGCCCGGACCAGCGACCCGGTGGGCCGGTGATGGCGGGTTCTGGCGGGTTCCGGCGGTACCGTACGGACCGGCTCAGGCCCGCCGCGCGGGCACCGCCTGCCGGGCCACACCCTCCAGCGTGGAGACGACCCGCTGTGGCACCGGCATGCCGTCCGCCTCCTGTCGCAGGCGGTGCGCGGCCGATCGGTGGGCCGCCTCGGAGGACAGCCGGGACAGCGCCGCACGCACCTCGGACGCGTCTTCCTGAGCCGCCGCGTCGTCGAGGCAGATTCCCGCGCCCGCGTCGACGACCCGGTCGCCGTGCGCAAACTGGTCGGCCATCTGCGGCAGGACGAGCTGGGGCCGGCCGGCGGCGATCGCGGTCATGGTGGTCCCCGCGCCACCATGGTGGACGATCGCCGAACAGGTGGCGAGCAACAGCTGCAACGGCACGGGATCCACCAGCCGCACGTTGGCGGGCACCCGACCGATGGCCTCCCGGAACGCGCTGTCCACCGTGGCGACGGCCTCGACGCCCGCCAGACCCGCGAAGCTCCGCAGGATCGCGCGCATCAACGGCACGCCGTGCAGAGCCAGGGTGCTGGTGCCCAGGCACACGGCCACCCGCCGGCCCGGGGCAGATGCCGCGGTCCCGGTCACGAACTCGGTCGGCACCGCGCCGCTCCCGTTGAACGGCATGGCCCGGATCGGGAGTCCCGGAGCGGCCCCGGGCAGTTGCAGGCTCGGCGGGCACGGATCCACGATCACAGCCGGTTCCGGGAGGTCCTCCAGACCCATCGGGCGCAGCAGGTGCTCCAGGGAACGCCAGGCGGCGACACGTACGGCGGCGGAGACCGGGTCCACCCCCCACCGGTGAAGGACCACGGGGATGTCCAGCAGCCCGCCGACGATCACTCCCTTGGCCTCCATTGGGTCGGCAACGATCAGGTGGGGGGCGTACGCGCGAGTGAAAGTGAGGTACTGCGGCAGCACCTCCTCGGTCTGCGCGACCCACGTGGGGGACATGGAGGTCAGGCTCTCCGGCGTCACCCGGCCCCACGCCGCGAGCGGCCGCTGCCCGGGTGCCAGCGACCTCAGCGTCGATTCCACATGATCGAACCGGCCGCCGTAGCTCACCCCCACGAGCCCGGCGGTCCCGGCGGCTCCCATCACATCCGGCTGGCTCAGCACCGTCACCTCGTGACCCGCGGCCCGCAGCGCCCAGGCCAGCGGGATCATCGGGGTGAAGTGGGTGGGCACCGGACTGCTGATCATCAGGACACGCATCGGGCCCCCTCGTGCTGCTGTGCCGTCCGGCGCTCCAGCTGCACCACGACATCACCCGGGTGCGGGACCTGAAGGGAGTCCCGGTGCAGCGCGTCGGCGCCGGCCTGGAAGGAAGGTTCGTCAAGGAGGCGGCCGAGCAGCGCGCGCAGGCGTTCGCTCGTGTCGGCGCCGCGCCGGGCCGTCAGCCCGGCGCCCCGGTCCGCGACGAAGCGTGCGATGTCGGAGTAGTCGCCGGGTTCCGTCGGGGCGATCAGCTGCGGGACCCGATGCGCGACCGCTGCGGCCAGCGTGCCGCCGCCGCCGTGATGGACGACGGCCGAGCACGACGGCAGGAGTACGTTCAGCGGGAGGTAGTCGATCGTCCGCACGTTCGCCGGAACGTGGGGCACGTCCGCCAGCTGACTGTCGTTGACGGTGGCGATCAGTTCCAGGGGCATGCCGTCAACCGCGCCGAACAGGTCGGCGACGAACGTGTCGCCGCTTTCCGAGGACCGGCCCGCGCTCACCCCCAGGGTGAGGCAGACCCGCGGGCGTCCGGGCGGTGCGTCCAGCCACGCGGGCAGTTCTGCCGCGCCGTTGTACGGAATCCGCCGCATCGCCACATAGTCGAGGTCGACGGGCAGACGCATCCGGGGCGGCATCGTGTCGAGTGTCCACTGGCCCGTCACCAGCTCTTCGCTGAACTCGATTCCGAAGCGCCGCAGCACCGGCCGCATCGCCTCCGCCAGGGGATCGCGGCTGCCTTCCGGCCCAGCGGCATCCGTGCCGGCCTGCCGCGCCAGGAGCATGGACCGCACCCAGCCCAGCTTGTCCAGACCCCACAGGATCCGCGCGTGCGCCGCCCCGCAGACCCGGGCCGCCACCGCGCCGTGGAAGCTGAGGGAATCCCAGATCACGAGGTCGGGCCGCCATCGCACGGCGAAGTCCACCAGGTCGTCAAGCAGCGGGCGCCTGTCCGTCCCCGGCTGCTCGTCGAGGAAGTAGTGGCAGAACGGCATCAGCAGATAGTTGCGAATCCAGGTGTGGAGATGTTCGTCCTCCGTCTGCAGCCACAGCGGATCGACCATGCGGTCGATCGTCTCGTTGCCGGCACAACTGCGCAGCCACGCCCACTGGTCCGCCGGTTCGCCGACCACCACCGCGGGCAGACCGGTGCCGACGGTGTGTCCGGCCAGCTCGGGATGGCTGGCGACCCGGACCTCGTGACCGGCGGTCCGCAGGGCGTGTGCCAGCGGCACCATGACGGCCAGATGCGACACACCTGGAGGCGAGACGAAGAGCACGCGCACGGGTTTCTCCTTCTGATCGGTTGACCGGCATGCCGCCGCCGGACACCAGCCCGCTCACTGGCCGGCCGAGTTGACACGAGGGGGGACGGTGGCTTCGAGGACCGTGCGGTAGTAGCCGGGGCCGAACCCCATCCGGTTCACTTCCGGCACGAGCCGGCGGAGCTTGTCGATGGCTATGTGGTGATGCGTGCCCACGTCCTCGTAGGCGCGCTGCGCGCGCACCCCGAGACGGTGCTCCAGGTGGTCGACGATCCGGTCCGTCGGCACGGCCGTCCCGGACGCCACGTTGACGGTTTCCCCGTGTACCCCGTTGCCGAGCAGGCTGTCGATGATCGTGACGACGTCGTCCACGAGGATCAGGTCCCGCGCCGAGCCCCGGTGGATCAGCACCCGGCCCTGGCGTACCTGCCGGATCAGAGCCGGTATCAGCTGATGAGGCGGCTGGTCACGGCCGACGAGATGACCCAGGCGCAGGATCAGGCTGTCCGCGCCCGAGGCCCGCAGCTCCTCTTCGAGTCGGTACTTGTGTGCTCCGTAGGAGGTGCAGGGCGTGATCTCGCTGTCCTCCCGCCCCGGGCCGTCCACCGCGCCGTACATGCCCGTGGCCGCGGTGGAGAAGAAGACCAGGCGGCGGCCCGTTCGCACACACCGGCGAACCGTCTGCCGTACAAGATCGGCCTCGCGCGCGAAGTCCGCCTCCGATGTGCCGCTCGCCCACGAGACGCCGGCCGCCAAGACGACCGTGTCGGGATGCCGGTGGGCGATCGGCCGCAGGTTCCGGGCGAGAAATCCGTGCCCCATGATGTCCATAGCGATATGTCCTCTTTCTCCAGCGAGCCGTGCACCCGACGGCCCGGCGATCCGGTGTCAGCTGCCGGCGAGGGCCAGCTCTTCCAACGAGGCCACGAGGGCGGCGGGCGAAGGGTTGCCGGCCATCTCCCGGGCCAGTTCGCGGGCCGCGGACCGATACGCCGGATCCGTCAGCAATGCCTTCGCGGAGTCGGCTATGGACGTCGCATCGGCCGCGGAGCAGTGCAGGGTACGCGCGGCGCCCGCCGCCGCCAGCCGGTCGGCGATCACTTCCTGGTCCAGTCCCAGCGGGAGCGTCAGCTGCGGTACCCCGGCCGCCAGGGCGGTCATGGTGCAGCCCCCACCGCCGTGGTGCACGACCAAATCCGCTCCCGCCAACAGCAGATGCAGGGGTACGTTCTCCACAAGCCGCGTGTGGTCCGGGAGTTCGCCGAGCCGCGCTCGGTCGGCGGCGGCCAGCGCAACGGTCACCTCCGCGCCGGCCCCGGCCAGTGCCGCCAGCGCGGCGGGCACCGGAAACGGGCCGTCGCCGTACATGGTGCGCACCGACGTTCCCCATACAACGCAGACGCGGGGCCGGCCGGAGCGCAGGGGCCGATCGTGCAGCCACCCGGGCGCGGAGCCCGACCCGTTGTAGGGGACGTAACGCGCCGGGAGCCGCCGGGCGCGCAGGGGCGGCGCCACACTCGCCGGACTGGGGTCCACGACGTGCTCGAAGATCTCCGGCGTCAGGTCCACACCGGCACCGTGACGCCGGAACACCCCCATACGGTCCGTGGGCAGGAACGTCGCGCCAGGTCCGCCGTCGGCCGCCACGCCTCTGGGGCGGTCGTCGGGACCGAGCGGGCCCCAGAGCGCGAGCACCGCGGGGACCTCGAGTACGCGTCCGACCAGCGGCCCCTCCAGGCTCATCTGATCGTGCACCACGAGATCGGGCCGCCACGCGCGGGCGAAGGTCACGGCTGCGTCAGCGCTCCGCAGGGCGATTCCGGCCGCGAGATCGGTGTTGTCCCTGATGTAGGCGTCGAGATCGAAATCGTCGAGCGACGCCAGTGGCCGCCCTGTCTCCGGGTGGGGTGGCAGCTGGGTGAACGGCCATTCGCCGGCGCGTGCCTTGAGATAGTTGTGGACCCGCACCCGGACGGGCATGTCCACCGCCTCCAGGACAGGGACCGGTGTCAGTCCGGCGTGCGCGGCAGGCGCGCTCTGGCTGCCCGCGCACATCACACGCACCTCGTGACCGGCGGCCTGGAGCGCCCAGCCGTGCGGGACCATGGCCGACCAGTGGGTGGCCCAGTTCGAAACCGTGAACAGCACACGCATGGATGTCTCCTCGGTTGCGCCCGGCCGTCCAGGCCGTGCCGAGTGGCAGGCGGACGGGGCGGGAGGGATGTACGGGCGTACAGGCGCACCAGGCCCGTCGCACGATGTGCGGCCCGGCACACGACGAAGCCCCCGCCGGCCGGACGGCAGGTCAGGCCCGGTCCGGCCGGCGGGAGCTGTGCGGGAGGGGGATGCGCTACGGAGCCACGGCGTTGTCGGCCTGCGGGGCGAACTGGGACTCGTACAGCCGTGCGTAGACCCCGCCGGCGGCCATGAGCCGAGCGTGGGAGCCCTGCTCGACGATGCTCCCGGCGTCCATCACCAGGATGGTGTCGGCGTCCCTGATCGTGGAGAGCCGGTGAGCGATGACGAAGCTGGTCCGGTCCGCACGCAGTGAGGCCATGGCCTGCTGGACGAGCAGTTCGGTGCGGGTGTCGACCGAACTCGTGGCCTCGTCGAGGACCATGATGGCGGGCCTGGTGAGGAACGCCCTGGCGATGGTGACGAGTTGTTTCTCGCCGGCGCTGAGATTGGTCCCGTCGTCCTCCAGAACGGTGTCATAGCCGTCCGGCAGGGTGCGGATGAACCGGTCGGCGTAGGCTTCGCGGGCCGCCCGGACGACACGGTCCCGATCCGCGCCGCGGTCTCCGTAGGCGATGTTCTCGGCGATGGTGCCGGAGAACAGCCAGGTGTCCTGGAGCACCATCCCGATGTTCCCGCGCAACTCGGCGCGCGACATCCGGGATATGTCCGTGCCGTCCAGCCCGATCCGTCCGGCCGTGGGTTCGTAGAACCGCATCAGCAGGTTGACGAGCGTGGTCTTGCCGGCGCCGGTGGGTCCGACGATGGCGACCGTCTCGCCGGGCTGCACGGTCAGGGACAGTCCCTCGATGAGCGGTTTGTCCGGCTCGTAGCGGAACGACACCTGGTCGAAGGTGACCTGCCCCCGGACCTTGTCCGGCCGGATGGGTGACGCCGCGTCGGGGCGCTCCTCCTCGCTGTCGATCAGCTGGAAGACCCGTTCGGCGGAGGCCACGCCCGACTGCATGAGGTTGGCGTACGCGGCGACCTGCGTGATGGGGTTGTTGAACTGGAGGGTGTAGCCGATGAACGCCTGGACCTCGCCGATGGTCATCGTCCCGGACGCGACCCGCAGCCCCCCGATGACGGCGATGAGGACGTAGTTCAGATGGCCGATGAAGGCCATGGCGGGTTCGATGGCGCCGGAGAGGAACTGCGCCTTGGCACTCGACCGGTACACCTTCTCGTTGTGGTCCTCGAACGTGCTGATGGCCTCCGCCTGCCGGCCGTGGGTCGTCACCACGGCGTGACCGCTGTACATCTCCTCCACGTGGGCGCTCAGCGTGCCGGTCGCGGCCCACTGGTCGACGAAGTGGGGCTGCGCCCGCTTCGCGATCTTCTTCGCCACCAACCCGGCTACGGGCACCGTGACCAGAGCGACCAGCGTGAGGACCGGTGAGAGCACCAGCATCATCGCCAGCGCTCCGATGATGGTGAGAACGGCCGCCACCAGTCCGCCGAGGGCATGCTGAAGCGTCTGCGAGATGTTGTCGACGTCGTTGGTGATGCGCGACAGGATCTCGCCACGGGGCTGCCTGTCGAAGTGGCTCAACGGCAGTCGGGTCAGCTTGGTCGCCGACTTCTCCCGGAGGCGGTAGGCCACGCGCTGGGAGATCCTCGCCGTCAGCCGGCCACGGATGACGGCGAAGAAGACGGCACACAGGACGAGCACGCCCACGACCCACAGGGAGCGGGCGACCCGGTCGAAATCGACGCCGTCCGACCGCGCCCCGTCCACGATGATGTCGGTGACTCTGCCGAGCAGCAGCGGCAGCGACATGGTCAGCGCGATCGTCACCACGCCCGAGAGGACGGTGGCGATCAGCAGGAACCGGTCCGCTCGCATCTCCCGCAGCAGCCGCAGGGCGGACGCACGGAAGTGCAGGGCCTTGTCCGCCGGGGCGTCGGTGCTCTCGTCACTCATACCGCATCACCTTCTTTCCGGCCCGCCGCGCCCTTGGGTACGGTCGTTGTGTCCATGCGGTGCCACCGCGTCATGAGGCCGCCTCCTCTTCACTCAGCTGCGAGAGGACGATCTCCCGGTAGACGGCGTTGCCCGCCAGCAGTTCGCGGTGGGTTCCGGTGCCGACGACCCGCCCCTGGTCGAGCACGACGACGCGGTGGGCGTCGCGGATGGTGGCCACACGCTGCGCGACGATGATGACGGTGGCGTCGCCCAGGGTGTTCGCGAAGGCCGCCCGCAGCGCTGTGTCGGTGGCGTAGTCCAGGGCGGAGAAGCAGTCGTCGAACAGATAGATCTTCGGCCGGGTGACCAGCGCGCGGGCGATGGACAGCCGCTGGCGCTGGCCGCCGGAGAGGGTATGTCCCCCCTGGCCGACGGGCGCGTACAGCTGGTCGGGCAGCGCCTCGATGAAGTCCCGTGCCTGGGCGATGTCGAGAGCCGTCCAGAGATCCTCGTCGGTGGCCCGGGGGTTTCCGTAGCGCAGGTTCGCCGCGATGGTGCCGGAGAACATGTGGGGTTTCTGCGGTACGTGGCCGACCGTCCTCGCGAGGACAGCCGGATCCAGGTCGCGGACGTCCACGCCGCTGATCCGGACGGTGCCTCGGTCCGGGTCGAACAGGCGCGGCACCAGGTCGAGCAGGGTGCTCTTGCCGGCCCCGGTGGAGCCGATGACTGCGGTCGTCTCGCCGGGCCGGGCTGTCAGGTCGACCCGGCGCAGCACGGGCTCTTCGGCTCCGGGGTAACGGACCTCCACGCCCTGGATGTCCAGGCTGCCCCCGCCGCGCGGCAGCGGAACGGCCTGGACAGGAGCGCGGACGCCGGGTTCGGTCTCGAGGACTTCCGTGACGCGCCCGGCGCAGACCACGGCGCGCGGCGCCATCATGAAGGCCGCTGCCGCGATCAGCACCGACTGGAGGATCTGTAGCAGGTAGTGCAGGAAGGCAATGAGTGACCCGACCGCCATGCCGCCGTCGTCGACACGGTGGCCGGCGAACCACAGCACGGCGATGCTGGACCCGTCCATGACCAGGATGACCGCCGGCTTCATGAGGGCCATCAGCCGTCCCAGACGCAGCGAGGCCGCGGCGAGCTCGGTGTTGGTCTCGGCAAAGCGGGCCCGTTCGTCCTTCTCGCGGGCATAGGCCCGGATGACCCGGATGCCCGAGATCTGCTCCCGCACGACGCGGTTGACGCGGTCGACGTAGTCCTGAAGGACCCGGGAAACGGGCCCCATCCGCATGATGATGACGGTCAGGATGCCGATGAGCACCGGCAGGATGGCGAGCAGGAGCAGCGACATCGGTACGTCCTGGTTGAGCGCCAGGACCAGGCCCCCGACACCCATCACCGGAGCCACCACCATCATCGTGAGCGTGACCAGCACCAGCATTTCGATCTGCTGGATGTCATTGGTGGTGCGCGTGATCAGCGACGGCGGCCCGAACCGGCCGACCTCCCGGGCGGACAGCCCCTGGACCTTGTGGAAGACCTCGGAGCGCAGGTCACGGCCGACTCCCGTCGAGATGCGGGCGCTGACGTAGACCGCGACGATGGAGCAGGTGATCTGCACGACGGTGACGGCGAGCATCACGACCCCGTTACGGAGGATGTAGTCGCTGTCACCCCGAGCGACGCCGGTGTCGATGATGTCGGCGTTCAGGGTCGGCAGATAGAGCGTGGCGAGGGTCTGCGCCAGCTGGAGCACCATCACCAGTGCGATGAGTCCGCGGTAGGGGCGCAGGCGTACCCGTAAAAGCCGGTAGAGCAAGGGATACCCCCCAGGGTTCGGCAGCCGCATGGAAAATTGCCATCGAGGCGACTATGCCACATATGGCTAAGTAAACCCAGTGGCTATTTACACCGACTGGCAGCTGGCTACACTGGGGGCATGGTCTCGGACTCGCCTTCTCCGCTGTCCCAGCTCCCGCTCCGCGAGCGGAAGAAGCTGCGCACCCGGAACTCCCTGGCGGAAACGGCCCTGGCCCTCTTCTCCGAGCACGGCTTCGACGAGGTCTCCCTCAACGAGCTCGTCGACCGGGTCGAGATCTCCAAGCGGACGTTCTTCCGTCATTTCGCCTCGAAGGAGGACGTGGCGATCGCCGCCGAGGCGGAGCTGTGGGATGCCTACGTCGAGGAGCTGGCGAGCACCGAACTCACCGGCTCCGTGCTCACCGCGCTGCACACGGCGCTGATCTCCACGATCACGGGCATGGGCGACGACTGGGACAAGCGCTTCCTGGCCACCCGCAGACTCATCGCCGGCACCCCGGCGCTGCGCAGGCACAGCACCATGCTCTCCTTCCAGGTCCAGGAGCGGCTGGTCGAGGAGCTCGAACGGCAGCTCGGGGTGGACAGTCGGTGGGATGTGCGGCTGCGCCTCCTCGGCGAGTTCACCCTCGGCATCTACCGGTGCGGGGCGAGGAACTGGTCCGCCGGCCGCGGCGAGGGAGGCGACACCGGCTACGGCCGCCGGGTCACCCTCGCCCGTCGTGTGCAGGAGGCCTTCGAGCAGGTCACGCCCGCCCTCGACCTGACGGTCGCCCGCTGACGGTCGCGCCGAACGTCAGCGTGCCGCCGAGGTGGGCTCACCGCCGGTGCCGGGCGACCAGATTCTCCAGCGAGGGCACGATGTCGTGGGGACTCGGGATCTCCTGAAGGGCGCGATGGAGCCCCTCCGCTCCCGCCCTCAGCGACGGGTCCGACAGTGACCGGGCCACCCCCCGCCGCAGGTTCTCCGCGGAGAAGCTCCCGGGGTCGATCACCAGCCCGGCGCCGCGCCCGGCGACGTACGCGGCCGTGGCCGCCTCTCCCCAGAAGGCCATGGGAACGACGACCTGCGGTACCCGGTGCGCCGCCGCGGCAGCGAAGGTCCCGCCGCCGCCGTGGTGGATCACCGCAGAGCAGCTGGGGAGCAGCACATCCAGCGGCAGGTAGTCGATGAGGCGCACATTGTCCGGCACGGTGGACGTCGTACGGAGCCGGGACGCCTCAACCGTGGCGATCAGCTCGACGTCGAGTTCCGCCACGGCCGCAAGCACGTCGTCGAACGACGTTCCGCTCACCCGGAACAGCTGCCGTCCCCGTCCGCCCACCCCCAGCGTCAGACAGACCCGGGGCAGCCGAGGCTCCGTGCGCAGCCAGTCCGGCACCACGGCCGATCCGTTGTACGGCACCCGGCGGACCGCGAGGTAGTCCACGGCGGCCGGCAGCCGCAGGCCGGGCGGCATCGGGTCGATCGTCCACTGCCCCACCAGCAGCTCGTCCTCAAGCTCAAGGCCGGTCGCCCGCCGCATCGGGTCCATCAGCTTCCGCAGCGCGGCGTCCGCCCCGTCCTCGCCGAGCTGCCGGGAACGTTCCCCGGCCCGCTCCCACAGCCACGCCACATTGTCCTGGCCCCACAGGAACCGGGCGTGCGCGGCCCCGCTGACCCGCGCCGCGAACGCGGCGGACACACAGAACGGGTCCCAGATCACCAGCTCCGGCTCCCAGTGCCGGCAGTACGCGACGAGATCGTCGAGCGCCGCGGCGGAGATGGCCAGCGCGTCGGTGATCCGCTCCCACTTGGCCGCCCAGTCACCGGCACCCTCCCCTCCGGCGCCGAGCGCGAGACTGTCGTCCAGTACGTCCAGATTCTCCGTCCTGGACCCGAACTCCACCACGCGCCTGAGCACGTCCCGGTCTCCGAGGGGCACCGCCGTGAGCCCTGCCGCGCCGACGGCGTCGGCCAGCCCCGGGTGCACGGCCACCCGCACCTCGTGCCCGGCGCCCCGCAGTGCCCACGCCAGTGGCACGACGGGATGCAGATGAGCCACTGCGGGAAAGATATTGAACAGAACGCGCATCAGGCCCTCCTCACCCCGGCGCCCGCGGCCGCTCGCGCGTCCGCGCCGCGCCCGTCACCGACCAGGCGGGCGTACCGGCGGATGTCGTCGATCAGACCCGCCGTCCGCAGCGACTGCTCGCCCGGTGCGGCGCCCCGCCGCACCGCCCGGACGAAGGCGTCGACGGCGTTGCGGACCTGATCGTCGCACGGCAGCGCGAGCTGTTCCGCGCCGCTGTCGCGCTCCAGTGTCACGCTGGGCGGACGGTCGGCAGGCAGGGTGAACACCCGGTCGGCGACGATCCGCCCGTCGGTGCCGCAGAACTCGTAGCGATTGGCGTAACCGTGATCCAGACCGAAGACGAGATCGACCGCCGCCCCGGCCGGAGTGGTGAGCAGCGCGGCACCGGAGGTGTCCACGTCGAAACCGCAACCGTGGGTGAGCACGGCGCCCACCACACTCTGCTCGGGGCCGAGGAACTCCACTGCCGCGCGGACGGGGTAGACACCCACGTCCCACAGCGCGCCGCCGGCGAGCTCGGGCCGATAACGGATATCGGAGTCCGGCCTGCGGGGCACGGTGAACTGAGCCCGGAAAACGCGCAGTTCCCCGATCGCTCCGTCGGCGAGCAGCTCCCGGATCGCCGCATGCTGGGAGTGGTGCACAAACATCATGTTCTCCATCAGGACCACCCCCCGCTCGCCGGCCAGCGCCATCAGGTCGGCGGTGCGCTTCCGGTGTGTGGTCATGGGTTTCTCCACCAGCACGTGCCGGCCGGCGCGGAGCGCCGCTTCGGCCCACTCGGCGTGCAGGGCCGCGGGCAGTGGCAGGTACACCGCCTCCACTTCGTCGTCCTCCAGCAGCCGCTGATATCCGTGCACCGCGCGGCATCCGTAGCGGCGCGCGAGCGATTCCGCCTTGCCCGCGTCCCGGCTCGCTATGGCCGTGAGCTGAACGCCGTCGGCCGCGGCGAACGCCGGCAGCATCCGGCGGCGCGCGAACGACGCGCACCCCAGAACACCGACTCGTACCGGTCTCATCGCCTCGGTCTCACCCATGGTGCCTCCATCGTGTCGTGCTGATCTCAGGGACGGGTCGGGCGATGCCCAGCGCCTCGCGCCTGGCTCCTGGCTCCCGCTTGACGCTCGACGGCACGGCGAAGCGCAGCTGCCACCGAGCGAACGTCGTCGTCGGCGAGCCCCTGGTGCAGCGGCAGCAGCAGAGTGCGGTCGGAGGCTGCGTCGGCACCGGGCAGCTCCCGTTCGTACGCGCGGTACGCGGGCACCCGGTGCAGCGCGGGATACCGGCAGGTGGTGTACACGCCCTGTTCGAGCATGTCCGCGGCGACCAGGTCGCGAAGCGAAGGATCGAGCTGCACCCAGTAGAAGTAGTGAGACGTGACGTGACCAGCCGGGAGCGGAGGCGGCAGGGCGACCCCCTCGCAGCCCGCGAGTAGCCGGTCGTACATCGCCGCGATTTCACGGCGGCGCTCGACGAATCCGGGCAGCCGGCGCAGCTGCACGCTGCCGATGGCGGCGGCGATGTCGTTGCCTATCACCCGCCGCCCGAAAGCCCGCACATTCGGCTCCCACCACCGCTGGGACCGGCCGGCCGTGGTGAACCCGCTCTCCTGGTCGAGCCCGTGATAGGCCAGTAGCCGGGCCTTTCGCGCGAGGGCCTCCTCGCGTGCGTAGAGCATCCCGCCGTCCCCGGTGACCAGAATCTTCATCGAGTCGAAGCTCCACATCGCGAGGTCGCCGAACGCACCGCACGCCGTACCGTCCGCCCGGGAGGCCACGGCGCAGGCGGCGTCCTCGACCAGCTTGATCCCCCGCTCGCGGCACAGCGCGGCCACTGCGGCGACATCACCCGGGTATCCGCCGTAGTGCAGCAGCACTACGGCCTTCGTGCGAGGCGTAAGGGCGCTCTCCACCTGCTCCACCACCGGGTTGAGCGTGCGGGGATCCACGTCGCAGAAGACCGGCCGTGCGCCGGTGGAGGCGATGGCGTTACTCGCTGCCACGAAGCTGGTGGATGGGAGCACCACGTCGTCCTCGGGTCCGAGTCCGAGCAGTTCGGCGGTGAGAAACAGGCCGGAGGTCGCCGAGTTGATGAACACCAGGCGCTCGGCCGGCACATCGATATGGGCGGCGAACTCCTCCTCGAACAGCTTGGTGCGCGGTCCGTGCCCGAGCCAGTTGTCCGCGAAGACTCGCGCGACGGCCTCGACCTCTTCTTCGCCCAGGCTGGGCTGGAAGACATTGATCATCAGTGCTTGCACCCCGACTCACTGTCGATACTGCTCGGTCAGGCGTTCGAGTACGGGTACGGTGTCGCGCGGCGTCGGCGCCTGCCGGACCTCCGCGTGCAACGCGGCAGCGCCCGTCCTGAAGGACGGGTCCTCCAGCAGCCGCGTTGTCTGCCGTTGGACGACGTCCGCCGTCAGCTCGGACACCGGCACGACCAGTCCGGCGCCGCGAGCCGCCACGTGCCGAGCGGCGTTGGCCTCCCCCCAGAAGGCCATGGGAACGATCAGCTGCGGCACCTCGTGGACGGTGCTGGCCGCGATGGTCCCGTCCCCGCCGTGGTGGATCACAGCCGAGCAGGTCGGCAGCAGTTGGTCCAGGGGCACATAGCTCACCGCGCGCACATGCGGGGGGAGAGTCCCCAGGGCGGCTCGCTGGGCCGCGTCGACCGTGGCCACCAGTTCGATGTCGAGCTGTGCCAGCTTGTCGACGAGCTGCCTCAGCTCCACACCGCTCTCCCGGAACAGCTGCCGCCCCCGGCCACCCAGCCCCAGGGTCAGACACACCCGGGGCCGGCCCGGGCTCTCGCGCAGCCAGGCCGGCAAGGCGGTGGCTCCGTTGTACGGCACCCAGCGCATCGGGACGTACTTCTCGTCGACGGGCAGCCGCAGGCCGGGCGGCAGCGGGTCGATCGTCCACTGGCCGTGCAGCATCTCCGCGTCGAACCGCAGCCCGTGCTCCTTCAGCATCGGTTCCATCAGCCAGCTCAGGGGCTCCGCGAGCTGGGCCCCGTCACCGCCCAGCCGTTCCCGGGCCTTCGCCCACAGCCAGGCCACGTTGTCCTGGCCCCAGAGCAGACGGGCGTGCGCGGCGCCGCAGCTCCGGGCCGCGAGTGACGCCGGGACACAAAGCGGATCCCAGATCACCAGCTCCGGCTGCCAGTGCCGGCAGAAGCCGACCAGATCGTCCAGGGCGGGACGGTAGACCATCAGCGTACCGACCAGCTGCTCCCAGGTGGACGCCCAGTCCTCGTCGTCGTCGCCGTCGACCACCAGCGCGTCGGTGAGGGAGTTCAGCTTCTCCAGGTCGGAGTTGAACTCGACGACGCCGCGCAGCAGCGGATGGTCGCCGAGCGGTACCGGGGTCAGACCCGTCGCGCTGACCGCATCAGCCATGTCGGGGTGGACGGCTACCCGCACTTCGTGGCCCGCACCCCGCAGCGCCCAGGCGAGCGGCACGACGGGATGCAGATGCGCGGTAGCCGGGAAGATTGCGAAGAGGACTCGCATCGCGGCCTTTCTTGTTCTGGTCGCCAAGAGAAGGGACAGGAAGGGGATCCGGGCACCCGGCTCGGCGCGGCACGGCCGTGGGCCGCAGGCAGGCGTGCAGCCGGCCGGACGCCGCTGGGGCCCAGGACATCGTCATGACCGTCGAACGTCGCGCGGCATCGTCTCGGCGAGCAGGTCCCGCAAGGACGCGTCGGCACCGACCGCCGGCTGCCAGCCCAGCAGTTCCCGGGATCGAGAAATGTCCATCTGCTGCCACGCGGCCCGTGTCTGCGCGGCCCCGCCGCCGACCGCGTCGACGGCCTCCACCCGGCAGGGCACGTGACTGAGTTCGATGAGCCGGTCGACCAGCTGCCGCACCAGCACCGTGCGGCCGCTCCCAACGTTGATGATCCGGCCGCGGACCACTTCGCCCGGCGCCACGGCGGCCGCGGTGGCCGCACCGGCGACGTCCCGCACGTCGACGAAGTCGCGGTAGGCGCGCACGGAACTCAGGCGGAGAACGAGTTCGGACGCGGCGTCCCGCGCGGCGGCGTGCTCGCCCAGCCGGCGCGCGATGCCGCCCACCAGGCTTCCGCGCGGCATCCCGGGACCGAGGGCGTTGGAGACGCGCAGCACCACGCCCTCGACGAGTTCCTCGCCGGTGGCCCGCAGCACGTGCTGGGCCGCCCGTAGCTTGGTCCGGCCGTAGACCGTGTCCGGGTGCGTCGGGTGCTGCTCGGTCAACGCCATCCCCGGGCCGACCGGTCCGTACTCATGGACGGTTCCGAGCTGGACCAGCCGGGTTCGGTGCGGCAGCTCGGCGAGCCGGGGCAGAAGTTCGGTGACCAGCCGGGTGTTGGCCGCCTCCATCTCCTTGTCCGTACCGCTCCAGACGCATCCGGCGGCGTTGACCACCACGTCCGGCTCGGCCTCGACGACGGCCTCGTTCACCAGGCCGGCCGCGGACGCGCCGGCGTTCCGGGAGATCCGGTGCACCCGGAACCCCACTGCGGTGAGCCGCGAGCAGATGTGTCTGCCCAGAAAACCGGTGGCGCCGAGCACCACGGCCGATACGTCGCCCGGCTCGCCCTCGGCTCGCCGCGGCCGCTTCACAGGTCCGCCGCGCCGGAGTTCAGCGCCGCCAGCAGGGTTCGTGCCTGCACATTGACGTAATGTCCATGGCGGGTGAGGGAGCTGAGCTGGCTGGGCGTCACCCAGCGGTAACCGGGCGGAGGATCCAGGGGCGCCTGACTCTCGTCGGCTTCCACCACGAGGTATCGGCTCACCGCGTTGAGAAAGCGTCCCCCCTCCTCCGAGTGCAGCGCGTCGTAGCGAATGCGGTCCGGGCCGGCCCCCTGTACCAGGTCCAGAAAGCGAGGCTGCCGGTGCTTCGGCAGCCGGGTCCAGTTGTCCGGAGTGGCCTGCACGGTGGGTCCGAGCTCCACGGTGTCCAGGAACCCGCCCTCGACCCGGGCGTGGACCAGCAGATGTGGTATCCCGCAGATGCGGCGGGCGACGAAGGCGGTGACGCCGGTGCCCGTCGGCTCGAAGAGCGGCTGTGTCCAGCCGGGCACCTCACGGTTACCCGCCTCCACCTCGACGGCGACCACCCGGAAGTAGCGGCCGTCCGCGCGCTCGATCGCGTGCTCGCCCCGGGTCCAGTCCGCGACCTCGTCCAGCGGAATTCGTGCCACGGACACCTCGTGCCGAGCACGCTCCGACGTGAACCAGGAAAGCAGGTCCACGTCGGACTGAAGGGCTTTCGGAGTCCCGTCCTGGGTGGGCATGCAGGCCAGGGCAGTGCGCGCGTCCATATTGACCACATGGTCGCGGCGGAGGAGCTCCCCGATCTGACCGAGGGTGAGCCAGCAGTAGTCCGGGTCCACCGGTACTTCTCCGGCCGTCTCGACCACCATGTTGCGATTGGATTTGCGATAGAACCAGGAGCCGTGTTCGGACTGGAGTACGTCGGCCACGGCCCTTCCCTGTTCGGGCCGTATGAAGTGCGACAGGTACTTCACATCCGCGCCCTTGTGCACCTTGGTGTAGTTGCTCCGGGTCGCCTGCACGGTGGGCGAGAGCTGGAGCAGATTGGGATTACCCGGCTCCATCTTCGCCTGCATCAGAAAGTGCAGTACACCGTCGAACTCCTTGGCCAGAATACCGAGAATACCCACTTCGGGCTGCTTGATGATGGGCTGCTGCCAGTCGCACACCGGCCCCGTGTCCACTGACACCCGGAGCCCTTCGACGCTGAAGAACCGGCCGCTTTGATGCACCAGATTTCCGGTGGCGCTCTCGAAGTACCAACCGTTCAGTTCCGCGAAAGGTATCCGGTCCACCCGAAAACGGTGCGCCCGCCGCCGCCCTTCGAGCCAGGCGGGAAAGTCGGCTGTGTTCATGTCCCGGCCCTGATCCGTATGCCGCGCGGACAGGGCGAGCCGTCCGGCCACATCCGTATCCGTCCGGGAGTGCAACGTGGTCACCGCGCTCATGAGCATCCTCCTACGAACTCCCGCACAGTCCTGATGACATAGTCGAGCATTTCGTCGGTGAGCCCCGGGTACACACCGATCCAGAACGTCTGCTCGGTAATGATGTCACTGTTGACCAGGTCCCCGGAGATCCGGTGCGGGCGTCCGATGTACGCGGGGTGCCGGGTCAGGTTTCCGGCGAACAGCCGACGGGTGCCGATCTTGCGGCCTTCGAGGTGGTGCACCAGTGACGCCCTGGTGAAAGGTGCGTCGGGATGTACCGTCAGCGCGAACCCGAACCAACTGGGGTCACTGCGCGGTGTCTTCTCGGGCAGCAGCAGATGAGGGGTGCCGTCCAGACCCTCACGCAGCCGGTTCCAGTTGTCACGCCGCGCCTGGCAGAAGGCATCTAGTTTGGTCAGCTGACTCAGGCCAAGGGCGGCCTGGAGGTCGGTTGCCTTCAGGTTGTAGCCGACGTGCGAGAAGATGTACTTGTGGTCGTACCCCTCGGGCAGGGTGCCCATCTGGTACGAGAACCGCTTCAGACACTTGTCGCTCTCGCCGGGCTCGCACCAGCAGTCCCGGCCCCAGTCACGCAGCGACTCCACAATACGGGCCAATGCCAGGTTCGAGGTCAGAACGCAGCCGCCTTCCCCCATGGTCAGATGATGTGCCGGATAGAAACTGACCGTCGAGACCTCTCCGAACGCGCCGGTCGGCCGGCCGTCGTACGTCGATCCCACCGCGTCGCAGTTGTCCTCGATCAGAAACAGGTCGCGATCCTGCGCGAACTGGCTGATCTCCGTGGCCTCGAAGGGGTTGCCCAGCGCATGCGCGATCATGATCGCCCGGGTGCGCGGTCCGACCGCCTGCGCTATCCGCGTCGCCGTCGTGTTGTACGTCCCCAGGTCGACGTCCACGAACACCGGCACCAGCCCGTTCTGCAGGATGGGGTTGACCGTGGTGGGAAACCCCGCCGCGACCGTGATCACCTCATCTCCGGGCATCAGCCTCCGGTCCTCCAGCAGGTGGGACGTGAAGGCCGAGAGCGCCAGAAGATTCGCGGAACTCCCCGAATTCGTCAGATGCGCCTTGCGCAGGCCGAGCTTTCTCGCGAATCGTGACTCGAACATGCGCGCGCTGCGGCCCGCGGCAATCCGGAGGTCCAGTGCCGCTTCCACGAGTGCCGCCCGATCTTCCTCCTCCAGCACCGCACCCGACGGCCAGATCTCCGTGACACCGGGGACGAACTCCCCTGCCGGCTGCACGTCTCGGTGGTACTTCCGGGTCTCTTCGAGCACCAGATCCCTGTGATAGCTCATGTCAGGTTCACCACTCCTCATTTCGCCGCCGGCAGACGCGTGCCGGTCGCGGATGGCATTCGTCATCACAACGCTCCCGCCGCCGGCCGACATCTGCTACCTCAGGGCCAGTCTCCCGGACTTGTTTTCGCGGTCTCCTGCTGGTGTTTCAGCGATTTCCACCACTCAGGGTTGTCGCGGTACCAGGCAACGGTCTCTGCCAGGCCCCTGGTGAAATCGACCTGCGGAACGAAGCCGAGCACCGTCTCGAGCTTGGTACCGTCCAGGCTGTACCGCAGGTCGTGTCCCTTGCGGTCGGCCACCCGACGGACCTTGGACCAGTCGTGTCCGAGCAGCGCGAGGATCTCCTCCGTTATCGCCGTGTTCGTTCGTTCAGTGCCTCCGCCCACGTTGTAGATCTCGCCGGCCGCACCGCGGGTGAGGACCAGGTGAACGGCTCGGCAGTGGTCCGCCACATGCAGCCACTCGCGCACGTTGCCGCCGTCTCCGTACAGGGGAACCCGTTCCCCCTCCAGGAGATTGGTGACGAAGCGTGGGATCAGCTTCTCCGGATGCTGGTAAGGACCGTAATTGTTCGAACAGCGGGTGATGCTGACGTCCAGGGCGTGTGAGCGCCAGTATGAGCGGGCGAGCAGGTCGGAGGCCGCCTTGGAGGCGGCGTAGGGAGAATTCGGAAGCAGCGGGGAATTTTCGGTCCACGATCCCTTTTCCACCGAGCCGTACACCTCGTCCGTGGAAACGTGGACCACGCGCTCGGTGCCGGTTCTCAGCGCGGCCTCCAGCACCGCCTGAGTCCCTGCCACATTCGTCCGGATGAACTCGGCCGCCGACTCGAGCGATCGGTCGACATGTGATTCGGCGGCGAAGTGGACCAGCGCGTCGTGACCGGGTAGGAGTTCGAGCAGCAGGGCGAGGTCACAGACATCGCCCTCCACAAAGTCCAGTCGCGGATGGCTGCCCGGAAGATTCTCCCTGTTCCCGGCGTAACTGAGCTTGTCCAGAACGGTGACCTTGTCCCGCTCGAAACCCTCGAACTCCCCGGCCAGCAGGGACCGTACGTAGTGCGAGCCGATGAATCCGGCTCCACCCGTGACCAGCACCTTCATCGTATGACCTCGATTCGGATACCGTCGCTTGAGTTTCCGCACGCCGTTCGCCGTCGGCGTTCCGGCCGGTGCGGGGCAGCAGGCGTCTTCTTGTGTCGGACGGGCATGCCCACGTGGCACCCGCGTTGCGCGCAGCCGCAGTGCGCCCGCGTCATTTCCGGTACAGGTCGGTCAGCCGCTCCAGCGTGGGCACGAGCTCGGCGGGAGTGGGCACAGCCAGCCAGTCCGCATACAGACCCGCCGCTCCCTCCCCGAAGGAGGGCTCCTGAAGGATCCGGAGCAGGGCGCTTTGCAGGGAGGCCACGGAGAACCGTTCACGGTCCAGCGCCAGCCCGGCGCCCCGGCTGCGGATGTGCCGGGCGACCGGATCGGACGCTCCGTTGTCCCACGAGCTCAACGCGCCCGTGACCAGCTGCGGGACCCCTGCCGCCACCGCTGCACCCGCCGTACCGGGGCCCCCGTGATGGATGATGGCCGCGCAGGTCGGAAGCAGCAGGTCCAGCGGCAGGTACTCCACGACGCGCACATTCTCGGGCGGCCGGTAGGCGGGGTCGAGCTGATCGGTGTTCAATGTGGCGACGATCTCGATGTCGAGCTCGGCCAGCCCGTCGAGCAGGTCAGGGAGCGGGACGCCGGCGGCCACCAGCCGTTCCCTGCCGCTCAGGCCCACGGTGAGACACACTCGCGGCCGCTTCGGCTCCTCGTACAGCCAGGGCGGCACCGTGGTCGCACCGCTGTACGGGACGGAGCGGACGGGCACGTACGGGACCGGCAGCGGCAGCTGCATCGCCGGGGGTGTGGGATCCACGGTCCACTGGCCGAGAAGCAGCTCGTCGTCCGCCTGGCAGCCGAATCTCTCCGCCATCGGCCGCACAAGTTCCAAGACGGGGTCACGGGCCGCTCCCGTCGTCCGGTCCGCCAGGCGTTCGCGCACCAGTTCCCGGCTCCACGCCCAGTAGTCCACACCAACCATCAGTCGGGCACTGGCCGCGCCGCAGGAGCGAGCCGCTATGGACGCAGCGTAGTGGGAGCAGTCCCACAGCACCAGATCCGGCTGCCAGCTCCGGGCGAAGCCGATGAGATCCTCGACCATCGGCCGGTGACCGTCTCGCGCCGGCTCTCCCGGGTGGTACTTCGAGAGCACCGGGAGGATCCGGTGCCGGAAGAACTCCCACAGCCGGCGGTCGTGCGCGTTCAGGGCCAGGTCGCGCTCCAGCTCGGCCAGCCGGTCCGCGTCGAGGAGGGGGGCGGACGGGAGTGCCTCGCTCTCCCCCATGGGTACGGCGGTGAGACCGGCGGCGGTGATGGTCTCGGTCATGGCCGGATACGTGGTGACGCGGACTTGATGACCCGCGCACTGAAGCGCCCACGCGAGTGGGACGACCGGGAACACATGGGTCGTCGAGGGCCAGGCCGCGATCATGACGCGCATCAGAACTCTCCATTCGGTGAACGGCGGCCCGCATACCGCGGGACAAGCCGGAACTGACAGCGGAAGCTTCGGCCGGTCGGACGAGCCGGTGCGGCCCGCGTGCACGCGTCCGGGCGCGCGACGACGGGCCCGCAGACGTCCGGCGTGCTCATTAGAGGACCATCCCTTCTGCAGCCCTCTTCGGTAGGGTTGTGACCTCTCGGTCCCGGTGGGTGCATGGCCAAGCTTGCGAGCCGCTCGACGGCCAGCATGAGTTCCGCCAGCCCCGCCGGG
>NZ_JAJUWS010000039.1 GCF_021390475.1 Streptomyces sp. ST2-7A
CCGGCCCCGGCGGTTCGTCCCCTCACCCCTCCCCGCCCCCTTCCCCACCCCCGAACGGGGTGCCGCTCCCGTCGCCCGCCGCCCCGCCGGGCGCTCCGCTGCACCGCTACGACCCCTGGGCCGCGCCCGGTTCGCCCCACACGCCGCCGATGCCCCCGGCGGCCGGCTCCGCCCCGCCGTACACCGGCGCTCCGACCGACCCGGCGGAGGGGGAGCCGGCGCGACCGGTCCGGCGTCGACTGCGCCTGCTCACCGGGGCACTGCTGCTGGCGCTGGTCTCCGGCGGGGTCGGCGGGCTCGTGGGCGCCGAACTGGAACGTTCCGGGGGCCCGGTGCAGGTGCGCCTGCCGCAGGTGGCGGAGGGCGAGCGGACCACCGATCCCGGCACCATCGCCGGGATCGCCGAGACGGCCCTGCCTGGGGTGGTCACCCTCTACGTGCGGGGCAACGGCAACGCGGGCACCGGGACCGGTTTCGTCCTCGACGACCGCGGCCACATCCTGACCAACGCCCACGTGGTGGGCCCGGCGGGCGGCTCCGGCCGCATCCAGGTCACCTTCAACAGCGGTGACACCGTGGACGCGGTCCAGGTCGGCGCCGACAGCGGCTACGACCTGGCCGTGGTCCGGGTGGACGGCGTCTCCGGACTCAGCCCGCTGCCGCTGGGGGACTCCGACGGGGTGCGGGTGGGTGACGCGGTGGTGGCCATCGGCTCACCCTTCGACCTGGACGGCACCGTCACGGCGGGCATCATCAGCGCCGTGAACCGTCCGATCACCGCCGGCGGGGACGGCGACGGCACGGACGTCAGCTACGTCAACGCCCTGCAGACCGACGCCGCGATCAACCCCGGCAACTCCGGCGGCCCGCTGGTGGACACCGGTGGCCGGGTGATCGGCATCAACAGCGCCATCCGCACCCCCGAACTCGGTTTCGGACCGGATGGGGAGTCGCGCGGCGGCAGTGTGGGGCTCGGTTTCGCGATACCGGTCAACCAGGCCCACCGGGTGGCCGAGGAGTTGATCAACACCGGGCGCGCCACGCACCCGGTGATCGGTGTCATGGTGGACATGGGCTTCGACGGGATCGGGGCCCGGGTGGCCTCGCGCTCCGACGATCCGGCGGTGGTGCCGGGCGGCCCGGGAGACCTCGCCGGGTTGGAGGAGGGCGACATCATCACCGCGGTGGACGGCGAGCGGGTGCGCAGCGGGGACGAGTTGATCGTCCGGGTGCGTTCGCACCGGCCGGGCGACGTGTTGGAAATCACGGTGGAACGCGGCGGCGGGGAGTTGGTCTTCCCCGTGACGTTGGGCGCGGCCGGCGGCGACTGAGCGGCCGGAGGGGGATTCGGCGCGGCGTCGGGACGGCGGGTGCCGGGTGCGGGTGGTGTGGTGCTTCCCGTCCCCGACCGGCTCCTCGTGAACCCCCGCACCGCCGGACTCCTCCGGATGTGCCCGGGGCGTTCACCCCGTGGTGATCCCGGTCGACTCCCCGGGGCCGCCCGGGGCGGGTACCGTGGCGGGTGTGCCGTGTCCGGCCGGGTGAGTGAGGGAAACCAGGGAGTCGCCAGTGTTCTTCGATATCGGGTCCCTCGAGTTCATCGCGCTCATCATTCTGGCCATCCTGATCTTCGGGCCCGACAAGCTGCCGAAGATGATCCAGGATCTGGCGCGTTTCCTGCGCCGGGTACGGGACTTCTCCGACAACGCCAAGCAGGACATCCGCAGCGAGCTGGGGCCGGAGTTCAAGGACTTCGAGTTCGACGACCTCAATCCGCGCCGCTTCGCCCGCAAGCACCTGCTGGAGCGGGACGAGCTGGGGCTGCGTGAGCTGCGCGACAGCATGGACGTGCGCAAGGAACTGTCGGAGGTCTCCGACGCCGTCAACGGCCGCAACCCGGTACCGCGCAACGGCTCGGCGGGTGCGGCGGCGGCCGGCGGCGGCGCGGCGGCCGGTGGGGTCGTCTCCCTCGGCAAGCCCGGTGACCCACCGGCCCCGGGGCCGGACGCCGGGTCGGTGCCGTCTCCCGGTCGATCCGCGGCGGGGGGGCGGGAGCCGTCCCCCGAGCCGCCCCCCTTCGACTCCGACGCCACCTGAGCGCCGGCCGGGTCCCGGCCCGGACACCCGGTCCCGTCGAGCCCCCGGTCGGCCGTCCCGTCGGATTCGACGCGCCCGAACGCGAATCCGGTCGTCCACCCGCCGTCCGTCCCCGGAAAGGGACGGGGTGACCTCGGTCACCCCGGCGCTCCCGGGGGCGCACGCGCCCCCTTGTGCTCCCCGTGGCGCACCTTCCGGTCACCCCATTCAGGGCATATGACCCTCTTGAGCCACCGGTCGTGCCCGATGAGCGCGATACCGGTGGCTATCCTCACGTGTGTCCGGGGTGTTACCCGGTCGCAGCCAAGGAGGAGGCGTCCGCACATGGAGACCACACGTCGGGCCGGGCCACGGGGGGTCGGGGAGGTGCCGGGGGAGCGTTCGACGGCGGACGACTTCCTGCGGGCGGACTTCCCCTGGTACGGGCTGGACGAGGCGTTCGTCGGCCCCCGGCGACTCCTGCGGGTCGGCACCGCCGCCGACGGGTCGGTGGAGCACGGCTCACTGGGGCACGGGGACCGTCCCTCGGTACTGGCCGAGCCCGGGTGCGAGGAGCAGAGCTTCGCGGTGGTGGTGACGCTCGCGGCCCGCCCGGTCCGCGCCAGCCCCGACGGGACCGGTCTGCTCGAGGCCACCTCCGTCTCCGCCGCGGCCTGGCTGGCCGGCTCCGGCCTGCTCTCGTCCACCTGGCCCGGCCGGATGGAGCGCGCCCTGCGTCAGGACTGGCTGGAACAGCAGACCGCTCTCGCCTGGGATCTCGCCGACCACCTGGACGGTGGCGGTTGGGCCTCGCTGAGCCTGCCCGTGGACGGTGGCCCCCGGGAGTTCCGCTACCGGGAGTCCGAGTACGGGTGGGTACTCGCCGGCACCACCGGACACGGTGTCCACCTGGGCGCGTACGGGCGGGGCATGAGCGCCTACGGCCTCGGGTTCGCCGTGGTGGACGACGTGACGGGCCGCTACGCCTGACGGGACCGCGACCCGGCGGGCGGACCGGCGCGGGTCGCCGTGCCCGGTGCGGGGCGACCCGCGCCCGACGGGACCGACCGTGCCGGGCCCCGGCACCCCGCGATCAGAACTTGTTGCGCGGGGTGATCCCCAGCGACATCCCCGACAGGCCCCGCTGCCGGCCGCCCAGCTTCGAGGCGATCGAGCGGATGGCGGTGCCCGCCGCCGAGTCCGGGTCGGAGAGCACGACCGGCTTGCCCTCGTCGCCGCCCTCGCGCAGCCGCAGGTCGATCGGGATCGTGCCGAGTACCGGCACCTGCGCGCCGGTCGCCCGGGTGAGCCCCTCGGCCACCCGCTCGCCGCCCCCGCTGCCGAAGACGTCCAGCATCTCGTCGCAGTGCGGGCAGGGCAGGCCGGACATGTTCTCCACCACGCCGACGATCTTCTGGTGGGTCTGCACCGCGATGGAGCCGGCCCGCTCGGCGACCTCCGCGGCGGCCTGCTGCGGGGTGGTCACCACCAGGATCTCGGCGTTCGGCACCAACTGGGCCACCGAGATGGCGATGTCACCGGTGCCGGGCGGCAGGTCCAGCAGGAGCACGTCCAGGTCGCCCCAGTAGACGTCGGCGAGGAACTGCTGGAGGGCGCGGTGCAGCATCGGTCCGCGCCAGACCACCGGGGCGTTGCCCGGTGTGAACATCCCGATGGAGATGACCTTCACGCCGTGCGCCGACGGCGGCATGATCATGTTCTCCACCTGGGTGGGCCGGCCGTCGGTGCCCAGCATCCGGGGCACCGAGTGGCCGTAGATGTCGGCGTCGACCACGCCGACCTTCAGGCCGTCGGCGGCCATCGCCGCCGCCAGGTTGACCGTCACCGAGGACTTGCCGACGCCGCCCTTGCCGGAGGCCACGCAGTAGACCCGGGTCAGCGAGTCGGGGCGGGCGAACGGCACCTCCCGCTCGGCCTGGCCGCCGCGCAGCGCGGTCGCCAGCTCCCGGCGCTGCTCCTCGCTCATGACGTCCAGCTCGACCGCGACCCCGGTGACGCCGGGCACCGTCCGGACCGCATCGGAGACCCGGTTGATGATGGTCTCCCGCATCGGGCAGCCGGAGACGGTCAGGTACACGCCGACGCGCACGGCCCCGTCCGGGTCGATCTCCACCGACTTGACCATCCCCAGCTCGGTGATGGGGCGGTGGATCTCCGGGTCGTCCACCGTCGCGAGGGCGGAGCGCACCGCCTCCTCGGACGGTGCGGTCTGCGGCGTTGCGGGGGTGTCGGTAGCCATGTACCCGATGGTACGGCTCCGGGCGGAAGCCCCGGTACCGGCCCGCGTCGAGCGGTGACGGGGCGGGGTACGCTGCGCCTCGCGCGCCGTCTCACCACCGGCCGGACCTTCCAACGTGCCCGGAATCGATCACCGGGGGCGATACGCGGGCGCTCGTGATCAAAGAGGAACGCAACGTGCTCGGAATGCGTCCACCACAGGACCGACCGAGGGACCCGAGGGAGAGGCAGACCCGGTGACCGCAGGAGTCCGCAACTGGCGCACCGCCCTGTCGGGGGCCGTCTGTGCCGTCGTCGTGCTGGCCGGTGGCACCCTTTCCGGCTGCGGGGGGCCGCCCGCGGAACCGGAGGAGGAGGAGACCAACGGCCTCGACTCGCTGCCGGCCGCGACGATCGAGGAACGCGCCCTCGACGCCGCCCTCGGGGCCGAGGCGGTGCACCTCTCGGGCCGGGGGGTCATCACCGACGGCGACGGCTTCCGCCTCGACATGCGGCTCGGTCCGGACGGCGGGATCGGTGAGGTCTCCATCCAGGGGATGACCTTCGAACTGCTGCGGGTGGGCGAGGACCTCTTCCTCAAGGCCGACGGCGCCTTCTGGCAACACCAGTGGGAGGACGGGGACGAGGAGGCCGAGGCCGGCATCGACCCCTCCGGCACCCTGGGGGGCAAGTACGTCAAGGTCGCCCCCGACGACCCCGCCTACGAGACGCTGAGCGGCTTCACCGACAAGAACACGATGATCCACCTGCTGCTCACCATGGAGGGCGAACGGAGCGTCGGTGAACGCGGGGAGGTCGGCGAGACGGAGACGATCAGCGTCCTCGCCGGGGAGGGCGCCGGAGGCGTCCTCGATGTCGCGCTGGTCGGCGACCCCTACCCGCTGCGCTTCGCCCGCGCCGGTGAGGCCGGTCAGCTATCACTCGCGGACTGGGACAAGGAGTTCACCCTGCGTGCCCCGCAGGAGGACCAGATCCTCGACTACGGCGACGAGATGATCCTCCCGTCGGAGGGCACGGGGACCGAGGAGGGCTGACGGCGACCGCCCGGGGGCCGTCGTTCGGGGCCGGCCGCGCCGCCCGTCCACCGGGGCCGAACGGCCCCGGGCCCCGGGTCATCCCGCCTTCCGGCCCCTTCCCCCGCCCCGCCGCCGGCGGGTCGGCAGACCCGAGGGCATCGGCCCCCGGGTCAGCGCGGGTGAGGGTGGGGGGACCGCCGCCCCGCCGTCGGTGGGCATCGTCCCCGGCCGCTGCTCCGCCGGTCCCGCCGGTACCAGCCGCAGCACCCGGCAGGAGGCCGCCCAGCGCGCGGCCGTTCCCTCCGGCTCCACCGCGTTGAGTCGCTTGGCGCGCAGTTCGGCGACGACCGCCTCCCACTCCGGGCCACCCGGCTTCGGCTCCACCACCCGGGCCGGCCAGGCCACCAGTCGGCCGCCCTTGTCCTTGCTGCGAGCGCTCACCGTCACCCGGGCGCCGTCGGTCACGCCCAGGCCGTCCAGCGGCTGCTCGCCCGGCCCGCCCACCAGGCAGACCGCGCCCTCGTGCCAGACGTGCCACAGCGGGCGCACCGCACCGTGCGGGCCGCGCACCCAGACCAGCGCGGACTTCCGGGCGGCCTCCTCGATCAGCGCGAGATCGGCCGCCGGCACCATCGACTCCACCGCCCCGGGGGCCGGCGCCGGGGAACCGGTGGGGGACGGCCCGGCGGGGGAGCCGGCGGACGCGTCGTCGGGGCGGGAGGCGGGCGGGGGCGCGGACGTCATGGCGGGAGCCTAGGCCCTTCCCGGCCCCCGCGTCCGCCCCGGACGCCGGGACGGGCGCGCGATCAGGAGGCCAGGCCCAGGGCGGTCATCCGCCTGGTGTGCGCCTCGGTGATCCGGGAGAACATCCGGCCGATCTCCGCCAGGTCGAAACCGTCGGCGACCCCGCCCACCAGCATCGTGGACAGCGCGTCCCGTTCGGCCACCACCCGCTGGGCCTGGGCCAGCGCCTCGCCCATCAGTCGCCGCGCCCACAGCGCGAGCCGGCCGCCCACCCGGGGGTCGGCCTCGATCGCCGCGCGCACCCGGTCCACCACGAACGCGGCGTGACCGGTCTCGTCCAGCACCTCCAGCATCAGCCCCCGGGTGTCGGAGTCCAGCCGGTGGGCGATCTCGCGGTAGAAGTCGGCCGCGATGGAGTCGCCCACGTACGCCTTGATCAGGCTCTCCAGCCAGTCCGAGGGCGCGGTCAGCCGGTGGAACTCCGCCAGCGGCGCGTCGAAGGGCTCCATCGAGGCGAAGGGGTCGGCGTCGATCCCCGAGAGCCGGTCCCGCAACATCTCGAAGTGCCGGAACTCGGCGGCCGCCATCCGTGCCAGGGCCGCCTTGTCGGCGAGACCCGGCGCCATCCTGGCGTCCTCCGCCAGCCGCTCGAAGGCGACCAGCTCGCTGTGGGCCAGGGCGCCCAACAGGTCCACGATCGCGTCCCGGTAACGGGGGTCGGCCGAAGCGGTCGCCCAGTCCCCGGCGGCGGTGGAACCGGTCGGCCCGTCGCCCCGGTCGGCGGGGGAGTCGGCCGGTTCGGAACGGTCGGCGGCGGGCTTCGCGGGCGTCTCCATGGACCGCAGAATAGCGGGCCGGCAGGTGAACCGATCGCCCGCCCTAACGCGGATGCGGGGTTCCGGGGTACAGTGATATGGACCTGCCGCGTACTCGGTGGGTCCCGTTCACATGTGGAGAACACCAGCCCCGCTCGGCCGAGCGGCCGGCTGCCCGCGGATGCCCGGTCGGTGGCCCGATCGGCTCCGACCCGACCGCCCTCCACACGGACCCTGTGAGTCCGTGATGAAGGACCCGCTCGCGCGAAGTGCGCGCTTGAGCGAGATGACCGGGTCCCGCCCCGCACGACCCGCGCCCCACCCGGGCCGGTACGCGAGCGCGGTACGTCACGACCCGCCTCGCCGCCGTGCGCCGCGTCACACAGAAGAGGCAAGAGCCCTGACCGCGACAACGTTCCGAGATCTCGGGATCCTCACCGAGACCGCCGAGGCACTCGAGGCCGTCGGCATCATGACCCCCTTCCCCATCCAGGAGATGACCCTCCCCGTCGCCCTGGCCGGCTCCGATGTCATCGGGCAGGCCAAGACCGGCACCGGCAAGACCCTCGGGTTCGGCCTGCCGGTACTGGAGAAGGTCACCGTCCCCGCCGACGTGGAGGCGGGCCGCGCCCGCCCGGAGGAGCTGACCGAGGCCCCTCAGGCGCTGATCGTCGTCCCCACCCGCGAGCTGTGCCAGCAGGTCACCAACGACCTGCTCACCGCCGGCAAGGTCCGCAACGTGCGGGTCTGCGCCATCTACGGCGGCCGTTCCTACGAGCCGCAGGTCGAAGCGCTGCGCAAGGGCGTGGACGTGGTCGTCGGCACCCCCGGCCGGCTGCTGGACCTCGCCGGCCAGAAGAAGCTGAGGCTCTCCGAGGTCCGTGTCCTGGTCCTCGACGAGGCCGACGAGATGCTCGACCTGGGCTTCCTCCCGGATGTCGAGCGCATCATCCAGCTGCTGCCGGCCAAGCGGCAGACGATGCTCTTCTCCGCCACCATGCCCGGACAGGTCATCTCGCTGGCCCGCCGGTACATGAACCGGCCCACCCATATCCGGGCCGCCGCCCCCGACGACACCGGCCACACCGTCAAGAGCGTCACCCAGCGCGTCTACCGGGCCCACTCCATGGACAAGGTGGAGATGGTCGCCCGCATCCTCCAGGCCGAGGGCCGGGGGCTGGCGATGGTCTTCTGCCGCACCAAGCGCACCGCCGCCGACGTCGCCGACCAGCTCGCCCGGCGCGGCTTCGCCTCCGGCGCGGTCCACGGCGACCTGGGGCAGGGCGCCCGCGAGCAGGCGCTGCGGGCCTTCCGCAACGGCAAGATCGACGTACTGGTCTGCACCGACGTGGCCGCGCGCGGCATCGACGTGGACAACGTCACGCACGTGATCAACTACCAGACCCCCGAGGACGAGAAGACCTACCTGCACCGGATCGGCCGCACCGGCCGCGCCGGCGCCCGGGGCACCGCCGTCACCTTCGTGGACTGGGACGACATCCCCCGCTGGCAGCTGATCGACCGCGCGCTGGAGCTGGGGCTGCCGGAGGCGGCGGAGACCTACTCCACCTCCCCGCACCTGTACGAGGAGCTGGCCATCCCCGCGGGCACCAAGGGAATACTGCCCCGCTCCGACCGCACCCGTGCCGGACTGGGCGCCGAGGAGGTCGAGGACCTGGGCGAGCCCGGTCGCGCCCGGGGCCGGGAGGGACGCGGCCCCCGGGGTCGTGCCGAGGAGCCGGCGGCGGAACCCGCCGGGGAGCGCCGGCCCCCGCGCGATCGCGGCCGTCGCCGGACCCGGGGCGGCGTGCCCACCGCCGAGGGGACCACGACGGCCCCGACCGACCCGGCGGACGGGTCCCCGTCCGCCCCGGCGACCGACACCCCGACCGATGGAGCGACCGACGGTGCGGCCCGCAAGCCGCGTCGTCGCCGCCGCGCCCGCTCGGCCGGCAACGGCGGTGCCCCCGCCGGCTCGGCGGAGGGCGCGACCCGGAGCCCGGCCGACCGGGCGGACGGCTCGCCGGAGGCCCCCTCCGGTTCGGACGGCGCGGCGGGCGACGGTTCGGCCCCGCGTCGGCGTCGCCGCCGCTCGCGCGGCAACGGCGGCGGACCCGCCGTCGCGGAGACCGCCGGCGAGTGAGACCTCCGGACGCCGGTCGCACCCCGTGAGGGCGCGGCCGGCGTCCGTCGTTTCCGCGGGCGCGTCCCGGGGCGCCGCGCCACCCGCCCGGGAGGGTTCGCGGTGGTCGGGTCGCCCATCCGCCGCCCGGGGTTCACCGGGGCCGGCTAGAGTCCCGGTGTGAGCAGGCCACCCCATGTATCGCCGAGGGGCGGGGTGATCCCCCGGCGTATCCGCACCCCCCGGGGCACCTTCGCCGCCCTGGACACCGTTCCCACCGGCGAGCCCGCGGGCACCGTCCTCCTCCTGCCCGGCTTCAACGGCAGCAAGGAGGACTTCATCGTGCTGCTCGGCCCGCTGGCCGCCGCCGGCTACCGGGCGGTGGCGGTGGACGGCCGGGGGCAGCACGAGAGCCCCGGCCCGGGCCACCCCCGCCACTACCCCCTGGGCGCCCTCGCGGAGGACGTCCGGTCCCAGGCGGAAGCACTGGCCGACGGCGGACCCGTCCACCTGCTCGGACACTCCATGGGTGGCCTGATCGCGCGGGCCGCCGTCCTGCGCGGCTCCGACCCCTTCACCTCGCTGACCCTGCTCAGCTCCGGGCCGGGTCGGCTCGGCCCCTCCTCCCGTTGGAAGGTGCGGATCCTGCGGGCCGGCATCCCGGCGCTCGGCCAGCGAGGGATGTGGCGGCTGTGGCATCCCCGGCCGGAGGAGTCGGAGGTGGGGGCCTTCATGTTCCGTCGCTGGATGCTGAGCAGCCCCGGTCAGCTGCGGGCGACCGGTCGGCTGCTGCTGCGCGAGCCCGACCGGGTGGCGGAACTGGCCGCCACCGGGGTCCCGGTACACGTCGTCTCGGGGGAGCGGGACGGTGCCTGGCCGGTGGCGTGGATGGACGAGATGGCGGCGCGGCTGCGGGCCCACCGTTCGGTGATCCCCGGCGCCGAGCACTCGCCCAACGTGGAGCGCCCGCGGGCCACGGCGGATGTCCTGGTGGACTTCTGGTCGCGGTTCACCCCTCACCGTTGACGAACGCCATCACGCCCCCGGCGATCTGCTGTACCGCGATCGCCGACAGCAACATCCCCGACAGCCGGGTGACCAGCACCACGCCGCCGTCCTTGATCAGCCGGACGATGAGCAGCGAGTAGCGCATGGTGAGCCACAGGATCACGTGGAGCAGGGCGATCGCCGCCCACACGGCGGTGTGCTCCCCGACCCCGTCGGCACGCTCGACGGCCAGGATCACCGTGACGATGGCGCCCGGCCCGGCCAGCAGCGGCATCCCCAGCGGCACCAGGGCGACGTTGACCTCCTTGGTCTGCCGGGGCTCCTCCATCTTCCCGGTGAGCAGGTCCAGTGCCACCAGCAGGAGGAGCAGGCCGCCCGCCACCATCAGGGCCGGGACGGAGACCCCCAGATAGTCGAGGATGTGCTGCCCGGCGAGGCCGAAGAGGACGATGACCGCCAGTGCCACCAGGGTGGCCTGCCAGGCCATCCGGCGCTGCACGCGCACCGGACGCCCGGAGGTCAGGGCGAGGAAGATCGGCGTGATGCCGGGCGGGTCCATGATCACGAAGAGGGTGACCAGGACGGAGCCGAAGAGGGTGATGTCGATGATGTCGGGCATGACGGGGACCGTGCTGTCTCGGGGATCCGTGGAACGGAGGGGCGGACGGGGGACGCGTCCCGGGCCCGCACGAACCCCGGTGTGGGGCGGCACGGGGCCGGCGCGCGGGAAAGGACATCGAACGGTATCGAACGACGGTCAACCGGATGGAACCGGTACCGAACGACGCGGGAGCGATCGGATGCCGACCGGCTGATCGGGCGACCGGGTGATCGGGACGCACCAGGCGGGGAGGGGCGCGGTGGGGCGGTGATCACACACGGGAAACGGGGGCCGGGCGGTGGGTTCCGGGCCGCGTCGGTGCTCACGACGCGACCCCGCCGCGGTCCCTCCCGGAGTCAGCCCGTGATCGGGGCGGTGCCCGATCCCCGGGCGGCGATCTCCGCGTACACATCGGGGTCGGTGGTGTGCTCGCCGAGCACGCAGGACTTGCGGCTGCCGTGGTAGTCACTGGAGCCGGTGACCAGCAGACCCAGCTCGCCGGCCAGCTCGCGGACCCGGCGCCGGGCCGCCGCGTCGTGGTCCATGTGGTCGGCCTCGATCCCGTCCAGACCGGCCTCGGCCAACTCCGCGACGGCGCTCTCGGGCAGGACCCGGCCGCGCTTGACCGCCATCGGGTGCGCGAAGACCGTCACCCCGCCGGCGGCGCGCACCAGGCGCACCGCCGTCACCGCGTCGAGTTCGTGCTTGTCCACGTGCGCCCGGCCGCCGTCGGCGATCCACTCCGGGGTGAAGGCGGCGGAGACGTCCGGCACGATCCCGGCCTCCACCATGGCGGTGGCGATGTGCGGGCGGCCGATCGTGCCGTCGGGACCGGCCAGCTCCACCACCCGCTCCCACGCCACCGGCGCGCCCAGCTCGTCCAGTCGCCCGACGATGGCACGGGCCCGGGGCACCCGGTCATCGCGCAGCAGGTCCCGTTCCCGGGCCAGGTCGGGCTCGGCCGGGTCGAAGAGATAGGCCAGCAGGTGCAGCCCGATGCCCCGGTACCGGCAGGACAGCTCGCACCCCGGCACCAGGGTCAGGCCGGGCGGCAGGGCCTCGCCGGCCTCGGCGTGGCCGGCCACCGTGTCGTGGTCGGTGAGGGCGACGACGTCCAGGCCGGCGGCCGCGGCGCCGCGCATCAGCGCGGCCGGGGTGTCGGTACCGTCGGAGGCCGTGGAGTGGGTGTGCAGGTCGATGCGCACGGCGGTGGCTCCCCCAACGGACGGCGACGGGCGGGACACCGCCACCCTAGCCCCGGCCGTGCCGGGAACCACCGGTGGGTCGGTCGTCCCGACCCACCGACCGCGGTGTCCGAACGGGCCGCCCGGCGCCCGGGCGGGGACGGTGGGGCATCAGCCGAGCAGCTTGGGGGAGAGCGCGCCGCAGGGGATGAGGTCGATCTCGGCCCCGGCCTCCCGGAGGTCGGTCAGCACCAGCTCGTCGTACATCATCAGGCCGGCCTCCTCGGGCCAGACCACCGCCCACAACCACAGCCCCAGCGCCTCGCCGGCGAAGACGGCCCGGTCCTCCGGGGTGTCCCGCAACCGCCACAGCGGGGTGGGCCGGCCCGCCGCGTGCACCTTGGCGTGCGGGGAGCGGTCCACCTCCATCAGCGGGGCCGGGTCGGGGCCCTCGACGCCGGCGAACCGGGCACCGAGCCCGACCGCGGGTTCCTCGGAGATCAACAGCAGTTCGCCGGGGCCGCCCAGCGGGGCGGGCCCGGAACAGGCGACGACGGCCGCCCGGCCGCCGCTGCGCTCGTCCCCCGCGCAGGCCACGCCGGTGTAGAGCCAGCTCAACGGAAGCGGCCAGGGCATCCACACCGGGACCACGGCCCGCGACACACAGACCGACAGGGCGTCGATGCTGGGGGGCAGGGCGGGCTGCACCGGATGGACGGGGCCGTGCGCGGCGCACTGCCAGGCATCGGAGAACAGACCGGGGGCGCGCACCCGGTCCCCGCACCTCGGGCAGGTCGGTTCACCCCTCATGCGTACCCACGGTCCTCCCGTCCGGGCCCGCAGTCAAGGAGGTCACCCGGGTAGGGGTGCGCCGGCGCGTCGGGGGTCGCGCGTGTCGATACCCCGGGAGAGCCACAGCTCACGCAGCGCCTCGGCGCCGTGCACCCGTTTCCAGGCCGCCTCGTTGGGAGTCATGGGCAGCAGCGGCAGGAACCGCACCGGGTCGGCCGGCGGCGGCAGCGGCACGTCGGGCACCAGCCCTCCCGGTTCACCCACCAGCACGGCGGTGAAGGGCGCCCCGGGCCACAGTGCCTCCCCGGTGTCGAGGGAGGCGCCGGGGGCGGGGACCACCCCCTCCACCCGGGGGGCCGCCGCCAGGACGGCGAGAGGGCGCAGCACGCGGTCGATCGGCGGCCGGTCGGGGGCGGTGCCCGGCCGTAGGGTGAGCACCAGCTCGGCACGCGGCCCGCGCGCCGGATCGACGACCGGGGCCGCCGGATCGCTCATCGGTTCGGCGGACATGCCCAGGGTGACGTAGCTCACCAGCGGGCCGCCGGTGGAGCCACTCGTGCCGCCCGGGCCGTTCGGGTCGCCGGGGACCGCCTCCCGGGGCTCGGGGGGACGGATGAAACGCAGCACCTCGATGGGGTCCACGCCCAGGAAGGTGACCGAGGCCCGGGCGTCGGGCTCCCCGAAGAGCTCGACCAGCGCCCGTTCCACCCTCGGCAGTGGATCGGGCACCACCCCGCCGACACCCGGGTCCGGGAGCGGGAGGCCGGGGAATCCGAACGGATCGGGGCTCCCGCCGGGGCCGGGTGCGTCGTCGGGGTGACCGGTGCCGTCGCTGCGCATGCCCCGACCCTACGGGCCGGCGGGCGGCGCCCCGGGCAGCCCCACCGGAGTGCCCATCGGCGCGGCGGGGGCGCGTTCGGCCCGGATCACCAGCACCAGCCCCAGCAGGATCACCATCAGGGCGCCCCAGGTGAGCAGCGGCGGCCACTGGCCCAGCCACAGTGCCGCGATCACCGCCGCGCCCGGCGCCTCCAGCAGGATCGCCGTCGAGGTGACCGACGGCCCCAGCCCGCGCACCACCCGGTTGAGCACCGAGTGCCCCAGGATCTGTGCCGTGAGGGTGAGGGTCACCAGCTTCAGCCAGGTCGTGAGGTCCCAGCCGACCAACGGGGTGCCGACCGCCAGGCAGGCGACCAGCAGCACCACGGAGGTGGCGCCGTAACAGACGAAGGTGTAGCCGGTGGTGCCGGTGGTGCGCCGCACCTCGGCCCCGATCAGCATGTAGACCGCCGCCATGAATCCGCCGGCGAGGGCGAGGGCGTCCCCGGCCAGGGCTCGGCCGGAGACGGTCAGGTCCACGCCGGTCAGCAGCAGGACACCGGCGAAGGCGACCGCCGAACCCAGCCACACGGCGGTCGGCGGGCGATGTCCGCGCAGGCGCAGGAGGATCTGCACCCAGATCGGCGTGGTGGTCACCAGAGCCACCGAGGAGGCGACGGAGGTCATCCGCAGACTCGGCAGCCACAGCGCGAAGTGGGCGGCGAGCGCGGCGCCGCCGGCGACCGTGAGCAGCAGGTTGCGCCGGCCCATCCCGGTGACCTGCGCCCGCAGGCGGCGGCGCAGCAGCACCAGCGGGGCGAGGCCGGCCACGGCCATCGCGTTGCGCCAGAAGGCGATCGCCAGCGCGGGCGCGGCGGTGGCGGCGACCAGGGGGCCGGAGAGCGAGATGCCCGCCACCGCGACGACCAACAGCAGCAGGTCCATCCGCACCTGTGCGGGGTCCCCGGGGCCCCCGGGGGTGGTGGTGGGGTCGGCGGTGCCGCGGCCGGTACGGTCGGCACGGGTGCCGGTGGGGGACACGGGCGTCTCCGGGAGGGGTGGTGGGAGGAACCCCCTCAGGGTAATCCGCTTGGCGGGTACACCGAACCGGGTCCTCGTGTCGGGCCACGCGGGCCGCGCCCGCCGGTCGTGTCCACCGAGCCCCCGGACCTCCCGGTTTCCCGACCGTCCGACTCCCGACCCGGCGGGACCCGGACCACCCCGGGCCCGGACCGTTCGGGGCTCAGACCGCCCGGGTCTCCCGATGGCGCCCGGTGGGCACACCGGTCCCGGCGCGGAAGAGCAGGGAGACCAGCACGACACTGACCGTCAACGAGACCGCCAGGGTGGCGGCGCTGTGCCCCGATCCCAGGATGCCCCTGCCCAGGGCCCAGCCGACCAGGGCGGCGCCCGGGCCGGTCACCCACACCAGGCTGTGCAGGGGGAAACCGCTCGGCCGCCACCGGGTGGCGGAAACGGCGACGAGCAGGCCGATCAGCAGCGCGACAGGTGTTTCCCAGAGCATCGGGGGCATCCGCGGCACCTTCCCGTGCGACCCGTTCGGACCGGGCGTGGACTCGGACCTCCCCGTACTACCCCGTGGGAGGAGCACGGCAAACGGCGGTCGATGGAATTTCGTGACATTCCCTCGACCGCCGCGTGATCCGGGCCCGGACGGAGTGACCCCGGTGTCCCCCGGGTCACCGGGGGACACCGGGGGACACCGGGGCCGACCACCCCGGCTGCTCAGAGAGCGCCGAAGCCCACCTTGCGAACCGTCGGCTCGCCGAGCTCCACGTAGGCCAGACGCTCGGCCGGGACCAGCACCTTCCGCCCGCGCTCGTCCGTCAGGCTCAGCAGTCGCGACTCGCCCGAGAGGGCGTCCGCGACGAGCTTCTCGACCTCGGTGGTCGACTGGTTGCTCTCCAGCGTGATCTCACGCGGCGTGTGCTGAACGCCGATCTTGATCTCCACGGCTTGGTCCCTCCGCATGATCCCTGATGGGGGCGCTGTGCCGCGCCGTCGTACAGGGGTCAGCGTAGCCGGGCGCGGTCGTCCGCCCGGCGGAACGCCGACACGCCCGTAGCGAACACGGGGCGGGACGGGCCCCGCCGGGTCGCGCCGGGTCCGGGGTCGGTGGACCGCCGGCGGCCTTCCGACGGGCCCTCCGGGATGCCACCGGGGCCGGGGCCCGTGTCCCGGGCGGCCCCGGCCCGGGGGTCAGCCCTGGGGCTGCATGGGGAAGCCGGCGATGCCCCGCCAGGCGAGCGAGGCGGTCAGGCTCTTGGCCACCTCACGCGGCACCGGGCGGCCCGAGGCCACCCAGTGCCGCGCGGTGATCTGGGCCAACCCGCACAGGCTGACCGCCAGCAGCTTGGACTGCTCCGCCGGCAGGTCGGTGTCCTCGGCGATGACCGCGCTCACCAGCTCGGCGCAGTCCATCGAGACCCGGTCCACCCGTTCGCGGACCGCCGGTTCGTTGGTCAGGTCCGACTCGAAGACCAGCCGGAAGGCGCCGCCCTCCTGCTCGACGTAGTCGAAGTAGGCGTCCATGGTGGCCGCCACCCGCAGCTTGTTGTCCGTGGTGGAGGCCAGGGCCCGGCGCACCGCCTGGACCAGCGCCTCGCAGTGCTGGTCGAGCAGGGCCAGGTAGAGCTCCAGCTTGCCGGGGAAGTGCTGATAGAGCACCGGCTTGCTCACGCCCGCACGGTCCGCGATGTCGTCCATCGCCGCCGCGTGGTACCCCTGGGCGACGAAGACCTCCTGGGCGGCACCCAGCAGTTGATTCCTTCGGGCCCGCCGGGGGAGGCGGGTGCCGCGTGGGCGGGCCTCGGTCTGCTCCATGGCTGTCACGCCGCCTCCCGGTCGGTCGATGATGGACGCGCGGTGCGTCGGGGCCGTTCCGACCGGATCGGCCCGGCCCGGCCAGCACATCGTACGTTCGGGTAACCCCGCCGCGCGTCTCCCCGAGCCGGACGTCCGGTGGGCGGACGGGGCGACCCCGCCCACCGGGGGAGCCGGGAGCGGGGTCGGGACGCCGGTCAGCGGTAGTCCTCGTCCTCCTGTTCGACGACGCGCGACTGTTCCGCCAGGTCCGCCGGATTCACCTCGTCGCCCGCCGGGACCAGGGGCGTGTCCCGGTTCGGGCGCACCTCCGCACGCTGTTCGAAGGCGTCCGCCAAGGGGGCCTCCACATCCTGCGGGGCGGCCTCGGCGGCGTTCCCGTCCAACTCCTCGATGGTCTCCGGGTCGGTGGGATCGATCGGCATGGCACTGCACCTCCGGTGACGTCGGGAACGGGGAGCCCGCCGGGAAGGTCCCCGCGTTCGGGTCCGGCACGGTCCGTGAGCCGTGCCGTCGGGGCGACCGCGCCCGCCGGCGCGGCGGACCCCGGGGAGGGGTCGGGGCGGCCCCGCGCCTCGTCTGCCCCGCCGGGGCGACGCCATGCCCGCCCGGCGGGATCACCCCGCCCCAACGGCGGAATCCCGTCGATCCTTGATCGGGTGCCCGGGGAGCGGTGCCCGGGGAGCGGTGTCCGACCTGCCCCATGGTGTCCTGCTCACGGTGGTTCGGCGAGGGGGTCGGCCCGTGGTTTTCCCCGACTTCCCCGAAATCCACGCGGAAACCTTCCCGACGGCCCTTCGGCCGGAACGTGACGGGCTCGTAATATTGCGGCATGTCATCGACCCGGCAGCAGCGGTACGAGGCGGCGGCCATGACGGAGGACTGGCCCGGCGTGCGGGAGGGCGAGACCTTCCGTCCGAAAGTCCTGCCCGGCGCCGTGGTGGCGGTCCGTCGTCGGGCGGCGACCCGCGCCGACGCCGAGCCCGCCTTCTTCGTCCACGGCCTGGGGGGTTCCTCCCGCAACTGGTCCTCCCTGATGGAACGGTTGGCCGGTGACGTCGACTGCGAAGCGCTCGACCTGCCCGGCTTCGGCGCCTCCCCGCCGCCGGGGGACGGCGACTACTCGCTCCCCGCCCACACCCGACGGGTGATCCGCTGCCTGGAGGCGTCCGGACGCGGACCGGTGCACCTCTTCGGCAACTCCCTCGGCGGCGCGGCGGCCACCCGGGTGGCCGCGCAGCGCCCGGACCTGGTGCGGTCGCTGACCCTGATCTCGCCCGCCCTCCCCGAACTGCGCCCCCAGCGCACCGCCGTGCCCACCGCGCTGCTCGGCGCCCCCGGCGCCTCCCGCCTGATGGCCCGCCTGACCCGGGACTACCCGCCGGAGCGACGCGCCCGCGACGTGCTGCGCCTGTGCTACGGCGATCCGGAACGGATCACCGAACGGGAACTGGCGGTGGCCGTGGCGGAGCAGGAGCGCCGTCAGACCCTGCCCTGGTTCTGGGACGCCCTGGGCCGCACCGCGACCGGGATCTTCCACGCCTACACCCTGGGCGGCCCGCACTCGCTGTGGCGGCAGGCCGAACGGGTCCTGGCGCCGACCCTGCTGGTCTACGGCGGTCGGGACCGCCTGGTCGGCTTCCGGATGGCCCGGCGGGCCGCGATCGCCTTCCGTGACTCCCGTACGCTCGCCCTGCCCACCGCCGGTCACGTGGCGATGATGGAGTTCCCCGACGCGGTGGCCGACGCCTTCCGTGAGCTGCGCGACGGGATCGACGGGCGCCCCGGCGCGGTCGTCCCGCCGGTGGTCCCCCGGTCGTCCGCCGCGACGGCTCCCCGAGCCGGGAGCCGGAGGGTCGATGCGTCCTGAGGACCGGGGCCACGGCCCGTACGGCAATTCCCACCCGTCCGCACACCCTCCGGCCCGACCCCGTCCCGGGGCCGGGCCGTCACCGGGCTTTCCGCATCCGACCGGTCCCACCGGCCCCCACCCCCCGGGTCCCGGTGAACCGTGGACGGCCCGGGACGCGGGCCCCCCGCCCCGGGCCGCCCGCCCCTTCCCGGGAACCACCGCGGAACCCCCGTTCTCGCCCTTCGTGCCGCCGCCGTACGGTCACCGCGACCGCTCCGGGCCCCGGCCCGACTATCTGGCGGCCTTCGACGAGCCCGACCCCGACACGGGGTCCGACACCGGGCCCCGGGGAAGCGGGGCACCGCCCCCGGCGACCTCCGAGGCGCGGGGGGAGGAGTCGACGGGCTCCGACGCCGGACCCGACACCGCGGGGTCCCCGACCGGGCGGGGGCGCGGACACCGCGCCGCGCGCCGTCCCCGCCGGGGCGCCGAACGGCCGGCCGGCCGACACCCGGGGGACGACGGTGACCCCGACGACCCCGGTACTCCCGACTCCACCGGCCGCGTCACCGGCCGGACCGCCGACGCCCCCGAGGGGCGGGGACGCACCATCACCGGCGCGGCCGCCGCGGCGGTGGTCACCGTCCTCGCGGTCACCGTCGCCGGTCAGATGACCGGGACCGGGCCCGGTCCCGGGGAGCGGGCGGCCACCCTCGCCGAGGGCGCGCCGCCCCCCGTGCCCGGTGGCGGCCCGGTCGACCCCGGGGCCGCCGGGGACCGGGAGGAGTCGTACGCGGACGGGGCCGACGAGCCCGCCGGACCACCCGACTTCGACACCTGGTTCGCCGACCCCCTGGAGATGGACCCGGAAACCACCGGCAGCGGGGAACTGGTCCCGGTGGCCGGCTCCGACCCGGCCGTCAATCCCGAGGCCCGTACCCTGCTGCGCTACCGGGTGGACGTCGAGCGGGAGCTGCCGGACCTGGGCATGGACCCGGAACACTTCGCGCAGGCGGTGCACCGCACGCTCTCCGACCCGCGAGGCTGGGGCAACGAGGGCGAGCGGTCCTTCGCCCGGGTCTCCTCCGGCGAGTACGACTTCGTGATCACCCTGGCCACCCCCGGCACCACGCACGACTGGTGCCGCCGGTCCGCGCTGGACACCGCGATCGACAACGTCTCCTGTGACTCGGCGAGCACCGAACGGGTGGTGCTCAACGCCTTCCGCTGGGCCGAGGGCGCCGAGACCTTCGGCTCGGATATGCGCGGGTACCGCGAGATGCTGATCAACCACGAGGTGGGCCACCGCATCGGCTACAACCACGTGGTCTGCCCGGCGGAGGGGGAGTTGGCGCCGGTCATGATGCAGCAGACGAAGTTCCTCACCACCGCCGGCATCACCTGCGAACCCAACCCCTGGCCGCACCCCGACCGCTGAGCCCTTCCGGACCGCCCGACCCTCCCGGCTGGTCCGGGGACCGCGCCCGCCCCGGGGACACGGCGCCCCGGGTCGGTGGCCGACACCGGCCCCGCCCCGCCCGGACGCGGCGTCACGACCCGTGCTCCGCACCGGTCGTGACCCCCGAAAGAGCTCCGTACCGCGCCTTAACGCCTCTTCGGGGCCGGGGTTACGTTTCTTCACCCCTTCCGGTGGTGTGACGGACAACCGTCCGTCATGACCCCCCATCACCCGCTTACCGTCGTCCCCCGGACCTCGTGGGGCGCTCGTGCGCTCCCGCGGACCACGGTGATCGAGACCCCGGGCACCCCGCCCCGCCCCGACGCCGACCCGAGCGGACCGTCCCGGCCCGCGGCGGCGGCGCCCGGACGCGGTCGGGCGACGGCCCGGCCACCAGGGGCCCCCGGCCCCGGAAACAGGAAACGGAGGGGTGTCACCGGTGCGAGTCGCGATACTCACCGAGGGTGGCCACCCGTACGCGCGCGGCGAGTCCGCCGCGTGGTGCGAGCGGCTGCCGCGCGGACCGGGCGGCCACACGTCCGAGATCCACGCGCTCGGCCGCTCGGCGCTCCACCCCCGTCCGCCGGGTGTGGTCTCCCCGCGGACCGCCCCTCTGTGGGGCCCGCTCCCCGACCCCTCGGGTCCGGGACACGGACGCGCCGGGCGGCGTCCGGACCGACGGTACGCGGAGGCGTTCGCCGAACTCGCCGGGACGCTGTGCGCGCCCGGGGACCCGGCCGCCGGTCCGCGTGGCGCGGCGGGTCCCCGGCTGCGCTTCGCCGACGGCCCCCACACCCTCGCCGATCCGGCCGTCGACCACGGCGGGCTCTCGGGGTGGCTGCGCTCGGAGACCGCCCCGCGGGTGCTCGAGGCGGCCTGCCGCGCCCCCGGCGCCCCGCGCGCGGGGCGGAAGGTCCGGGTCCCGGACCCGCTGTCGGCCACCGAGCGTCCGGAGCGGGCACCGCGTCCGCCGGGTCTCGACCGGCACCACCCGGAGCCGGTCCCGGAGGCCCCGACGTCGGACGGCCCGCACGACCCGCGGACCCCGGGGGACGCCGGGGACGGCTCGGGGCCCCGACGGATCCGCGCCGGTGTCCTCCGCCGGGGGCCGCTCGCCGGCCGTGGCCGCCGCCTCCCCGGGCCGGGGTGGGCAGGTGTGTCCCCCGTGCCCGACGCCCTCACCGGGGCGTTGATCGGGATGGTGGTCGCCGTCGCGCTGCTGCTCCCCGCGGTGTGGGCCACCTGCTGCCGCGCCGCCGCCCACCGACCCGTCCCGGTCCCGGCGCCCCCGGCCCGCCGGGGTCCGGGACGCCCACCGGCCGCCCCGGCGGTCCCGGTCACCCGGTCGCCCGGTCGGGCCGCCGGTTCGTCACCCCCGTCCGCGGAGCCCCCGGGCCCGCCCACAAGGAGAGAACAACCATGAGAGTGCTGCTGCTCGGTGCGGCCGGATACCTGGGTCGTTTCATCGCCGAACGGCTGCTCGCCGACCCCGCCGTGCACCTGACCGCGCTGGGCCGGGGGGACGACGCCGATGTCCGTTTCGACCTGGCCACCGGCAGTCCGGGGGCGCTGACCCGCTTCCTGGACGCGGTGCACCCCGGAGTGGTCGTCAACTGCGCCGGGGCCATCCGCGGCACCGCCACCGAACTGACCCGGCACAACACCATCGCCACCGCCACCCTCTGCGAGTCGCTGCGCCGCAGCGCCTGCGGAGCCCGGCTGGTGCACGTCGGGTGTGCCTCCGAGTACGGTCCCTCGCCGCGCGGTTCCTCGCTCGCCGAGGACACCGCGCCGCGCCCCGGCGGCCCGTACGGGCTGAGCAAGCTCGCCGCGACCGAGCTGGTGACCGGGTCCGGCCTGGACGCCATCGTCCTGCGGGTCTTCTCGCCCACCGGGCCCGGCACGCCGGCCGGCTCGCCACTGGGCCGGCTGGCCGACTCGATGCGTCGGGCCCTCCAGCACGGCGAGACCGAGCTGCGGCTGACCGGCCTGGGGGTGCAGCGGGACTTCGTGGACGTCCGCGACGTCGCCCGGGCCGTGCACGCGGCCACCCTCTCCGCCGCCAGGGGAGTGGTGAACATCGGTTCCGGTCAGGCGGTGCGGCTGCGGGACGCGGCGACCACCCTGGCTCGGGTCTCCGGTTTCACCGGGCTGCTGCACGAGGTCGACGTCCCGCACGGTCCGCACGCCGGTCATCCGGGTCACATCGGCCATTCGGGACACGACATCCGCGCCGGTGCGGTGCCCGGCCCCCGGGCCGCGGACCGCTCCCCCCAGGGGGCGGGTCCCGAGCGTCCCGTCGACGCCCCGCCGGTGCCGCCGTACCCGGACGGCTGCGGCCCCTGGCAGCAGGCCGACGTCCGGGCCGCCCGGGACCGACTGGGCTGGCGCTCGCGGATCAACCTCGAGGAGTCGCTCGCCGACATCTGGATGGAGGCGGCCTGCCGCCTGTGAGCGGTCCGTGCCGCCCCGTCGGCCGGTCGGTCGGGACCCCGACCGACCGGCCGACGGACCGACTGCCGGACATCCCGTCTCGCCGGTCGGGACGGGTGTCTCGGAATGGAATCACGCGTGGCAGTGTTGCGACGGAACGACCTGTCCCCCGACCCCCGGAGTCCCCGTGTCGCTGCCACCCCTGGTCGAGCCCGCCGCGGAGCTCACCGTCGACGAGGTTCGCCGGTACTCCCGCCACCTGATCATTCCCGACGTGGGGATGGAAGGACAGAAGCGGCTGAAGAACGCGAAGGTCCTGTGCGTGGGCGCCGGGGGTCTCGGCTCCCCGGCCCTGATGTACCTGGCGGCGGCCGGTGTCGGCACGCTGGGCGTCGTCGAGTTCGACACCGTGGACGAGTCGAACCTCCAGCGGCAGATCATCCACAGTCAGGCGGACATCGGTCGGCCCAAGGCCGTCTCCGCCAAGGAGACCGTGCAGGGCATCAACCCCTACACCGAGGTTCGGATCCACGACGAGCGCCTGGATTCCTCCAACGTCATGGAGATGTTCGCGCAGTACGACCTGATCGTGGACGGCACCGACAACTTCGCCACCCGCTACCTGGTCAACGACGCCTGCGTGCTGCTGGGCAAGCCGTACGTGTGGGGTTCGATCTACCGCTTCGACGGTCAGGCGTCGGTCTTCTGGTCCGAGCACGGCCCCTGCTACCGCTGCCTGTACCCCGAGCCCCCGCCGCCCGGCATGGTGCCCTCCTGCGCCGAGGGCGGCGTGCTCGGCGTGCTGTGCGCCTCGATCGGCTCGATCCAGGTCAACGAGGCGATCAAGCTGCTGGCCGGCATCGGCGAGCCGCTGCTCGGTCGACTGATGATCTACGACGCCCTGGAGATGACCTACCGGCAGGTCAAGATCCGCAAGGACCCGAATTGCGCGATCTGCGGTGACAACCCCACCGTCACCGAGCTGATCGACTACGAGGCGTTCTGCGGCGTCGTCTCCGAAGAGGCGCAGGAGGCGGCGGCCGGCTCCACGATCACTCCGGCGCAGCTCAAGGAGTGGATCGACGGTGACGAGAAGATCGACATCATCGACGTCCGCGAGCCCAACGAGTACGAGATCGTCTCCATCCCCGGCGCCCGGCTGATCCCGAAGAACGAGTTCCTCATGGGCACCGCCCTGCAGGACCTCCCGCAGGACCGGCGGATCGTGCTGCACTGCAAGACCGGCATCCGCTCGGCCGAGGTACTGGCGGTACTGAAGAACGCCGGCTTCGCCGACGCCGTGCACGTGGGCGGCGGCGTCATCGGCTGGGTCAACCAGATCGAGCCGACCAAGCCCGTTTACTGATCCCCCGCGGGTGAACCGCCCGGCGGTGGAAGCCCACGACCCCCACCCGGTGGAGTCGTGGGCTTTTCCGCTTCCCCGTCGGTGGGGGACGCGGTCGACGGATGGTGAACGGCGCCGGTCGTGTCGGTCGGTGTCGGTCGGCCGAGACCGACCGGCGCCGACCGGGGACGCGTCACGGCCGCTCCGGGGCGTCGTCCGGTCCCGCCCCCGGGCGCTCCCGATGGACCGGCGCCCGGCGGCGACCCCGGCGTGTTCCGGCCCGGGCGGACGGGTCGCCCCGGGCCGCGCGGCTCAGCCGCAGATCAGGCCGTCCTGCGGGATGAGCCCCGAGAGCAGGTAGTCGTTCACGGCCTCGTCCACGCACTCGCTGCCCATCGCGTAGGCGCCGTGCCCCTCACCTTCCCGGGTGATGAGGACCCCCACGCCCTCACCCAGGGCGTCCCGCATCCGCTCCGCGCCCTCGTACGGCGTGGCGGGGTCCCCGGTGGTGCCGATCAGGAGGATCTCACGGGCGCCCTCGGCGCCGATCCCCACCCGGTTGTCCCCGCGCGTGCCGGCCCCGCCGGGGGCGTCGTCGCCCGCCACGGGGTCCTCGGAGCTCTCGCCGGTACCCGACTCCCCGGTGTCATCGTCACTGTCGCCGTCCTCGGTGCCCGGGCCCGGGACCGGCCAGCCCTCGCACCCCGCGACCGACCACACCAGCAGGTCGCCGAAGGCCGGTGATGCCTCCAGGAACTCCTCGCGGTACTCGTCCACCGCGGCGATCCCCGGCCCGCCCGGCGCGTCGGCGCAGCCGATGGCCGTGAACGCGTCGTTCTGGTTGCTGTAGCGACCCTGCTCGTCCCGCCCGTTGTAGATGTCGGCGAGGGCCAGCAGCAACTCCCCGTCGTCACCGTTCATCGCGGTGTTCAGGCCGAGGGTGAGGTAGGGCCAGAACTCCTCGTCGTAGAGGGTCAGGATGATGCCGGTCAGTGCCAGGTCGGTGGTCAGCAGCCGTTCCCCGTCGCCGTCCAGCGGCCGGTCGCGCAACCCCTCCAGGAAGTCGGCGACCACCGCCGAGCCCTCCTCGGGGTCGGTTCCCACCGGGCAGTCGGCACCCTCCTCCTCGGCGCAGTACGCCATCCAGTTCTCCAGGGCCAACTGGAACCCGGCCGCCTGGTACAGCCCCACCTCGGTGGGGTCGGTGGTCGGGTCCACCACGGCGTCGAGCACCGCCCGACCGACGTTCTCCGGGAACAGGCTGGCGTGCGTCGCGCCCAGTTCGGTGCCGTAGGAGACGCCGAAGTAGTGCAGTTGCCCGTCGCCCAGCACGTGGCGCAGCAGGTCGAGGTCGCGGGCGGTGTTGGCGGTGGTCAGGTGCGGCAGCAGATCACCGGCGGCCTCCTCGCAGCCGGCGATGTACTCGGCGTCCAGCTCCGCCATCAGCTCCTCCTCGCGGGAGTCGCGCGGCGGTCCGCCGAGTTCCTGTGCCATCCGGTCCCGCCGCTCGCCGTCCAGACACACCACGCCGGCGCTGTTCCCCACCCCGCGCGGGTCGAAGGAGACCAGGTCGTAACCGCCACGCAGTTCCTCGTACTCCTCGGCGGCGTGCGGCAGGGTGTACACGCCCGAGGAGCCCGGACCGCCGAAGTTGAAGACCAGCGAGCCGATCCGGTCGCCCGCGTCGGCGGTGGAGACGGCCCTGACCAGGGCGATGTCGATGGTCTCGCCCTCGGTGTCCTCCCAGTCCACCGGCACGGTGAGCGAGGAGCACTGCCACGGGGTGCCGTCCGGCAGTTCACCGGGGGCATCGCCGCCGCCCTGTTCGACGGAGGGCTCGGGGCAGGCCGACCACTCCAGGCTCTGGCGGGCCAGGGACTCCGGCAGGCCGGGGTAGTCGCGTGCGGTGGGCGTGGAACGGTCGGTCGGTTCCGCGGAACCGCCGTCGTCCCCGTCGTCCGCGGTGCAGGCCCCGGTCACCAGCACGGCGGCGGTGACCAGGGCGGCGAGGCGGGTGCCCCGGTGTCGGGAACGGTGTGGTCCGGGCATCGGTTGTCTCCCCCGTGTGTGGCGCGGGCCCGTGGGGTGCGGCCCGACGCTCGAAGGTCGTCGGCTCGTTTTGCGGTTCACGGTCTTCGGCTCTGTGGTCCGTGGCTCCGTGACCCGGGATGTGTTTCCCGGGGGCCGGGCCGGGCCGGTGCCGTGATCGGGCTGATCGGTCTGCTGTGGTGTCCCCGTCCGCTCGCCTTCCCTCCGTCGTTACGGTCGTTCCCGTCGGTATGTGCTCTCCTCGCCCCCTGGTCCCGGGTCCGGGGGCCAACGCGTCCGTTCGCACACCGTGCCGTCGGGTGGTGTGGCCCCCGACAGCAGGTGCGCGTCGACGGCGGTCACCACGCACGGGTCCCCACCGGTGTAGGCGCCGTGCCCCTCGCCCTCGAGGGTCAGCAGTATTCCGGTCCCGTCCCCCAGCGCCTCCCGCATCCGTTCGGCCCCCTCGTAGGGCGTGGCCGGATCACCGGTGGTTCCCACCAGCAGGATCGGCCGGGCGCCCGGGGCGTGGACCTCCGGCTGATCCCGCTCGGAGACCACCGGCCAGCCGTGGCAGGCCGTCAGGTCCCACACCAGGTAGGGGCCGAGCACGGGGGAGGCGGCCAGGAACTCCGCACGATACCGGCGCACCTCGGCGGGGCCGGGGCGGGAGGCGAAGTCGGCACAGTTCACGGCCGTGTTGGCGGCGTGCAGATTGCGGTAGCGGCCCTCCCCGTCGCGGCCGAGGTAGCGGTCGGCGGCCTCTAGCAGCCCGGTGCCGTCCCCGGCCAGCGCGCGGCCGAGCGCCGCCCGCAGCCGGGTCCGGCCGGTGTCGGAGTACAGCGAGCCGATCACGCCGTGGAGGGCGAGGCGCTGGGTGAGCGGACGGCCGTCGGCGGTCGGCAGCGGTCGGTCGGCGAGGCCCTCGAGGAGGTCGCCCACGACGCGGGCCCCCTCTCCCGGGTGGGTGCCCGTCGGGCAGTCGGCCCGCCCGGCGCAGTCGGCGAGGAAGACCTCCAGGGCGCGCTGGAACCCCTCGGTCTGGCCCAGTGACCGTTCCACCACGCTCCTCCCGGGGTCCACCACGGAGTCCAGCACCATCCGTCCCACCCGCTCGGGGAAGAGCCCCGCGTACACCGCGCCGAGTTTGCTGCCGTAGGAGGCGCCGTAGTAGTGCAACCCGGAGTCGCCCAGCACGTGGCGCAGCAGGTCGAGGTCGCGGGCGGTGTTGGCGGTGGTCAGATGCGGCAGCAGCCCACCGGCCCGTTCGGCGCAGCCGGCCGCGTACTCCTCGCGGGCGCGCAGCCACTCCTCCTCGCCCGCCGCGTCCCGGGGGAAACCGACCTCCCTCAGGTTCCGGTCCACCGCCGTGTCGTCCAGGCAGACCACGCCGGCGGAGGCGCCCACTCCGCGCGGGTCCATCCCCACCAGGTCGAAACCGGCGCGCAGGCCGGTGAAACGGTGTTCGAAGCCGGGCAGGGAGGCCACCGCAGAGCCCCCCGGGCCGCCGAAGTTGAAGACCAGCGAGCCGACCCGGGGAGTGGAGTCGTCCGGGAGAGCGCCGATTCGGATCAGCGCCAGCCCGATCGTCTCCCCGGTCGGGTCGGTCCAGTCGACGGGAACGGTCAGCCGGGCGCACTCCCAGGCCGTGCCGTCGGGCGGGGGAGAGGGGGCGGGCCCGCCGCCCTGCAACACATCCGGTGGACCGCAGGCGGACCACCGCGGGAGCTGATCGGTCAGGGAGGCCGGAAGCGGCGGTGTGTCGGGGGCGGCGTCGGGGCCGGAGCCGGTGCGGGCGTCGGGGCCCTCCCCCGGGCCGGGTTCGGTACCGGCGGGGATCGACTCCCCGGCGCCGACGGGGCCGTCGTCACCACCGATGGGACCCGAACAGGCCACGACGGGCAGGAGCAGCGCGCCGGCGAGCAGGACGGCCATGGCGCCGCCCGGACCGCGGCCCGGGGTCCGGCGCGGCGCGAGGGGCCCCGGGTCCCCGCGCCGCCGCCCGCCCCGCATCCCGCTCCCCGTTCCGTCAGCGCCGTTCCCGCCGCCCCGCCGTTCCTGCCCGAAGGCTACCGGGCGGTGCGCACGGTGCCGCCGGGTCCTCACCGCGGCGGGGACCCGGCGGCGGTCCGGGTCAGTCCGAACAGACCAGACCGTCCTCCGGCAGTTCGCCATCCAGCAGGTACCGGTCCACGGCCCGGGTGACGCACCGGCTGCCGCCGGTGTAGGCGCCGTGTCCCTCGCCCTCCCGGGTCAGTTCCACGGCCACGCCCTCGCCCAGCGCCTCCTTCATCGCGGCGGTGCCCTCGTAGGGGGTGGCCGGGTCACCGGTGGTGCCGATCAGCAGCATCGGGGCCGCCCCCTCGGCGTTCACGGTGGGCAGTTCGGCCTCGCCCTCCACCGGCCACTCGGAGCAGGCGAGCATCCCCCAGGCCATGCCCTCGCCGAAGATCGGGGACGCCTCCCGGAACTCCGGCAGCCGCTCGCGGACGTCCTCGACGGTGTAGCGCTCGCTGGAGTCGGCGCAGTTGATCGCCAGGAACGAGGACTGGAGCGTCGAGTAGCTCCCGTCGGATGAGCGACCGTTCATGGCGTCGCCCAGGACGCGCAGGATGGTGCCGTCCGGCTCCTCCTCGTCCAGGGCCTCGTCCAGCCCCTGGGTGAGGAAGGGCCAGAAGTCCCGCGAGTACAGCGACTGCGCCAGTCCGGACCAGGCCAGCGATTGGGTCAGCGGGCGATCGGGGTCGGCGGTCGGCATCGGCTCCTCGCGCAGGCCCTCCAGCAGGTCGGCCAGGATCCGCTCGCCCTCGGCCGGGTCCCCGCCCAGCGGACAGTCGTCCTCGCCGGCGCAGTCCGCCAGGAAGTTGCCCAGGGCCAGTTGGAAGCCGCGCGCCTGACCCAGCGCGCTCTCGGCGTCGGTCATCGTCGGGTCCACCACCGCGTCCAGCACCACCCGGCCCATCCGCTCCGGGTACAGGTGGGCGGTGACCGCACCCAGTTCGGTGCCGTAGGAGACGCCGAAGTAGTACAGCTCCGCGTCGCCCAGGACGTGTCGCAACAGGTTCAGGTCACGGGCGGTGGCGGTGGTGGTCAGGTGCGGCAACAGCTCGCCCTGCCGCTTCTCGCAGGCGTCCGCGAACGAGGCCAGCCGGTCGGTGTACGCCGTCACCTCCCCCTCGTCGTCCGGATCGGCGGGGGAGATCGGGGCGGCGAACCACTCGTCCAGCTCGGCGTCGTCCAGGCAGACCACCCCGGAGGAGCCACCCACCCCGCGCGGATCGAAACTCACCAGGTCGTAGCGCTCGTGCAGGGTCGCGTACTCGGGGCCGAAGGCGGGCAGCGTCACCACCCCGGAGCCGCCCGGACCGCCGAAGTTGAAGATCAGCGAACCGAGCCGCTCCGCCTCCGGGCCGGTCACCCGGGAGCGGATCAGGGCGAGGTCCAGGGTCTCGCCCTCCGGGTCCTCCCAGTCCAGCGGCACCGTCAGGTCGGCGCACTCCCAGGGGGAGTCCTCCTCCGCCGGGGGCGGGGTGCCCGCGTCCTCGCCCTGCGTCTCCTCGGCCGCCCCGCACCCGCTCCAGGAGAGGTCCTGCTCGGTCAGGGCGGGGGGCAGACCGGCGAGGTCGTCCCCGGTGACCGGGGCCGCCGCGCCGGGGGCGGGGGCGGAGCCGACCTCGGACCCGCAACCGGCGGCGGCCAGTACCGCGCCGGCGGCGAGCAGCGTTCCGGCGCGGCGCCGGAACGGAAGCTGACGGGCTCGGGACATAGGGCGGCACTCCCCTTCGGGTGGGCCGGAAGGGCCCGAATCGGGACGGACGGCCCATCATCGGCGCACCATCGGACCCGTCGCATACCCGGCACGGCATTCGGGTGACACCGTGATCACGCGGTGGAGTGGGCCCGGGACGGTGGGGTCGGAGTCGGTGGGAGCGAGGGGGATCGGGGGGCCGGACCGGGGAGGCGCGGTCCCCGCCGGCGCAGGAGCCGGACCCCGATGATGCGCCGTTCGGTAAGCCTCGGGGCCCGGCGCGGGCTGGTGTGCGGGCGGCCGGAGTGGTCGGCTATGCCTGCCTCGCCGTGCCGGCGGTGGCGATCGGCCCCCCGCTCGGCTGTGCTCACGGAAACCCGGAAGCGTTCCGCGGCCCGCCGCAGGGACCGGCCGGGCGCGACCACGCAACGGGCCGGGCGTGGGCGTCCGGTCTCGGTCAGGGGTGCATTATGGTGGGGCACGAGGGCCTTTCTGTTGGTGTAGACGTCGCAATCCACACCGAACCGGAAGGCCCTCGCCTGTTTCAAGATCCCTCAGCCGAGACCTGACTCACCCGTCCACAACCTTCCGGGGCGGAACACCTAGAGCGCCCCCTTGCGGGTGAGCGTGGTGAAGGCCATCCATCCCGGCAGCACCGGCAACCAGAAGGTCATCAGGCGGAAGAGCATCACCGCCGCCGCCGCCGTGTCGAGGGTCAGTCCGAAGGCCACCAGCCCGGTGATCAGCGTGGCCTCCACGGCACCGATACCCCCCGGCGTGGGGGCCGCCGACCCCAGCGCGTTGCCGGCGAGGAAGACCACCGCCACCGTCGCCATACTCAGTTCGCCACCGAAGGCCCGAACCGAGGCGTCCAGGCAGAGCACGAAGGACAGGGTCATCAACACCATGCCGCCGATGCCGCCCAGCAGCTTCCGGGGTCGCTGCACCACGTCCAGCATCCTCGGCACCACGCCGGCGAACAGCGAGCGCACCCGCTCGGAGACGAACTTCCGCAGCCCGGGGACGGCGGTCAGGATCAACACCGCGACCGCGACGGTCAACAGGCCGGCGATCACCGTCGGGGACGGGGAGAGCGTCGGCGTGTGCCGGCTGCCGGTGATGTACGCGAAGACCAGCAGCAGGGAGACCGCCGTGCCCAGGCCGAACAACTGGTTCGCGCCCACGCTGGCCACCGCGTGTCCCGGCCGCACCCCGGAACGCTGCAGGTAGCGGGTGTTCAGCGCCACGCCGCCGATCGCCGCCGGTGCCACCAGCTTCACGAACGACCCCGCCACCTGGGCGAGCACGGTCCGCAGGTAGGGCACCTTCTCCGGCACGAAACCCAGCAGGCTGATCGCCGCCGCGAAGTAGGTCAGCACGGCGAAGCCGGCCGCGGCCAGCGCCCACGCCCAGTTCGCGCCGTCCACGACCTCCCGGAAGTTGATGTGCACCAACTGGGTGACCAGGAAGTACGCCGCGAACACCGCCGCCAGCGCCATCACCAGGGTGCGCGGTCGGATCCGCTCCAGCCGGGCCGGCTCCACCGGCGCCTGGGGACGGATCTCCAGGATCCGGTTGCGGATCTCCGACAGCAGGTCCGGCTCCCTGGCGTCGGCCAGGGCCTCCTCCATGACCTGCTTCTCGGCCTGTTTCGCCGCCCGGATCCGCTTGCGGTCGGCGTCCTCCGGCACCCGCCCACCGGCCTCCCGGTAGGAACGGGTGGCGTCCAGCACGGCCTGCCGCTCACGGTGCGAGCGTTCCCGGCCCAGGTGGCGCAGGGTGTTCCGGGTGGCGCGGTTGAGCGCGATCGGTTGCAGCAGCGGCAGGGCGTCGGCGACCGCGTCGGGGCCCAGCTCGGCCACCGCGGCGGCCACCGCCCGGCCCGCCCCGACCCGCAGGCCGAAGGTGGTCAGCAGTTGCGCCACGTCCATGCGCAGCAGCAGGTCGCCCGCGGCGACCTCCCCGCCGCGCAGGTCGGTGAGGTGGAGTACACCGGCCTCGTCCACCAGCAGCGCGTTGGCCTCCAACCGCCGGTGCGCGATCCGGCGCGACTGCAGGGCCAGCACCTGACGCCAGGCGGACCGCATCAGCGCGTCGTCGATCTCGTCGTCCGGGACCGCGTCCAGCAGCCGGCCGGGGACGTGCTCGTAGATCAGCACGACCGCGTCCGTACCCAGCTCGGAGGTGGCGATCAGCCGGGGCGTGTTGGCACCGGCGGCACCGACCGCGTACGCCATCAGCGCCTCCTGTTCCAGCGCCTGGCGCAGGGTCTGGGAGCCGCGCGGTTGGTTGATGTTCCGCAGCGCTATCCGCCGCCACGCCCGGTAGAAGTAGCCGCGGGCCTGGTGCTCGCGATCCACCACCGTGACGTCCAGGGGCGGACCGGACTCCAGGGTCACCACGTACCGCCGACCGGGTTCCTCCCGATCGGCGGCGCGACCGCGCCCCTCGGCGGCCGGGACCACCGGGTCCTCGGCACGCATCGCGGCCACCGGCCGGAAACCCAGGCTGCGCAGGCCGGTCAGCAACTGTCGGCCGGTGGGTCGGGCGTTGGGGGAGCCGACGGCGTAGAGCGTGCCGTACGCGACCGACCAGCCGATCAGGACCGTGACCAGGATCGAGAACGGGGTGCTGTACCCGGCGACCAGCACCGACACCGCGTCCAGGATCAGCACCGACCACATGAGGATCCGCCACCGGGGACGGTGCGCCATGCCCACCGCCGTCATGTAGGCGATGATCGGAGCCAGGTAACCGTGGACGGCGTCGGTGGCGCCGCCGCCCGGCGCCCTGGCGGTCAGCGCGTCCTGCACCTCCAGCGGTGCCAGACGTGCCACCCAGAGGCTGAAGGACAGCGAGACGCCGTGCGCCAGCACCGCCGCCAATACGCCGTCCGCGATCCGCAGTCCGTCGCGTTTGATCAGCCGTTCCACGGCGAAGGCCACCGGCACCAGCAGCACCGCCACGCTGGAGATCAGTCCGGCGAAGCCGAAGAACATCGGCGGGGCGGACCCGGCGGCGTCGCCGATGTCCTCCTCCAGGCCCTTGGTGGTGCCGATGGCGAAGGTCGCGATTCCCAGCACCAGGACGATGCCGAGCAGGCCCAGCAGCATGCGCATCAGGTCGGCCGGGCGGTGCACCCGGGCGGCGAGGATCGGCTCGGCCGGCTCCAGCGCGCCGATCGCCTCCGGCGGGTGTGGTGTCGCCCCGGCGTCGCGCCGGCCGCCCGGACCCGGGCCGGCGGCCGGATGTTCGTCCCGGGTCACCGGTGGGTCACCGAGGGGGGTGGGGGCGTCGGGCTCGTCGGGGTGGTGGTCGCCCGTGACCGCGCCGTCCGTGGTGTCGCCGTCCGCGGTGGGGTCGGCGTTCCGAGGGGTCCCGGCGGAACCGGCCCCGGGAGTGCCACCGGTCGGGGGGCGCTCCCCGTCGTTCCCGGGGCGTGGTTCGTCCGGCGTCCCGGGGACGGACCGGGCGGATACGTCGGCCCGCACGTCCCGGCCCGGGGTGCCCACCGGCGCGGACACGGTCTCCCCGGCGGGTCGGACGGCGTCACCGGCCGATTCCCGCGTCTCGCGCGCCGATCCCTCGCCCCGTATCACCGCTCACCGCCGGCACGATACCGGGAGGCCCCGTTCGGGACGGGACGGGAACCGGATGGGGGACGATGGGGTGCGTGACGGAACCGACATCCCCGCCGGGGCGCGGGGAGACCCGGGATCCGGGGCGCGCCGGGCACGCCGAACCGGGGGGCGACCCGGGGGAACAGGGGGAGGAGCGGGAAGGAACCGTGGAACATGTGGACGACCGGGTCGATCGGGTCCTGGCGATTGCCGAGACGATCCCGCCCGGCCGTGTGCTCACCTACGGCGACATCGCCGCTCTGGTGGGATCCGGCGGACCGCGCGGGGTGGGGCGGGCGATGGCCCTGTACGGAGCGACGGTGCCCTGGTGGCGGGTGATCCGGGCCGACGGCCGTCCCCCCGCCGGTCACGAGGCGCGCGCGCTGGCGCACTACCGCGCGGAGGGCACGCCGCTGCGCACCCTCGATCCGCCGCGCGTCGATCTCGGTCGGGCCCGCTGGACGGCAGGGGGACCCGGTGCGGGTCGTGCCGGGGCCCCCGGTGGGGGCGTTCCCGACGGCGTGCCGGATCCCCCGGACGCCCGGGACATCCCGCCGGAGCTCGCCGCCGCCATCCCGCCCGACCGGCCGCCGGGTCACCACAACACCCCGCCGGGCGCGTCGGCACGCTGAGTGCGCTCCCGGCGCGCACGCCGGGTGGTCACCGTTCCTCGGACGCTCACCGCTCACATCCACCAGCTTCCGTCATCCCCCGTCGGGTGGGCCAACCGGCCCGCCCGACGGGGGACACCCTCCACGACCGTTCCGGGAAGCCCTCCGGTGTGCCCGGCCCGTGCCCCCGCATCCGTCCCTGCCGTACCGTCGGCACCACTGCCCGACCCGCTCCCGCTCCGGCGGGGTCCCCTCCCGAGAACCCGCGACGCCCGTGACGCACTCCGCTCCGTCCCCCGATCCGTTCCCGTCCTCCCGCCGCCCGTCCCACCCCCACCCTCCGGTCGAGGGGGGAATCGGCTCCGGCGCCGGCCCTGCCACCGGCGCGTCCGCGCCCCCGGCAACCCCGGAGGGGAGCGCCGGTGGACCCGCCGTCGGTGGCTACCGACTGGTGCGCGCCGACCCGGTGCGGTCGGACGAACGCGCCCTCACCGTCCCGGACGCCTCCCAGCGCGCGGTGGTTGAGCACACCGGCGGTCCGCTGCTGGTCCTGGCGGGTCCCGGAACGGGCAAGACCACCACTGTGGTGGAGACGATCGCCGCGCGCATCCGCCCGGGGACCGATCCCGAGCGCGTCCTGGTGCTGACCTTCGGCCGCCGGGCCGCCGTGCGACTGCGCGACGCGATGGCCACCCGCCTCGCCCGCGACGCCGCCGCGACCCCCGGACGCGCGCCCGCCGCCACCCCGATGGCGACGACCTTCCACTCCCTGTCCTGGGCCCTGCTGCGCGCCCACCGGGACCGCTCCCTGTACGCCGAACCGCCCCGCCTGCTCTCCGGCCCCGAACAGGACCTCTTCCTGCGCGAGCTGCTCGCCGGACAGGTCGAGCTGGAGCGCACCGGACGCGGCCGGTCCTGGCCCGACGAACTGCGGGCCTGCCTGACCACCCGGGGTTTCGCCGACGAACTGCGGGCCGTCCTCGCCCGCAGCCGGGAACTGGGCCTGGACCCCGACACCCTGGCCGGTTTCGCCCGTCGCGCCGATCGTCCCGATTGGGGCGCCGCCGCGGACTTCCTCGCGGAGTACCTGGACGTCACCGAACAGCAGGGCGTGCTCGACTACGCCGAACTGGTCCACCGGGCCGTACGCCTGGTGGAGGACCCGGTGGCCGGGAAACGGATCCGCGCCGCCCACGACCTGGTGGTGGTGGACGAGTTCCAGGACACCGACCCCGCCCAGGTGCGGTTGTTGCGGGCGCTGGCCGGCGACGGCCGGGACCTCATCGTCCTGGGCGACCCCGACCAGTCCGTCTACGCCTTCCGGGGCGCCGACGTGGGTGGCATCCGGGAGTTCCCGCACACCTTCCGCACCCGCGACGGCCGGCCCGCCCCGGTCGCCGTGCTGACCACCAACCACCGGGCCGGCGCCGCGTTGGTCGAGGCATCCGGCCGGCTGACCGCCCGCATGCCGCTCGCGGGCCTGCCCGCCGACGCGGTCCGCGCCCACCGCTCGCCGGTCGCCGTCCGCGCCGGCGGTCGGGTGCGCGTACTGACCTTCCCCGGCCCCGGCGCCGAGACCGCCGGCATCGCCGACCTGCTGCGCCGCGCACACCTGGAGGATGGCGTGCCGTGGCGGGAGATGGCGGTGCTGGTCCGCGCCGGAGCCCGCTCCCTGCCCGCCGTGCGGCGGGCCCTCTCGGCGGCCGGTGTGCCCCTCCACGTGGATGGCGACGACCTGCCGCTGCGACACGAACCGGCCGTCGCGCCGCTGCTCACCGCGCTCCGCGCGACGGCCGTGCCCGACACCCTCGACACCGGGACCGCGCTGGAACTGCTCACCTCCCCGCTGGGTGGCCTGGACGCCGGCGAGCTGCGCCGGCTCGGCCGCGCGCTGCGGGACGAACAGCGGGCCGCCGGCGAGACCGTCCCGGCCCCCTCCGAGGAGTTGCTGGCCCGGGCCCTCACCGAGCCCGAACGACTGGTCGCGCACAGCGCCCCGGCCGTCGAACGCCTGGGCCTGCTGCTGCGCGGGACCCGCGAGCTGCTCGCCGGCGGTGGGACCGCCGAGGCCGCGCTGTGGGAGCTGTGGGACGGCACCCCGTGGCCCCAGCGGTTGGAGCGGACCGCCCGGCGCGGCGGGGCGGCCGGTCGCAACGCCGACCGCGACCTGGACGCGGTGTGCGCCCTCTTCGACGCCGCCGCCCGGGCCGAGGAACGGGAGGGCGGCCGCGGCGCGCTCAACTTCCTCGCCGAACTCGAGTCGCACGACATCGCCGCCGACACCCGCGCCCCCCGGGCCCTGCGCCCGGACGCCGTGCACCTGATGACCGCCCACCGCGCCAAGGGGCAGGAGTGGTCGCTGGTCGTGGTGGCGGGCGTGCAGGAGGGGCTCTGGCCCGACCTGCGCCGACGCGGCTCGCTACTGGAGGCCGACCGGATCGGCCCGGACGGTCTGGCCGCCCCGCTGAGCCCCGCCGCGCTGCTGGCCGAGGAGCGGCGACTGTTCCACGTGGCCTGTTCGCGTGCCCGCGACCGGCTGGTGGTCACCGCCGTTCGGGGGGCCGATGACGGTGACCAACCCTCCCGCTTCCTGAGCGAGTTGGGGGTGGAGCCGGTGGACGTGACCGGCCGCCCGCCCCGTCCGCTGGCACCGGGCCCCCTGGTGGCCGAGCTGCGCGCCACCACCGTGGACCCCCGCGCGTCGCGGGCGCTGCGCCGGGTGGCGGCCCGCCGGCTGGCCCGGCTCGCGGCGTTGCGCGACGAGGAGGGCCACGCCCTGGTTCCGGCCGCCCACCCGCAGCGTTGGTGGGGGTTGCGCGAGCCCACCGACCCCGGGGTGCCGGTGCGGGACCCGAACGCCCCGGTGGCGCTCAGCGGCAGCGCCGTCGGCCGGTTGGTCGACCTGTGCTCGCTACAGTGGTTCCTGGGCCGCGAGGTGCACGCCGACGCCCCGGCCACCACCGCCCAGGGGTTCGGCAACGTCCTGCACGTGCTCGCCGACGAGGTGGCCTCCGGCTCCACCCCCGCCGATCTGGACGTGCTGATGGCCCGGCTGGACGGGGTGTGGGACGCCCTCGCCTTCGAGGCGCCCTGGCACTCCCGGCAGGAACGGGACCAGGCGCGGGCCGCGTTGGAGAGGTTCCTGCGCTGGCACGCGCGGCAGGGCGAACTCGGCCGCGAACCCATCGGCAGCGAGAAGGAGTTCGACGTCACGCTGCCGGCCGGACCGCACCGGGTGCGGATCCGGGGAGTCGTGGACCGGGTGGACCGGGACGCCGAGGGGCGGGTGTACGTCGTGGACTTCAAGACCGGCGGCTCCGCACCGTCCCGCGCGGAGGCCGAACAGGACCCACAGTTGGCGGTCTACCAACTGGCGATGCGTCACGACGCCGACCCGGCGGACGGGGCCGCGCGACCGGGCGGCGCGGAACTGGTCCACCTGCGGCTGGGCGCGCCCCGGGCCGAGGGCGGCCCGGCGCTGCCGCTGCTGCGGGTGCAGCCGGCACTGGGGGAGGGCGCGCTGGACGGCGGGTGCCCGGGATCGGGTGCCGAGGCCGCCCCGGGCGCCGACGGCGGCGGGGGCGGCGGGGGCGGCGACGGGGCGGGGGAGGCCGGTGACGACCGCTGGGTCGGCCGACTCCTGGCCGAGGCGGCGGGCCGGGTACTGGACGAGCGCTTCACCCCCGCCCCCGGCCGGCACTGTGGCCGGTGCGCCTTCCGGGGCGCCTGCTCGGGACGGGCCGAGGGACGCCACGTGGTGGAGTGACGCCACGCCCGTCGCAGGGGAACGCGGTGGCGGGTGACGGCCGGTCCGGTCCGGTCCGATCCGGTGTCGGCCCGGGCCCGGCGACGACGACCTCCACGGCGACGGACCGGTCGCGTCCCCGGGGGTGTGAACCCCGCGTGCCCGGGCAGGCGCGCACGGCACGGCCCGGCGGGGCCGCGGATGCCCATCCCCCTCCGTGTACCCTGTTCCGTCGCCGCTCCCGGGGGGCCACGCGGAACCGTGCGGGTGTGATCGGATGTCCTGGTTCTGTGAACAGGGCGTCCCGGTCACCGTCCCCGGGCGGACCGAAGAGCGCATCCCCGAACGAGGAGCACACCCTTGAAAGCCAAGACGACCGTTCTGTCCGTCCTCGCCACCGGCGCGATGCTGGCGGGCGTCACCGCCTGCGGCGGTGGCGGTGCGCTGGACGGCATGGACGCCGACGAGATCGCCGAGAAGTCCCGCACCTCCATGGCCGAGCTGTCCTCCCTGCGCATGGAGGCGGAGCTGGGCACCGCGGAGGAGGGCGGTGTCTTCGACGTGGCGATGTCCACCGACGGGGAGTGCCGCGGTTCCATGACCATGGAGAGCGCCGAGGTCGAGTTCCTGGTCGTCGGCGGCAGCTCCTACATGCGGGGCGACGAAGCGTTCTGGACGCAGCAGGGCATGGACGGCGCCGCGACCTCCGAACTCGTCGGCGACCGCTGGATCGTCGCCCCCGAGGGCCAGGGCGGCTTCGCCGAGACCTGTGACCTCAACCGCTTCCTCGCCGACCTGGAGGGCGGCTCGGAGGAGGACCGCGACTGGGAGCGGGTGGACGGGGAGAGCATCGACGGCACCGACACCGTCGGCATCACCCGCACCGAGGAGGACGGCACCGTCGTCACCGTCTACGTCGCCGACAACGACGACGCCCACATCCTGCGGATGGTCAACGAGAGCGAGACCGACGGCGGCACCGTGGAGTTCTCGGAGTTCGACGAGGACATCGATGTCGAGGCGCCGGCCGACGAGGACACCGTGGACTTCGCGGAGCTGATGGGCGGCTGACCCGAGCCCCCGCCACGGGGCCCGGACGGCATCCGCCGTCCGGGCCCCGTGGTGTGTTCCGGCCCCGTGGTGTGTTCCGGCCCCGTGGTGTGTTCCGGCCCCGTGGTGTGTTCCGGCCCCGTGGTGTGTTCCGGCCCCGTGGTGTGTTCCGGCCCCGTGGTGTGTTCCGGCCCGGGAAGGTGTCCTCCCCGGGCCGACGTGCCCGCCGAACTCGCCGGGCGTGTGGTTCGCCCCCGGGGCGGTGGCACCCCCGGGCCCGTGAGTCGATCCCCGGTCGGGGAGCCCGGCCGGGGTGCCACGGACCACGTGTGCGGGTGCCGACCCCGGGGCCGACGGACGCACACGTGGTCCACGCGTTCGGGTGCCGACGGTTCCCCACCCCGTGGCGGGCCCGGCGGGTCCGGCGGGCCCGCCACGCCGGGGTGTGTCCCCGACGGCGCGCGGCGTGGCGGCGGTCACCGCGCTCGGGGGCGACCCCGGTCGGTGCCGACCGTTAGCCTGTCGGACTGTGTCCGATCGATCCGCCTCCCACCCGATTCCGTCCCCCCGTTCCGCCGGGGGGATGTCGCGTGCCCGGATCCGTCGCCCGGACGACCTGGTGGAGTTGCTCGGCATCCCCTTCACCGACGAGCAGATGGCCTGCGTCACCGCCCCGCCCGAGCCGCAGGTGATCGTCGCCGGCGCGGGCTCGGGGAAGACCACCGTGATGGCCGCCCGGGTGGTGTGGTTGGTCGGCACCGGACGCGTCGCCCCCGAACAGGTGCTCGGCCTGACCTTCACCAACAAGGCGGCCGGCGAACTCGGCGAGCGGGTCCGCACCGCGTTGCGCCGCGCCGGCGTGCTCCCCGCCCCGGGTGCGCCCGCTCCCGCCCTCCCCGGCACGGGGGAGGGCACGGAGGGCGAACCACACGCGGGCGAACCGGAGATCTCCACCTACCACGCCTTCGCCGGGCGACTGCTGACCGAACACGGCCTGCGGGTGGGGGTGGAACCCTCCGCCCATCTCCTCGCCGACGCCTCGCGCTTCCAACTCGCCGCCGAGGCCCTGCGCGCCGCGGCCCCCGGCTTCGTCGCCCCCACCGGCACCTCCACCGGCACCACTCGTGGTTTCCCCGACCTGGTGCGGGACCTGGTGACCCTGGACGGCGAACTCTCCGAGCACCTGGTCGAACCCGCCGCGTTGCGGGCCCTGGACGCCTCCGTCCGGGCGGAGATCGCAGCCCTGCCCCGCCCCAACGCCGAACTGCGCCGGATCGCCGAGGCCGCCCGGGGGCGGGTCGAACTCCTGGGCCCGGTGGAGGAGTACCGCTCCCGCAAACGCGCCCGCGACCTCGTCGACTTCGGCGACCAGCTCGTCCTCGCCGCCCGGCTCGCCCGCGACATCCCCGCCGTCGGCCGGGCCCTGCGCGAACGCTTCGCGGTCGTCCTGCTCGACGAGTACCAGGACACCTCCGTCGCCCAACGTGTCATGCTCTCCGGCCTGTTCGGCGACGGCACCGGCCACGCCGTGACCGCCGTCGGCGACCCCTGCCAGGCCATCTACGGCTGGCGCGGTGCCTCCGTCGCCAACCTCGACGAGTTCCCCGAACACTTCCCGCACCGCGACGGCACCCCCGCCCGCCGTCACTCCCTGACCCAGAACCGCCGCAGCGGCGGCCGACTCCTGAGCCTGGCCAACGAACTCGCCGCGCCGCTGCGCGAACGCCACCCCGGTGTCTCCCCGTTGCGCCCCGCCCCCGACGCCGACGCGGAGGGGCGGGTGCGCTGCGCCCTGCTCCCCACCCATGCCGAGGAACTGGCCTGGCTCGCCGATTCCATCGCCCATCTGGTGAACACCGGCACCCCGCCCGGCGAGGTCGCCGTGCTGTGCCGCACCGCCGGGGACTTCCCCGCCATCCAGCGCGAACTGGTCGCCCGCTCGGTCCCGGTGGAGGTCGTCGGCCTCTCCGGACTGCTCCACCTCCCCGAGGTCGCCGACCTCGTCTCGGTCTGCCGGGTGTTGGTGGACCCCACCGCCAACGCCGACCTGGTCCGGATCCTCACCGGTCCCCGTTGGCGGATCGGCCCCCGGGATCTCGCCCTCCTCGGCCGCCGCGCCCGGATCCTGGTCCACCGCGAGCGAACCACCGGGGAGACCCCCGATCACCGCCTGGCCGCCGCAGTCGAGGGCACCGACCCCGCCGAGACGGTCTCCCTCGCCGACGCCCTGGACACCTTCGTCGGCGGCGACCGGATCGGTGACGTCGGGCTCGACGAACCCGCCGACGACCTGCCCTTCTCCGACGAGGCCCGGATCCGTTTCGCCCATCTCGCCGCCGAACTGCGGGAACTGCGCCGGGGCGTGGCCGATCCGCTGATGGACGTCCTGCACCGGGTGCTGACCGTCACCGGCCTGGAGATCGAACTCTCCGCCTCCCCCAACGCGCTGGCCGCCCGGCGCCGCGAGACCCTCGAGGCGTTTCTCGACACCGCCGCCTCCTTCGCCGCCAACGGCCGCCGCACCGCCGTGGACGGCGACACCCACCTGCCCGCCTTCCTCGCCTTCCTGCGTGCCGCCGAGCACTACGACAAGGGATTGGACGGCTCGCTGCCCGGCGGCGACGACACCGTGAAGGTGCTCACCGCGCACAAGGCCAAGGGCCTGGAGTGGGACGTGGTGGTCCTGCCCGGCCTGTACCGCAAGGGCTTCCCGCAGGAACGGGGGCAGGACTCCTGGTTGCGCCACTCGCACGTCCTGCCGCAACCCCTGCGCGGGGACGCCGCGACCCTGCCGGCGGTCCGCGAGTGGAGCGCCGGCGCGCTGCGCGAACACGCCGAGGAGGAGAAGTCCCACCGCGGATTGGAGGAGCTGCGGCTGGGATACGTCGCCTTCACCCGCCCCCGGTCCCTGCTGCTGGGGTCGGCCCACCGGTGGGGTCCGGAACAGAAGCTGCCCCGGACGCCCTCGGAGTTCCTGCTGGCGCTGCGCCGGCACTGCGAGGCGGATCCCGCGCACGGCGAGGTCGAGGCGTGGGCCGAGGAGCCGGCCGAGGGGGCGGAGAACCCCCTGCTCGCGGCCGATCGCGGGCCGGGGGAGTGGCCGATGCCACTGGACCCGGAGGCCGGTGCGCGGCGACGGGAGGCGGCGCGCCTGGTCCTGGCCGAGCTGCGCGGGTTCGCGGGGGCGACGGCCGGCGCCGGAGTGGTGGCCGGGGCGCCGGTCGAGCCGGATGGGCCGGACTGGCCGGACGGGGTTTCCGCCGCTCCGTCGGTTCCGCCGCCGCGCGCCGGAGCGGCGGTCCCGTCCGGCGCCGCGCCCGACACACCGGACACACCGGACACACCCGATGATCCGGACGACACGGTGGGGCTGACCCCGGAGGAGCGCCGGCTCGTCGCCTCCTGGGACCGCGACCTCGGCGCGCTCTCCGAGGAACTGCGCCGCGCCCGCTCCCGGGTCCGCGAGGTCCCCCTGCCGCTGTCGCTCTCGGCCTCACAACTCCAACGGCTGGCCGCCGACCCGGAGGGTTTCGCCCGCGAGCTGGCCCGACCCATGCCCCGCCCCCCGCGCCCCGCCGCCCGCCGGGGCACCCGCTTCCACGCCTGGGTGGAATCCCGCTTCGAGGAACTGGAGCTGCCCCTGCTCGGTGAGGACGAGCACCCCGGCGGCGACCCGGAGGAGGACCCCGCCATCCGGGACGAGCGCGAACTGTCCGCCCTCAAGGAGGCGTTCGCCCGTACCCCGTGGGCCCACCGCACCCCCCACCGGGTCGAGGCGCCCTTCGAACTGCGACTCGCCGGCCGGGTGATCCGCGGCCGGATCGACGCCGTCTACCGCACCGGCGACGGTTGGGAGATCATCGACTGGAAGACCGGTCGGAACCACTCCGCCGACCCGTTGCAACTGGCCGTCTACCGGCTCGCCTGGGCGGAGCGGCACGAGCTGCCGCTGTCCCGGGTCTCCGCCGCCTTCCTCTACGTGCGCACCGGCGAGTTGGTGCGGCCGACGGTGCTCCCCGATCGGGCCGGGCTGGAGGCCATCCTGCGGGGGGACGCGTCATGGGCCCTCAACCTCCCCGGCTAGGCTTTCACCATGCGCAACACTCCGGACAACGCCGTCCAGCCGATCGTCATGACCGGAACCGGCGGGATCGACCGGGACGCCGGCCGGCGAATCGACGAGGCGTGGCTCGGGGCGGCGTGGAGTCATCCCAGTACCCGGGTCTTCGTGGTCTCCTCCGGCCGCGCGCTGATCGAGGACACCGCCGACGGGCGCACCGAACTGGTGACGATGCCCTCCTTCGACGCGCCCCTGACCGAGGCGCACCGCTACTACCTGGGAACCGACGCGGAGGGCGTGCGCTACTTCGCACTCCAGAAGGACGAACTGCCGGGGCGCATGGACCAGGCCGCCCGTCCGGCCGGCCTCCGCGAGGCCGCCGCCCTCCTGGGCGACCGTGACGCCGCGCTCCTGGTGCACGCGATCGCGCTGGAGAACTGGCAGCGCATGCACCGCTTCTGTTCCCGCTGCGGGGAGCGGACCGTGATCGCGGCGGCAGGCCACATCCGACGCTGCCCCTCCTGCGGTGCGGAGCACTACCCGCGCACCGACCCGGCGGTCATCACCCTGGTCACCGACGACGAGGACCGGATCCTGCTGGGCCGGCAGGTGCACTGGCCCGAGGGGAGCTTCTCCACTCTCGCCGGGTTCGTGGAGCCGGGCGAGTCGCTGGAGGAGGCCGTGGTACGCGAGGTCGAGGAGGAAGTCGGCATCGCCGTCTCCGAACCCCGTTACGTGGCCAGTCAGCCGTGGCCGTTCCCGTCCTCGCTGATGCTGGGCTTCTTCGCGGCGGCCCGGGACACCGACATCCGGGTGGACGGCGAGGAGATCGAACAGGCCCGCTGGTTCTCCCGGGACGAGCTGCGGGCCGCGATCGAGTCGGAGGAGGTCTCACCGCCCTCCGGTATCTCGATCGCGGCCCGGCTCGTGGAGATGTGGTACGGCGGACCGCTGCCCCGCTCCTGAGCGGGGACGGTCCGCGGCCCGTCCCGGTGACGTGGCCCGTCCCGGTGACGCGGCCCGTCCCGGTGACGCGGGTGGGCCACGGGGCGGGGGAGGTCAGGCGACGAGCTTCGCCTTCACCTGGGCCAGCGAGGGGTTGGTGAGGGTGCTGCCGTCGTCGAACAGCAGGGTGGGAACCGTCTGGTTGCCGCCGTTCGCCTTCTCGACCAGCTCCGCCGCGCCCGGGTCGTGCTCGATGTTGACCTCGGTGTAGGCGATGCCCTCGCGGTCCATCTGACCCTTGAGCCTGCGGCAGTAGCCGCACCAGGTGGTGCTGTACATGGTCACGGTGCCGGCCATGGCGATCGTCGGTCCTTCCCTCGGGGGCGGTGGGGGACGCGGGAGGCGTCCGGCCGGTGAACGTCCCGCGCGGCGCGGACATTCCCGGGGGCCGGGGGCGAGCCGGCAACCGGGACACGGCATCGACGGGCCGGGAGCCGGGGAGTCGTGGTGCGGGCACTCGCACGGGTTTCACGGTCCTCGCCCCCGGGACCGTCGATGTCGACGCCGTTTCCGTCCCCGGAGACGAGGCCCGTGCCCGGCGATGATCCGACGAACGCCGCCGGCTGTGGATGAGCGGTGCCCCGCTGTCCGTCCGGCCTGGCAGCATGGGCCGGGTGACAGCAGCGACGCCCCCGCCCACCGACCCCGGTTCCCTCGGCCCCCCGCCCGGTGCCCCCCTGCCCGGCACGCCGGTGCTCCCGTCGCCGGGAGCCGCGCCCCCGGCCGATCCGGAGGCGGTGCTCGACGGGCTGGATCCCGAGCAGCGGGCCGTCGCGACCACCCTGCGCGGACCGGTCTGCGTCCTCGCCGGCGCCGGGACGGGCAAGACCAGGGCCATCACCCACCGCATCGCATACGGGGTGCGCACCGGGGTGCTGCAGCCGGCCGGCATCCTCGCGGTCACCTTCACCGCCCGGGCCGCCGGTGAGATGCGCGGCCGGCTCCGGGCCCTGGGCGCGGGCGGCGTGCAGGCCCGCACCTTCCACTCGGCGGCGCTGCGCCAGCTCCAGTACTTCTGGCCGAAGGCCGTCGGCGGCGAGCCGCCCCGTCTGGTGGAGCGGAAGGTCCAGCTGGTGGCGGAGGCCGCCGCCCGGTCCCGGATCCGGCTGGAGCGCGCCGAACTACGGGACATCACCTCCGAGATCGAATGGGCCAAGGTCACCCGCACCACCCCCGAGGACTACCCGGCCGCCGTCGCCAAGTCCTCCCGGGAGGCGCCGCGCGATCCGGCCGAGACCAGCCGGATCTACGCCGCCTACGAGCAGCTCAAGCAGGACCGGTCGGTGATCGACTTCGAGGACGTCCTGCTGCTGACCGTCGGTATCCTGCAGGACCGCCCGGACATCGCGGACACCGTCCGCAGCCAGTACCAGCACTTCGTGGTGGACGAGTACCAGGACGTCAGCCCCCTGCAACAGGGCCTGCTGGAGCTGTGGCTCGGGGACCGGGAGAACCTCTGCGTGGTGGGGGACGCGAGCCAGACCATCTACTCCTTCACCGGCGCCACCCCCGATCACCTGCTGGACTTCCGACGGCGCCACCCGGGGGCCACGGTCGTCAAGCTCGTGCGCGACTACCGGTCCACCCCCGAGGTGGTGCACCTGGCCAACGGACTCCTCGCGCAGGCCCGCGGCCGGGCGGCCGAGCACCGCCTGGAGCTGGTCTCCCAGCGCCCGCCCGGCCCGGAGCCGGTCTTCGTCGAGTACCCGGACGAACCGGCCGAGGCGGAGTCCACCGCCAAGCGGGTGCGCGAGCTCATCGAGGCGGGGACCCCGGCGGCGGAGATCGCCGTCCTCTTCCGGATCAACGCCCAGTCCGAGATCTACGAGCAGGCCTTCGCCGACGCGGGGATCCCCTACCAGCTCAAGGGGGCCGAGCGCTTCTTCGAACGCCAGGAGATCCGCCGGGCCGGCCTGGCGCTGCGCGGGGCCTCGCGCGCCGGGGGCAACGACATCGCGCTGGAGGGGCTGGAGGACCGGAGTCTGGGGGAGCGGGTGGCGGCCGTGCTCGGCGGCACCGGTTGGACCCCGGACCCGCCGACCGGCTCGGGGGCGGCCCGCGACCGGTGGGAGTCCCTGCGGGCTCTGGTGCGACTGGCCGAGGAGTTCGGCGCGGCCCGACCCGGGGCGTCGCTGCGGGATTTCGTGGAGGAGTTGGACGAGCGCGCCCGGGCCCAGCACGCCCCCACGGTGGACGGCGTCACGCTGGCCTCCCTGCACACCGCCAAGGGCCTGGAGTGGGACGCGGTCTTCCTGGTCGGTCTCACCGAGGGGATGTTGCCGATCACCTACGCCCGCACTCCCGAGCAGATCGAGGAGGAGCGGCGACTGCTGTACGTGGGGGTGACCCGGGCGCGGAAGCTCCTCTCGCTGTCCTGGGCGCTCGCGCGCTCGCCGGGCGGACGGGCGGGGCGTCGCCCGAGCCGCTTTCTGGACGGGCTGCGCCCCGGCTCGGGGGCGCGTGGCGGGGCGGCGGGGGCGCGTGCCGGGGGAGTGGATCGCGGCTCGGGCTCCGGCTCCGGCTCCCGGCGGCGGCAGCGCGGACCGGTGCCGTGCCGGGTATGCGGGCGCACCCTCACCGAGGCGGCGGAGTTGAAGCTGCGGCGGTGCGCCGACTGCCCTTCCACGATGGACGAGGGGGTGTACGAGCGGTTGCGCGAGTGGCGGTTGGAGCGCGCGACGGAGCTCGGGCGCCCGGCGTACACCGTCTTCACCGACGTCACCCTGATGGCGATCGCGGAGACCACGCCCTCGGACGAGCGGGAGCTGTCCCGCATCTCCGGGGTGGGGCCGCACAAGCTCCGCCAATTCGGTGACCAGGTACTGCGGATCTGCGCCGGTCTGCCGGCGGAACCGGACACGGGTTCGGGGTCGGATCCGGACACGGGGCCGGAGGCCGACCAGGCGGGTGAGGGTGCCCCCGGGGGGCCCGGGGAGAGCCGGGCGAGGGGTGGTGTCGAGCCGGAGGACCTGTGGGACGAGCCCGCCCCCGAACCGCCCGGGGACACGCCGGAGAACCTGCCGGAGGGCCCGGACGACGGCTTCGGCGACCCCTTCGGGGAGTGGTCGGAAGCGGAGTCCGGGGGTCCGGGGAAAACCGCTGAAAAATAGTTTGCGCGTGGTGGAGGGATGCGCATAGCGTGCTTCCACGGCCGCGGGGCCGGGGGTTCTCCCCCCGGAACCCGGTGAGCCGCGTCATGTCTGTCCGAGTCCGCGAGGGCTCCGCAAGCGCCGAGAGGAGGCGAATTCGATGTTGGCACTTCCGATGACCAAAGCCGTCCGTTGTCAGAACACCCTCGTTCGCCTGCCCGGCGCACCGCGCCCGTTCGGCGCCACCCGTGTGTCCTCCGCCTCCGCCGATCCGTCGGCACGCGGCTGGAAGTCCGCGAATGGCGCACTCGGAGTCGCGGCCCCGGCCGTAATGGCGGTCGAGACCGTTCCGAGCGACGCGTATGTCCCGGCAGCAGCACGTATCCGCGGCCTCGAGGCCGTCGGCTTCCGTGCGACCACGCGGTTCAACCAGCACTTCATCCGGATGTGGGCCCTCCGCGGGCTTGATCCCCGGAAAGATCCCACCTGATCGGCGAGATCAGGTCGGCACCTTCCAGGGCCGCGGAACCCCATCCGGGATCCGCGGCCCTTTCGTTTGCCCCGAAGATCACGTTCTCGGGGAAAACGCAGCCGGAACACCGACGACGAGACGAGGAACCACCACCGTGCGACTCGCACCCTCCGCTCCCTCATCGCCCGACCTGAACCCACCACCCGATCCGGAGATCCCCGTGACCCCGTTGTTCACGCTCAACGAGCTGGACGAGGCCATCGACCGACTCGACTCCCGAGTCCCCTGCCGTTCCTATGACCCGGAGGTCTTCTTCGCCGAGTCCCCCGAGGACGTCGAGTACGCCAAGTCCCTTTGTGCCGGCTGCCCGTTGAGGGCGGCGTGTCTGGCCGGCGCGAAAGAGCGCCGCGAGCCCTGGGGCGTCTGGGGCGGCGAACTCTTCGTCCAGGGCGTCGTGGTGCCCCGCAAGCGCCCTCGCGGGCGCCCGCGCAAGAACCCGGTCGTCGCATGAACCTCCCCGGCACGATCGGCCGCCCCGCACAGCACGGCCCCGAACAGAGCACGCACATGAACGACCACCTCCGCGGCGGACGCCGCCTCATCGACGCGGCCGAGCCGCGTCCCACACCGAACAGGACCCGAGAGATGGAACTCCTACCCGAAGCCATGGCGCGCTCGCAGTTGAGCGAGCGGCTGCGCGAGGCCGAATCCCAACGCCGGACTCACCAGTTGGCCCTGGCGGCACGGATGGAACGCCGCTCGCAACGGCTCCACCGCCGGGCGGAGCGGGCCTCGCAACGAGCCCGCCGCGCCCTGGCCCGTGCCCTGATGTGAGCCGGCCCGACCCGAATCCACCGACCCGAATCCACCGACCCGAACCGGGGGCCGGCGCGAGGAGCCCCTCGCGCGCCGGCCCCCGGCCGTATCGGTGCCCGGGCGTGCAGCCGGGGCCGGGCTCACCCGCCTTCCGACGGCACGGGGAACGCCGGATGCCCCCCTGACCTCTCGCGGGGAGTCACCCGCCGGTCCCGGTCGCCGACGTCACGAGACGTGGTCGTGGTGGGCCCCCATGGGTCGGGCCCGGGTGGTGCCCGTCCCGGCCCCGGCCGCCACCGGGTCGTCGGAAGCCGGTGGCTGCGGGGCCCGCGAGACGGCGGCGCCGCAGGGGCAGTCCGGGTGAGCGGATACCGCCACCCGCTCGACACGGGGGCCCGGCAACGTCATCTCCAGACGTCCGCCCGCTTCCGGATCGACACCGTGACCCCGGCCGGTGCCGACGCCCGCCCCGGCGCCGGGATCCGGAATCGGGCCCGGCCGGCCGTTCCGGTCCGAGGCCCGGTGCCGCGCCCGGTCCGGGGGCGGGACCGGGCCCATGACCAGGGTGCCGTCCAGCACGCCGAGCGCGGTGGTCGCCGCCAACCCCGCCACCGCCGTGGCCAGCGCCGTGTCGCAGGAGGGAACCCCGGTGCCCCGGCGCCCGTGCCGCCACTGCCCGACCAACAACGGCCACCCCGACTCCCACCTCTCCCGCTCGCGCATCAGACAGCCGGCACAGGGGGTGCGCCCCGGCATCACCAACGGGCCGACGAACCCGGTGGCCTCCACCACCCCCGCGTACAGGTGGGGGATCCCCGCCGCCATCAGTGGCTCGACGGTCTCGGGGGAGGGCGCGTAGCCGGAGATGCCGTCGCGCGGCGCGATGATCACCAACTCCGGACCGGCCGTTCCCGGTCGGTGCTCCCCGTGCGGCGATCGGCCGGTACGACCCCCGGCCCGGGGCCAGGGGCGCAGGCGTCGGATCAGGGAGTCGGCCGCGGCGTTCCGCCGGCGGCCGACGTGCTCCGGCGCGAAGCCGGCGGCGGAGACCTCTCCGGGGCCGACGGTCCCGCCGTCCACCACCTCCACCCCACCGATCCCGGCCCGGGCCAGGGTCGCGGCGATCGCGGCACCGACCCGGCCCGCCCCCACCACCCGTACCCGTGCCGAACGACGGGCCACCAACCGGCGGCGGGCCCCGCCGGGCTCCCGGCAGAGCAACGACAGGGTGGCCAGGTCCGGTCGCAGCGACTCGGTCACCTCGGCGGCGGCCCGCCGCCCGGCCACCGCGTCCTCGACGACACCCAGCGAGGCGAGACGGGCGGTGAGGCGGTCGGCGGCGTCCGGCCGCAACCCCAGCCGGTCCGCCGCCCGGCGCAGCGTCGTCATGCCGCGGGTCCCGTCCAGGAGGGCGAGAAAGGACTCCGTCGGACCGTCCACCGGTCGGAGCACCACGGCGTGCGGAGGGGTGACGCCGTAACGGACGGTCTCGCGGTCGTCCCAGCCGCGCAGCAGGGCGGGCTTGATCATCGGGTGCGGTTCCGAGGAGGCCGCTTCCCCGGCTTTCCCGGCTTTCCCGCCCGCGCCGGGGCCGCCGCGCGGGGCGGCCCCGGACCGTGGTCGGCGGCCGGTGGGGGGCGGGTACGCCGCAACGGTTACCGCGGGCACCCCCGGCGGACCCGCCGCCGTGGTGGTCACGGTCGTCACCGTCGTGGCGGTGGTGACCGCGCCGGTCGGCACCACGGTGGTGGCCGCGGGCGAAGAGGCGGGCGGCAGGTCGCGCGATGCCGTGGCCGGCCGCGGTGGAGTGCTCGTCGACATGGTGCCCCCGGGGGTCGTCGGGAGCCGGGGACGCGGGCACGCCCCGGCCGGCGGGGTGACGGAAGCCGCCCGCCGTGTGACTCACTGTGCCTCATGTCGCCGACAGCGGGCGCTCCGTCGTCCACAGGAACCGGCGTTCGTCGTACCGGTGACGCGAGCCATCGATCGGGGCTCCCCGGGGTCCCCCGGACGGCGGTCCCCGGGGCCTCCGACTTCGACTTCGCCACCCGCTCCCGTGATCCGGGGTGCGGAAACGGGTACGGTCCGGGTGTGTCCGCCGATCCTCCCCTCCGCGCCGACCCCCTGCACCGCTCCGGTCCACCGCAGCGCGTCACGCCGGGGAGCCTCACCGCGCCCACCGGCCCGATCGAGGTGCGGCGCAGCGTCCGTCGCCGGCGCACCGTCTCCGCCTATCGCGAGGGCGACCGGACCATCGTGTTGATCCCGGCCCGGATGACGGCCGAGGAGGAGAACCGCTGGGTGACCACGATGCTGGACAAGCTGGCCGCCCAGGAGGAGCGTCGCAGCGGGTCCCGGGCCGACCTGGCGGATCGGGCCGCTCGGCTCTCCGAGCGCTACCTCGCCGGTCGGGCCCGTCCCGCCGGTGTGCGCTGGGTGGACAACCAGCACACCCGCTGGGGTTCCTGCACCCCGGCCACCGGCACCATCCGGCTCTCCCACCGCCTGCGCGGTATGCCCGAGTACGTTCTGGACTACGTGCTCCTGCACGAACTGGCACACCTGCTGGTACCGGGGCACGGACCGGACTTCTGGGCCCTGCTGGAGACCTATCCCCGTACCGAGCGCGCCCGGGGCTTCCTGGAGGGCGTCGTCGCGGCCGAACGTCTTCCCGACGCGGGGGACGACGACGCGGAGGACGACGACGCGGACGCCCCGGATGATCCGGATGTCCCGGGCGCGGCGGGCCCCGGGTTCCCCTGACCACACCCTCCGGCCGGGTGGCGCCGCCCGACGACGCGGACCGGATCCGCGCCGTCGCCTCAGACCCCGCCCGGCGGTGGCCCGGTGCTGCCGCGCGGGATCAACCGCGCCGGTGGCTCCTCCACCCCGACCCCCGGTTCCCCGGCGGGTCGTCCCTCCTCGATCACCGTCAGCAGCGCCGTCGCGGCACGTCCCCCGTAGGCCGCGATGTCCCTGCCCAGGGCGGTGAGGGCGGGGCGCACCACCCGGGTCAGGGGGGAGTCGTCCCAGGCGATCACCGACAGGTCGGCCGGGATGGACAGGCCGAGCTCGGCGGCGACCGAGAGGCAGGCGACGGCCATGATGTCGTTGTCGAAGACGATCGCGGTGGGGCGGTCGGGAGCGGTCAGCAGGGCCCGGGTGGCGTCCGCGCCGCCCTCGCCGGTGTGGTCGGTGTGCGTGATCCGGGGGGCCGGCAATCCCAGTTCGGCACAGGTCTCCCGCAGAGCCCCGTCGCGCAGGGCGGTGTGCGTCAAGCGGGTCGGCCCCGCCACCCGGGCCAGCCGGCGGTGTCCGGCCCCGGCCAGGTGCCGCACCGCCTCGCGAACCCCCACCGAGTCGTCCGACCACACCGCCGTCAACCCGCCCGCCGCCGAGGGGTGGCCCACCACGACGGCGGGTAGCCGCAGTCCCTCCAGGACCGGGATCCGGGGGTCCTCGTGGTGCGGGTCGAGCACGATCACCCCGTCCACCCGGCCCTCCCCCCACCAGCGGTGATAGACCTCCGTCTCCCGCTCGTGATCGGGGACGATCTGGAGCATCAGGGCGTTGTCCCGTTCGGCGAGCACGGCCTCGATGCCGCTGATCAACTCCATGAAGAACGGCTCGACGCCGGGGAAACCGGCGGGTCGGCACATGGCCAGACCCACCACCCCGGCGCGGGAGCCGGTGAGTGCCCGGGCCGCGCTGCTGGGACGCCACCCGAGCTCGGCGGCGATCCGTCGGATGGAGGCCCGGGTGCGGTCCGAGACACCCGGTTGACCGTTGAGCGCGTAGGAAACGGCAACCTTGGACACGCCCGCCTGTCGGGCGATGTCGGCGATCGTCGGGCGTTTCACCGGGGCTCTCCCATGGTCAACCGGTGTCCTGTCGGGGCAGCTTACCGCCGGCGGGGTTCCACGCCCCCGGGTCGCGGGGCCCCGTCCGGCCCGGTGGCCGTCGTTGACAGCCGAAGCGGGAGGGACGTAACGTCGGTCGACTTAATCGGTTAAGTGAACGGGGGCGCTTCCCCCTTCGGGAGGCCATGGTGGACATCACGGGGACGGCCGGTGCGGGGAGTCGCCCGGATGGAGGGAGCCCGGTGGAGGGCGCCCGTCGCGTCCCGGCCGGCGAGCGGGGCGCGCCCGCACTGGCGCTGGACATCGGCGGCACCAAGTTCGCCGCCGCCGTCGTGGAGCCCGACGGCACGATCACGGCGCGCGTCGAGGAGCCCCTCACCGGCCCCGGCTCGGCGGCCGGCGTCCTGCGCTCGGTGATCGCCGCGGTCGTCGCCCGGATCCCCGACGGGGAGCCGGGCGGGGTGGGGATCGGGTCCGCCGGGCCGCTGGATCCGATCGCCGGGACCGTCAGCCCCGTCAACATCCCCGAGTGGCGCGAGCACCCGCTGCGTGACGAGGTGGCCGCGATGTTCCCCGGTCGCGCGGTCCGGCTCGCCGGGGACGGCCAGTGCATGGCGCTGGGGGAGTGGTGGCGCGCCCCGGACCGCGACCGGGTCCGCTCGCTGCTCGGCGTCGTCGTCTCCACCGGGGTGGGAGGTGGTCTGGCCCTCGACGGGCGCGCCCACTCCGGCCGCAGCGGGAACGCGGGCCACATCGGTCACACCGTCGTCGATCCCTCGGGCGACCGCTGTCCCTGCGGGGCCACCGGGTGCGTGGAGACGATCGCCAGTGGTCCCTCGATGGTTCGCCGGGCCCGGGCCGCGGGGTGGAGAGGGGTCGACGCCCGCGAACTCGCCGCCTCGGCCCGCGCCGGGGACCCCCGGGCCCTCGCCGCCTTCGACGCGGCGGGTCGGGCGCTCGCGCTGGCCCTGCTCAACGCGGTCGCGGTTCTGGATCCCGACCGTGTGGTGATCGGCGGAGGCGTGGCCGCCGCCGGTGGCGTCCTGTTGGATCCGCTGCACCGGTGGTTGGACGAACTGGCGGGGCTGCCCTTCCTGCGGGGTCTGCGCACGGTGCCCACCGCCCTCGGCCGGGACGCGGGCCTGTACGGGGCCGCCGCCCTGATCCACCGCGACCGTCCGGTCGTCTCCGGCCCGTCCGGGACCGGCGACTGACGAGCCTCCCCCCGCCGGAGCTTCCTCATCGACCTCTCCGCGCCCGGCTGATCGGACGACCGACCGGGCGGGGAGCGGCGCACGTCGATGACCGCCGCTCCCCGCCCGGGATCGCCACTCCCGCGGGTCCCGACCCGGTCACCCGCCGTCGCGTCGCCCCGGAGCCGGGGTCTCCCCGGCCAGGCGCGACCGGCCGGCCTCCATCAGCGCGACCACCGAGGCGTCCGCCACCCCGGCCACCTCCGTGTGGTGGAACCACCGCACGTCCAACGACTCCTCCCCGCACACCGCCGGGGCGTCCGGCGGCGCCACCGCGAGATACTGCACGTCCAGATGCGGCGCGCAGGGGGTGTGGTGCCGGTCCAGCCGCACCGGCTCCGGCAGCAACCGCAGACCGGGGATCCCCGACTCCTCGGTCGCCTCCCGCAGCGCTGTCACGGCGACGCCGGTGTCCCCGGACTCGCAGTGACCACCGGTCTGCAGCCACATCCGCAGCTTCCGGTGCAGGGTCAACAGCACCCGTTCCCCGGTGGGGTCCACCACCAGCGCGCCCGCGGTCAGATGACCGGGCGCGCAGGCGCGCCGCATCGCGTCCGGATACGCGTCCAGGTGATCCAGGTAGGCACGGCGCAGCGCCTCCTGCTCCCCGTCGGGGGCGTGCCAGGCGCCCAGCACCCGCACCGCGTCCTCGCGCAGCGGGTCCGGGCCCCGGCGGCCGGGGACGGCGCTCCCCGCCTCCCCGGGTCCCGGCCGCCCGACCGTCGTCACTTCGGGTGCCCCCGGTCCCCGTCCGGGGAGCCGCCGGCGTTCCCGCCGTCGTTCCCCGGCCCGTTCCCGCCGTCGTTCCCCGGCCCGTCGGACGAGTCGCCGGCGGCGTCCCCCAGCAGCCGGTCCAGCTCGGAGAAGTCCGGCTGCTCGCGGTGGACGAAGCCGTCCGGGTCGTCCAGGTCGTGGGTGGTGGGCAGCATGTCCGGGTGCGACCACAACAGGTCGCGCCCCTGGTAGCCGCGCGCGTCGGTGAGCGAGGCCCACAGCCGGGAGGCGTCCCGCAGTCGGCGCGGGCGCAGCTCCAGGCCGATCAGGGTCGCGAAGGTCTGCTCCGCCGGACCGCCGCTCGCCCGGCGCCGGCGCAGTGTCTCGCGCAGCGCCCCCGCCGAGGGCAGGTGCGGCTGGGCGGCGGCGTGCACGACCGCGTCCACCCACCCCTCGACGAGTGCCAGGGCGGTTTCCAGCCGGGCCAGCGCGGCCCGCTGCTCCGGGGTGTCCTCCGGCTGGAACATGCCCTGCTGGAGCTTCTCCTGGATCTCCTCGGGTCGGGACGGATCGATCCGGCCGACCAGGTCCTCCAGCTTGCCGGTGTCCACCCGGATGCCCCGGGCGTAGCCCTCGACGGCGCCGAACAGGTGGCCGCGCAGCCACGGCACGTGCTCGAAGAGCCGGTGGTGGGCGGCCTCGCGCAGCGCCAGATACAGCCGCACCTCGTCGGCGGGTACTCCCAACCCCTCGCCGAACCGGACGATGTTGCCCGGCAGCAGCGCCGCCTTCCCGGCCGGACCCAGCGGCAGGCCGACATCGCTGGAACCGACCACCTCACCGGCCAGCACGCCCACGGCCTGGCCGATCTGGGTGCCGAACATCGCGCCGCCCATGGAGCGCATCATGCCGAGCAGCGGACCGGCCATGGCCCGCATCTCCTCCGGCAGCACCTCTCCCATCGCGCCGCCCACCCGCTCGGCGACCGGGTCCACCAGCTCCCGCCACACCGGGAGGGTGGCCTCCACCCACTCCGCGCGGCTCCAGGCCACCGCGGAGGTCGCCCCGGAGGGCAGCGCGGTCACCTCGTCCAGCCACAGTTCGGCCAGGCGCAGCGCCTCGGTCACGGCGGCCCGCTCGGAGGCCCCGACGCTGCTGTCCCGCGAACCGTCGGGGGCGCCGGCGGCGACCGTCTGCCGGGCCACGTTGCGGGCCAGGTCCCAGTTGACCGGGCCGTCCTCGGAGGAGAGCAACTGCCCGAGCTGCTGGAAGGCCGCGCCCAGATCCTGCGGGTTGCCGCCGCCCAGCGCGCCGAACATCGCCGCCAGCGGATTGTCCGCCGGGTCCGGGCCCTTGCCCGGGCCCCCGCCCTGGTTCTTTCCGGGTTCGCCGTCCTCCGGCTCCCGGGGGAGACCGAATCCGAATGGGGTATCGCTCACGGGAATCCTCGGCAATCCTCGGTTGTGCGGCTCGATGATGTGGGCGTCGCCCGCGGTGCGGACGAGCGGTCGGGTGGGAGGAGCTGGGTGGTCGGGTGGGAGGAGCTGGGTGGTCGGGTGCGGTGGAACCGGGTGGTCGGGTGCGGTGGAACCGACCCGACCCCGACACGGCACACCGAACCGGGTCGTGATCCTCCAGCGTAAATGTCCCTCGTGCAGGATGGGGGTGCGCACCCCGTACCGAGACAACCGCTGGAGACGTCCTGTGAGTTCCCCGGAGCCCCCCGTTCGCGGAGCGCGAAACGACCGATCGGCCGTGTTGACCGTGGCCGTCACGGGAGCGGCCGGGGGCGCCGGGGCTCTGCTGACCCGGCGCCTACTGGCGGCCTCCCCGCCCGTACGGGTGATCGCGGTGGACGAGCGGCGGGGTGGGTTCGAGGGGGCCGAGGGCGCCGAGTGGCACCTGATGGACATCCGGGATCCCGCCCTCGCAGAACCCTTCCGGCCCGACGGCCGTCCGGTGGACGTCCTGGTGCACCTGTCCGTCGACCTCGACCTGGACACCGACCCGGAGGCTCGCACCGCCCACAACGTCGGCGGCACCCGGGCGGTCCTGACGGCGGCGGCCGCCATGGGGGTGCGCCGGGTGGTGCTGTGCACCTCGACGATGGTCCATGGCGCGCTGCCGGACAACGACGTCCCGTTGTCGGAGGACGCGGAACTGCGGGCATCCGGGGACGCCAGCGGTCTCGGCGACCTGCTGGAGATCGAGAGCCTGGCCGAACGCGCCCCGCGCGCCCATCCGGGGTTGAACGTCACCGTGGTCCGTCCGGCGGCCCTGGTGGGTACCGGCGCGGACACCGCCCTGACGCGCTACTTCGAGTCGCCCCGCCTGCTGCTGGTGGCCGGTTCCCGACCCCGCTGGCAGTTCTGCCACGTCGAGGACCTGGTGGCCGCTCTGGAACTGGTGGTGCGCCGCGACCCGGCCGGCCCGTTGGCGGTGGGGTGCGATGGTTGGCTGGAGCACGAACAGGTCGAGGAGATCTCCGGGATCCGGCGTATGGAGTTGCCCTCGGCACTGGCCCTGGGCGCGGCGACCCGGTTGCACCGTCTGGGCCTGACGCCCTCACCGGCGGCCGATCTGGCCTACACCATGCACCCGTGGGTGGTGGGCACCGGGCGGCTCTACGAGGCCGGGTGGCGGCCCTCGTGGACCAACGAGGAGGCGCTCGCGGCGCTGCTCGAGGAGACCGCCGGGCGGCACGCCGTGGCCGGCCGCCGGCTGGGTCGCAAGGACGCGGCGACCACGTTGGGGGCCGCCGGGGCGACGGTCGCGCTGGTGGGTACCGCCGCGCTGGTGCGCCGCGCCCGTCGTCGTCGCCGCTGAACCCGCCCGGGCCGGCCTCCCGATCCCCGACTCCCGTCCCGCGTCCCCGCGAACCGCCGCCGCGCGGGGTGCCGGGGCGTCCTCCCGGCCGGCCCGGGGGACGATGGTGGCCATGCGCCCCAGCGAATCCCCGATGTCCCCCGGCAGCCCCGCCGGTTCCCTGAATCCCACGAGCCCCGGGCACCCCGCGAGCCCCGCACATCCCGGCGGTCCGCCCGACCCGCGTCTGCGCCTGCTCGGCATCCGGGAGACCGCCCTGTCCGTGCCCGAGGTGTTGGCGGCCATCGGCGACCACGAAGCCGGTGGTACAGCCCTGTTCGTCGGCACCGTCCGCAACCACGACGGCCCGGCCGACCGCGCCGCCGTCACCTCATTGGAGTACTCGGCCCATCCGAGCGCGGCGATCGAGCTGCGGCGGGTCGCCGAACGGGTGGCGGCGGACTTCCCGGTGCGGGCCCTGGCGGCCGTCCACCGGGTCGGCGGCCTCGCCGTCGGCGACCTCGCGGTGATCGTCGCGGTCGCCTGTCCGCACCGGGGGGAGGCGTTCGAGGCCTGTCGCCGGCTGATCGACGACCTCAAGGCGACCGTCCCGATCTGGAAGCACCAGACCTTCGCCGACGGCACCTCCGAGTGGGTGGGCGCCTGCGGCTGACCCCGTGCCGGCCGGGGGCGCCCCGGGGGCGTGAAGACCTCTCCGCGCCCGGTGGACGCCCCCGGCCGGCCGGGGCGGGAACCCCTCCGCTTGCGTGACCCGTTCACCCATCGGAGCGTTGGGTCACCGGGCAGGTTCTTCCCCCGACGACCGCGCGCTCCGGTTCGCGGTCCGGAGTCGAGACGGGAGATGGCGTCGTGGCGGCACTGGTGTGGTTGCTCATTCCGCTGGTGGGCCTACTGATCGCGGGGGTGTGGAGCATCGTGGCGAGTCGACGGATGTCCGGGGCCCGCGGGGCCGGCGACACCGCCGGCGTCCGGCGCCACCAGGCGTTTCGCGACGCGATGGAGCGGCCGGCGCGCGGGGTCGACGGGCTCGGGTGAAGTCCCCCGTGGACCGACGACCGGATCGGGCGTGCCGTACTGTCGGCTCATGCCACGCCGTACCGCCTCGCTGCTGACCTCCGGTCTGCTCCTGATCGGCCTGCTGTTCGCGGCCGTCCTGGTCCGGGTGCCCTACGCCGAGATGTCACCGGGGCCCACGGTCAACACGTTGGGTGAGCACAACGGTGGTCCCGTGCTGAACATCGCGGGCGAGGAGACGTACGAGACCACCGGCAACCTCAACATGACGACGGTCCGGGTGACCGGCGTGAACTTCCGGATGAGCCTCTTCGAGGCGGTGCGCGGCTGGCTCGCGGGAAGCAGCGCGGTCGTGCCCCACGAGACGCTCTATCCCGAGCGGCGCACCGCCGACGAGGTGGAGCAGATCAACGCGGAGGAGTTCAGCCGCTCGCAGGAGACCGCGAAGGTCTCGGCCCTGCTCGAGCTGGGCTACGAGGTCGGCACCCGGACGATCGTCTCCTCGGTCGTGAAGGACGGCCCCGCCGAGGGCGTGCTCCGCGCGGGGGACGTGATCGTCGCGGTGGACGGCGAGGAGATCGGGGAACCCTCGGAGGTGGCGGAGCGGGTCACCGCCCGCGAGCCGGGCGACCCCGTGGTCTTCACCGTGGACCGCGTTCCCGGCACCGACGACGCGGACGGCACCGAGGGCACCGACGAGGCGGACGGTGCCGGGGAGGCCGATCCGCCGGCCGGTGGCAGCGGGGACACCGCGGAGGCGGAGCGCCTGGAGGTCACCGTGACCTCCACCGCCGCCGAGGACGACGGCCGGCCCATCGTCGGCATCTCCGCCGGCGTCGGCTACGACCTGCCTTTCGACATCGACATCGAACTGGCCGACGTGGGTGGTCCCAGCGCCGGCCTGATGTTCGCGCTCGGCCTGGTGGACAAGCTCACCGAGGAGGATCTGACCGGCGGCGAGTTCGTCGCGGGGACCGGCACCATCACGGCGGAGGGCCGGGTCGGTCCGATCGGCGGGGTGGCCATGAAGATCATCGCCGCTCGGGAGCAGGGCGCCTCCTGGTTCCTCACCCCGGCCGCGAACTGTGCCGCCGCCGCGGCCGATCCGCCGGCGGGCCTCACCCTCGTCGAGGTGGAGACCCTGGAGGGCGCGCTGGACGCGCTGGAGGAGATCCGGGCCGGGGCGGAGCCGGAGAACCTGCCGCTCTGCTCCCGGGCCGACTGACCCGCCGCGCCGGTCCCGACCCCGGGACCGGGGTCGGGACCGGCGGGCCGGTGCGGCGCGGCCTCAGCCCTCGAAGGTCGCCGCCAGTGCCTCGGTGAGCCCGGGCACCAGATCCGGACCGGTCATCACCTCGGTGCCGGCGTCGCGCGAACGCAGCCGCAGCGCCGACTCGCGCTCCCCGTCGCGCAGCACCCCCACGGTCATCCGTACCTCCTGCCGCTGCGGGTGCTCGGCCACCCAGCGGGTGAGGGCGTCGACGTTCTCCTCGTGGCGCAGTTCCTCGGGAATCTCCGCCTCGGCCGACGGCGGCAGCATCAGACGCTCGACGCACAGCGCGCAACCGGCCACGGCGTCCGGCCAGGCGATGCCGGCGAGGAACTCGTCCAGCGGCGCGTCCGGGGGCAGCTCGTCCTGCTCGATCGGGGTCAGTGAGGTACCGCCGGCCTCGGGTGCCCCATCCGGGGTTCCCTCCCGATCGTCGTCCTCCAGACCCAGACGTTCGGCCAGCTCGGGCTCCTCGGTCCGCAACCGGTCGGTGTCCACGAGTGCGAACAGGCGGGCCGGGCCGTCCCAGCCCAGACCCGAGGTGTAGGCATCGATCTCCAGAAGTGCCCTGGTCAGAGGCCGTGCGGCGACGGGGGTGCCGGCCTCGCCGGCGGTCGCGCGGGTGTCGGGTGCGTCGGGTGTGGTGTTGTCCATCCCCATATCGTGCCGCCCCCTACCCCGGAAACGGGAACCGGGTAAAGCTTGAGTAAGTTACTCAAGTGGGGTCCCCTAGGCTGGGCCCGCCGTTATCCGCTCCGAATCTTTGAGGTGCGCACCTTGGCTTTCCAGATGCCGGACCGGGGCTCGGGTCGCCCCAATGGTCCCCAAGGCCCCAGAGGACCCAGAGGAGGTGGGCCCGGTGGACCCGGCGTTCCGGGCTTCGCACTGGGGCGCCCCTCCGGGGGTGCCAAAACCCTCCTGATCACCGCCGCCGTCCTGGCGGGGCTGGTGATCCTGTTCGCGATGTTCGCCGGGTTCTGGACGGACTGGAAGTGGTACCAGTCCGTTGACTTCACCACGGTGTTCACCACGCAGTTGGTGACCCGCATCGTGATGTTCGCGGTCTTCGGGCTGATCATGGCCCTGGCCGTGGGACTCAACATCTGGCTCGCGCACCGGCTGCGGCCGCCACTGAGCGCGATGTCGATGGAGCAGCAGAACCTCGACCGCTACCGGATGAGCATCGCCCCCTACAAGAAGTGGGTGCTGATCGCCGCGTCCCTGCTGATCGGCCTCATCGCGGGTGGGTCGGCGTCCGGACAGTGGCGCACCTGGCTGCAGTGGGTCAACGGCACCCCGTTCGGTGTGACCGACGCGCAGTTCGGGATGGACATCTCCTTCTTCGCGTTCGACTACCCGTTCTACCGCTTCCTGATCGGCTTCGGCTTCGCCGTGGTGGTGCTCTCGCTGCTGGCGGCGGGGGCCACCCACTACCTGTACGGCGGGCTGCGGGTCACCACCCCCGGCAACCGGATCACCCCGGCCGCCACCGGTCACCTCTCGGTCCTGATGGGCCTGTTCGTGGCCCTCAAGGCGGTGGCCTACTGGTTCGACCGCTACGGGCTGGCGCTCAAGAGCAGTGACTTCCGGGACGCCGACGGCTGGACCGGCCTGCGCTACGTGGACGCCAACGCCTACCTGCCGGCGCGGACCATCCTGACCATCATCGCGATCATCTGCGCGGTGCTGTTCTTCGCCACCCTGTGGCGCCGCACCTGGCAGCTCCCGGTCATCGGGCTGGGCCTGCTGGTGCTCTCCGCGGTGCTGATCGGCAGCGTCTACCCGGCGCTGGTGCAGCAGTTCCAGGTGCGCCCGAACGAGCAGGCCATGGAGACGCCGTACATCCAGAAGCACCTGGAGGCGACGAAGGAGGCCTACGGGATCGACGCGGCCGAGAAGCAGGCCTTCGGTCGTCAACAGGCCGGTCTGGTCACCGACGAGAACCGCGAGGAACTGCGGGACTCGGTGCGGACCACCGCCAGCATCCGCCTGGTCGACCCGAACGTCATCTCCCCGGCCTTCCAGCAGCTCCAGCAGATCCGCGGTTACTACTCCTTCGCGGACACCCTGGACGTGGACCGGTACCCGACCGCGAGCGGCGAGCAGGACACCGTGATCGGCGTCCGTGAGATCAACATCGACGGGCTGCCCGACCGGAACTGGATCAACGACCACTTCCGCTACACCCACGGCTTCGGCGTGGTGGCGGCGCGGGGCGACGACATCCTCGGCAACGGCACCCCCGACTTCATCGAGAAGGAGCTGCCGCCGGAGGGTGAACTCGGCGAGTACGAGCCGCGCATCTACTTCGGTGAGGCGACCACCCACTGGTCCATCGTGGGCGGTCCGCAGCCCGAGCTGGACTACATCCGCGGGGACGCCGGCGAGGACGAGACCGAGGCTCCCGAGGTGCCGGAGGACGGCGCCCTGGAGGACGGCCTCGACGAGGGCACCGAGGACACCGGGGGCACGGACGGCGCCGAGGACGGCACCGACACCGACACCCCCGGGGGTGACACCGAGGCCCCGGCCGAGGACATGCCCGAGCCCGGCCAGGAGGTCGACTACAGCTACACCGGCGAGGGCGGCGTCGAGCTGGGCAACTACTTCAACCGGGCCGCCTACGCCCTGGCCCTGGGCGAGCCGCAGATCCTGTACTCCGGCGCCATCGGCGAGGGGTCGCAGATCATGTACCGGCGGACCCCGACCGAGCGGGTGGAGGCGGTCGCCCCCTGGCTGACCATCGACGCCGACCCGTACCCGGCGGTGGTCGACGGTCGGGTGCAGTGGATCGTGGACGCCTACACCACGAGCAACGGCTACCCGTACTCCTCGCGCACCGTGCTGGACCAGGCCACCGCCACCGCGCTCACCGACGCGCAGCGGCAGGTGCTCGCCCAGCAGAACCAGATCAACTACATGCGCAACTCCGTGAAGGCCACGGTCGACGCCTACAGCGGCGAGGTCGTGCTCTACGAGTGGGAGGAGGGCGAGCCGGTCCTGGAGACCTGGATGAAGGCCTTCCCCGACACGGTCACGCCGCGCGAGGAGATCAGCGACGAGCTGATGGCCCACCTGCGGTACCCGCAGGACCTGTTCAACGTGCAGCGGGACCTGCTCCAGCGGTACCACGTGGACTCGGCGAGCCTGTTCTACGCCGGTGGTGAGCGCTGGGAGGTGCCGGACGACCCGACCCAGCCGGGCAACTCGGTTCCCTCGTACTACCTCAGCATGAGGATGCCGGACCAGGACGCCCGTACCTTCTCGCTGACCACGACCTTCAACCCGAGGGACCGCGAGACGCTGGCCGCCTACATGGCGGTGGTGGCGGACGCGCGCAGCGACGACTACGGGACCATGCGGGTCCTGACGCTGCCGAACAACACCACCACCCCCGGTCCACAACAGGTGCAGAGCCGGTGGAACGCCGAACCCGACATCGCCGAGTCGATCAACCTGCTGCAACGGGGTGACTCCGAGGTCGAGTACGGCAACCTGCTGACCGTGCCGCTGGGCGACGACCTGCTCTACGTGGAGCCGGTCTACGTGCTCGGCGCGGGCGCCAACTATCCGCGCATGCAGCGGGTGCTGGCCTCCTACGGCGACGAGTTGGCCTTCGAGGCATCCCTGGACGCGGCGCTGGACACCCTGTTCGGTGTCGCCGAGACGGGCGAGGAGCCGGAGGACACGCCGCCGGCCGAGGAGGGCGAGGAGCCGGAGGACACCCCGGACGTCACCGCGGATCTCGCCGACTGGATCGGTGAGGCGCTGGAGGCCCAGGAGGAGGCCGACACCGCGCTGTCGGAGGGCGACTGGGCCGCCTACGGCGAGGCACAGGACAAGCTCGCCGAGGCGCTGCGGCGCATCGCCGAGGTCGAGGAGGCCGCGCGCACCGAGGACACCGGTGACGACACGGACGAGGACGCGGCGGAGGAGGAGAGCGAGGAGTGATCCCGGACGGCCCGGGACCCGGCCTTCCCGGGGCCCGGACCGCGCCTCCCGATTCGACGGATTGACGGACGGCCGGCCACCCCCGCGCACCGCGGGGGTGGCCC
>NZ_JAJUWS010000040.1 GCF_021390475.1 Streptomyces sp. ST2-7A
CTCCCTGTCCTCGCGGCGCTTTCCGGAATCCCTCGGCGCGTCGGCGGTCGTCACCGGCGGGCTCGCCGGCTTCCACACTTCGCCCCGGCTTTCCCCGCTTCGTCCGGGCGGCTTCCCCTTCGGGAACGCCCGCCCCGGGCCGGCGGCGGACACCACCGGTTCGGAGGCACTTCGCGGCCGACGTGCGCCGGCGATCACCAGCCGGGTCGCCGGACACGTCGCGCAGGTCGCGGTCATCGCCTCCGGACCCACCCCCGGGCGGGTGGCCACCGCGCTGCGCGCGGCCGAGGCCCGACTCGCCCCGCCGGGCCGCCTCCCGGCCTCCCCCCACCGGGAGGCGGCCCGCGCCGTCGTCGAAGCCGCCCGCGCCGCGTACGGGGCGCGGGTCGGTGAGATCGCCGGCGGGGGCTCCCGGGCTTCCGGCGGCGAGACCGGTCCCCGACGAACCGACCGGACGGTAGGTTCCTCCCCGGGGCGGCCCGGGGCATCGCCCCCGGCCTTCGGCGCTGCCCCTCCGGAACGGAACCGGACCCCCGCGGGTACCGATCGCCGGCCGGCCCCGCGCCCCCGCCCGGGGAACCGCCCCGCCGATCCCCCGGACCCCGGCCCCGTCGGTGACCCCGGACGGGCGGGGGCCACCCCGTTACCCCCGTTCACCGGAGACGCCGCCGGTGGTGGGGGTGACCCGCCGGGAACGAACGCGCCGGCCCGGCCCGACGCCGGGTTCCCCCGGGAGCGCGACCGCCCCCGGGACCACGTCGGACCCGGTTCCGGGCGCCGGGCCGACACCGGGGGAATCGCCCCCGCGGACGCCCCCGACGGTCGAGGAGCGGGAGCCCCGGGCATCCCGCCGGCCCTCCCCGCACCACCTCGGCCCACGACCCACCGCGCGCCGAATCCGGTGGCCGACCCGGCGGAACAGTCCCCACCCGGGGACACCGTGTCCCCCACCGGTACCGGCCACCCGGCCGACACCGATGCGAACGGAATCACCAGCCAGCGCCCTACGACCGGGGAGCACGAGACCGCCCGGGTTGAGGAAGAGGAGCTCAGTGCCGTCTGACGTGCTGTCCCCGCCGGCCCTGACCAGGGTCATCGAGCCCCGATCGGACCTGTTGGTCCCCTCCCACGTGGTCGAGCGCCGCGACGCCACCGGCCGGGTCGCCCAGCGAGGTGTGCTCGGGACCCTCGACGTGCGCGGCACCGAGTCCGGCCACGTACTGCGGCACCAGCGGGTCACCGAGGCGGAGGTGGACCGGCAGAGCCGGCTGCTGAGCGACCGACGCGCCGCCGGCGGCCCACCGGCTCCCTCCCCCGACCCGCTGCTGCTGGCCGCCCCGGACCTGGACACCTTCCGCGAGTGCATCGAGCTGACCTCGGCGGGGGCCCCCGACGCGGTGCTCCCCACCTCGGACGCCGGGGAAGTGCTGCTGTGGACCTGCGATCGGCGCTGGAGCGCGGCCCCGCCGCCCCTGGGCCCGGTCCTGCTGGCCGACGGCCACCACCGGCTCGAGGCCGCCCGGCGCATCGACCGCAGCCGACCGGCGCGGGCCCCGGCACGCCTGCCGGCGCTGGTCGTCGATCACGGCAACCACCCCCTCACCCTGACCGCCACCCACCGGGTGGTGCCGGGCCTGGATCCCCACCGGGCGGCCGGCGCCGCGCGCCGCTTCGCCCGGGTGCGCCCCCGTCCCCGGGGGACCTACCCGCCCCCGCCGCGTGGCAGTTTCCTGCTCACCGGCGCCGGCCGCACCTGGGAGTTGGCCGGCATCTCCACCTCCCTGCTCGCCGGCAGGTTGCGCCGGTTCCCCGCCGAGTGGGCCGAGTTGGACGCCGCCGTCAGTGACCACGTGCTGATCCCCGCGCTCTGCGAGGAACAGGGCATCGATCCCACCCCCCGTTACACCACGCGGCTGCCCGGCCCCGGTGAGGCCGGTCTGGTGCTGCCGCCACCCACCTGGAACCAGATCTGGGCCGGTGCCGCCAGCGGGGCCGGTATGCCCACCAAGAGCACCTGTCTGGGGCCCAAGCCGCTGCCGGGGCTCTTGGATCACGTCGGCTGATCGGCCCCGCCCCCCGGCCACCCGACCTCCCCGACCACCCCGGGCCGACCCCACCGGCACCCCGGCCGGCCCCTCCCGCCCCACCCCACCTCCGTACCCGGGCCTGTACGGGGGTGGGGTGGTCGTCGTGCGCGCCCGCCCCGGTGGTCCGGGCGCGTGGCCCCGCCGATTCCCGGGGTCCCGATGGTTTCGACGCCCCCGTGGGCCGCGTGCCGGCCGCCGCCGGGAGGCGTCCCCGCCGGGGCGTTCCCCGGGGTCGGACCGGGTGACGCTCACCGCGCGCCCCACCGTCGGGTGAGAGCAAGGTTTCGTTCACGTCACCGAACGGCACAGCGGTGAAACGCGGCCTGTCTAGCGTTCTTCCCGTGGCGTCCCATGATCCCGGCGCCGCGTGACCCGCCCCGTCCGGGCCGTCCCGCCACCCACCCCGTGCCCACTCGTCGCCCATCCGCTCATCCCCGGCCGGTCCCGTCCCCCGCCGGCCCCGCTCGCGCCGTCGTCCGCCGCGACGCGGACCCCGCCCGACCGCCGTGCCCTTCCCGCAGGACCTCCTGGAGGCGTGATGACTGCTCCGACCACCACCCCCGCCCGTCGCGGCGGGCGCTGGATCGAGACCTGGGACCCCGAGGACGAACGATTCTGGGAGCGCGAGGGCCGCCACGTGGCCCGCCGCAACCTGGTGTTCTCCATCGTCTCCGAGCACATCGGCTTCTCGGTGTGGACGATGTTCTCCGTCCTGGCCCTGTTCATGGGCCCCGAGTACGGCATCGACGCCGCCGGAAAGTTCTTCCTGGTGGCGATCGCCTCGGCGGTCGGCGCCGGGCTGCGCATCCCCTACGGCTTCGCCGTCGCCCGCTTCGGCGGCCGGAACTGGACGGTGATCAGCGCCGCGCTGCTCCTGATCCCCACCACGGCCCTGCTGGTGGTGATGGAGCCCGGCACCTCGTACACCACCTTCGTGGTGGTCGCGATCCTCACCGGCTTCGGCGGCGGCAACTTCGCCTCCTCGATGACGAACATCAACAGCTTCTACCCGATGCGCCTCAAGGGCTGGGCGCTGGGCCTGAACGCCGGTGGCGGCAACATCGGCGTGCCGGTGGTGCAGTGGGTGGCACTGCTGGTGATCTTCGTGGCCGGCGCGCAGTACCCCCGTCTGCTGGTCGCCTTCTACCTCCCGTTGATCGTGCTGGCGGTGGTGCTCAGTTGGCGCCGCATGGACAACCTGGGGCCGGTCTCCAACGACACCGGTGCCGCCCGGGAGGCCGCCCGCGAGGGCCACACCTGGATCATGTCCTTCCTCTACATCGGCACCTTCGGTTCCTTCATCGGCTACGGCTTCGCCTTCGGACTGGTGTTGCAGAACCAGTTCGACCGCACACCGCTGGAGGCCGCCTCCATCACCTTCATCGGGCCGCTGCTCGGTTCGCTGATCCGGCCCATCGGGGGCCGGCTCGCCGACCGGTGGGGCGGTGCCCGGATCACGCTGTGGAACTTCGTCGCGATGGCCGCCGTCTCCGGAGTGGTGGTCGTGGCCTCGAGGCTGGAGTCGCTGCCGCTGTTCGTCGCCGGTTTCATCCCGCTGTTCGTCCTCACCGGTCTGGGCAACGGCTCCACCTACAAGATGATCCCCGGTATCTACCGCGCCAAGGCGTCGACCATGGGGCTGGTGGGCGAGGAGGCCGCGGTGTACGCGCGACGGCTGTCCGGTGCCACCATGGTGATCATCGGTTCGGTCGGGGCCTTCGGCGGTCTGGGTATCAACCTCGCCCTGCGGCAGTCCTTCATGACCTCCGGCAACGGCACCGCCGCCTTCGTGGTCTTCTGCGCCTTCTACGTCGCCTGCGTCGCGGTGACATGGGCCGTATACGCGCGCGGTTCCGCCCGCCCGGCCCCCGCCGGCGGGCCCGCGACCGGAACGACCGAACCGGAGGGACGGCGCGCGTACGCCGGGGTGTGACTCCGCCCACCACGCGCGCCCCGGGTGTTACATCCGGGAAATGTCGAGGCACCGAGTCCGTCACGCCCTGTTGACAGGCTCGGTGCCCGCGTACGACGACGTTGGAGCGGATACAGGATGCGGACAGCAGATCGGATCAAACCCCTGGACGGTTTCACGATCGGGGTCACCGCCGCCCGCCGGGCGGAGGAACTCGGCGCCCTGCTCGAACGCCGGGGCGCCCGGGTGCAACACGCCCCGGCCCTGCGCATCGTCCCCCTGTCCGACGACGACCTGCTGCTCGACGCCACCCGCGGACTCATCGACCGCGTCCCCGACATCGTGGTGGCCACCACCGCCATCGGCTTCCGGGGCTGGATCTCGGCCGCCGACGGCTGGGGCCTGGGCGACGACCTGCTGCGCACCCTGGACGCCGCCGAGCTGTTGGCCCGGGGCCCCAAGGTGCGCGGCGCCGTCCGGGCCGCCGGCCTCACCGAGGACTGGTCGCCCGCCTCGGAATCCATGGCCGAGGTCCTCGAACGGCTCCTGGAACACGGCGTGGCCGGCCGGCGCATCGCGCTGCAACTGCACGGCGAGCCGCTGCCCGGCTTCATCGAGTCGCTGCGCGAGGCCGGCGCCGAGGTGGTGGACGTCCCGGTCTACCGCTGGATGCCGCCCATCGACCTCGGCCCGGTCGACCGCCTCATCGACGCCGTCCTGGGCCGGCACCTGGACGCCGTCACCTTCACCAGCGCCCCGGCCGCAGCCTCCCTGCTGGAACGGGCCGCCGAACTCGGTCGGCAGGAGGAACTCCTGGACGCGCTGCGCGGGGATGTGCTGCCGATCTGCGTCGGCCCGGTCACAGCCCTGCCCCTCCAGTCGCGCGCCGTGCCCACCCGGCACCCCGAGCGCTTCCGCCTGGGCCCGCTGGTGCAACTGCTCTGCGACGAGCTGCCCAACCGGTCCGGACCGTTGCGGGTGGCCGGGTACACCGTCCAACTGCGCGGCCACGCGGTGCTCGTAGACGACGAACTGCGGCCCGTGCCGCCCGCCGGGATGGCCCTGCTGCGCGCCCTCGCCCGCCGCCCCGGCTGGGTGGTGCCCCGGGCCGACCTGCTGCGTGCCCTGCCCGGCGCCGGGCGCGACGAGCACGCCGTGGAGACCGCGATGGCGCGGTTGCGCACCGCGCTGGGCGCGCCCCGGCTCATCCAGACCGTGGTCAAGCGCGGCTACCGGCTGGCGGTGGACCCGGCCGCCGACGGACACAAGTACGACGCCTGACGGCACCGACGGCACCGTGCCGGTGCCCGGGGCCGGCCGCCTCCGCCGGGCCCGTTTCCCGGGTCCGGCGGCCGGCCATCCCCGGAAGGACCGTCCGGGTGCCCGTCCGTCCCCGGGGTTCGCCCCGGCACCCCGCCCCGGCCGGCACCCCGGCCGTCCCGGCGGGGACGGGGCGGCCGGGGCGGTCTCCCCGCCCCCGACACCGTCCCCGATACCGTTCCGGAGTCCGCTTCGTTCGTCTCGTCGGGACGGCCCCCGGCCCCCGGCCCGACGCCGGAGCCGGCCACCGCCGCGAATACCGCGCCCGGCGCCCCGGCGGGGCCGTGTTCCCGCCGTTCCCGCCCCGTTCCCCCGCGACTCCTTCACCGCTCCGCCCCACCCGTCGCCGGAGCCGCTCCGCCGGTGCGGGGAAACCCCTTCCGACCGGCGGGAAGGGGCGGTCCGCGCCGGTCGCGCGGTGTACGGTTGACGGCTGCCCTGTCCGAATCAGAAGGGGGCTGTGGCCTTGGACGTCCGCGAGCGGGAGATCCGCGTCGAGCAGCGTCACCTCGACGTCGTGTACCGGCGGCTGGAGGAGAAGATCCACGAGGCCGAGTTCCTCATGGACGACGCCGCCCGGCGCGGCCGGGTGGGCACCCCCGGCGCCCTCGCCGAGCGCGATGCCCTGGTCTTCCGCGCCGGTCTCCACCTCAACCGCCTCAACAGCGAGTTCGAGGACTTCCTCTTCGGCCGCATCGACCTGCTCGCCGGCCGGGACGGCGAGCGCGGACCCGACGGCGCACAGACCTCCGTCGAGCCGGCCGAGGACGCCGTCCGCGAGGAGGACGGGGCCCCCGTCGCCGACATCGCCGAGACCCTGCACATCGGCCGGCTCGGCGTCCTGGACGCCGAGTACGTGCCGCTGGTGATCGACTGGCGAGCCCCCGCCGCCGCCCCCTTCTACCGGGCCACCCCCGTCGAACCCGGCCGCGTCGTGCGCCGCCGCGTCATCCGCAGCCGGGGCCGGCGCGTCCTGGGCGTGGAGGACGACCTGCTGCGTCCCGGCCTGCGCGCCCTGCTCGACGGCGGTGAGCTGCCCGTGGTCGGCGACGGCGCGCTGATGGCCGCCCTCGGCCGGGCCCGGGGCCCCCGGATGCGGGACATCGTCGCCTCCATCCAGGCCGAACAGGACGAGGTCATCCGCGCTCCCGCCGCCTCCGTCGTGGAGGTCACCGGTGGGCCCGGCACCGGCAAGACCGCCGTCGCCCTGCACCGCGCCGCCTACCTGCTCTACCGGGACCGCCGCCGCTACGCCGGGGGCATCCTGATCGTCAGCCCCACCCCCCTGCTCGTCTCCTACACCGAGGGCGTGCTGCCCTCCCTCGGTGAGGAGGGCCAGGTCGTCATCCGTGCCCTGGGCTCCCTGATCGACGGAACGGAGGCCACGGCCCACGACGAACAACCGATCGCCGTGGTGAAGGGCTCGGCCCGGATGACCCGGGTGCTCGCCAGGGCCGCGCGCGGCGCGCTGGAGGCCGGCAAGCGCCCCGACCGCCTGCGGGTGGTCGCCTTCGGCGGACGGATCGAGCTGGACGCCGGTGAACTCGCCGCCGTGCGCTCCACCGCCCTCTCCGGCACCGCCCCGGTCAACCTGCTGCTGCCGCGCGCCCGCCGGCTGCTGCTGGAGGCACTGTGGGAGAAGGCCGGCGCCGCCCGCCGGCACGCCGACGACCCGGCGCTCGCCGCCGAGGCCCGCGACGCCTTCTTCGAGGACGTCTCCGAGGAGACCGACTTCATCGACTTCCTCGCCGAGTGGTGGCCCGAGCTGACCCCGCTGGGGGTGTTGCGGGCGATGGCCGACGAGCGGCGGCTGTCCGGCTGGTCGCGTCGGATCCTGCGCCCCGGCGAGGTCCGCCGGGTGGCGCGCTCCCTGGCACGGGTCACCCCCGGGGGCACCGGGCTGTCGGTGCACGACGTGGCGCTGCTGGACGAGTTGCGCACCCTGCTGGGCACCCCGCCGCGCCCCCGTCGGCGGACCGAGGAGGAGATGCTCGCCGAGTTGGGCGTGCGGGAGGTCACCACCTTCGCCGACCGCACCGCCCGCCGCCGCGACCTCGAGGCCGAGGCGGAGGAGCGGGAGCGCCTCGGTTACGCGCACATCATCGTCGACGAGGCGCAGGACCTCACCCCCATGCAGTGGCGGATGGTCGGCCGGCGCGGCCGGCAGGCCACCTGGACCGTGGTCGGGGACCCGGCGCAGAGTTCGTGGACCGAACCGGAGGAGGCCGGACGGGAACGGGACGCGGCACTGGGCAAGCGGCCCCGCCGGCGTTTCGAGCTGACCGTCAACTACCGCAACCCCGCCGAGATCGCCCGGGTGGCCGACGGGGTGTTGCGGCTGGCGATGCCCGGCGTCGAACCGCCCCGCGCGGTCCGCTCGGTGGGTATCGAGCCGAGGTTCGTCGCGGTGCCCGCGTCCGCCTCCGGGCCCGCGCGGGGTCGGACACGGGCCGGCGGGTCCGCCGGAGAGGACGCCGCGACGGAGACGATCCGCGCCGAGGCCCGTCGGCTGCTGGCGGAGGTCGAGGGCACGGTGGGTGTGATCACCGCCATGGGACGCCGGGAGGAGACCCGGCGTCGGCTGGCCGGCATGGACGAGCGGCTGCTGGTGCTCGGCAGCCTGGAGGCCAAGGGGCTGGAGTACGACGCCACGCTGCTGCTGTCACCGGCCCGGATCGCGGACGAGACCCCGGCGGGTCTGCGGGTGCTGTACGTGGACCTCACCCGCGCCACGCAGCGGCTCACCGTGGTCTCCTGGCCGGAGGACCGTCCCGACGCCGCCGGCGTGCCCGACCTGCTGCGCTGACCCGACGACGGCCGGGGTCCCGGTACCGGAGCCGCCCATCGGGACGTCCCGGGGGGCATCCCGATGGGTGCCCCGGGGTGTTCCGGCGGGACGTGCCGGGGAGTACGGAGGGGGAAGGGCACCGACGGCGTGCGCCGAGGGAGCTTTCGCGCCGGTGCGCGCGGGCGTGTTCGCGTGGGGAAGACCGTCGGGCCGGCGTTTGTTAGCCTGGGTGTGCACCGGCCCGATCCATGCCCCCGGGCCCAACCATAGTCGCCGCGAGCGACCACTTGCCGCGAGGCGAGCTGGCGGGTCGGTGCTCAACGTACCGCCTCCCCGACCCCGGTCGGGGAGGCGGACGGGCCCCGGTTCCCCGCGAACCGGGGCCCTCCTTCGTGACGACCCGTTCGCGGCCGTCCGCCGTCCGCCGCCTCCTCGCCGCCCCATCCGGGCCGGACCGGACGGGGTCGGATCCCGGCCGGTGGTTCCGGGTTCCGCCGGCGGGGCCGACTCCATGCGGCACGGGGTGGTAGCCGACGGTGGCGCAGAGGCGGGGTCGTCTCCACACCGCCCCTCACCCCGTCACCGACGCCGGGAGCCCCGCGTGCTGATCCGGATCAACGGCGCCTTCGGAAGCGGCGAGACCACCCTCACCGGGGAGTTGAAGCGCCGTCTGCCCGACGCCCCGGTGTTCGATCCGAGTGGATCGGGTTCGTGCTGCGGGAGATCGTCCCCGTGCCCACGGGGAACTTCCAGGACCTGGTGCTGTGGGGCCGTCAGGTGACCTCCCTCGCGATCGGGCTGGTCGAGGAGTACCCGGGACGGCCCGTGCTCGTCCCGATGACCCGGGTGAACCCCGCCCACCCGGAGGAGATCATCGGCGGTCTGCGCCGGGCCGGCGTCCCCCTCCACCACGTCTTCCCGAGGGGTTCCGTCGAGGAATTGGGGCGTCGCATCGACGCCGGGGTGCTCCACCCCGACGACCCCGAGCGGGACGAGGCGGCCCGCCGCTGGTGTCACCGCCGTGTCCCGGAGCGCGTCGCCGCCGTGGACGCCCTGCCCGGCGACACCGTCGTGCTGGACGGCGAACGGCCCACCCGGGACCTCGCGGACGAGGTGATGGCCCGGGTGGGCCGTGGGTGACGGGCGTCGGCCCCGCGAGGGGCGTGGGGCCGACGGGGTGTCACACGTGGTCGATCACATGCGGTCGGGGGCGGCGATGCCCAGCAGGGACAGGCCCCGGGCCAGGGTGTCGCCGGTCAGTCGGCACAGCGCCAGTCGGTTGGTCCGGATCTCCGCCGGGACGCCCTCCCGCAGTACCGGGCAGTTCTCGTAGAAGTCGGTGTACGCCTTGGCCAGCGTGTAGAGCCAGCCGGCCAGCCGATGCGGCTCCAGCGTCTCCGCCACCGAGTTCAGCACCGCGCCGAACTCGTCCACCGCCAGGGCCAGTTCCCGCTCGGCCCGCTCCAGCGGCAGCGAGGTGTCGAAGCGCGCCGCCGACGCGTCGTCCCCGGCCCGCCGCAGGATCGAGGCGATCCGGGTGTGGGTGTACTGGAGGTAGACGCCGGTCTGGCCGCTGAAGGAGACCATGCGCGTCACGTCGAAGACGTAGTCCTTGGCCCGCGAGGTGGACAGCTCCGCGTACTTCACGGCGGCGATCCCCGCGCCCCGGGCGATGGCGTCCAACTCCTCGCCGGTCAGCTCCGGGTTCTTCTCCGCGACCACCTCGCGCGCCCGGCCCTCGGCGTCGTCCAGCAGGTCGGCCAGCCGGACGGTGCCGCCGGCACGGGTCTTGAACGGGCGGCCGTCGGGGCCGTTGATCGTGCCGTTGCGCACGTGGACGGCCTCGATGTCGTCCGTCAGCCAGCCGGCGCGGCGAGCGGTGCGGAAGAGCATGTCGAAGTGCTGGGCCTGTCGGGCGTCCACCACGTACAGCAGGCGGTTGGCCTTCAGCTCCCGGGTCCGGTACCGCACGGCCGCCAGGTCGGTGGCCGAGTAGCCGAAGCCGCCGTCCGCCTTCCGCACGATCATCGGCACCGGGGTGTCCTCCGGGCCTCGGATGTCGTCGTAGAAGACGCACAGGGCGCCGTCGCTCTCCTCGACGATGCCCTTCTCCCCGAGCTCGTCCACCACCGACCGCAGGCGCGGGTTGTAGAAGGACTCGCCGGCCACGTCGTCCAGGGTGAGCAGCACGCCCAGGCGGGCGTAGATCCGCTGGAAGGCGGCCTCGGACTCGGTCACGATCTCCCGCCAGGCGGCGACCGTCTCCTCGTCACCGGCCTGCAGGGCCACCACCCGACGCTGCGCCCGCTCCTTGAAGGCGGGGTCGGCGTCGAACAGCTTGCGGGCCTCGCGGTAGAGGGAGTCCAGCGCGGAGACCGCGTCCCCGGCCCCGGCGGTGCTCTCTCCCTCGGGGGCGTCCAGGTCGGCGGTCCGCCACCGGGTCTCCGGGTGCTCGGTCAGGTACTGGATCAACATGCCGAACTGGGTGCCCCAGTCGCCGATGTGGTTCTGCCGCACGACGTCGGTGCCCAGGAAGTCGAGCACCCGCACCAGGGAGTCGCCGATCAGCGTCGAGCGCAGGTGCCCGACGTGCATCTCCTTGGCCACGTTCGGGGCGGAGTAGTCCACCACGGCCACGTCGCCGGACCGCTCGCGCGGTACCCCCAGCCGGGGATCGCCCAGGCGGGCGGACAGCCGCTCCAACAGCGCGGTGTCGGCGAGGCGGATGTTCAGGAAGCCCGGCCCGGAGACCTCCACCGAGGTGATCCACGCCACGGCGGCCAGCCGCTCGCGCAGCCGCTCGGCCACGTCGCGCGGCTTCTCGCCGAGCCGCTTGGCCAACGACAGCGCCACGTTCGACTGGAAGTCGGCGTGGTCGGAACGTCGCACGAGCGGGTCCAGCGCCGCCAGCTCGGCCGGCAGTGTCTCGGCCATCGCCGCCGACACCGCCGCCTCCACCTCATCGGCCAGGGACCGCACCTGCTCCGTCATCCTTCGCACATCCTCCGTTGTCGGGCCCGTGACGTCCGGGCTCCGCTCCGTCGCCGGCTCCCCGCCGGCGGCCGGCCCCGGGCGGGGCCGTGGTTCGTGCACACCAGCATGGCAGGCTTTCGGAGCCCTCGTGGCCGGCCCCGCCCCCGTGGGGAGGGCCGGGGGCGGGTCAGGAGGCGGGGCGGGCGAGGGCGTCGGCCACCACGCCGGCCGCGTCCGCGATCAGCGCGTCGTCGCGCTCGGCGCCCTCGACGTCCCGGCTGGAGAGGACCGCCATCACCAGCGGGTCGCCCTCCTCCGGCCACACCACGGCGATGTTGTTCCGGGTGCCGTACCCGCCGGCGCCGCTCCGGTCGGCGACCTCCCACCCCTCGGGCACTCCGGCCCGGATGAGGGTGTCGCCGGTGAGGTTGGTGAGCATCCACTCGGTCAGCAACTCCCGCTCGGGTGCCTCGAGCACGTCGCCGAGCAGGAGGGCCCGCAGGTTCCCCGCCAGGGCGCGGGGGGTGCTGGTGTCCCGGTCGTCGCCGGGCACCGCCTCGTTCAGCTCGGTCTCGTACCGGCTCATCACGGTCACCTCGTCACCCCACTCGCGCAGGACGTCGTTGAGCGCCCCGGGTCCGCCGAGCGCGTCGAACATCAGGTTCGCGGCGGTGTTGTCACTGAACCGCAGGGCGGCCGCGCACAGATCGCGCAGGGTCATGCCGACCCCGGCGAACTCCTCGGTGACGGGGGAGTGCTCGACCAGGCTCTCCTCGGCGTAGGGGATGACCTCGTCGATGCCCTCCACCGTGTACTCGCGCAGCACGGCGCCCGCCGCCAGGACCTTGAAGGTGGAGGCGTACGCGAAGCGCTCGTCGGCCCGGTGGTCGATCTCCGCGCCGGTGCCGGTGTCCACGGCGTAGACGCCGAGCCGGGCGTCGTACCGCTCCTCCAGTTCGGCGAAGGCCTCGTCCAGGGCCTCCCGATCGATCTCGGGGCCGTGCGCGGCGGAGGCGGGGGCGGAGCCGGCCGGTGGGGTCGGGGTGGCGGCCTCCGTCGTGCCGACGCCGCAGGCCGCGAGCGGGGCCAGGACGAGGGCGCCCACCGCCCCGGCCAGGACGCGGCGGGCCCGCCCCGGGGCACGGCGGCCGGGGCGGGTGGGTTCGAGCGGCTCGGCGGGGGAGGGACGGCGGGCGAGGAGAACGGGGAACGCGGGGGTCATCTCGACCTTTCGTGTCGGCTCGGACACCCGGTGTGACGAGTGTCGGGAACGGTGGGACGGCGCGGTACGGCGCGGTCCCGGACACCCCGGGGATCCCGGGGACACGGCCACCCTGACGGCGGGCCCACCATGCGGTCCAAGACGGGAACGCGCGATTCCATGCCGATCCGGCATGGATGTGCCGGCCGGCTAGGGTGGGCGTCATGGACCTGGTGGGGGCGTGTCGGGCCTTCGTGCACGTGAGCGAACGCAACAGCTTCACCGTCGGGGCGGCGGCGGCCCGGATGTCGCAGTCGGTGGCCAGCCGGCGGGTGGCGGCCCTCGAACGGCATCTGGGGCAACCCCTCTTCGAGCGTGGTTCCCGACGCACCACCCCCACGCCCTTCGGCCGGCACCTGCTGCCCGCCGCCCGGAGACTGGTGCTGGCCGCCGAATCGCTGGAGGACGAGGCCGAGCGCGCCCGTCGCGCCCCCGTCGGGCTGGCCGTGCCCGACACCTGTCCGCGTCGGGAACTGGCCCGGCTGCTCGCCGAGGCGACCGGGCGGGGCATCCCGCTGGACTCCCGACCGGGCCCGCCGGCCGAACGGGCCGAACTGCTCGCCTCCCGCACCGTGCGCGCCGCCCTGCTCGCGGTGCCGCCGACCGAGGCGACCTGGACCGTTCGGCTCGGAGTGGCCGGCCGTGCCGTCCCCGCCGGGCGCCGGCTGTACGTGGAGACCCTCCGCCTCGGCCGGGGCGGAGGCCCGGCGCGCCGGTTGTGCCTGGAACCGGAGGACGACGTGCCGCACGTCCGCGACCGACTGCTCCGGGTGTGCGGGGCGGTGGGCCTGCGGCCGTCCCAACTGGTCGTGGAGACGAGCCCGGAGGCGGCGGCGGCCCGTGCCCTGGGCTCCGAGGACCTGTTGGTGTGCTCCCCGGCGAGGGCCCGCGAGTTCGGGCTGCGCTGGCTGCCGGTCGGGGAGATCGACCTCGTCCGGGGGTACGCGCTGGTCGCCGGGTCGGCGGATGACGCGGAGCGGCTCGGGGCCCGGCTGGGGGAGGCCATCGCCCGTTGCCTGGGTGCCGAGCCGGGGGATTCCACCGATCCGGCGGGCACCACGGTCCCTCCCGACCACGACGACCCGGCCGGCCCCGGTGTCGGCGCCGGTGCTTCCGGTCCGACGGGCTCCGGTGCCTCCGGTTCGGCCGGTTCGGCCGGTCCCGGCTTCTCCGGTTTCACCGGTCCCGATCCGGCCGGTCCCGATCCGGCCGGTCCCGACGATCCGACCGATCCCGGCTTCACCGGTCCCGATCCGGCCGGCACCTCCGGCCCCACCGGTCCGGTCGGTACCGACACTTCCGGGCCGACCGGTCCGACCGCCGGCCCCCGGAGGTCCGCCCCGTGACCACCGACCGCCTCGTGGCGGGGCTCCGCGCCGAACTGCGCGAGGGCGGCCTGACCGGCTCCTTCCTCGTCCGCGACCTGCGCACCGGCGAGGAGGTGGGCATCGACCCCGATCTCGAACTGCCCATCGCCTCCCTGGCCAAGGTGCCGCTGGCACTGGCCACCGTGGACCGCGTGCGGCGCGGTGAGATCGACGGCGCGCACCGGATCACCGTCGACCCCACCGACCTCGCCCGGCCCACCCCCACCGGCCTGGGCCGCTTCCGCCACCCGGCGCGAATCGCGGTGGACGATCTGGTCCACCTCGCGGTGGCGATCAGCGACAACGTCGCCGCCGACACCCTCTTCGCCCTCACCCCGCCCGACCGGGTCACCGCGTCGCTGCGCGCGCACGGCCTGCGCGGCATCACCGTCCGCCACACCATCGGGGAGTTGAACGACACCCCCGCCGAGCGGCTCGACACCGCCGAGGTGCACCTGGCGCACGTCCTGGCCATCGACGCCGGCACCCGGGGGCGCGGCCACCTCGTCCCCCAACTCGACGTCAGCCGCGCCAACTCCGGCACCGCCCGCGCCTTCACCGACCTGCTGGAGGCGCTGTGGACGCCGCCGGCGGACGGCTCCGGCATCCACCCGGCGACCGCCGCCCGGGTGCGCGAGGTGATGGGGGACAACCTGCTGCGCCAACGCCTGGCCCCGGACTTCGTCTCCGACTCCGCCCGCTGGTCCTCCAAAACCGGCACCCTGCTGAACCTCCGTCACGAGGTCGGGGTCGTCGAGCACACCGACGGCGGGTGCTACGCCGTCGCCGCCCTCACCGAGTCGGGTGTGCCGGCGGGTGCCCAACCCGACGCCGAGGCGCTGATGGGCCGTGTCGCCCGGGCTCTCCGCGACCACCTGCGCGGGCGCTGAGATCGCGATGCCGGCCCGGATCGGACGGGACTGTTAGTCTCCAGCGCATCGGGTGGCTGCGGGAGGCAGGCGGATGACGGAGCGGGGCGGCGGACCGGAGCGACCGGGTGCGCCCTTCACGGTGGTGGACCTGTTCTCCGGCGGCGGGGGCATGAGCTACGGCTTCCACGCCCAACCGGACTTCACCCTGCTCGGCGCCGCCGACGCGCAGTTGGGCAAGCCGAGCAGCCCGCCCGGCGCGCTGGCCTGCAACGCGACCTATACCGCCAATATGGGTCTGCGGCCGGTGGAGGTGGACCTCTCCGAGGTCGAACCCGACGAACTGATGGCGATGATGGGCGTCACCGGGCCGGTGGACGTGCTCTCCGCCTGCCCTCCTTGCACGGGCTTCTCCCGCACCAACGCCCGCAACCACCTCACCGACGACCGTCGCAACAGCCTGGTGCGCCGCACCATCGTGCACGTGGACGCGCTGCGTCCCCGGGTGTTGGTGATGGAGAACGCCCGCGAACTGTTGCAGGGTCGTTGGAGCCACCACTTCGACATGCTCCGCGCCGACCTGGAGGCGCGCGGCTACACCGTGCACGCCGAGCGGCACTTCCTCACCGACTTCGGGCTGCCGCAGGTCCGCGAGCGCGCCCTGGTGATCGCGGTCGCCGAGGGACTGCCCCTCCGTACCCCGCGGGACGCCTGGGCCGGCCGCTCGCTCGCACCGGAGGCGATCACCGTCCGCCGCGCGATCGGCGGCCTGCCGCCGCTGCCGGCGGGCGTCGCGCACCCCGACGATCCCTCGCACGCCTCGCCCGGCTTCCACTCCGCCGCCACCGAGCGCCGGGTGCGGGCCATCCCGCACGACGGCGGCTCCTGGCGGGAGTTGCTGGTCCTGCCCGACGGCGAGGGGTACCTGACCCCCAGCATGGCGCGTTCCGCCCGCCGGGGGGACTTCGGCAGCTTCCCCGACGTGTACGGGCGGATGGCCTGGGACCGGCCGGCGCCCACCGTCAAGCGCGAGTGCGCCCACGTGGGCAACGGCCGGTACGCGCACCCGGTGCAGGACCGACTGTGCACGGTGCGGGAGTTGGGCATCCTGAACGGTTTCCCGCGCGGCTACCGCTTCGAGGGCGCGCTGGCCAACCGCTACCGGCACATCGGGGACGCGGTGCCACCGCTGATCGCCTACCAACTCGCGGCGGTCTGCCGCTGGATCCTCACCGGCCGTCGGCCGACGGTGGAGGAACTGGTGCTGCCCGGAACCCATCTGAGGGCGGAGGACATCCGCGAGGAATCGGTCGCCGCGCCGTGCCCCGGGCCGGCCCCGGCCGTCGCCGCCCTCGACGCCGCCTGATCCCGCCCGGCGCGGGTCCGGCCGTGCGGACGGGTGCGCCCCGGCCCGGCGGTCGCGGGGTCGGTCCCGGACCCGGGCTCCGAGAACCTCGCCCCTGTTCCGTTCCGTCCCTCCCGCCCTCGGGCTTCGCCCGCTCGCGGGAGGCGGGCCGGGGCGGGGGTGCCATCCGCCGTCCCGCCGGGTCCCGGGGCCCTTCCCGTGGTGCGCCGGGTGGTCCCGGGAGGCGTGGTGTTCGCCCCGGCCCGCCGGCCCGGCGGGTCCATCACCGTTCACATATGTGAACGATGATCCCGTTCCCGCCGACCCCGGTCGCACGGTCGCCGGACCGGTGCCGGGGCGGGACGTCACCGACCGGCCGGCCCCGGCGGCCGGCCGGGATTCGCCGGCCGATCCGAGGTGTTCGGTGTTGCGGTCGTATTGTTCCCGGGGTCGGAGGGCTCCGGGGCCGGCCCGCCGCGACGCCGTCTCCTAGGGTCGTGGGGCGGCTCCCGATGAGATCCGCACGACATACCACGCATTACCGCGTACTCGTCGGTAAGTGCGACGATGCGGGGGCGCGCCGTCGGGCGAGGGGCCGGGCGAACCCCCGGACCGCCGCGTCCGCCGCGCATCACAGGGCTGATTCCCTCGGCACACACAGGGATAGAGAAGGAAGTTCCGCCATGGCAACGGCGCCCAGCGTCTCCTATTCGATGACCGTGCGACTGGAGGTGCCCGCCGGCGGCACCGCCGTCAGTCAGCTCACCACGGTCGTGGAGTCCTCCGGCGGCCACGTGACCGGCCTCGACGTCACCGCCTCGGGCCACGAGCGCCTGCGCATCGACGTCACGGTCGCCGCGACCTCCACCGCGCACGCCGACGAGATCGTGCAGAAGTTGCGGACGATCGAGGGCGTCACCGTCGGCAAGGTCTCCGACCGGACCTTCCTGATGCACCTCGGCGGCAAGATCGAGATGAGCTCCAAGCACCCCATTCGCAACCGCGACGACCTCTCGATGATCTACACCCCCGGTGTGGCCCGGGTGTGCACCCAGATCGCCGCCAACCCCGAGGACGCCCGCCGGCTGACCATCAAGCGCAACAGCGTCGCCGTGGTCACCGACGGCTCCGCCGTCCTCGGGCTGGGCAACATCGGCCCGAAGGCCGCGCTGCCGGTCATGGAGGGCAAGGCGGCCCTGTTCAAGCGGTTCGCCGGGATCGACGCCTGGCCGTTGTGCCTGGACACCCAGGACACCGACGCCATCGTCGAGATCGTCCGGGCCATCGCCCCCGGCTTCGCCGGCATCAACCTGGAGGACATCTCCGCGCCGCGCTGCTTCGAGATCGAGGCGCGGCTGCGCGAGGCCCTGGACATCCCGGTCTTCCACGACGACCAGCACGGCACCGCCATCGTGGTGCTCGCCGCCCTGCACAACGCGCTGCGGGTGGTCGGCAAGGACCTGGGCGGGGTACGGGTCGTGATGTCCGGGGCGGGCGCCGCCGGTACGGCGATCCTGCGGCTGCTGCTCGCCGCCGGTGTGCGGGACGCGGTGGTCGCCGACATCCACGGCGTGGTGCACGCCGGGCGGGAGGATCTGGCCGACGCGGACGCCGACACCCCGCTGCGCTGGATCGCCGACAACACCAACCCCACCGGCCTCACCGGCACCCTCAAGGAAGCGGTGGTGGGGGCCGATGTCTTCGTCGGCGTCTCCGCCCCCGACGTGCTGGACGCCGATGACGTGGCGGCGATGGCCGAGGGTGCCATCGTGTTCGCGCTCGCCAACCCCGACCCGGAGATCGACCCGGCCGTCGCCCGTCGCACGGCGGCGGTGGTGGCCACCGGCCGGTCGGACTTCCCCAACCAGATCAACAACGTGCTGGTCTTCCCCGGCGTCTTCCGGGGCCTGCTGGACGCCCAGTCCCGCACGGTGGACGAGACGATGATGCTGGCCGCCGCCCGCGCCCTGGCCGACGTGGTGGGCCCGGACGAGCTGAACCCGAACTACATCGTGCCCAGCGTCTTCAACGAGAGGGTCTCCGGCACGGTGGCGGGAGCCGTGCGCGACGCCGTCGAGCGCACCCGCGCCGCGGCGTCCGCGGCCTCCGAGGCGCCCGCCGGGCCCTGATCCGCGGGGCCCCGGGGTTCCGGGCCCGCGGGTGGTCCGGGCCGCCCCGGCGTGACCGGATGTGATCATTGTCGGGGGGACCGGCCGGCCCCGGTCCCCCCGGCGTGCCCCGGCACCCTTTCGGGCGTTCCGCGCGCCCCCGCCGCGCGCCGGGTGTGTCCCGGTGTCGAAGATCACTCCGATGAGTGGCCGGGGGAGGGCGCCGATACCCCGCGGGAGTGGTCCGAACGGTCCTTCGGACCCATTCGGCGGCGCGTCGTGCGTGGTCGGCGGGTTGTCACCCGTAGGCTGATCGCCCGGCCGGGGCGGCGCCGGATTGGCTTTCCGGCCGGTTCCGGGGGCAGGATGCACACTCGGGCGAGAGGCCGAACAGGCGGACCCGACCGGGGTGCTGTCCGAGCACCCTGGCACCATCGGCTTCGATCTCACGCCCGACCGGCAAGAAACACACAGGAGTACGAACTATGAACCGCACCGAGCTGGTGGCCGCGCTGTCCGAGCGCGCCGAGGTGACCCGCAAGGACGCCGATGCCGTGCTGGCCGCGCTCGCCGAGGTGACCGGCGAGGTCGTCGCCAAGGGCGAGGAGAAGGTCACCATTCCCGGTTTCCTGACCTTCGAGCGCACCCACCGTGCCGCCCGTACCGCCCGCAACCCGCAGACCGGCGAGCCGATCCAGATCCCCGCCGGTTACAGCGTCAAGGTCTCCGCGGGCTCGAAGCTCAAGGACGCCGCCAAGGGCAAGTGATTCCCACCGTCCGTGGTCCCGCCCGTCCGCCGGGCCGGACGACGGACGGTCCCGGGTTTCCCGGTCGACGGGGCCCGGCGGGGGGAAGCGACCCTCAGGGGCGCTCGACCTTGGCGCCGAGCCTCTCGAGCTTGCCCATGAAGTTCTCGTAGCCCCGGTTGATCAGGTCGATGCCGTGCACCCGTGAGGTGCCCTCGGCGGCCAGGGCGGCGATCAGGTACGAGAATCCACCGCGCAGGTCGGGGATGACCAGTTCGCCGCCCTGCAGGCGGGTCGGCCCGGAGACCACCGCCGAGTGCAGGAAGTTGCGCCGCCCGAAGCGGCAGGGGGTGCCGCCCAGACACTCGCGGTAGAGCTGGATCCGGGCGCCCATCTGGTTCAACGCCTCGGTGAAGCCCAGCCGCGACTCGTATACGGTCTCGTGGACGATCGAGAGCCCGGTGGCCTGGGTGAGGGCGACCACCAGCGGCTGCTGCCAGTCGGTCTGGAAACCGGGGTGCACGTCGGTCTCCAGGGCGATGGAGTTCAGCGGTCCGCCGGGGTGCCGGAAACGGATTCCGTCGTCGGTGACCTCGAAGGCGCCGCCGACCTTCCGATAGACGTTCAGGAAGGTCATCATCTCGCGCTGGCCGGCACCCCGGACGACGATGTCACCGCCGGTCGCGAGCGCCGCGCTGGCCCAGGAGGCCGACTCCAGCCGGTCCGGCAGCGCCCGGTGGGTGTATCCGTCGAGACGGTCCACACCGGTGATCCGGATGGTGCGGTCGGTGTCCAGGGAGATGATCGCGCCCATCTTCTGCAGAACGCAGATCAGGTCCTCGATCTCCGGTTCCACCGCCGCGTTGGAGAGCTCGGTCAGCCCTTCCGCCAGCACGGCCGTGAGCAGTACCTGTTCGGTGGCGCCGACAGAGGGGTAGGGCAGGCTGATTTTGCATCCCTGGAGGCGCTGCGGGGCCTCCAGATACTGGCCGTCCTCGCGCTTGTCGATGCGGGCGCCGAATTTGCGCAGTACGTCGAAGTGGAAGTCGACCGGCCGGCCGCCGATGTCGCAGCCGCCCAGGCCGGGGATGAAGGCGTGTCCCAGGCGGTGCAGCAGCGGGCCGCAGAACAGGATCGGAATGCGGGAGGAACCGGCGTGCGCGTCGATGTCCGCGACGTGGGCCCTCTCCACCCGTGAGGGGTCCATCACCAGTTCGCCGGGCTCCTCACCGGCGCGTACGGTCACCCCGTGCAGTTGGAGCAGGCCCCGCACCACCCGCACGTCCCGGATGTCGGGGACGTTCCGCAATCTGCTGGGTCCGCTGCCGAGGAGCGCGGCGACCATGGCCTTGGGGACCAGGTTCTTCGCGCCGCGTACGGTGATCTCGCCCTCCAGCGGTGTGCCGCCGCGAACGAGCAGGACGTCATCGGTGTCGGTGTCGGTCATGGAACTCGCGATCTGCGGGAAGGGGTGGGAACCAGACACGATGATAATCGGACAATCGTGCTGACCATTCCCCCCGATGAGTGACCCGAACATCCGTCGGGCGCCGCTCGGTCGGCGTTCCTCCCCGTATCCCCTTGACGTGTTCCGCGTCGTTCCGCGGGTGTTCCCCGACGACTTCCCCCGGCGTTTCGCGGGGTGCTCCCGGTGGCGTTCCCGAATTTCCCGGCACGTCCCGTCCGGTTCCCGAGGCGCCCTCGGCGCGACCGTGACCCGGTCGCGGCGGAGCGGGTCGGGAACGGGGCGATTCCGGGCGCCGGCCGACGCGATGCGGAAGTTCCCGGCCCCGTGGCGCCCCTTCCGGCATCCCGACCGGTGGCGCGCCGAGACCGAGCACCCCTCGGTCCGGTGTTCGACGGGGAGGGTCCCGGTGTTCGGCGCGCTCCTCCGGCTGACCGCGCACCCACTCCGGACATCTGTACGAAAAACTCGGGTAGCACGGCAGTCGCACGCCGGTCGGCGATCCGCCGAACCGTCCCCGACCGCTCCGGTCATCCGCCGGGGCGCGATGCGTCGTTGTCCTCCCGAGCAGCCCCCGGATGGGCAATCATGGCGTCATGACCGAGGTGTCCTCGCTCGTCGGGCGGCTGTTGGTCGCCGCCCCCGCCCTGGCGGATCCCAACTTCACGCGTTCCGTCGTCCTGATCCTCGATCACGACGACGACGGAGCCCTCGGCGTGGTCCTCAACCGCCCCACCCTCGTGGACGTCTCCGCGGTGCTGGAGCCCTGGGCCGCGCTCGCCGTCGAGCCGGGGGTCGTCTTCCGGGGCGGGCCGGTGGCACTGGACGCCGCGCTCGCGCTGGCCGTGGTCCCCGGCGAGGGACCGCTCGGCTGGCGGCGCGTGCACGGCTCGATCGGCCTGGTGGACCTCGACGCGCCCCCCGAGGTCCTCGCGGGCGGGGTCGGCGCGCTGCGGGTCTTCGCCGGCTACGCGGGATGGGGGGCCGGTCAGCTCGAGAGCGAACTGGAGGAGGGCGCCTGGTACGTCGTGGACTCCGAACCCGGCGACGTCTCGGTGCCCCGGCCGGAGGGTCTGTGGCGGGCCGTGCTGCGACGCCAGCGCTCCGGACTGGCCCTGTTGGCCACATACCCGGACGACCCGTCGCTCAATTAGGCTTGGGATCCATGAGCACTCCTGAGCCCGAGCGCGGGACGGGTACCGGCACCCTGGTCGAACCCACCCCGCAGACGTCCCACGGTGACGGCGACCACGAGCGTTTCGCGCACTACGTCCAGAAGGACAAGATCATGGCGAGCGCGATCGACGGCAGCCCCGTCGTGGCGCTCTGCGGCAAGGTCTGGGTGCCCGGTCGGGACCCCAAGAAATACCCGGTCTGCCCCATGTGCAAGGAGATCTACGAGTCGATGAGCTCCTTCGGCGGTCGTGGTGGCAAGGGTGGCGACAAGGGCGACAAGGGCTGACCCCCGCGCCGGGGCCGCGCGGCCCCGGCGGTGCGCCCGCGCCTCCCGGTCCCGGTCGAGCCGGTTCCGTCCCGGTCGGGTCGCGCCCCGGGGTGGGCCGTCCGTCCGGAGCCGTCCGGGTGCCGTGCCGTCCGCGCCACGGCGTCGTGAGACGGCGTCGTGAGACGGCGGGGTGAGACGGCGCGCGGCGCGCCCCCGTCGTACGACACCGCGCCCGGACGCCCCGGCCGCGCCCGCGTCGCCACGGTGGGACGGACGCCGAACCCCCGACGGCCGTGACCGTCCCCCACCCACCGGGCCCGCGCCCCGGCGCGGTGACGCGCCCCGGACCCCGGCGCGGCCGTGACCTCCCGGAAGCGGCCGCGAAGCCGACCGTGACCGTTCCCCGGCGCCGGGGCCCACGGGTTCCGGCGTGGCGGTGACGCGCTCCGGGCGGGGCCGGCGCGGCCGTGACCTCCCGAGGTCTTCGTGAGGCCGACCGGGGGTGTCCTCCCCGGGACCCGCGGGGACGCGCCCGGGCCGCCGGTGCGCCGGCGACCCGGGCGAGGCGTTCGTGAGACCCCGTGCGGTCGGCCCCCCGTCCGCGCCCCGGCCCGGCCGGGTCCCCGTCGAAGCGTTCGTGACGCCGACCCGGGGGTGTCCTCCGGCCCAGGGCCTCGTGCCCCGGCACCGGTGCGGCAGGGCGGGCCTCCCCGAAGCGGCCGTGAAGCCGTCGACGGGGTCTCCGTGGCAGCCCCCTGACCCACGGGCCCGCGCGGTTCGTGCCCCGCCCGGGATTCCGGGCACGTCGGCCCCCACCCGTGGGGCCCGCGCACCCCGGCGCGCCCGCGCCCTCCCCGGGCGACACGAAACGAAGCGACACGACACGAGCGGGAAGCCGTCGGTGAGGACATCGGGTCCTCCGACCCGGCGCCCCCGGCACCACCGGGGGCGCCGTGCCCACAGAGGTTCCGACGGCCCGAACGGCACCCCCGACCCCCGATTCCCCACCCGGGAACGACCGAAGAGGCCCCCGAGGGGGTCACCCCCCGGTTTGCCGGTCGGGAAAATATGCCAGAGTTGCCACCTCCGGGCCGGGAGGACGTACCGTACGGCTCGGGAGCCGGGTTCCACCGGAGAGGGGCAGCAGGAGTGAGCACGCACGCACCGCGCACGGCGCAGCCGGTCGCGCTCCCGACCACGCTCGACGAGGCCGTCGCGGCGCTGGCCGCGGAGCCCGCGGCGGTGCCGGTGGCGGGCGGGACCGACCTGATGGGGGGCGTCAACGCCGGGCTGTTGCGCCCCGCCGCGCTCGTCGGCCTCGGCCGTTTGGGCGAGCTGCGCGGCTGGGAGTACCGGGACGGCCACGCCGTCCTCGGCGCGTGCATGACCCACGCCCGCATGGGGCGCCCCGACTTCGCCGCCCTCATCCCCGCCCTGGCCGCCGCCGCCCGCACCGCCGGTCCGCCCCAGGTGCGCAACGCCGGGACCCTCGGCGGCAACATCATCACCGGCGCCGCCACCGGCGACACCCTTCCCGTGCTGGCGGCGCTGGAGGCCCACCTGGTGATCGTGGGCCCCGAGGGCTCCGAGCGCGAGATCCCGGTGAGTCATCTGCTGGCGGGCCGCGAGCGGTTGCGCACGGCCGAGATCCTGGCCTTCGTCCGGGTTCCGCTGCTCCACGCCCCGCAGACCTTCCTCAAGGCGACCGGCCGCACCGGCCCCGCCCGGGCGCTGGCCTCGGTCTCCGTGGTGCTGGACCCGGTCCGCCGCGAGGTGCGCTGCGCCGTCGGGGCCGTCGCCCCCATGCCGCTGCGCCCGTTGGAAGCCGAGCGCTGGGTGGCGTCGTTGGTCGACTGGGACGCCGAACGCCGACTGCCCCCGGACGCGCTCGCCGCGTTCGGCGAATACGTGGGGGCGGCCTGCGTGCCGGACCCCGAACCGGGGCCGGAGGGCGGGGAACCCGCCGAACTGTCCCCCGCGCTGCGACATCTGCGGCGCACGGTGGCGGCGCTGGCCCGCCGTGGACTCGGGAGGGCCCTGTCGTGAGCGACATGAACGAGCACCGGCCCCGGCGTCCGGAGGAGCACGCAGGCGAAGGGTTCGAGGGGCCGCGACAGCACCCCGAGCACCCGGAGTACCCGGGGGTGCCGCTCCCGCGCACCGAATGGGGTGTGGAGTACGACTCCGAGGCCACCGCCCACATCCAACTGCCCCCCTCCATCCCGGACACCGACACCTCCGCCGACCCCCTCGCCGCGCCCGGCGGGCAGGACTTCCGGCCGCCGGAGATCGGTAGCGGGCCGGTCGTCCCCGGTCCGGAGACCGACCCCGGCGCGCCGGGGCGCTGGGCGAGTTGGACCATGCCCTTCGGCGCGGACGCCGGCCCCGCCCCCGCCGGACCGGACGCCGCTCTGCGGCCCACCGGGACCGGCCCGGCCGGTCCCGCCGAGGCCCCCACCGCCTTCGCCGGCCACCCGCCCGCCGAGCCCCGAGTCCCGCACCCCGGCTCCGCCGGTTCGGCGGCGGCCATGGGGCAGGGCGCCGCGGCCGCGCTCGCCGGCGTGACCCGGGGCCGCACCGACACCGAGCGTCGCCCCGACACGGATCTCCCGCCCGTCCCGCCCACCCCGGCGCCCCCGACCCCCGGCGGCCCCGGCGCGAACGACCCGGCGACGGACACCGGAGCCGTCGGCGAGGCGTGGTCGGCCCCACCCGGCGGCCCGGACGGCCCCGGCCCCGTCCCGTCCGCCGACTCGCCCTCCGACCCGCTCCCCGAGGCCCTCGCCGCCGACCCCGACCCCCGACCGGACCCCGACGCCACCGGCGACAGCGACCACCCCGTGGTCTCCTACGTGCTGCGCGTCAACGGCGTCGACCGCGCCGTCGAGGGCTCCTGGATCGGCGAGTCCCTGCTGTACGTGCTGCGCGAACGGCTCGGTCTGGCCGGTGCCAAGGACGGCTGTTCGCAGGGGGAGTGCGGTGCCTGCTCCATCCAGCTGGACGGCCGGCTCGTCGCCGCCTGTCTGGTACCCGCCGCCACCGCCGCCGGTTGCGACATCGCCACCGTCGAGGGCCTGATCGAGCACGACGGCTCACCCTCCGACGTGCAGCGCGCGCTGGCCCGCACCGATGTGCAGTGCGGGTTCTGCCTCCCCGGCATGGCGATGACGGTGCACGACCTGCTGGAGGGCAACCACGCCCCCACCGAGCTGGAGACCCGGCAGGCGCTGTGCGGCAACCTCTGCCGCTGCTCCGGCTACCGGGGCGTGCTCGACGCCGTCCAGGAGGTGGTGGACGAACGCGCCGCCAGGATGGCCGAGCAGGAGGCGGAGGCCGAACGCCGGGCCGCCGACGAGTGGGAGACCGACCCCGGCGCCGCCCCCACGGCGCACCGGACCGACCCGAACACCCCGGGAGGCGAGGCGTGAACCGGCAGCAGGACGGCGCGTCGGCCATCACCGTCACCCCGGCCGACACCCCCGTCGGCCCGACCGAGGACGAGCGACCGAGCGGTGGCCCGCCGCACGGCCTGGGCTCCTCGGTGCCCTCCACCGACACCACCGCCAAGGCCGGCGGCACCCACCCCTACACCGCCGACCTGTGGGCCGAGGGCCTGCTGTGGGCGACCATCCTGCGCTCGCCGCACCCACGCGCGCGCATCCTGGACATCGACACCTCGCGGGCCGCCGCCATACCGGGCGTCCGCGCCGTGGTCACCCACCGCGACATCACCGGTGAACCCCACCTGGGCCGCCGCGTCCTCGACCGCCCCGCGCTGGCCTCCGAGGAGGTCCGCCACCACGGCGAGCCGATCGCCGCCGTCGCCGCCGACCACCCCGACACCGCCCGCCTGGCCGCCGCCGCCATCGCCGTCGGGTACGAGGTGCTGGAGCCGATCACCGACCCCGGCGAGGCCTTCGAGTCCGAGCCGCTGCACCCCGACGGCAACCTCATCCGCCACATCCCGCTGCGCCACGGCGACCCCTCCGCCACCGGCGAGGTCGTCGTCGAGGGCGTCTACCGGATCGGCCGGCAGGACCCGGCGCCGATCGGCGCCGAGGCCGGCCTCGCCGTGCCGCGCCTGGACGGCGGCGTCGAGCTGTACACCGCCGCCACCGACCCGCACACCGACCGCGACCGGCTGGCCACGTGCCTGGGCATGGACCCCGACCTGGTCAAGATCTGCGTCACCGGCGTGCCCGGCGCCCTCGGCGACCGCGAGGACCTCGGCTTCCAACTCCCCCTGGCGCTGCTCGCGCTGCGCACCGGCAGCCCGGTCAAGCTGGCCGCCGGCCGCGAGGAGTCCTTCCTGGGCCACGCCCACCGCCACGCCAGCATGCTCAGCTACCGGCACCACGCCGACGCGGAGGGCCGGCTGGTCAAGGTGGAGGCGCAGATCCTCATGGACGGCGGCGCCTACGCCGACGACTCCGCCGAGGCGCTGGCCGCCGCCGTGGCCTTCGCCGCCGGCCCCTACAAGGTGCCCAACGCCGTCGTCGACGGCTGGGTGGTGCGGACCAACAACCCGCCCGCCGGTCACCTGCGCGGTGAGGGCGCGATGCAGGTGTGCGCGGCCCACGAGGGTCAGATGGACAAGCTGGCCGCCCGGCTGGGTCTGGACCCCGCCGAGGTGCGCGCCCGCAACGTGCTCGCCACCGGCGACCGCCTGCCCACCGGCCAGGCCGTGACCTGCCCCGCGCCGGTCGCCGAACTGCTGGAGGCGGTCCGCGAGGCCCCCCTGCCGCCGCTGCCCCGGGACACCCCCGTCGAGGAGTGGCTGCTGCCCGGCGGTCCCGAGGGCGCGGGCGAGCCGGGCGCGGTGCGCCGGGGCGTGGGCTGGGCCGTGGGCATGGTGCACATGCTCGGGGCCGAGGGCACCGACGAGGTGTCCACCGCCACCGTCAAGGTGGAGGGCACCGTCGCCACCGTGCTGTGCGCGGCGGTGGAGACCGGCCAGGGCTTCACCACCCTCGCCCGCCAGATCGTGCAGGAGGTGCTGGGCATCGAGGAGGTGTACGTCGCCCCCGTCGACACCGACCAGCCCCCCGCCGGCCCCGGCGGACGCGGACGGCACACCTGGGTCTCCGCCGGCGCCGTGGAACGGGCGGCCAAGATGGTCCGTACCCAACTCCTCCAGCCCCTCGCCGCCACCTTCGGGATGTCCGCCGAGCTGCTGAGCATCGCCGACGGCAAGATCACCTCCTACGACGGCGTGCTCAGCACCACGGTCGTGGAGGCGCTGGAGGGCAAGGAACTGTGGGCCACCGCGCAGTGCCGCCCGCACCCCACCGAACCGCTGGACGGCGCCGGTCAGGGGGACGCCTTCGTCGGTCTGACCTTCGCGGCCCTGCGCGCCGTGGTGGACGTGGACGTGGAACTGGGCTCGGTGCGGGTGGTGGAACTGGCCCTGGCCCAGGACGTCGGGCGGATCCTCAACCCGGCCCGGCTGCGCTCCCGGCTGGAGGCCGGCCTCACCCAGGGCGTCGGCGCGGCGCTGACCGAGCACCTGCGGGTGGTCAAGGGCGTCGTGCGCCGGCCGGACCTCGCCGGTTACGCGCTGCCCACCGCCCTGGACACCCCGGACATCAGGATCGTCCGACTGGTCGAGGAGCGGGACGTGGTGGCGCCCTTCGGCGCCAAGTCCGCGAGTGCCGCCCCGCTGGTGGTGGCGCCGGCCGCGATCGCCTCGGCGGTGCGGGCGGCGACCGGCCGGCCGGTCAACCGGCTGCCGATCCGGCCGCAGTCCGCCGTCGCCCGCTGACGGCCGGCCCCGCCGGAACGGGACCCGGGACCGGCGGCGGAGGGAATCCCCGACCGAAGGCCATAGGCGAATCCGGTCTTTGGTCCTTACGGTGTCCCTCATGAGTCATGTCGAGGCCGGCGCCGACGTCGCCGCCCGTCCCACCGGAACGCCCGGTCGGCCGGATACCGCCACCCCCGAACACCCACCGGGCGGGGTGTTGAGCGCGCCGTACCGCGCGCTGACCCTGGGAAGCGTCAGCGTCATCCTGCTGATCGCCTTCGAGGCGATGGCCGTGGGCACGGCGATGCCCGCGGCGGCGGCCCAACTGGACGGCCTGGGTCTGTACGCCTTCGCCTTCGCCGCCTTCTTCACCACCAGCCTGCTGGGCATGGTGCTCTCCGGCCAATGGTGCGACCGGACCGGGCCCGTCGCCCCCGTGGTGACCGGTATCGGGATCTTCTGCGGCGGCCTGCTGCTGGCCGGCGGGGCGCAGACGATGTTCATGCTCATCCTCGGCCGGGCCGGCCAGGGCTTCGGATCCGGGCTGATCATCGTCGCGCTGTACGTCGTGGTGCGCCGGGCCTACCCCGACCACCTGCGGCCCTCCGCGCTGGCCGCCTTCGCCTCGGCCTGGGTGGTCCCCGCGATGGTCGGCCCGGTGATCTCGGGCACCATCACCGAGCGCTTCGGCTGGCGGTGGGTCTTCCTCGGCATCACGGTGCTGGTCCTGCTGCCGCTGCTGGTGATGCTCCCCGCGATGCGCCGTTCGGCGAGCGGCCCCACCGAGGACGGGCCGCGGGGCCGGTTCGACGGCCGCGGGTTGCGGCTGGCCGGCGCCATCGCGATCGGCGCGGCCCTGCTCCAGTTCGGTGGCCAGGAACTGCGCTGGTGGTCCCTGGTGCCGGCGGTGATCGGCGCGGCGCTGCTGGTGCCGTCGGCGGTGCGGCTGTTGCCCACCGGAACCTTCCGTTCGGCGCGCGGGATGCCCTCCGCGATCCTGTTGCGCGGCATCGTCTCGGCCTCCTTCCTCTCCGCCGAGAGCTTCGTGCCGCTGCTGCTGGTCACCCAGCGCGGCCTGTCCTACACCCAGGCCGGACTGGCGATCGCCGCCGGCGGCCTGACCTGGGCGCTGGGGTCCTTCACCCAGTCCCGTCCGGCGGCCGAGCCGCACCGGCTGCCGCTCATGCGGGTGGGGACCGTCCTGGTCCCGATCGGGGTGGCCGGCACCGCGCTGGTGCTGCTGGAGGCCGTGCCGGTGTGGTTGCCGGTCATCACCCTGGCCCTGGCCTGCTACGGAATGGGCCTGATCATCTCCTCGGTGGGTGTGCTGATCCTGCGCTTCTCCGAGCCCGCGCAGGTGGGCGGGAACATCTCCTCGCTCCAGGTCTGTGACGCCCTGGCCAACGTGGTGACCCTCACGGTGGTCGGCAGCGCCTTCGCGGCGCTGGGCGGCTCCACCGCGGCCCTCGCCGAGGGCGAGCGGGCGGCGGACGCGCAGATCGCCCCCGGCGCGTTCCTGGTGGTGTACGTCGTGACCACGCTCATGGCGCTGGCCGCGATACCGGTCGCCGGACGGCTGATCCCCCGGGACGCGCCGAAGCGCGACGCCGTCCCGGCGGCCGGCGTCGACGCCGCTCGTGCGGGTGACACCGGCGCCGATGGGCCGGCCACCGAAGGGCCGGCGGCGGGCGACACCGGCCGGGCCGAGGCCGACAGCGACGGGGTCACCGTGGTGCGGGACGCCACCGGCCGGTCCACGCCCCCCGGCCCCGCTCCCGGTCCCATCCCGCCGGTGGACTGACGCCGCCTCACCCGTCCCGTCACCCGCCGGGTTCCGACACCGACAGCGACGTGAACCGTCGTGGTGCGGGACGCCGCGGGAGCCGTCGCGCCCCGATCCGTTCGGGTCGCGGAGGGGCCGACGTCGGGCGGACGGCCGGTGTTCCGTGCCGGGGTCGCGCCCCCGGCGGGCCGGCGCGGGTCGCCCCGCCGGGGGGACGCGGTGTCGGAGGGGTCGCACGGCCCCGTGTCCACCGGCCCCGGGCGGCACCATCGAGATGGGGGACCCCGGCGGCGTTTCCCACTCCGCCGCCGGCCGGGCATCGGCACGGCCGATCGCCCCCCGAAAGTGTGCCGCCGGGACCGGGGCGAGCCCCGCCGGGACGGGGGAGGGGCCGGCCGTCCCGGCGGGCCGCGCCGCGCCCCGGATGGGGCGCGACCTCCCGTCGGGGCGCGGCCTCCTGTCGGGCCGTGACCTCCCCCGAGAAACGGTCCCGTGACGTCGCGCGCCCCGGTCGGATGACGACCGGGGCGCGCACGGGGCCGGGGTTCGGTCGGCCGACTGCGGGACGGACCCGTATCGGCCGGCCGGACGGGACCCGTGGGGGTCAAGGGATCCGCCGGGAACCCGCCGGGGCCGGCGGGAGGGGCCGGCCGGCGCCGCCGGCCCCGGCGGCGTGCCGGCATCCCGGCACGCCGGGATGCCGTTAGGCTGACCGGGTTCCGAACCGCCCCCGACCGAACCCCCGCCGGAGACCGTGACCATCCCGTCGTCCTCCCCAGCCGCCCAGTTGGGTTTCCCGTCGTCCACCCAACCGGATGCCGCCCCGTCCGCCCCACAGGTCGCCACCGTGCCCGCTGCCTCCTCGCACCTGTCACCCGCCTTCCCCGGCCGCGCGCCGTGGGGCACGGCGGGCAAGCTGCGTGCCTGGCAGCAGGGGGCGATGGAGCGTTACCTGGCCGAGCACCCGCGGGACTTCCTCGCGGTCGCCACCCCCGGCGCGGGAAAGACCACCTTCGCGCTCACCCTCGCCTCCTGGCTCCTCCACCACCACGTGGTGCGACAGGTCACCGTGGTCGCGCCCACCGAGCACCTGAAGAAGCAGTGGGCCGAGGCCGCGGCCCGGATAGGGATCCGGCTCGATCCCGAGTACAGCGCCGGACCGCTGGGCCGGGAGTACCACGGGGTGGCGGTCACCTACGCGGGCGTCGGTGTCCGACCGATGCTGCACCGCAACCGCTGCGAGCAGCGCAAGACCCTGGTGATCCTGGACGAGATCCACCACGCCGGCGACAGCCGTTCCTGGGGCGAGGCGTGCCTGGAGGCGTTCGACCCGGCGACCCGCCGGCTCGCCCTGACCGGCACGCCCTTCCGCTCGGACACCAACCCCATCCCGTTCGTGCAATACGGCGAGGACGCCGAGGGCCTGCGCCGCTCGGTCGCGGACTACACCTACGGCTACGGCAACGCCCTGGCCGACGGCGTCGTCCGTCCCGTGATCTTCCTCTCCTACAGCGGCAACATGCGCTGGCGCACCAAGGCGGGCGACGAGATCGAGGCGCGGCTCGGCGAGCCGATGACCAAGGACGCGATCTCCCAGGCGTGGCGCACCGCCCTGGACCCGCGCGGCGACTGGATACCGTCCGTGCTGGGCGCCGCCGACCGTCGGCTGACCGAGGTTCGGCGGGGCATCCCGGACGCGGGCGCGCTGGTGATCGCCACCGACCAGGACTCCGCGCGCTCCTACGCCAAGCTGTTGCGGGAGATCACCGGCGAGAAGCCGACCGTCGTGCTCTCCGACGACTCCGGCGCCTCCGACCGCATCGAGGCGTTCCGGCAGTCCGACGACCGCTGGATGGTGGCGGTGCGGATGGTCTCCGAGGGGGTGGACGTGCCCCGCCTGGCGGTGGGGGTGTACGCGACGACGATCTCCACCCCGCTGTTCTTCGCGCAGGCGGTGGGCCGTTTCGTGCGGTCCCGCCGGCGCGGCGAGACCGCCTCGGTATTCCTGCCCACCGTCCCCTCGCTGCTGGGCTTCGCGCACGAGATGGAGCTCCAGCGGGACCACGTGCTCGACAAGCCGAAGCGCGGCGGGGACGACGACCCGTACGCCGAGGAGGCCGACCTGCTGAAGGAGGCCGAGCGGGAGCAGGACGAGGACACCGGCGACCAGGACCAGTTGCCGTTCGAGGCGCTGGAATCCGACGCCGTCTTCGACCGCGTGATGTACGACGGCGCGGAGTTCGGGATGCAGGCGCACCCCGGCAGCGAGGAGGAACAGGACTACCTCGGTATTCCGGGACTCCTGGAACCCGACCAGGTGCAGATGCTTCTCCAGCGGCGGCAGGCCCGGCAGATCGCGCACAGCAAGAAGAAGCCGGCCGAGGAGGCCGATCTCCTCGAACTCCCCGCCGAGCGGCGGCCCGTGGTCACCCACCGGGAACTCCAGGAGTTGCGGCGGGAACTGCACGGCCTGGTCGGCGCCTACTCGCACCAGACGGGGAAGCCGCACGGCTCGATCCACAACGAGCTGCGCCGTGCCTGCGGCGGACCCCCGACCGCCGAGGCGACCGCCGGGCAGTTGCGGCAGCGCATCGACCGGGTGCGGGACTGGGCCACCCGGATGCGCTGAGCCCCGGCTCGAGCCGGGAGTCCCGGCCGGGTGCCGTCGGTGTCCCGGCCTTGTCCCGTGGAGCCTCCGGAGGGCCTCGGCCCGCTCGCGGACCGGGGCCCTCCGGCACGGAAACGGGTGGTCGGGGGCACGCGCCGCCCCGACCGGGCCGTGAACGGGCATGAAAACCACAGCGGCCGGGTGTCCTCAATGCGGAAAGGCAGGCGGGATTTTTCTCGCTTTTTCGCCCAAAGCGTTCCGAGGATCGCTCGAATCCCGGACAAGCCCTTCCGGTGAGCGGTGACCGTGTATAGGTTTCCGGTCACGCGCACGCCGGGCCGGAGCCGTCCCGGGGCGCAGCCGGCTGTGTGACCTGCCACCGCCACCCATGGCTCCTCGCGCGTGCGGTCGGCCGGGTCGGTGGTCGGACGCACCCCGCGACGCCGAGCCGGACCCACCCGAGAACAGGGGGCGTCGTGACCGCGGAGACCTCTCAGACGCTCGACCGGGGACTGCGCGTCCTCAAGCTGCTCGCCGAGACCGATCACGGGCTGACCGTGACCGAGCTCTCCCGACGTCTCGGGGTGAACCGCACGGTCGTGTACCGCTTGCTCGCCACATTGGAACAGCACGCCCTGGTGCGCCGCGACGCCGGCGGCCGGGCCCGGGTGGGCGTCGGCGTGCTGGGCCTGGGCCGCCAGGTCCACCCACTGGTCCGCGAGGCCGCCCTGCCCGCCCTGCGTTCCCTCGCCGAGGACGTCGGCGCGACCGCCCACCTGACGGTGGTGGATGGCACCGAGGCGCTGGCCGTGGCCGTGGTCGAACCGAGCTGGACCGACTATCACGTCGCCTACCGCGCCGGCTTCCGGCACTCCCTGGACCGGGGAGCGGCCGGGCGCGCGATCCTCACCGGACGCTGCAAGGACATCGACGACGAGGACGGTTACGTCCTCACCCACGGTGAGCTGGAGGCCGGGGCCAGCGGGGCCGCCGCGCCGCTGCCGTCGGGGTGCGGGATCGAGGGCAGCGTGGGTGTCGTGATGCTCAACGACGCCATCCCGCCGGAGATCGGCCCCCGGGTGGTGCGGGCGGCCCGCGAGGTCGCCGCCGTCCTCCGCTGAGCGGGTCGGTCCCGACCGCCTTCCGCACGGGCGGCGCGCCGGCCGTGCTCAGGCGGCCCGTTCCCCCGGGGAGCGGGGGAGTCGGCACACGATCTGTTTGCCCACGGCGGTGGGCACCACCCGCCGGCCGGGGGCCAGGAGATCGACCAGGCCCAGTCCCCGCCCGGTCTCGGCCGCCGGATCGTCCATCGCCGTCCGGGAGGGGGTCGGCAGTCGACGGCTCTCCGGGTCATGGACCCTGATCCACACCCCGGTGGGCTCGACCTCGATGTCCACGACCACCGGCACACCGTCACCGCACGCCCGGACACAGTTCCCGATCAGCTCGGAGACGATCAGCCGGGCGTTCTCGCAGGTCTCCGCCCCCGCCCCCGCCGCGCGCAGGACCCGCGTGGTCACGTCACGGATTATCCGCAGGCGTGCGGCGTCGGCGTTGAAGTAGATGGAGAAACCACCGGGCAGCGGCTTCACGTACCCCTCGGACGCCGGAATGACCGGACTGTTCGGTGTGGGGGATGCGACGAACACGATCGTCTCCAACCTGCGGCGCCATCGACCGCACAGCACTGGATCAAGCAGCACTCGAATCGGCACGGTTGATGCCAGTTGTCTGCTTTCTCAAAGATGGTGGCGCATTTCCTATGCGGGCCGCAAGTTTCTGCCTTTAAGTATGATGGTATTGCGGAAGGGTATTCGCTTTGCTGCCCGGGTCGGTGCGAAACTGCCCCCATGCCACACCAACCCCTGGTGCCGACCATTCGGCGTCGACGATTGGGCGCCACGCTCAGGAAGCTCCGCACCGACGCCGGGCTGACTTTGGAGGAAGCGGCGGATGCCATGGGGTGGCAGCCCCCGAAGCTGTCGAAGATCGAGAACGCCCGGCAGAAGATTCAGCCCGCTCAGGTCCTCACGCTGCTCGAGATGTACGGGATCACGGACGCACAGGTCTTCGGTGCGATGGAGAGCCTGGCCCGGGACGCGGACAAGAAGGGATGGTGGCAGACCTACAGCGCCATCATCTCGGCGTCCTACGCGGACTACATCTCGCTGGAGGATGACGCCGAGCGGATCTGGGAGTGGTCTCCGCTGATCGTCCCCGGCCTGCTCCAGACGGCGGACTACGCGACGGAAACCATGGCGTGCTCCTCCTTCTCCCGTACATCACGGGAGATCACCGCCCTGGCCGAGATCCGTCGCGCTCGTCAAGCTGTTCTGTCCCGCCCCGATCGCCCTCTTCTGTTCCGGGCGATCATTCACGAAGCGGCTCTGCGCCAGCGGTTTCCGGGTCGACCGAACACCATGCGGGAACAACTCCGCCGCTTGGTGGAGGTGGCGCGGTTCCCCAACGTCACCCTTCAGGTCATGCCATTGGCGTCGCCCGCGCACCCGGGAATCGTCGGCGGTTTCGGGGTGGTCGGGTTTCCCGCTCCGGCTGCCGAGCTCGTGGCGTTGGAGAACCTGCGGGGAAGCACATACTTTGAGGGCGAGGAGGCGGCTCCCTTCATCGACGCCATGGAGCGCATCAGTGCCGCAGCCCTGTCGGTTCAGGATTCTCTCGCCCGCCTGTCGGCCCTGGAGGAAGGACAACGGGTGTGAACCCCCCACGGACGCCACTGCGGGCGTACGGCCTTTCAGCAGCCCGCTGGCGCAGGGCCACGGCCAGCGGGCCGGAGCACAACTGTGTGGAGGTCGCCAGCCTGGCGGATGGTGTCGCCGTGCGGGATTCGAAGGACATCGGCCGCACTCCGTTGCGGTTCCCGGCCGGCCGGTGGGGCGACTTCCGGCGGGCGCTCATATCGGGAACCCTCTGACCGGCGCCGCCGGGGACCGTGCCCCGTTCGGGGGCGTTGGTCGTGGCGGTGGGGGCGTGCGTTAGATTCCGTCACATGCCCGCCGAGCCCTCCGCCGCCACCTCCCGGTTCAGTGCCGGGTCCCGTTCCCGCCGCGCGGTGGTGCTCGCCCTGTGCGCGGCGCCCGTCGTGGCCCTGTTGCTGGTGGTGGCGCTGCTGCCGCTGCCGTTCGTGGTGGCCTACCCCGGCGCGACGGTGGATGTCCTCGGGGACGCGGAGGGCGAGGCGGTCATCGAGATCTCCGGGACGGAGCTCCGCGAGCCGGCCGGCGAGCTGCGGATGACCACGATCCTGGCCACCCCGCCGGACGCCGAGATCCGCCTCTCCGAGGTGGTCTCCGGCTATTTCTCCGACGACCGGGCGGTGATGCCCCGGGACGCGGTCTACCCGCCGGGCCGCGACACCGAGGAGATCCGCGACTACACCACCGGGCAGATGCTCGACTCCCAGCGGACCGCCGTCGCGGCGGCGTTGGCCCTGATCGGGGCCCGGACCGACACCGGTGCCGGTGCGGAACTCCCGGACGACCTGGACGATCTCGACATCGAGCTGCGACTGGAGGACGTGGGCGGCCCCAGCGCGGGTCTGCTCTTCGCCCTGGGCGTGGTGGAGCTGCTGGACGGCGACGGTGAGGGCGGGGACCTGACGGGTGGTCGGGTGATCGCCGGTACGGGCGCCATCGCCGCCGACGGGCGGGTCGGTTCGGTCGGTGGCGTACCGCTGAAGACCCGGGCCGCCGAGCGGGACGGGGCGGAGGTCTTCCTGGTGCCGTCGGCGGAGTGCGCCGAGGCGAGTCGATCGGCCCCCGACGGGCTGCGACTGATCCCGGTGAGCACCCTGGACGACGCGGTGCGCGCGCTGGAGGCACTGGAGAGCGGGGACCCCGTTCCCTCCTGCTGACCCCGGTCCCCTCCCGCCGGCCCCGGCGGGTTCCCGGCGGATCCCTTGACCCCATGTCTCCCGTCCGGCCGGCCGGACGGGTCCGTCCCGCAGTCGGCCGGCGGAACCCCGGCCCCGTGCGCGCCCCGGTCGTCATCCGACCGGGGCGCGCGACGTCACGGGACCGTGCCGGGGACGGGGGCCGCCGTGCCGTCCGGAGCGGGGCGTTTCCGTCTTCGGGATCGGAACACGTTTTCGGCCGGAATCGGGCAGGGCCGGTCCGCCGGGAGGGGTGCTCCGCCGCTCGCCGGAAAATCCGCAGGTGGGAGTCGTATGGGGCCCGCGCCGAGGTGGTCGCGACGGGAGGGAGTCGCGGCCACGACATCTCCGCGTTACCGGGTAAGCGCGTTCCGTACCGGAAAGTTCTTGCGCAAAATCACTGCAAGAAATTTCAGCGAGGGCATGATGGCCGTGGCCGTCACCCGAACCGGTGAACGGATCGGGAATCCCGGCGGCCGGCACCGACCGCACCACCCGAGGGAGTCACCATGCGCACCACCGCGTTCCGCGTTTCCCGTCGTTCGTCGGGCGGGGTCCCCGCCCGCTCCGCCGGGCGGGTGCGCCGGGCGTCCGTCGCCCTGCTGCTCGCCGGGTTGACGGGAACCGTCGGCCTCGCGACGGCCGCCCCATCCGTCGCGTTCGAACCCGCATCCGCACCGGCGGAGGCCGCCGCGCCGGAGTGCGTCCACCTGTACGCCGGTCTGCGGTACACGCATCTCCACAGCGAGTGCGGGGAGGACCACCGGCTGCGCGTCCACTACACCTTCGGGGAGGCGAGCGACTGCCGGCTGGTCACCGCCGGCGGGTGGCACACCTTCCGGGGGTACGGCTTCGACGGTGACCACCCGGTGGCCGTGGAGCCCTGCGAGGACTGATCGGCGCGTGCCGTCGGGCCGTCGCCCACGGCCCCGAACCATCGGCGCCACCCGGAAAACGGGCCGCCCCCGCGAGTGCAGGTCGCGGGGGCGGCTCGAGGGGGTGGTACTACTACAGATTCCCCCGTTTCGCCTGTTCACGCTCGATGGCCTCGAAGAGTGCCTTGAAATTTCCCTTCCCGAAGCCCATCGAGCCATGGCGCTCGATCATCTCGAAGAAGACCGTCGGCCGGTCCTGGACCGGCTTGGTGAAGATCTGCAGCAGGTAGCCGTCCTCGTCGCGGTCGGCGAGGATCTTCAGCTCGCGCAGCTCGTCCAGCGGCACCCGGGTGTCGCCCACCCACTCGCCGAGGGTGTCGTAGTAGGAGTCCGGCACGTCCAGGAACTCCACGCCCGCCGCCCGCATCGAACGCACGGTGTGCACGATGTCGTTGGTGGCCAGCGCGACGTGCTGCACGCCGGGGCCGCCGTAGAACTCCAGGTACTCGTCGATCTGCGACTTCTTCTTCGCGATCGCCGGCTCGTTGATCGGGAACTTCACCTTGCGCGTGCCGTTGGCGACCACCTTCGACATGAGGGCGGAGTACTCGGTGGCGATGTCGTCGCCGACGAACTCCTTCATGTTGGTGAAGCCCATGACCCGCCGGTAGAACTCCACCCAGTCGTTCATCCGGCCCAGCTCGACGTTGCCCACGCAGTGGTCCACGGCCTGGAAGAAGCGGCGTCCAGCCGGCTCCACGATCGGGTCGGCCGCCGTGTAACCGGGCAGGTAGGCACCTTTGTACCCGGAGCGGTCCACCAGGGTGTGGCGGGTCTCGCCGTAGGTGGCGATGGCGGCCAGCACCACCGTGCCGTCGTCGTCACTCACCTCGTGGGGCTCGACCAACCCCCGGGCACCACGCGCCAGCGCGCCCTCGTAGGCGGCCCGCACGTCCGGGACCTCCAGGGCGAGGTCGATGACGCCGTCCCCGTGCTCCGCGACGTGGCCGGCGAGGAACCGACCGTGGTCGGTGGTCGGCCTGATGACAGAGGTGAGGACGAACCGGGCGCCGCCCGACTCCAGTACGTAGGAGGCCGTCTCGCGGTTGCCGTTCTCCGGCCCGGAGTAGGCGACCCGCCGCATCCCGAAAGCGGTGGAGTAGTAGTGGGCGGCCTGCTTGGCGTTGCCGACCGCGAAGACGATGGCGTCCATGCCGTGCACGGGGAACAGGTCCTCGGAGGTTCCCGGCACCGGCGGGGTCGCCGGGACGGTGGTGGGAACCGAACTGGTGGTGGTCGTCCCCGGGGTCTCCGGCGACGACAGCGGGTTCTCGCGCGTGGTGTCCGTCATGGCCCAAGGGTCCCGGCGGCCCCCGGGGTGTGCAAGAGTTCGCGTTCCGGCTGGACAATACGTCCGGTGAACCCGGGGAAACGTCGGGCGTTCCGGGCAGGATGCCCAGTGTGGGGGAGTCATGGGTGAGCGTCGCATCGATCGCCTCGACGGCCGGCTGTTGGAACTGCTCGACCGCGAGCCCAGGATCGGGGTGCTCGAGGCGTCCCGCCGGCTCGGGGTCGCCCGGGGCACCGTGCAGGCGCGCCTGGACCGGCTGCGCGCGGTCGGCGTCATCCGGGGCCTGGGCCCGGACGTGGATCCGGCCGCGATCGGCTACCCGGTGACCGCCTTCGCCACCCTGGAGATCCGGCAGGGTCGGGGGCCCCGGGTCCGGGACCATCTCCGGGCCGTGCCGGAGGTGCTCGAACTGCACACCATCACCGGGCAGGGGGACATGCTCTGCCGGCTGGTGGCCCGCTCCACGGCCGACCTGCAACGGGTGATCGACCGGGTGCTCGGGTTCGAGGGCATCCTGCGCTCCTCCACCGCCATCGTGATGGAGAACCCGGTGCCGCTGCGGGTGTTGCCGTTGGTGCGGCGGGCCTCCGGACTCGACGGGGCGGAGGCCGAGGGGCCCGAGCGGTCCGACGGAGGCGAGCAGTCCGGCCCGCCCGGGCCGTCCCCGGAACGGGCGTGAGCGGGACCCGTCCCGGCCCGTCCCGACCCACCGTTCCCGCCGTGCCGCCCCTCACCCCTCCGCCAGGGAGTCCTCGGTGCCCGGCTCCCCGCCGGGGCCGCCGTTCCCCGTGGCCAGCAGGGCGGCCAGGCCGTCCTCCATGCGCAGGCGCTCCAACTCGGCGCCCACCGGCACCGCCAGCAGGGTGTGCTCCAACCACGTGGAGAGCTCCTCGGCCGGTGCCTGCAACAGGGCGTCCCCGTCCGGTGAGGTCAACTCAAGATTGATCACCGGCACCTCGTCCGCCACGGCCGGGCGCACCCGCACGTCACCCGTCCCGGCGGGGCCCGCGATCCCGTCCACGAGGAGGTCGCGGGCGAAGGTCCAGTTCACCGGCACGGGGCTGTTGACGTGGAAGGTGAGGTGGACGGCGTACGGGTCCTCCGAGCGGTAGCGCAGCCGGGTGGGCACGTCCACGCCCCGTTCGGGGGATACCACCAGACGCATGGTGATCTCGCGCTCGACGGTGATCTGCATGACTTCTCCCTGTGGTCCCTGTCGTTCCCTGTGGTCCCCACGGCCCCGGGGGTTCTCCCCGGCCGCGTCCGGGCGCCGGGGTGGTCCCGGTGCTGGCCGACGCTGCCGCCACAGGGTGGGAGGGAGAGCCGGGCGGATTCTTACGCGACTTCGGGAAGAATTTTTTTCCGCCTTGATCCGGTCGTCGACGAACCTCCCCGATCACCGGCCGATCGATCCCGGAACCGACTCCGATCGGTGTTTTTCCCGGTGCGGTCACCCATCGCCGGTCCGGGGACGCGGCGATACCCCGAGGGGGCACGGTCGGCGTACGATGCGTAACCCGACGCGACATGGACGAACGGACGAGGAGAATCGGACCCCCTCATGAGCTCTCCTGCGGAAGGCGGCGACGCCGGCACCCCGGGGCCCGACTGGTACCCGGACCCCTCGATCCCGGGGTACATCCGCTACTGGAACGGTGCCTCCTGGGTGCCGGGCAGCAGCCGCCGTCGACCGGAGCCGGGGCAGGCCATGCCCGCGCCGCCGCCCGGCGCGCCCGCTCCCCGGCCCGCGCCCGTTCCCGCACCGGAGGAGACCGGCCCCGTCTTCCTCGACGGCACCGTCGGCGGCGGCTCCACCGGACCGGGCGGTCCCGGCGGGACGTCCCCCGCCGGCTTCGACGTTCCCCCGAGCGGGAACGTCGAAGCCGCCCGAGGCGGTACCGCCCTGCCGGGCGGCCCCGGGGCCTTCCCCGACGCCGTCGACCCGGTACCGGGCGTGCGCTCCGGCGCCCCACCGGTCCTGCCCGAACTGCGGCGACGGCGGACCCAGCGCCCCGACACCGCCGTCTCCCCGGGATCGGCGGAGTCGGCGGCGCCCCCGGCGGCGTTCCCGGGCGCCGGCGCCCCCGCCGGTGGGCGGACGCCGCGCGATCCCCGGCTCGGCCCCGCCGGCATCGGCGCCGGCTGGGCGTCGGCCGACGACATGAGCACCTCGCCGGTGCCCTCCCTGCCCGATGCCGGCACCGCCGCGGCGGAACGTATCCCGCGCCCCGCCGCCGGCCGACACCCGGCTCCGGCGACCGACACCCCGGAGCGGCCGACCGCTCCCGCCGGGCACGCGCCGGCCGGGCACACGCCCGGTGGACACGCTCCCGCCGGGCACGCGCCGGCCGGGCACACGCCCGGTGGACACGCTCCCGCCGGGCACGCGCCGGCCGGACACGCGCCGGCCGGTACGGGCACCGACATCACCCGGCCGGGCCCCGGGGCCGAACGGCCGCACCCGGGGCGGGACGCGGCGCGTCCCGCCCCGGACCCGGCGGCCCTTTCCCGTCCGGCGGCCGGCACCGTCGGCCCGTCGACACATCCCGCCCCCGTCGCACCCGGGGTCCTCCCGCCGGGCCGGGGCGCGGAGGGCGTCCCGCCCGGGGTCCGGTCCGCACCGTCGCCCACCGATCGGGGGGAGCGCGCGGAGTCCGATCCCCGGACCGTGTCGTCCCCCGCCGGGCCGGGGTGGACCGACCGGGTGCAGGACCTCGCCCGCCCGGCCGTCGCCCCGGGCCCCGTCGTCCCCGACCCCCCGACCCCCCGCGCGACACCCGGGGCACCGGGCGTCCCCGCGCACTCCCGTCCCGGGCCGACCCCGGTGCTCCGCTCCGCTCACCCGACCTCCGCCGGGGTGCTCGGCGCCCCGGAGATGTCCCCGCTCACCGAGGCCGGTCTGACCGCCGTGCGAACGCCCGCGCCCTGGGAGGTCGAGGACGACGCCTACCCCGCCTCGCCGGTCCGCCGGATCCTGGCCCGACTGGTGGACGGCCTGCTGCCGGCCGCCGCCGCGGTGGGGGTGGCGCTGCCCTTCGCCGGGCCGGCCCGTGACCACATCGAGGGAAAGATCACCGCCGTGGAACAGGCGGGGGTGACCGAGGACGTATGGCTGGTGGACGGCACCACCGGCCCCTGGATCGTCCTCGTGCTCGGTGTCTTCCTGCTGGCCGGCCTCCTGCTCGAGGCACTGCCCATGGCGTTGTGGGGGCGCACGCCCGGTAAGGCCCTGTGCGGCCTGCGGGTGGTGGACATGGGGAGTCGGGACCGCCCCGGCATCGGCGCGGCGCTGATCCGCTGGTTCACCCACACCGTCCTGTGGTGGACGGTGGTGGGGGCGATCGGCGTCGTGCTCGCCCTGTTCGACCGGCCCTGGCGCCAGGGGTGGCACGACCGGGTGGCCCGCACCTTCGTGGCCGGGCGCCGACCCGCGCGATCGAGGCGGCCCGCGGAGGCGCGCTGAACGGGGCGCCGCCCCGGACGGCCGAGTGGATCCCCCGGTTGACCCGCGCGGCGTGCGCGGGTCGGCGGGGCGGGGTGCACTCGGGCCATGAGTAACGAGCAGCCCCCCTCCGGCCCGGAGCCGGAGCGGGACCCCCTGCGCAAGCAGCCCCCCGGCTCGAACCCGCCGGGGGGCGCCGGCCCCGGCGGTCCGGGGTACGGGGAGCCCGGATACGGCCCGCCCCCGCCACCGGGCCCGGGACACGGCCCCGGCTTCGGCGCGCCCGGCGACGCCTATGCCCACAACCCCTACGGCGGCCCCGGCGGCGCCCGGGACCCGCTGGAGGGGATGCCGCCGCTCGCCCCGCTCGGCCGTCGCTTCCTCGCCCGGGTGGTGGACTGGTTGGTCGTCGCCATCCCGGTCGGCCTCATCACCCTGCCGTGGGCGTTCGACGGCGGTGGAGGGGCCTTCCCCGGCACGGGGTCCTTCGTGTCCCAGCTCGTCTATCTGCTGGTGTACTTCGTATACGAAGGGCTGATGCTGGCCAACCGGGGTCAGACGCTGGGCAAGATGCTGCTCGGTATCCGGGTCTCGATGCTCGACAACGGCTCGATCCCGGCCGGCAACCCGGGCTGGACCCGCGCGGCGGTGTACTCCCTGCCGCAGCTGGTGCCCTGCCTCGGCACGCTGTTCTGGCTCTGGAACGTCCTCAGCTGTACCTGGGACCGGCCCTACCGACAGTGCGTCCACGACAAGGCGGCCCGGACGGTGGTCGTCCGGGCGGGGTGACCCCGGATCGGGCCGCCCGTCGGCGCCCCGATCCGGGACGCTCAGACCCGCACGGCGCGCGGCCGGTCGGCTCCGATCCGCTCCGGGGCCCCGGGGGTTTCCACCGGCGCGGCGTGAGGTGTCGCGGACGCACCGGTGACGGCGGCCGGGGCCGACCGGGCACCGGCCCGCAGCGCCGGCCGCAGGGCGACCAGCACGCCGATCGCCAGCGCGACGACCGTCACCGGCGCGACGACCCAGTCGGGCGCGGAGGGGAAGAGGAGAACCATCAGGAGGGTGGTGCCGATGACGGCGGCCGACCCGTGGACGACCTGAGCGGGACTCGGATGCGGCATGACGGATTCCGTCCTGGGGGATGGGGGTGCACGACGACCGACCGGGCGGGGGCCCGACCGGGTCCTACGAGCCTCGATGCCCGTGGGGGATCGGCGGTAAGCGTGCGCCGATCCGCGCGGCGGGTGCACGGGGGGCGCACGGCATCACGTTCCAACAGGATCTCAACGCACCGTAGTTGTCCGCATGCCCACAGGCAAGACGGCGATCGGCCTCCGGGCGACGACGGGCGCCCCGGGGCCTTCGCAGCGACCGACCGGGCCCTCGAACGGATGAGTTTCCGCAGGTCACCGGCGGATGTGAGGAAGACCCTGGCGGTGGGGGCGGGATCCGGTCAGGATATGGCGGTCGGCGCGGGAGCCGGTGCCGCGCGACCCGGTCGCACGGTCCCGGCGTGCCGCGCGACGAACGGAGGGAGAGGTGCCGTGCCGGATGGTGGATGGGTTCGTCAACCCGACGGCAGCGTCGTCGTGGCGCTGTCCCTGCCCCGCCCGGGGGCGTCGTCCGGGGCGCGTCCCGGTGGCGTCGAGCCGGAGCGGGTGCGGGTCCTGGTGCATGCCCGCAACCGGGCTCGGGCCCTGACCCGCCTGCGCAACCTGGGGTTGCGGGCGGTCTATCTGCGGGGCAACGTCGAGCCCCCCACGTCGGACGAGATCACGGCGGTGCTGCACCACCCCGAGGGGCTGCTGTGGCGCTGCCGGGCCGCTCGACCGATCGACCCGTGGCGACCGATGGGCGCCCTGCTGCGATCCCGCTGAGCCGGGTCCGGCCGGCGGGGACCGGCGGTGCCGGGCCGGTTTCCCGCCCGGGGGGCGGCGGGGCCGGGCGGGGGTCAGCCCGCGGTCACCACCGGGGTGCCGGAGAGTTCCACGCCGGCCTCCCGCATCTCCTCCAGCGCCCGTTCGACGGTGTTCGGGGCCACACCGGCGGTGAGGTCGAGCAGGACCCGGGTGCGGAAGCCCTCCCGGACGGCGTCCAGGGCGGTGGCGCGCACACAGTGGTCGGTGGCGATGCCCACCACGTCCACCTCGGTCACCTCGCGGGCGCGCAGCCACTCGGCCAGGCCGGTGCCGTTCTCCTCCGCGCCCTCGAAGCCGCTGTAGGCCGCGGAGTAGGCGCCCTTGTCGAAGCAGGTGTCCACGGCGCCGGAGGTGACGGCGGGGGCGAAGTTGGGGTGGAACCCGACCCCCTCGGTGCCGGCCACGCAGTGCGGCGGCCAGGAGTCCGTGAAGTCCGGGGTCGGCGAGAAGTGGTCGCCGGGGGAGATGTGGTGGTCGCGGGTGGCGACCACGTGGCGGTAGCCCGGACCGGCGGCGCCGATCAGGTCCGTGACGGCGGCGGCCACGGCGGCGCCACCGTTCACGGCGAGGCTCCCGCCCTCGCAGAAGTCGTTCTGCACGTCGACGACGATCAGGGCGCGGTGCATGGGTGCGGACCTCTTTTCCTCTCGTGCGGCCCGATGGTCGGGCCGGTGGTTCCGACCGGCCGGGCGGGCCCGGATGTTCGGTGTTCCGCTCGCTCCGAGGAAGCGGGCGGGCGGGTTCGGGGTGGCCCGGCACCGTCGGCTCGACTGCTCCGTTCGGGTGAAGTGTGCCCCGGAAAGGTGGCTCCGCCCCCTCCCGCCGGACGGCCTCGCCGGTTTCCGGGGCGCGCCCCGCCCCGGGAGGGGGCGTTCGGTTCAGCGGTACTCGGTGAGCAGGACCGGTTCCCCGCGCGAGAGCTGACCGGCGGAGAGCGGGAGACGTTCACGGGCCAGCCGGTGGCGTTCGCGGGCGGCCGAGGGCGGCTCCGCGCCGACGATCTCCCCGCCGCGCACCAGCTCCACCTGGAGGAGGTCGTCGGCCAACTCCTCCGGCGCCGGGCCGGTGCCGACGATCTCGGTGGTGGGCTCCCCGTCGGGCCCGTCGGGGCGCGCTCCCCACTTGACGCCGCCGATGGACAGCTTGCCGCCGGCCGACTTCTTGGCCACCGGGACCAGCGGCGCGCCGGGGTCGTCCCCGGCGGCGCGGGCGACCAGCTTGTAGACCATCGAGCAGGTGGGGTGACCGCTGCCGGTGACCAGTTGGGTTCCGACACCGTAGGCGTCCACGGGGGCGGCGGCGAGGGAGGCGATGGCGTACTCGTCGAGGTCGCTGGTGACCACGATGCGGGTGTCCCGGGCGCCCAGCTCGTCGAGTTGTCGGCGCACCCGGTGGGCGACGAGGAGCAGGTCGCCGGAGTCGATGCGCACGGCGCCCAGCTCCGGGCCGGCGATCTCCACGGCGGCCCGGACGGCCTCGGTGACGTCGTAGGTGTCCACCAGGAGGGTGGTGCCCCGGCCGAGCGCGTCGACCTGGACGCGGAAGGCGTCCCGCTCGGTGTCGTGCAGCAGGGTGAAGGCGTGGGCGCTGGTGCCGACGGTGGGGATGCCGTGACGGTAGCCGGCGGCGAGGTTGGAGGTGGTGTCGAAGCCGCCGATGAAGGCGGCCCGGGAGGCGGCGACGGCGGCCAGTTCGTGGGTGCGGCGGGCGCCCATCTCGATCAGCGGCCGGCCCCGGGCGGCGACGGCCATCCGGGAGGCGGCGGCGGCGACGGCGGAGTCGTGGTTGAGGACGGACAGCACGACCGTCTCCAGCAGCACGCACTCGGCGAAGGTGCCGGTGACCCGCAGGATCGGGGAGCCGGGGAAGTACACCTCGCCCTCGGGGTAGCCGTGGACGTCGCCGGTGAAGCGGTATCCGGCCAGCCACTCCAGGGTGGGCTCGTCGACGACCCCGGTGCGGCGCAGGAAGTCGAGCTGGTCCTCCTCGAAGCGGAAGCCGGCGATGGCGTCCAGGACACGGCCGGTGCCGGCGACGACTCCGTAGCGGCGGCCCTCCGGGAGACGGCGGGTGAAGACCTCGAAGACCGAAGGGCGGTGGGCGGTGCCGCCCCGCAGCGCGGCGCGGAGCATGGTCAGCTCGTAGTGGTCGGTGAAGAGCGCGGTGGACGGCACGGCCACCGACAGCCCCGAGGGTCCGTGGTTCATGGGATCAGCGTAGCGCTTATTCGTCAGTTTGACGATATCTATTGGGGCCGGGTGTGCGGTGGCTCCTCCCGGCTGCGGTGCGCGGCGGTCTCCCGGGCCGGCAGCATGGGGGGTGAGGACGATCACGTGTCGGTCGCGCCCCGGGGTCGGACCCCGCGGTCGTCGGGCGCCGGCCCCGGGGTGGGGTCGAAGCGGATCGGTCGGTCGACTTCGCGTGCCGAACGCCGGCGCGCGTCACCGCGTGACAGCCGGGGCCGACCGGATGGTGATCGGCCGGACGGACCGAGCAGTCGAGCGAGCGATGAGGTTGCCGTGAGTGCCATCCCCCTGGAGATCGAGCGCACGGAATCGGAGGGGGCGCCCGTCGAGGTGCTCTCACCGGAGGTCCCCTGGGTCACGGTGGTGCACAACGACCCCGTGAACCTCATGAGTTATGTGACCTACGTGTTCCAGACGTACTTCGGGTACCCCAAGGACAAGGCGAAGCGGCTGATGATGGACGTGCACCACAAGGGGCGCGCCGTGGTCTCCAGCGGCAGCCGTGAGGAGATGGAGCGAGATGTCCAGGCGATGCACGGCTACGGGCTGTGGGCGACGCTGCAGCGGGACCGGTGAGTGATGGCGGCCCGATTCGAACCCCTTCCCGGCGATGGCGACGGCGACGGTCCGGGAGGGGGCGGGGCCGCCCTGGCCCTGGACCCGGCCGAACTCTCCATCCTGCGCAGCCTGGTGGTCCAACTGCTCGAACTGGTCGGCCCCGGTGGATCGGCCGACGCCGCGCCGGGCGGGGAGGTGGACCCGCTGGAGGCGCTGTTCGCGGAGGGGCCCACCGAGCCCCCCGCCGACCCCGCGCTGGCCCGGCTCCTGCCCGACGCCTACGGCGGGCCGGGGGAGGCCCCGGACGAGGAGACCCGCCGGTGGGCGGCGGAGTTCCGCCGGTTCACCGAGCCGGACCTGCGGGCCCGCAAGCGGGAGGACGGCCTGGCGGTGGTGCGGTCGTTGGACGCCGTGGCGGCCGACGGGTCGGTGCCCGGTGGCGGGGGCGTGGTGCGCCTGGACGCCGAGGGGTGCCGTCGGTGGCTCGGCACGCTCAACGATCTGCGGTTGGCGGTGGGGGCGAGATTGGGCATCGAGGACGACGACACCTCCGAGCGGATCATCGCTCTACCCGATGATGATCCGCGTAAACCGATGGCGATGGCTTATCTCTGGCTCGGCTTCCTGCAGGAGTCATTGCTGGAAACACTCATGACATAGATCGGCGTCGGGACAGTAGCGTTACCGACGGAAACCCCTGACGCGTTCTTCGAGTGCGCCGGGGGTTTTTCCTTGACTTCCGTTCGTGTTCGGAACGCCGTCGATCTATACGCAGCGTGATCTTTGGTATCCGTTATGCGGACAACGCTACTGGCTGTAGGAGGCATGTGTCGCTTTTGTGGTGTAATGCCGTCGCGTTAACTCGACCGTTATCCGAACGTGTGATGCGCGTCACACAGTGAATATCGCTCTGCGTGGTAGGAACGCACATCCGAATGTTTTCGGGGGTCACCCTCACCCCGGCGGCTCGTCGGAAATACCGCATCATCGGCAGCATTCCGTGCCTTCATTCGTCCCCGCAGCAACCCGCCAGAGGTAATCCATGGATGAAACGACCTGGGCCGATACGGTCGCAGACAAGATCAACGGTTGGGTGGAGCCGTTCGCCGGCCTCATGGGAGACATCGTCTTCTTCAACTTCGACGTCGGCGGCGCGACGATCATGCCGATCGTCCTGTGGCTGGTCATCGCCGGCTTGATCTTCACCGCCTACTTCGGCCTGGCGCAGGTGCGCCACGTCAAGACGGCCCTCAAGGTCGTGCGCGGCAAGTACGACAGCCCCGACGCACCCGGTGAGGTCACCCACTTCCAGGCCCTGACCTCGGCCCTTTCCGGCACCGTCGGCCTCGGGAACATCGCCGGTGTGGCCATCGCGATCTCCATCGGTGGCCCCGGCGCCGTCTTCTGGATGATCCTCTGCGGTCTGCTCGGCATGGCCACCAAGTTCGCCGAGTGCACCCTGGGTGTCCGCTACCGCGAGGTGCACGCCGACGGGACCGTCTCCGGCGGTCCGATGCACTACCTGCGCAAGGGCCTCGCCGAGCGCGGCCTGCCCGGCCTGGGCAAGGTCCTGGCCTGGGGCTCCGCCCTGATGATCGTGGCCTTCACCTTCTTCGGCGGCAACCTCTTCCAGGTCAACCAGTCCCTGGAGCAGCTCGCCTCCGAGACCGGCGGCGGGGACAGCTTCTTCGCCGGCAACACCGGCTCCATCCTGTACGGCATCGTGCTGTCGGTGCTGGTCGGCGCGGTGATCCTGGGCGGCATGAAGTCCATCGGCAAGGTCACCAGCCGACTGGTGCCCTCCATGGCCCTCATGTACGTGGCCGCCTGCCTCATCGTCATCCTGTGGAACATCACCGCCGTCCCGGACGCGCTGGTGACCATCGTGACCGAGGCCTTCAACCCGTCCGGCGTCGCCGGTGGTCTGCTCGGCGCCCTGATCGTCGGCTTCCAGCGCGCGGCCTTCTCCAACGAGGCCGGCATCGGCTCCGCCCCGATCGCCCACTCCGCGGTGAAGACCAAGCGTCCGGCCACCGAGGGTCTGGTCGCCATGCTGGAGCCGTTCATCGACACCGTCGTGATCTGCACCATGACCGCCGTGACCATCATCGTCGCCGCCGGTCCGCTCTACGAGGCCCGCCGCGCCGGCGACGACTCGATCAACGGCATCGCGATCACCTCCGACGCCTTCCAGACCGCCCTGCCGTGGTTCTCCGGCCTGCTGACCCTGGCCGTGATCCTCTTCGCCTTCTCCACGCTGATCACCTGGAGCTACTACGGCCTGAAGTCCTGGGCCCACATCTTCGGTGCCTCCCGCACCAGCGAGACGGTCTACAAGGCGCTGTTCTGCGGCATGGTCATCATCGGCGCCCTGCTGCCGCTGATGACCCTGGTCGACCTGACCGACTCCTTCCTCTTCCTCGCCGCGGTCTTCAACATCATCGGCCTCTACCTGCTGGCCCCGGTGGTCAAGCACGAGCTGGGCCGGGTGCTGGAGTACATCCGTCGCCGCGACGCCGGCGAGACCGACGAGGAGATCGAGGCCTCCGAGGCCGCCGCCAACGCCCCCGGTGACGGTGGTGAGGGCGAGAAGGTCACCGTCGACAAGTGATCACCCACCGGTCCCTCGGGCGAGCCCCGACGGACCGGTGAGGCGGCCGGCCCCCGGCGAACACCGGGGCCCGGCCGCCACCGGCCACACGGGAGACCGTGCGCGGTCGGCGGCCCGACCGCCCCGCCGCGAACGGACACCGACCCCGACCCGCGGCCCGCCCCCACCGGGGACGGACCCACGGGTCGGTCACGGGGCCCGGACCGTACCGCTCGGGGGTACGGACCGGGCCCCCATCCGTGTCCGGGACGCGCCGGCTATCCTGGCGCCCATGCTGACCATCACCCGGGATCTCCACGACCGCATCGTGGCCCACGCCCGCCGGGACCACCCCGACGAGGCCTGCGGCGTCGTCTCCGGACCCGCCGGCACCGACCGCCCAGAGCGCTTCATCCCGATGCTCAACGCGGCCCGCTCGCCCACCTTCTACGAGTTCGACTCCGGCGACCTGCTGAAGCTCTACCGGGAGATGGACGACCGGGACGAGGAGCCGGTGGTCGTCTACCACTCGCACACCGCCACCGAGGCGTATCCCTCGCGCACCGACATCTCCTACGCCAACGAGCCCGCCGCGCACTACGTGATCGTCTCCACCGCCGAGTGCGGCGACGACGAGGGACCGGTGTCGTTCCGTTCCTTCCGGATCGTGGATGGCGAGGTGTCCGAGGAGGAGGTCCGGATCGTGGATTCCCACGCGGTGTGACCGGCCACTCCGGATTCCGTCACCGATTGCCCGCATGTCGGGACGGAAGAGTCCGCATCACGGGACGGACTTCCGGAGTCCCGGCCGGGAATCGTTACGATGACCGCATGGTTGTCCCGGACGTGAGAAGTGAGCCGCAGCCGCCGCTGCTCGTCGAGCGTCTGCACATCGATCTGTGCCGCCTCGCCGGCGCACTGTGTCGGCGTGCCGGGAGCCGCGCGCGCTGACGCCGACCGACCGGCGGGCGCCCCCGGCCCCGGGTCTCTCCGGGACCGCCGCCAGGCGACCGGTGACCCCACCACGCGCCCTCCGGGTGGGATTCCGGCGCGCCCATCGGCCTCCGACACCCGCCGACGCCCCCTCCACACCGTTCGGTCGCGAACGGCGCCGGGGTGCGGCACACCGCACCGCACCGCCCAACCGGGTTTTCCGCCCCCTCACCCCTGGAGTTCGACCACCATGGCCATCGAGGTCCGCATCCCGACCATCCTGCGCACCTACACCGACGGCGCGAAGGCCGTCACCGGCTCCGGCTCCACCCTCTCCGAGCTGTTCGCGGACCTGGAGGCCAACCACCCGGGCATCCGGGAGCGGCTGGTGGAGAAGGACGAGCTGCGCCGCTTCGTGAACGTCTACCTCAACGACGAGGACGTGCGCTTCCTCGACGGCATCGACACCGAGCTGGCGGACGGCGACAGCGTGACGATCCTGCCCGCCGTCGCCGGGGGATCGCGCTGATGCGCTTCGACTCCCCCCTCGCGGCGGTCGGCAACACCCCGCTGGTCCGCCTCCCGCGCCTGTCCCCCTCGGAGGACGTGCGGATCTGGGCCAAGCTGGAGGACCGCAACCCCACCGGGTCGATCAAGGACCGTCCCGCCCTGCACATGATCGAGCAGGCGGAGAAGGACGGCCGGCTCACCCCCGGCTGCACCATCCTCGAGCCGACCTCCGGGAACACCGGCATCTCGCTGGCGATGGCGGCCCGCCTCAAGGGCTACCGCATCGTCTGCGTCATGCCGGAGAACACCTCCCGCGAGCGCCGCGAGCTGCTGGCCATGTGGGGCGCGGAGATCATCTCCTCGCCGGCCGCGGGCGGCTCCAACACCGCCGTGCGGGTCGCCAAGGAGCTGGCCGCCGAACACCCCGACTGGGTGATGCTGTACCAGTACGGCAACCCCGACAACGCCGGAGCCCACTACACCGGCACCGGCCCGGAGATCCTCGCCGACCTGCCGTCCGTCACCCACTTCGTCGCGGGGCTGGGCACCACCGGCACCCTGATGGGCGTCGGCCGCTACCTGCGCGAGCACAAGCCGGACGTCACGATCGTCGCCGCCGAACCGCGCTACGACGACCTGGTCTACGGCCTGCGCAACCTCGACGAGGGATTCGTCCCCGAGTTGTACGACCCGGAGGTCCTCGACACCCGGTTCTCCGTCGGCTCCGCCGACGCGGTCGCCCGCACCCGCGAACTCCTCTCCGAGGAGGGCATCTTCGCGGGCATCTCCACCGGCGCCGTGTTGCACGCGGCGATCGGGGTCGGCCGCAAGGCGGTCCGCGCGGGAGTCCCCGCCGACATCGTCTTCGTGGTCGCCGACGGTGGATGGAAGTACCTGTCCACCGGCGTCTACACCGCCGAGTCCACCGAGGCGGCCGTCGAGCTGTTGCACGGACAGCTCTGGGCCTGAGACCCGCACCCCGCCGGGGCCCGATCCGACCGGATCGGGCCCCGACGCGCGTCCCGGGACCCCGAACCGGGCCCCGAACCGGCGGGGTGGCGTTGCACCCTTCCGGGGGACCCGCCGGGCGCGGGGCGCGGGATCACCGAACGCCACCCCGGCCGCGCGTACAGTCACCACCGGGAGGCCCGGCCCCCGATCCGCCGGCCCCGGCGGGCACCGGCGGCCCGCCGCCCCGGGGGAAGGACCAGCGGGCAGCGAGCGCGGGAGCGGCCGGTGAGCACGGTGAACACCTACTGTCGGGAGACCACGAACGCCGGCCCGCCCCCGCTCCTCGGCGGCCGGCCCGACCGCCGACGACCGTTGCGCGCCCTCCTCGCCCGCGACGGCCCGCTGCGCCGACTGGACCGGCCGCTGCTGCTGGCCTCCCTCACCCTCACCCTGCTGGGTACGGTCCTGGTCCTCTCCGCCACCCGGAGCCGGGACCACCTCACCGGCGGCGACCCCTACCACTTCCTGTTCCGGCACTGCCTCAACATCCTCATCGGCCTGCTGCTGGCCGCCTTCGTGTTGCGGGTCGGTCACCGCCGGCTGCGGGACGTCGCCCCGGTGCTCTACGTCGTCTCGGTCGTGCTCACCGCCCTGGTCCTCACCCCGTTGGGCAGCACCGTCAACGGCGCCCGGCGCTGGATCGAGATCGGCGGCGGCTTCGCCTTCCAGCCCTCCGAACTGGTCAAGGTCGCCGTCATCCTCGCCGCCGCCGCGTTGATCGCCTCCCGGGCCGAGGGCGCCGCCCGGCGCCGGCCGGGCGAGGAACACCCGCCCAACGCCCTCACCGTGATGGCCGTACTCCTCCTGGTGGCCCTGCCCGCGGTGCTGGTGCTGCTCACCCCCGACCTCGGCCAGACCCTCGGGCTGATCGCCATCGTCCTGGTGCTGCTCACCGCCGCCGGCGCGCACCGGGCGTGGATCCTCGGTCTGATCGCGGCGGGCGCCGCCGGAGCGGTGGCGGTCTGGCAGCTCGGCGTGCTCGACGAGTACCAGATCAACCGGGTCGCGGCCTTCGCCAACCCCGAACTCGACCCCGCCGGGGTGGGGTACAACACGCACCAGGCGCGGATCGCGATCGGCGCCGGCGGGCTCACCGGGATGGGCCTCTTCCAGGGGAGTCAGACCATCGGACAGTTCGTCCCCGAGCAGCACACCGACTTCATCTTCACCGTCGCGGGGGAGGAACTCGGCTTCGTCGGCGGCGTCACGATCATCCTGCTGCTGGGAGTGGTGATGTGGCGGGCGCTGCGTATCGCCCGGGAGTGCTCCGACCTGTACGGGACGGTCCTGGCCGCCGGCATCGCCGGGTGGCTCGCCTTCCAGACCTTCGAGAACATCGGCATGTCCCTGGGGATCATGCCGGTCACCGGACTGCCGCTGCCGTTCATCTCCTACGGCGGCTCCTCGATGTTCGCGGTGTGGATCGCGGTGGGATTGTTGCAGGCGATCCATCTGCAAACCACGGCCCGGCGCTGAGGAGCGCCCCGGTCCCGCGCGTCGAGCCCTCCGGGCGCCCGTGGAGGTGCCGGTTCGGGTGCCCCGTCGAGCCGCTCCGGGGCGAGCCGGGAACCGCCCCGAACCCACCGTCGAACACCGTTCCCCCGCCGGGGGGACGGGCGACGACCGGGCGGCGAACACCGCCCGCGGACTGGTGATTCCGCCCACACCGTCCGGTCCGCGCCGTCCCCGCGGCCCACCGCCGCCGTACAGTCGTTGGACCCCACCCCGGAGGTCCCCAGGCCCATGAAGCTCACCGTTGTCGGCTGCTCGGGATCGTTCCCGTCCGCGGACTCGGCTTGCTCCTGCTACCTCATCGAGGCCGAGGGCTACCGTCTGCTGCTGGATCTGGGCAACGGCGCCCTCGGCGAACTGCAGAAGTACACCGGTTTGTACGACATCGACGCGATCGTCCTCAGTCATCTTCACCCCGACCACTTCATCGACATGTGCGGCTACTTCGTGGCCCGCTACTACCGGCACGAGGGCGGACGCTGCGAGCCCATCCCGGTGTACGGCCCGGCCGGCACCGAACACCGGCTCAACACCGCCTACGAGGACACCCCCGACGAGAAGTCGATGAGCGAGGTCTTCGACTTCCGCACCCTCCACCACGGCGAGGTCCTCACCCCTGGCCCGCTCTCCGTCGAGGTCTCCCGGGTCCGCCACCCGGTCGAGGCCTACGGCTTCCGGGTGGAACACCGGGGGCGCGTCCTCACCTACTCCGGCGACACCGGTCCCTGCCCGGAGGTGGAGGAGTTGGCCCGCGACGCCGACCTGCTGTTGTGCGAGGCCGCCTTCACCGACGGCAAGGAGAACCTGCCGGACGTCCACATGACCGGTCGCGAGGCCGGGGAGGCCGCCCGGGTCGCGGGGGCCCGCCGCCTGGTGCTCACCCATATCCCGCCGTGGACGGACACCGGGGCCAACCTCCGGGACGCCCGCGCGGTCTTCGACGGGCCCGTCGAGGCGGCCCGACCCGGCGCGGTCTACACCTTCTGAGGCCCCTCGGACGGAGGCCATCCGGATGGACCGGGGTTCCTTCGAACCCGTCGCCCCGGGGCCGCGCCCCGGGGCGTTCCGGTCATTCGGGCGGCCCGGTGACCGGGCCGCTCCCGGTGGTCGGTCGGGTGTCAGCCCGCCGGGGGCCGCCCGCCGCCCATGGACCGGTCGGTCCCGTCGGCTTCGTCGGTGGGTCCGCTCGCCCCGTCGGTTCGGCCCGTCTCGTCGGCCGTCTCGTCGGACGTCCCGTCGACGGGGCCGCCGGACGGGGACATCGGGGCCGCGCCCGGGGTCGCCGGGTCCTTCCCGGATGGGGAGGGGGTCGTCCCGCCGGTCGGGGAGCCCTCCGGCTCCGGATCGGTGGAGGGCGCCGGTGCCGGAACGGTCACCGTCCCGGTGCCGCCGGCCTCCGCGCCGCCGCGTCGGGCACCCGCCCGCTTGCGCCCCGGGTCGCCCGGCATCGCGAGGTCGTCGTCCTCGTCCGGCTCCCGACCCGGCGTCGGCAGGTTGAACCGGATGATCGCGAACCGGAAGACCGCGTAGTACACCGCGCCGAAGCACAACCCGACCAGCGCCAGGCCCAGCGGGTTGGACGCGATGCCGAAGTTGAGCACGTAGTCGATCGCGCCGGCGGAGAACCCGAAGCCGCCGCGCATGTCCAGCGCCCAGGTCAGCGCGAGCGCGACACCGGTCAGCACGGCGTGGATCGCGTACAGCGCCGGCGCGATGAACATGAAGGTGAACTCGATCGGCTCGGTGACGCCGGTCACGAAGGCGGTCAGCGCGATGGAGACCATCATGCCGCCCACCACCGCGCGCCGTTCCGGCCGCGCGCAGTGGTACATCGCCAGGCAGGCCGCCGGCAGCGCGAACATCATGATCGGGAAGAAGCCCGTCATGAACTGACCGGCGGTCGGGTCACCGGCCAGGAACCGCGCGATGTCGCCGGTCACGACCGTCCCGTCGTCCCGGGTGTAGGAGCCGGCCTGGAACCACGGGAAGGAGTTCAGCAGGTGGTGCATCCCCACCGGGATCAGCGCCCGGTTCAGCGTGCCGAAGATGCCGGCGCCGACCGCGCCCGAGCCCACCAGCCACTCACTGAAGTGGAACAGGCCGCTGCCCAGCACCGGCCACACGTAGCCCACGACGATGCCCAGCCCCAGGCCCGCGAAGGCGGAGATGATCGGCACCAGACGGCGTCCGCCGAAGAAGCCGAGGAAGTCCGGCAGGCGGGTGCGGTGGAAACGCTGGTAGAGCAGGGCGACGGTGATGCCCATGATCACGCCGCCCAGCACCCCGGCCGAGACCGGGGAGTCGGTGTTGGGGTCGTGGAAGGTGGCCAGCACGTTGTCGAAGACCAGGTAGCCGACGACGGCCGCCAACGCGGTGGAGCCGTCGGACTTGCGGGCGAAGCCGATCGCGATGCCCACCGCGAACAGCAGCGCCATGTTGTCCAGCAGGGCGCCACCGCCGGCGGCCATGAACTCGGCGATCCGGTTGACGGCGTCGGGCAGCGCGTCGCTGCCCAGCATGTCGTCGGCGCCGAAGCGCACCAGCAGGGCGGCGGCGGGCAGGGTGGCGACCGGCAGCATCAGGCTGCGGCCGATGCGCTGTGCCACCGCCATGACGCGGGAGCGGCGACCGGGTGGTGCGGGGGCGGGGCGGTCCCCGCGTTCGGTGGTCGGGGTGGTGGACACGGATGCCTCCGGGCGCGGTGGGGGGTGGGACGGGGGTTCCGATGGGAACGGGGACGACCGGTTCCGGGAGTGGTCGCGAACACCCTTCCGGGTAGTGTGGTCTACACCATTTCGGGCGCGGGTCATTATGACCACATCGAGGCGCGCGTCGGAAGGCGTTCCGGTTCCCCGGGCGCCGCCGGACCCACCCGTATGCTGATCCGCGCCCGAGCCCGATCCCGGCCCCCGGCCGGGACCCGTCGGGAGGACCCCGCCGGGAAACGGGCGGGTGGACCGACGAGCAGACCACGATCAGGGAGGCGGCCATGGCGGCACGCGGACGCGACGACCTCGCCGGGAAGGCCGGGCGCATCGTCGCCGGCCTCGGCGGAATCGACAACATCGTCGAGGTCGAGGGATGCATCACCCGACTGCGCACCGAGGTGGAGGACCCCTCGTTGGTGGACGAGGCGGCTCTGCGCGCCGCCGGCGCCATGGGCGTGGTGGCGATGGGCACGGCGGTGCAGGTGGTCGTGGGGCCGGAGGCCGACCCGCTGGCCTCCGAGATCGAGGACCTCATGTAGGGACCGATGCCGGGGCGGCCCGCCGTACGGGGCCGGTACCTCGTCGCTGGTGTTCCCGTTACCCGGCCAACCCGTTACCCGGCCAACCCGTTACCCGGCCAACCCGTTACCCGGGTTGGCCGGGAGCCCTCCCGGATCCGGTTCGGCCTGTCGGCCGCGCATCCGTGGTCGGTTCCGGAACCGATCGGCCTCCCTCGCCCGGTCCGCCGTTCGGGGCCGGTATCGCGTCGGTCCTGCTCCTGTACCCGGCCCCACGCCGGGTGGGCCGGGACCCCTCCTGATCCGGTTCGGCCCGTCGGTCGCGCCCCGCGCCGGGCGTGGACCCCGATCCGGCGCCGTCCCTCCCCGGCGGTGCGGCGGGCCGCCCCCGCCGACCGGCCCGGCCCCCGCCGACGACTAGGCTCACCGCATGTCACGCATCGACGGCCGTACCCCCGACCTGCTCCGCCCCGTCACCATCGAACGCGGGTGGAGCAAGCACGCAGAAGGCTCGGTCCTCGTCTCCTTCGGGGACACCCGGGTCCTGTGCACCGCCAGCGTCACCGAGGGGGTTCCCCGCTGGCGCCGGGGCAGCGGCAAGGGTTGGGTCACCGCCGAGTACTCGATGCTGCCCCGCGCCACCAACACCCGTGGTGACCGCGAGTCGGTGCGCGGCCGGATCGGTGGACGCACCCACGAGATCTCCCGTCTGATCGGCCGTTCGCTGCGCGCCGTGGTGGACTTCTCCGCCCTCGGGGAGAACACGATCGTCCTGGACTGCGACGTCCTGCAGGCCGACGGCGGCACCCGCACCGCCGCCGTCACCGGCGCGTACGTGGCACTGGCCGACGCCGTGGACTGGGCCCGGGGCAAGAAGTTGGTCAAGTCCTCCGCCCGCCCGCTGACCGGCACCGTCTCCGCCGTCAGCGTCGGCATCGTCGACGGCACCCCTCTGCTCGACCTCTGCTACGAGGAGGACGTGCGGGCCGAGACCGACATGAACGTGGTGTGCACCGGCGACGGCCGCTTCGTCGAGGTGCAGGGCACCGCCGAGGGGGCGCCCTTCGCCCGCACCGAGTTGACCGCCCTGCTCGACCTCGGTGAACTCGGCTGCGCCGCGCTGACCGAGAAGCAGAAGGAGGCGCTGGCCGCATGAGCGACACCCCCGGTTCCACCGCGTCGGGCACCGACGACCGCCTGGTGCTCGCCACTCGCAACGCCCACAAGGTGGCCGAACTGCGCGCCATCCTCGGTGAGACGGGCGTACACCGCGAACTCGTCGGCGCCGACGCCTTCCCGGAGGTCGGCGAGGTCGCCGAGACCGGCGTCACCTTCGAGGAGAACGCGCTTCTCAAGGCGCACACCCTCGCCCGGGCCACCGGTCTGCCCGCCCTCGCCGACGACTCCGGGCTGTGCGTGGACGTCCTCGGTGGCGCCCCCGGCATCCTCTCCGCCCGCTGGTCCGGCCGGCACGGCGACGACCGCGCCAACCTGGACCTGCTGCTCGCCCAACTCGAGGGCATCCCCGACGAACACCGGGGTGCCCACTTCGCCTGCGCCGCCGCGCTGGCCCTGCCCGACGGCACCGAACGGGTCGTCGTCGGGCGCCTGCCCGGTACCCTGCGCCGCGTTCCGGTGGGGGAGGGCGGCTTCGGCTACGACCCGATCCTCCAACCGGAGGGGGAGACCCGCACCTGCGCGGAGCTGAGCCCGGCGGAGAAGAACGCGATCAGTCACCGGGGGCGTGCCTTCCGGGCGCTCGCCCCCGGGTTGCGCGAACTCCTCGGCTGACGACGGGCCGGCCCGGTTTGCCGTGACCACGGTCGTCCCCGCCCTCGGCCGGGTGCCGGGGCGGGACGGCGGGTTTCCGCCGGCGGGTGCCCCGGTCGGTGGGACGGGTCGGCCCTCCCCGGGGCGGATCCCGGTACCCCGACGCCGTGTCGGGCCGGCCGGGGGCGGGTCGTGTTCCGCCCCGGTCCCCGCATCCCGGTGCCGGGCGTGCCCCGGCGTCGGTGTCGGGGCCCCGGCGTCGGCGGGGTATCGGTGCCCGGTGGTCTCGGACCGTTCGGTTCCGCTCGGGTCGTGCCCCGGTCCGACCCCGGCGGGTCCCGGCGGATCCCGGCGTCCCGGCGGCCGGCAGGGGCGGGTCGCGGTACCCGGTGGTGCGGGCCGTCCGGGATCGGCCGGAGCACCCACCCGATCGGTGGGACGGTCAGGCCCGGTCGGACCCGTTCAGGCCCGGTCCCGGCGGGTCCCGGGTCTCCGTCAGGTAGGCGGAGACCACCACGTTCGCCGAGTAGCTGTCCCGCTCGGCGTCGAACTCCCCGCCGCAGGTGATCAGTCGCAGCTCCGCCCGCCCCTTCCGGTGCGGCCCGTAGACCACCTCCGGATCGAAGGCGGAGCGCTGCACCACGTCCACCCGCTCGACGGTGAAGACCGCCGTCCGGCCGTCCGAGCGCAGCACCTCCACCTCGGCGCCCGGCTCCACCGTGCTCAGGTCGTAGAAGACGGCCCGCCCGGTGTCGGTGTCCACGTGTCCCACCAGCAGGGCCGCGCCCGCCGCCCCCGGCACCGGACCGTCCCGAAACCAGCCGGCGGTGTCCGCCGCCTCGAACGGCGGCGGTTCCACGCCGCCCTCCGGCTCCACGCCGCGCTCGATCACCTCCGCCCGCAACGCCGGGTGGTCCATCCCCAGCCGTACCGGCACCGCCTCCCCCTCCAGAGGCCGCACGGGGGCGGGCAGCACCCGCCCGTCGGAGAGCCGGACCGGGCCGCCCATGTCCGGCTCCCCGCCCGTCAACTCCCGTCCCCACAACCACAGGCCGAACAACAGGACGGCCCAGGCCACGGCGGTCAGCGCACCGCCCCGGGTCCCGCCCCGACCCGTGGCGGACCGCCCGGTGGTCGTGGACGTCACCCCGACCGCCCGTTCACCGACCCCCGCCGGCCGCGCGGCGCCGGCGGAGCATCCCGAATCCCGTCGCCCCCGCGACCCCCAGGGCGCCGAGAACCGCCAACAGCGGGCCCGGCCCCGTGCCCGTGCCGCCGACGGGGGAGGCGACCGGCGCGGCGAGGCTCGAGTCCCCGGCCTCCGGGGCGCGTTCGTCGGCCGTGCCGCCGCCACCGGCCTTCACCGGCGCGGTCGGGTGGTGCGGCTTGTGCGGGGGCTCGGGGTGGGGGCCGTGTTTCGGCACCACCGTGACCCGCCCGCTCACCGCCTTCGGACGCCCGTCACAGGAGATGTCCACGGCGTACGAGCCGGGCGCGATGGTGGAGGAGATCCGCGCCTCGCCGACCAGCCCGCCCCCGGTGGCCGGACCGAGCCGGGCCTCGGTGACGAACGCCTCGGAGTGCGCGGTGCCGTGGCCGTCCCGGCAACCGAAGACCCGCAGCCGCACCTCGCCGCCCGGGTGCGGCGCCACCGGGGTGATGATCACCTCGCCACGGTGGTGGTCCGGCTCGTGACGTCCCGGCTCGTGGTGATCGGGGTCGGGCGGACCGGCCACCGACGGGCCCGCGAAGCCGATCAGCGCCACGCAGGCCAGCACCAGGACCGGGCCCGCCGCCGACCCCCGCCGGGAACGGCGAGCGCCGGAGCAGCACCCGCGGTCGCGGGCACAGGGGGAGCCGGTCGGGGACCCCCCGCACGCGGGGGAGGACTCGGACGGGGAAGTGGCGGACGTGAGCGGGGTGCCCATGGCTGAACCTCCGGGACCTGCCGGAACCTCCGGAACCGGTCCCCCCGACCGTCGCCCGACCGGTCCGCCGGCGCATCCGCAGCGCCACCGGGTTCGCCCGTCCGGTGGGCGGGCCCGGGCCGTTGCGGTGAATCCGGCCCGCTCTCCGGGGGTCAGACCCGGTCGACCATGTCCGCGATCGACTCCACCACGGTGGACGGCCGGAACGGGTACCGCTCCACCTCCTCCGGGTCGGTCAGCCCGGTCAGCACCAGGAAGGTCTCCATCCCGGCCTCCAGACCGGCCAGCACGTCGGTGTCCATCCGATCGCCGATCATCGCGCTGGACTCCGAGTGCGCCCCGATGGCGTTCAACCCGGCCCGCATCATCAACGGGTTGGGCTTGCCGACGAAGTACGGCTCGCGGCCGGTCGCCTTGGTGATCAGCGCCGCCACCGAGCCGGTCGCCGGCAACGCGCCCTCGGCGGAGGGGCCGGTCTCGTCCGGATTGGTGGCGATGAACCGCGCCCCCGCGTTGATCAGCCGGATCGCCTTCGTGAGCGCCTCGAACGAGTAGGTGCGGGTCTCGCCCAGCACCACGTAGTCCGGGGCGGTGTCGGTCAGGATGTAACCGATGTCGTGCAGGGCGGTGGTCAGTCCCGCCTCGCCGATCACGTACGCCGTGCCGCCCGGCCGCTGGTCGGAGAGGAACTTCGCGGTGGCCAGCGCCGAGGTCCAGATGTTGTCCACCGGCACGTCCAGGCCCATTCGCTGCAGGCGGGCGTGCAGGTCGCGCGGCGTGTAGATCGAGTTGTTGGTCAGCACCAGGAACGGCTTGCCGGACTCCCGCAGCCGCTTCAGGAAACGGTCGGCGCCGGGGATCGGCACCCCCTCGTGGATGAGGACGCCGTCCATGTCGGTCAGCCAGGACTCGATCGGCTTGCGCTCGGACACCGTGGGAACTCCTGCCGTGCGGGGAAAAGCGGACGGGGCGGGCCGGTGGGGACGGCCGACCGGTCGCGGGGACCGGCGCCGGACCCCGCCGGGGACCGGTCGCACCGCGTCGACCAGCCTAGTCGCGGGGCCGTGGATCGGTCCCCGACCGGTCGGCCCGTGGACGGGCCGCGCCGACGGGACGCCCGGCGGGGGCGGCCCGTCCGGCCGACCCGCTCCCGCCCCGCCGGACCTCCGGCCACTCGCCGGCGACGGTCACAGACCCAGGTCGCGGATCAGCTTCGCCACGTGCCCGGTCGCCCGGACGTTGTAGAGCGCCCGCTCCACCTTCCCCGCCTCGTCCACGATCACGGTGGAGCGGATCACGCCGGTGACGGTGCGGCCGTACATGGTCTTCTCGCCGAAGGCGCCGTAGGCGGTCAGGGTCTCCTTCCCGGGGTCGCCGAGGAGGGTGATGCCCAACTCCTCCCGCTCCCGGAACTTCGCCAGCTTCTCCGGCTTGTCGGGGGAGACACCCACCACGTCGTACCCGGCGTCGGCCAGTAGCCGCAGGTTGTCGGTGAAGTCGCACGCCTGCTTGGTGCAACCCGGCGTCATCGCCGCCGGGTAGAAGTAGACGATCACCTTCCGCCCGGAGTAGTCCGCCAGCGAGACCGACTTCCCGTCGGCGTCCGGCAGGGTGAAGGCGGGGGCGGTGTCACCCGGCTGCAGGCGATCGCTCATCGGTGGTTCCTCTCTCGAACGATGGTGGGGAGGGCCCCGCGCCCGAGCCTACCCATCCGCCCGCACCGCCTCCGCCGGGCCGGGGAACACGTCGCACACCGTGCCCGGTCGGCCCGACCCGGGGCGGAATGGCGGGCGGCGACCGGGGCAGGAAACTGACAGACTGTGCGGGACGGGCCCCCTGGCCCGGACCACGACGAGAATCGACCACGGAGGCGGAGCGGTGCCCGAGTCCAGTCGTCCGGATCACCAGGACGGGAAGAGCGGCAGCAGCCGATACGAAGCGGAGAAGCCGAAGGAGGAGGGGCCGGAGGAGATCGAGGCCCGGATCCGCCGCCGGCGCGCCCTGCTCGCCGACACCCTCGACGAGTTGGCGGTGCGGGTGCACCCCAAGACCATCGTGGGCGACGTGCGCACCCGCGCGCTGTCGGCGGTGGACCGCCACGCGGGCCAGGCGTACATCGCGGTCAACCGCACCGTCACCGGGGCCCGTACCGGCCTGATGACGCGCGACGGGTCCCCGCGCCCGGAACGGCTGATCCCCATCGCCCTGGTGGCGGTCGGCGTGGTCGGTCTGCTGGTGCTCGGTGTCCGGCGGCGCCGTCGGTGACCACCGGTCCCGCGTCCGGAGCCGTTGGGATACGGTCGTGTCGTGACCACCCCATCTCCCGGCCCGACCCATGACAAGCTCCCGATCCGGATGCTGCACGACCGCGTGCTGGTGCGCACCGACACCGGCCAGGGCGAACGCCGCTCCACCGGGGGCATCGTCATCCCCGCCACGGCCGCCGTCGGCCGCCGCCTGGACTGGGCCGAGGTCGTGGCCGTGGGGCAGAACGTCCGCACCGTCGAACCGGGTGACCGGGTGCTGTACGACCCGGAGGACCGGGCCGAGGTGGAAGTGCGCGGCACGGCCTACGTGCTGATGCGGGAACGGGATCTGCACGCCGTGGCGGCCGAACGCCTCCAGGGCTCCGAGGACTCCACCGGCCTGTACCTCTGAGCGAGCGCCCCCGGGCGACCCGTCGTCGCTTCCGCCGGGCCCCGATTCGTCGGGGCCCGGCGGCTTTTCGCTGTTCCGGGCCGGAGGGTCGGCGCGACGGCGTGGTTCCGAGAGGGGCATGATCGCGGCGCACCGCCGCGGCGCCCGCCCGGGAGGCACGAGGCCGGGTGGGCGTGACGTCCTCGCCCCGGCCGGCGCGGGGGCGGCACCCATCCGGGGGGTGCCCCTATCTGTTTCGTCAACCCTGTTGGGGTCGGCTTGTAGGGGTTTGATCTGGTTTTCGGGAGCGTCCCGCGAAGCGGGGCGTTCCCGGCGGATCGGGTGCGTGGCGGGCAGTCCGGT